>NZ_JBEZYG010000001.1:27630-729711 GCF_040638385.1 Streptomyces sp. NPDC026589
GGTGGTCGGAGCCCAGGAGCTGTTCCCGGTCGGCCAGCAGTTTCTGGTACGCGGCCGCGGCGCCGGCTGCGTCGCCGGCCTTACCCCGCCAGTGGGCTAGGTTGGCGCGGGCGGTCAGGGTGTGAAGGTGGTCGGAGCCCAGGAGCTGTTCCCGGTCGGCCAGCAGTTTCTGGTACGCGGCCGCGGCGCCGGCTGCGTCGCCGGCCTTACCCCGCCAGTGGGCGAGGTTGGCGCGGGCGGTCAGGGTGTGAAGGTGGTCGGAGCCCAGCACTCGGACCAAGTCGTCCAGCAGCTGCGTGTACTCGGCCACGGCGCCGGCCGCATCCCCCGCTTCACCCAGCCAGTAGGCGAGGTTTCCGCGGGCGGCCAGGGTGTCGGGGTGGTCGGGGCCCTGAACTCGTGCCAGGTTGGGCAGCAGTTCCTCGTACGCGGCTGCGGCGCGGGCCGCGTCTCCGGATGCACCCTGCCAGCCGGCGAGGTTGCTGCGGGCGGCCAGGGTGTCGGGGTGGTCGGGGCCCAGGTGGTAGCTGGTGGTCTTGGCCAGGCGGTGGTAGTGGGCCGTGGCGGCGGTGAACCGGCCAGCCTTGCCGAGGCTTTCGCCGGTGCGGAAGAGCACTGGGTGGGCGTTGGACCGGTGGAGGGAGTCTTCGGCGGCGCGGGTAAGCGCAGCGGCGTTGGCGCGTAAGGCCTGGGCAAGGTTGGTATCTCTTTCGACGGCGGGCCAGTCGGTGGCGAGGGCGTCGGCGGCGGTGCGTGCAACCCGGTGGTGCTGGTCAGGGGTGAGGGCGTCGCTGGTGGCGCGCTGGATGAGCTGGTGGATCCGCACAGCCTGGTGAGGGGCGGCAGGCGTGTAGTCGATGAGACTGAGCCGGCGCAAGACGTTTAGCGCGAGCACGGCGTCCTCGCCCAAGACCGAGGGCGGCTGGTGCGTGCCGCCCGTGTCGGTGGCGGTGCGGTGCTCGGCGGCGTATACGAGGGCGGGCTGGCTGGTGAGGACCGTGGTGGGGATGCCGTTGGGGTCGAGGAAGGCGGCCAGGTGGAGCATGGGGCGGGCCAGGCCCACCGGGCGGAGCTGGTTGGCGCGTTCGACGGACAGGGACCAGGTGGCGGCCAAGGTGGCGGCCTGGCCGTCAGGGAGTACGCCGGGTTCCGGGAGCAGGTCGGCCAGCTTCCTGACCCGGTCGGCCAGCAGTTGCCGGTAGGAGGCGCAGTTCAGGTCCGTGTCGATGATGTAGGACGCGGCCTGGGCTAGGGCGAGTGGCAAGTGTCCCAGGTCGGCGGCGAGGCTGTTGATTTGCTCGGTTGGCTCGCGACAGCTGTGCGCGGCAAGCACGGCGCGGAGGTAGGCCGCGGATTCTTGGGGGGTGAACAGGCCCACGGTAACCAGGCGTCGGCCCGCTCCGGTGAGGGCGGCCTCGCGGCGGCGCGTGGTGACCAGGACACGGCCAAGCGGACTGGTGGGCGGCCACCAGCCGCGCATGTCGGCTGGGTCCGTGACGTCGTCGAAGACGATCAACCACCGGCACGACTTCTGGCCGGCCTTGGGTTCCAGCCAGGCCAGAAACGCCCGCGCGGCCTGCTCGGGGTCGCGGGGGTCGGCGGCAAGGACCTCCACACCAGCCCGCGCGTAGCCGGCCATGATCGCTGAGCGGCTGCTCGCACTAATCCACACCAGCACGTCGACCCCGCCCCTGAACCAGGCGGTACGAGCGTAGTCGGCAGCCAGCTGGGTCTTGCCCACCCCGCCGATCCCGGTCAGTACCTGGGTGAGCACCGGGTTGCCCCCGCTGTCGACAGCCGCCTGTAACTGGTCGACTTCGGCCCTGCGCTGGAAGGACAAGGCGCGAGGTGGGAGCACGCCGACTTGGTGCGGCCAGGCGGCCGGCGTGCGGGGCGGGGCGTGGTGGTGGACTTGCTCGGCGTAACCGACGGCGATGCTGCCGCGGTCGGCGAAGATGCCGCCGACGTTGTGAGTCGGCGTGGCCGAGGCGATACCGGGTGCGCTCAGTCCTGCTGCGGACCCGGCTGGGAAGGGTTTCCCAGTGTCACATTCCCCATGGTCACGGCGGCGGCGGACCCGCGATCGGCCCGAACGTCCACGTCCCCGCCCACGGCCAGTCCACTCTGGCCAGCCGACACACTGCTGTGGGAGGTCTGTTGGGCTAGCAGGGTGCGCAGTTCATCCGCGATCCTGGCCTGCTCGATGTCCTCCAGACTTTCCAGCAGAGCCTCGATCCGTCCCTGCCACGCGGCCTCCTGACGGATACGCACCCTCTGCACCTCGGTCGGCCGAGCCGCCTCCAGCTCGCCCGCGGTCTGATCGAGGCGGTCCAGCTCGGCGTGCTCGCGCTGCGGATTCCCCCGGCCGAACCAGCCGGCCACCTGCTGGCGTGCCCCTGTCCATGCGTCCGTGCCTGCGGCCTGCACCACCGCAGTGCCTCCCGCCGCAGCCAGCGCAGCCATTGCCTCCGACAGCATCCTCGCCCTTCCTCCTGAGAGACCAGCCCGGAACTGGCGCAACGCACGACACCGGTGCGCTTACCACGTCACTCCATCAGACACGCGCCGCCGCTGTCCCTGGTTCCGTCAAGAATGCGGCCGTGGTACGGGTGCCAGGCACCGTACCTGGGGTGAGATTCAGCCGGGCTTGCCCGTACGGGCGTACATGGGACCAGAAGAGCGGGGTCAGGCCGCGCCGGTCGGCAGGCGGAGAAGGTCGGACCACATCTCCGCTTACGCCTGACCGGAAATACCGCACACCTCAAACAATGCCCCTTCACCAGGTGGACGGCGACGTCCAGGCCGCAGAGTACCGGGGGTGTACGCGCCCCCGAGCACGTACGATCCATCGACGGCCTCTCCTACGACGCAGTGCCCACCGAGCGGCTGCCGCCGTCGATGCGTGACGCGCTGGGGCTCCGCCGGCCCTCGTGCTGGGTGCTGCGGAAGCCCGGCGGCCGCGGGCCCGGCGGCATCGTGCTGCACGCCGCCGACTGCACCGAGGCCCCGCAGAACGCGCCGCTGCTGCCCCTGGAGCGGCGCTGGACGTCGCGGAGCAGCCCGGGCACCCGCCTGTGCTCCCTGTGCGGCGCAGCGCAGGAGCTGGACCCCGTGCTGCGCGGCTTCGACCACATCGGTGACGACTGATCACCCCTGCGGGTGATGACGCCCTGGTGGGCGAGGACGCCCGGCCAGTACGTTCCCCCTGACCTGATGACCGAAGAGGGGGAGGCGTAGGGATGGACGAGCAGCGAGGCGCGTTACGAGGGCTGCGGGTCTTGATGTGGGTGGTGATCGCCATCGAGGTGCCGGTGTACCTGATCTGGCTCGTGCAGGTCGGCTATCAGACCGGGCAGCAGCTGCCCAGCGGCCACGCCGGACGGTGGGCACCGCCGGTGCTGCTGCCGCCGGCGGCCATCCTGTTCTGCGTAATGGCGGGCTGGACGTGGTGGGGAGCCGTGGTGGCCCGCACCCGCTCGCCGCTGCGTGAGCGGTGGATCGTCGCGTCGCTGGTGTTCGTCGCCGCCTTCTCGGTGTTCTGCGGGGTGGCCTCGGTCGACGACCCGTCCTTCTCGGTGGGCCTGCTGAGCGCCGCCGTGACCGCGCTCGGCATGATCGGGCTGTTCTTCATCCCGGCCGCCGCCTCCCGCCAGCTGCCCGACGTCATCCGCCGGCGCTCCCGCCGAACATCCGGCGAACCGTCCTGACGTTGCCCGCCCCACCCGGCCTGGAGCGTCAGCCCCTCACCCGCCGGCGCCGCGCCACGCCTCGGACTCCTCGTCCTCGCTCAGCTCGTAGCCCTCCGGGTACGCGGCGTCCGCGCGCTCCCGGGCGGCCTCAGCGGTGGCGCAGACCTCGCGCCTGAGACGGGTGAGCAGGGCGAGCGCCGGTTCGTGGGTGATCGGGTCGACGATGTCGCGGGTGCGGGCCGTGTCCCAGTCGGCGACCCGCACAGCGGTGTCCACCAGGAGCTGCGCTTCGTCGACGGCGACGCCCACGGTGTCGTCGCCTGCGGCGGCCGACGCGATCAGGCGGTTGCGGATCACCCGGGCGTTCTCCCAGCCACGCCAGACGCCCTCCTGCTGGTCTGCGGTGCTGCCGCGGCTGACTCCCTGCGAGAGCGGAGGGAAGGCCAGCACCAGCTCGGCAGCAGCGCGCCAGTCCATAGCCCGCGTCTGCACCCGGACCTCCGCGACGATCCGCGACCGCAGGCTCTCCACCCGCCACGTCCGCGAGCGCGCGTCGCGCTCCAGGGACAGGCAGTCCGGGCACAGCGGCGGCCCGTACCGGGCCGGAGGCTTCCACGAGCGGCTGGTGCGCAGCAGCTCCGTGCCGCAGTCGGCGCACAAGATCCCCGACGGCGCCGGTCCGATCGCCGCGAGCATCTCGTGGAGGTGGAGGCCGGCGGCCTCTGCCAGGGGCCGGCCGTGGATCCCGGGCTGCTGCCAGTACAGGTGCCTGAGCACCCCGATCAGCTCCGGAGCGTGGACTGCATCCACCTCGTCACGCAGTCGCTCCACCTGCTCCAGCACACTCTGCCGCGTGTGGTCGCGCCGCTGTTCGGCTTCCGCGAGCCCGGCTTCGGCACCGGTGAAATCGCGGACTGACCCCTCGATGTCACCCAGAATCTCGTGCAGGCTCTCCTCGCTCATGCCCGAGAGCTTATGCACCAGGTCAGCGGCCCCTTCCTCAAGGTCGGGTCCTCATCGGCAACGGAAGCGTTCGGGTTGTGCGTCAGGTGGGCAACGGGCCGGACGGCGGGCCGGTGTACGCCCAACCTGTGGCGATGGACAAGTTGATCGAGTTGGTCGGCACTCTCGTCTCCGGGGCGGTCATCGCCGTCCTGGTGGCGTGGCTGACCAACCGCTCCCGCAACAGGCAGGAGCAGCAGGCCGAGATCGGGGCCCTGCGCGTACAGGCGGATGCGATGACCGTCGCGGTGATGGAACTGCAGGGCGCGGCCGTCGCCAACCGCCTGCTGTGGGAGGGGCCCGCCGAGCACGGCCGCACATTCCTGCTGACCCTGCTCGCCTTCGCCGGTGGTGCCGCCCGCGCCCGGATCGCCGGCGGAACGGACGTGCAGAGCGGACTGGTGGGCTTCGGGCGCGCGGCTGAGCTGCTGAGCCGCGAGAGGGTGGCGAGCAAGCAGATCGTGGCCGCCGTGCGGGAGCCGCTCACCCGGGCCGGCACCGCGGCCGCCCCCCTCATGCGCTGCTCCGACCCAGCTGTCGTCACTGCCACCGAGCAGCTGCTCACCGCTCTGGCCGCAGTGGAAGACACCGCGCGCCTGGAGTCCGCCCTGGAGGCGTTCGGCCGGGCCGTCAACGCGGCCACCGCGCCTCGGCTGTCCTGGTGGGCACGCCGTCGTGCAACGCGCACGACGTGACGCAGGAGTTCATCGAGACCGAGCGTGCAAACGGGCGCTTGACCGCTGGGTGTCAGTGGCGCTGGATAGCCTCTGCCACATGGGAACTTACGATGAAAAGTCGCGCGACTACGACCGACGAGCTGGCCAGGCGCTGGTCGCCTTCTACAACCTGGCCAAGGCTGGTGGCGGGCATAGCGGAAGAGCGGTTGAGCCTGCATACCGTGACCTGCTGGATGCAGCTGAGTCCACGTTCCGAGCGGGTATCGAGGCGGGTGACCTGGAGGGGGCAAAGGCCGGCTGGAACGAACTCGTTGACGTGGTTGCGCACATCGCGCACGCTAACGCCCGGATCGGGACGGTGCTGCTGGCCACGGCGGTGAATCATCTGGAGGAGACCCCGGAGGAGGTCATCGCCAAGGTAAGGGTGGAAGTGGAAAAGAACAGCTGACCTTCCGAGACAACAGAACCTGACATCCATGGGTGGCTGTGAATCTGCCCTCGTAGGATGTCTAAACGCCTCGTCCCCGGCAGCTGTAATGCCGGGGACGAGGCGTTTAGCGTGGAGCTACAGTTCGATGTCGAGCCGCTCCACGTCGGTGAACTCCACGCCCAGCCCCTGGGCGCGGGAGTTGTTCGCGCGAAAATACATCTGCGCGAGGCCGTCGGCCGCGATCTGCTGGAGCTGCTGCTCGTTGGCCCCCTGCTCCCGGGCAGTGAACAGGCGGTCGGCCCACTGGGGCGGCAGCGCCTGGGTGATGTCCCGGATACGGGCATCGTCGGTCGTGCCCCCAGCGGCTTCGAATCCGAACCGGGCGCGGGTGGAGACGACCAGCCCGCCCGTGGACGCCGCCTTCTTCCTCGCCTTCGCACGGACCTGCGGCTGCCACCGCTTCTTGACCTCGCGCTCCAGGCGGCCGCGCAGCTCCTGGCGGGGTCGCTTGAGCTTGCCCGAGACGTACCGCTCTACCGTGCGCTGGGAGATTCCGAGGGCCTGGGCGGCGGCCTTGGTGCCCTTGAGCTGTTTGACCAGGTACTTCATCTGTGCCTGGGCGCTCTGGGGGATGCGGCGGGTGAATGCCCCCTGAAGCGCGCGGTCCAGGCTGTCCCCGAGTGAGTCGACCATCGGTTACTCCCCTTCTCCGGCGCTCTGGTCGGTCTTGATGAGGTTGGCGATGTTGAAGACGCCGTCGCGCTCCTCGAACTGCTGCTCTGCCCACAGGACGGTCTGGGTGCCCTGGTGCTTGACCATCCCGGGCGAGACCCGAGCCGGAACGTGCCCGGCGCCGGCTTGCCCTCGGGCGTGTACGGCAGGACGTCCAGCGGGGACGGGCCGGGCGAGGGGTAGACGATGGCGTCGGTGCCGATCGCGACCGGGTACAGGTCGGCGGCGGCCGCCGTCTTCATCAGCTTGCGGTGCAGGCCGACCCTCTGGTTCGCGAGCACGGCGGCTCGGATGTCGGGGCGCCAGTTCACCCGCTCCAGTGCAGGGTAGGGCTCGTAGTACGGCACTTGGCCCCGGGAGCGCTGGCGCAGCTTGCCGATCGCGCCCTTCGCCGTTGCCTTGATCGCGGTCTCCAGCAATGCCATCGTTGGGTCGGCCTGCTTGCGCCGTGCCATCGCCTCGAGGAACTCCTGGCCCTGGAGGTCGGTGGTGACGCCCGTGTCGGCCATCGTGGCGATGTACGCGTCGCGCAGCCGCTTGTACCAGGAGTCCAGGTAGCGGCCGTTCTGCGTGCGGACGTACGCCTCGATCGGTGCGACGTCGAAGCCGAGCTCAACCGCGTAGGCGACGGTGGGCGTGGCGTACCAGGCCGGGCCGGTGGGGGTGTCGCCCTTCGGTGTGAACGGGCTCGGGAGCCGGGTGCCGTCGACGGTGCGGCCGTTGATCCGCACGCGGGAGAGGTCGACGTGGGAGAGGTCGACCAGCCACGAGCCGGGCAGCGCCGGGTCGAAGGCCGGGTTGCCGGTCAGGTGGGTCGGCCCGTTCAGCCCGACCGTGAGGCTGTTCGCGGCCGCGGCGAACGACATGTTGAGGTCGACGACGACCAGGTAGGGGTTGGCGCACTCCTCATCGGTCAGCGGCCGGCACCAGTCGTACGGTTCCTCCATCAGCATTTCTGCCGGGGTGCGCAGGTGGTGCCGGGCGAACTGGCCCTTGAGGATCGGGTGCTCGTCGGGGACCTCGCACGGCACCACCGGGTAGAGCTGGGTGAGCGCGTCCTCGTTGTACGCCTGCTCGAACTCGCCGGTCGCCGGGTTCCTCTCCGCGCGGGTCGGCGGGCGCAGCGCGGTCATCAGCTCCAGGCCGGTCGTCGCGGTGGAGCCGCGCGGCGTCATCACCCGGGCCGCGTACAGCCCGGGGTACTGGACCAGGTCGGCCGGGTGCATCGTCAGCAGCAGCTCCGGGTTGTCCTTGCGGCCCCACTCGCGGACGTCCAGAGCGTGCCAGGGCAGCACGCACAGCTGGACGCAGCGCCGCCTAGAGCCCTCGGGGTCGCGGTAGAGGCGGGCCCACGGGCCAAGGCCCCGCTGGGTCATCTGGAGCCCGGCGCGCTCGATCTGCTTGACCACCTTGTGGCCGGACGGGAGTCGGCCCGCGTGCCGCTCCTCCTCCGACAGGGCGGCGGGCAGGCCGAAGCGCTCCAGCGCGGACGCGGTGAGGACGAGGATCGGGTCGGCGTCGCGGCCGTTGCGGTGGAGGCGGCGAGGCGGTCCGGAGTCCCGAAGACGGCCATGTCTCCGCCGGTGGCGGCCAAGAACTCGGCTCCGAGGATGATACCGAGGCCGGGCATGCTGGTGATCACGTCGAAGTGGCAGTGGTCGCGAAACCGGGCCTCGATGAGCTTGTCGAGCTCGGCAACCTGCTCGTTGAGGATCGTTACCTCCTTCGCCAGCGTGTGCACCATCCGGGCGGTCAGCTTCTCCCCGGGCAGGCTGGTGTGCTGGCGTTCGGCCGCTTCGACCGCGGTCTCGGCGAGCTGATCGGCGCGGAGAACTTTGCGGTTTCGCAGCCAGGTCTCCAGGCGCTTGGCCCCGAGCCGACGGATGGCCGCAGGGGCCTGATAGCCGGTCAGCAGGGTCAGCGGGCCCTTGTTGGTGAGGTCCAGGGCTCGTTCCAGGCCCGGGAAAATACCGGTCAGCTGGGCCCTGAGCCGGTTCACCGTGCGGGTGCGGTCGGCGACCAGGTCCATGCGGCGGCCGGTGAGGATCTTGAGGTCGATGACGGTTTCGTCGCCGGCGCGTATGGGGTGCAGGTCGCGGCGGACGCGGACCTGGTCGGCGATGACGGCGGCGTCCTTGGCGTCGGTCTTCCCTTCTCCGCGGTAGCTCTCGGAGACGCGGTGGATGGCCCGGCCGGAGATGTAGTGGACCGGCTGGTCGTGGTTGAGGAGGATGCCGATGGCCAGGGCGGCTCCCCCGTCGGCCAGGTCGATGCCCCACGTCACCTCATCGCCCAGGGCCAGGACATCGGTGAGGAGTTCGAGGAGTTCGGGCTCATCGTTGGCGACGCGTCGCGACAGCAGCCGACGGCCGCTCTCGTCGATCGCGACGCAGTGGTGGTGGGTCTTGCCTGCGTCGATGCCGGCCCAGATCGCGGCCATGGTGCCTCCGTGCGGTGGGGTGTGCTGGGTTCCTCCCGACGGACGACCTCGCTGTCGATTCCCTACGGAGCGATCATTCGCAATTCCTAATTGGCAGCCGAGTCGTCGTGGGGCGTCGGGTGGCCAATCGTTGCAAGCCACAAACGGCAGAAGGTTGAAAGCCACACCCGACGCCCCTGGGTGGGAGAACCATACGAAGGGCTCGCCCGGTCCCGCAGACAACGTAGGGAAGGTTGAGCGGGGCCCGTTGAGGTCAAGCGGAACTGGTGATGTCCCGTCTCGGCGAGGGTTGATCAGTCTCAGCGGAGTTTGACCGCTCGTACCGGCACGGCAGCTCTGCGGCTGGTTCAGTCGATGGAGTTCTCCGGCGGGGGCCACGGTCCGTCGAAGGCGGGGCAACAGTCAGCGGGCAGGTGGGCCACTACCAACGCAGCCGCCTCCTGCGGTGTGAGTGACTCTCCCAGGACACGCTGCGGCACGCCCAGCGGCGCGTACACGATGCACGATTCCACGTCACCCACGATGAACGGCAGGTCGTTGCTCCACGGGTCCTGCGTGTTCCGGTGGAAGGAGAGCGCTCCGTGACTCGGAAAGGGAAACAAGGCCCGCAACCGCGGTTCGGCGTAGGCGGCCTCTATGACCGCGGGCTCCCCCCGTCGCGCCCCGGGATGCCTCTCCAGTATCCCCCGCCAGGTCTTCTCGACCACCGTCTCCTCAGCCATCCCGCGATCATGACGTCCGCACCCGGCCAGGACAACCCGCCACCTTGACGGCCGAACTCCGAGCCCAGCTCGCGGAGCTCTCCCGAGGACCGGTCAGCCGAGGCGTCTCTCGTCTGGGATATGAGGGAGAGCCACTCGATTCCCTCTTCGATGTCGGCCGCAGGTGATCACCCGGCATCGGGCACGTACCGGTGCCTGGTCTCGAATCATCGCCCCGATGTGCAGCCAGCTCGTCAGCGATGAGCGCTCAGACTTTCAGTGAGATCGGTCAAGGTCCAGTGAGACGGGACATGTCGCCTGGGCACCGGCGGGGCCCGGTGTCCGGTCTCAAGCAACCGAGTCGTCGTCTCAGCGAACCCAGCCGCTCGGGCTCCCGCCCCATTCCTGTGTGACCGGGCCGATACGGCGGCCTCTGTTGCGGTTCCCGAACGGACGGGCGCCATGGACGGCCATGAATTCCGCGATGAGGGCTGCCTCGAAGGCGCCGGGATCCAGGCCCGGGGTCTCCCGCCAGGCCACCAGGAGGGCGTCCGCGTCCACGAGCTGCCACACGTAGCGGCCGCCCCAGTGTCCGACGGCCTGGCCCGCGCCGAACTGGCGGAACTCGTCCAACCGCTTGCGCAAGCCCCGCCGTCCGTTGCCGCCTGCCGAAGCCTTGCCGACGTAGACCACCTCGGCGCCGTCCACCCAGACATCCTGCAACGTCGCCACGTCCACGGACGGGTCTCGGCCCTTGAAGTGCCCGGCGGGGCTAACGGCACGGAATCCGGGCATCCCGCTTTCGACGCGCACCACCACGTACACGCCGTCTGTCAGCGGTACATCGTTCTCCGGCAGAGTCGCGAAGCGAACGAATCCTTTGAACCCGCGTTCCGCGAGCGCGGTGCGCGTGAGCTGAGTTTCGGCATCCATGCCGAGCATCGTGCACCGCGGCTCCAACATCGTGTGCGCCGCCGACGAAATCAGTCGGCGGCCAAGCCCTGACCTGTGACGTCTGCGGCGTATGACAGAACGCCAATGGTTGCCTTCGATGAGACTGCGGCTGGGTTGATGAGACCGGACACCCGGTGGGCGCCCAGACTGGCACAAGAAATCGAACGCATGTTCTTATGAGGGGATGGACCGCTTCCCCTACCCCGACGACCTGATTCGCGCCCAGCAGGAGTGGCACGACGTCTACCGCGCGCTCGCCGTGCCGCGTCCGCGCCGTGCCACCGAGCTGCGCCGCCGGCTGCTCCACCTGTCGGTCCGGATCGAGTGGCATCCGTTCTGGTCCACTCCGGCCGGCTGGACGCCCGCGGCCCGAGTGGAGCTCCGGCGGCTCACCGGCGGGGACCGGCGTACGGACGCGGCGTGACCCTGCTGCGTGAAAGGGGCTGATCGGTCATGGGCGATCAGCCACCTGACCTGGACCGTCTCCGGACATTGGAAACCTGGCTGGTTCTCTCCCTGAAGCGGGTCCGTGAGCAGATAGCGGCTGTCGAACGGCCGGCACAGCCCCAGCGCGCACCCCAGCCCCCGGCGGCCGCCGCCCGGCCCGCCGGGCCGCGCCGCACGCCCACGCCTGACTGGGGCATCTCTGCTGCCGGTATCGGGGCGCCCGTCGCTGAGATCCACCGGGGCGACTGCTTCACCGGGGGCAAGATGATGCAGCCGATCAGCGCGGAGCGTGCCCGTGCCGAGCTGGCCGACGGTGTCCAGGCCTGCGGGGTGTGCCGCCCGGACAACGTGCTCATCAAGCCGTGACCACCCGTGCCTGGCGGGCTGGGTAGGGTCGGGGCAGACCGCGCCGTATGGGTGTGCGGGACAGGTCCGGGTCCCCGGAGTATGGCTCGGACCCCCGGTACCGGTGGCGCAAGCCACTGGCACCAGGCCCGCCCCGGGGTGGGTCACGATATCGCGCCCGCTCCCCCGTACGACCTCCGGTTCCGCCGATCTCATGCGTGACTGAGGCGACACATACTCATGATCACTTGTCCGTGGCGCCCCGGTTGAGGCCGCCGTCGCGCCCCGGCTCTCTGCGTCGCCCTCCTCGACCAGACTTTCGCGCAGATCCCCGACGCTCACCGCCACGGCACCCCAGTCCTCGTCCGCGCCGACAGCGCGGGCAGCGCCAGAGCCTTCCTCGCTCATATCCGAGCCCTGCGGGAACGCGGGATCCACGCCTTCTTCTCCGTCGGACACGCCGTCACCGACCAGGTCCGCCAAGCCATCCGCGTGCTGCCTGGCCAGGTCTCACACCCTGCACTGGAACAAGACGGCGCCCTGCGCGCCGGCGCCGAGGTCGCCGAGCTGACCGGCCTGGTCGACCTCACCGGATACCCGGACGGCACCCGCATCATCGTCCGCCGCGAGCGTCCCCACCCCGGCGCCCAGCTGTCCCTGTTCGACCAGGACGAAGGCATGCGCCACCAGGTCTTCCTCACCGACACGCCCGTCGCAGGCAGCGGCTCGGTCCAACACCTGGAGGTCCGCCACCGTGCCCACGCCCGGGTCGAGGACCGCATCCGCTGCGGCAAGACCACCGGCTTCGGCCGCTTCCCCTCCCGCCACTTCGCGATCAACCAGGTCTGGCTGGAGTTGTCCCTGACCGCCCTCGACCTGCTGGCCTGGACTCGCCTCCTGCTGCTGGACGGCGAGTTGGCCACCGCCGAGCCCAAGAAGCTCCGCTACCGACTCCTGCACGCCGCAGCCCGGATCACGCGCAGCACCCGTCGCCTACGACTACGGATCCCCACCACCTGGCCCTGGCGCCACGAACTGACCGCCGCATTCAGCCGCCTCGTCGCACTACCCCGACCAGCCACGTGACAGGCGAGACCGCCACTGACCACCCACGACCCGAGGACCCAGGAGCACCCGGCCATCGCGCCGGGCCTGCGTCATGCCCACCGTCCGACAGCAGCCCCACGGACTCCGGCACGGGGTTCACCCCAGCTCAGCCGACCCGAACCGAAACACGGAGGCTAAGGGGGCCCGGACCACCCCCGCGTCGGCGGGGAGGACGGTCCTGGAGCACGAGGGGCTACCTCCAGTCTCGGATCACCCCCGCGTCGGCGGGGAGGACACCTGACGGGCGCCGGTCCTGACCATCAGGAGCGGATCACCCCCGCGTCGGCGGGGAGGACGTGACGGGCAGACCGAGTTGGGTGAGCGTGGCCGGAACACCCCCGCGCCGGCGGGGAGGACTCGTTGGCGTGGTGAGCGGCGTTTCCCGCTGACGGATCACCCCCGCGTCGGCGGGGAGGACCTCCGGGATGTGTTCGCCCATGCCCAGGAGCGCGGATCACCCCCGCGTCGGCGGGGAGGACTGGGCCGTCCGCCCCGTCGAGGTCCCCGACGACGGATCACCCCCGCATCGGCGGGGAGGACTCGGACCATGGCGTTCGTCATGATCCCGGCCACGGATCACCCCCGCGTCGGCGGGGAGGACGTACCCGTTCGCCTCCAGCCAGACCAGGACGGCGGATCACCCCCGCGTCGGCGGGGAGGACGGTCATGGCAGTTGGTGTTCCTCGTGGCAGAGCGGATCACCCCCGCGTCGGCGGGGAGGACTGCCTCCTCGCCATCGAACTGCGCGCGGACGCCGGATCACCCCCGCGTCGGCGGGGAGGACGAACAAGGCGCGAAGATCAAGGAGGCGCAGAACGGATCACCCCCGCGTCGGCGGGGAGGACGTGCCGCCGAGTGGGGGCGCGCCGCAGGCCTCCGGATCACCCCCGCGTCGGCGGGGAGGACGGCGGCGATCGTCATGCCGGGGGCCAGGGGTGCGGATCACCCCCGCGTCGGCGGGGAGGACTCGCCGCGACCGGCGCACGTGAACAGGAGGGCCGGATCACCCCCGCGTCGGCGGGGAGGACCGTGGTCGTCATCTCTCTCCCTCACGTTCGGTCGGATCACCCCCGCGTCGGCGGGGAGGACCCGTAGCTGGTCGTGGTCGTCATGGCGGGTTCCGGATCACCCCCGCGTCGGCGGGGAGGACGGTGGCGGCGGTATCGCCGTCATCATCAGCTACGGATCACCCCCGCGTCGGCGGGGAGGACGCGGTGACAGCGTCGGCGAGACCCTGCTGGAGCGGATCACCCCCGCGTCGGCGGGGAGGACTTCCGCAGCGTCCCGGTCGCGAACCGCTCGAACGGATCACCCCCGCGTCGGCGGGGAGGACCCGTTGCGGGGGTTGCTTGCCACGGGCGCCACCGGATCACCCCCGCGTCGGCGGGGAGGACGTGCGGGCGTCCTGGAGGGCCTGGTCGCGGACCGGATCACCCCCGCGTCGGCGGGGAGGACCGTACGTCGCGAACACCAGCACCGACCCCGAGCGGATCACCCCCGCGTCGGCGGGGAGGACGTCGGCCTGGGTCACTTCAGCGTGACGCATGCCGGATCACCCCCGCGTCGGCGGGGAGGACTCTGCGACGAGTTTGCCCTCCGGCACCCCGAGCGGATCACCCCCGCGTCGGCGGGGAGGACGTGACGCTACGGCTGATGCGCCGCAGCAGGGACGGATCACCCCCGCGTCGGCGGGGAGGACGCGGACCGGGAGGAGGTCTGGGGCATCGAGTGCGGATCACCCCCGCGTCGGCGGGGAGGACCGCAGCCTGAAGGACGCCTTGTCGTGGGTGGACGGATCACCCCCGCGTCGGCGGGGAGGACGGAACCAACCAGCCCCCACCCGACGTGCAAATCGGATCACCCCCGCGTCGGCGGGGAGGACACTTCCTGACCTGCACCTCAAGAAGGGCTTTGCATTTCCTTTACCTTTGGTGCGGCGGTCATACGGATCAGGGTAAGCCCGTCGAAGTCGGCGGGTACGCGGCGACGGGTGCCGGCGGTTCGGATGGCGTAGCCCTGTTCGGTGGGGGCGGGGTGGACGAGGACGGCAGCACCGTCGCCCACGGTGTCGGTGACGGCTTGCCAGAGTTGGTCGCGGACGCGGGCGGAGACGCTCCCGACGAAGATGCCGGGGACGACCTCACTGGTCCAACGGCTGAGTGCTCCGCGGAGGTGATCAGGAACGGCCGTGGTGGCTATCACGAGCATGGACGGCATCATTCACCTCGGGCCGCGTAGTTGACGCCCGCGGGAAGGGTGCCGGCCTTGGGGTCCCAGAGGTGGACCAGTTGGACGTCGCGCTTCTCCTGTGGCTCGTCTTCGTCGGTGGCATCCGTGGAGCGTGGTGTCAGGAGGTTCTGGACGTCCCGGACGATGCGTGGGAGGAGCTTGAGGAGTCGTAGGTCTTCTCGGAAGCGGCGGCGTGCTTCCTGTTCGGGGTTGTCGGAGTTGTGGAGGGCGAAGGCCAGGGGGAGGGTGGTCTCGGCCTTGTAGAGGTCGGCGATGTCGTAAACGAAGGAGTGCTGCTTACCGGTGTGGACGAATCCGAGGGCGGGAGACAGTCCGAGCGCGAGCAGTGCGGCGTGGACGATGCCGTAGAGACAGGCGCTGGCCGCGGACAGGGCGAGGTTGACGGGATCCTGGGATTCCCATTGGTCGGGTTGGTAGTTGCGGCGGAAGCGGCCGATGCCGTGCTGCTGGGCGAGGATCTTGTAGAAGGCTTTCATCCGCTGGCCCTCGAGGCCGCGGAGTTGGTCGAGGGTGACGGCTTCGGGGAGGTCGGCGTCCTGGAAGCGCATGAGGTACATGCGGACGGCGACGTCGAGGCGTCGTTCGGAGTCGGACCAGCAGGCGACCTGCTGTTCCAGCCAGTGGGTGGTGAGGGAGTCGGGGAGGATGCCGGCGTAGGCGCGTACTCCGCCGGATCCGACGGAGACGACGCTGGTGCCGTGGCGGGCCAGGGTGTTCAGGGCAGGTGTGGTGATAGAGACGCCCGGGCCGAGGAGGAGGCAGGAGAGTGCCGCGGTGGGGATGTAGACGAGGTCGGTGCGCTGGGCGTCTACCTGGATTTGGGCGCAGACTCCGGTGTCGTCCTGTACCACGCGGACCATGTCGAGGTAGAGGAATGACAGGGAGTCGGCGACGCGGGGCAGCATGGCGAGGGTAGGTGAGGCGAGGCGCCGCCGGGCGTCGCCTCCCCTTCTCGGGGCGCTCATGCGATCGGTGCGGGGGCCAGGCTGAGCAGTCCGGCTCCGTACGGTTTGCCGCGTCCGATGCCGGCCAGGACGGCCTCGTGGAGGGTGTCGGGGTCGGTGACGGTTGCGGTGCCGTCGTAGCGGATCAGGCTGTGCCGCATGCCGTCGGCATCCTGCCTGTGGGGGCGGATCGGCGGCATGTTGGTGGGTGTCAGGACGTGGACGTGCAGGCCCGAGTCGGCCGCCCGGCGTAGCCACCACTGGTCGGCGTCCGGCCCGGACAGTGGCACGATCCGGCCTCGCTTTCCTTTTGCCTCGAGCGGGAGGCGCTCGCGCTTGGCGGGGTTGAGGACGATGCGGTAGCGGACGGCCAGCCCTTTGCGCAGGGCTGTGAACATGGGGGTGAGGCTCTTGATGTCTGCCTGTCCGTATCCGGCGGGGAGACGGTCAGGGTTGATGCGATTCGCTTGGACGAGGAGGGTGCTGGTGGTGTCGGTCTCGTCGAGGCGGTAGAGCAGGCCCGCCTGGCTGCGGGGCGATTCGCCGAGGCCGTCGGGCACCATACGCATGACCGTGCGGTGCATTTCGGTGGCGTCGCGAAGATCCCGCTGTACGTCGCGGCTGTGCGGGTTGAGGCGGATCCGGGCGATCACCGGCTCGTCGTTCATGCGTGTTCCTCGGCGTGGGCGTAGTCGATCAGACGCGTGAGCAGGCTCTTCTGCGGTCCTGCCAGAGAGCGGTGCACCGGCTCGGTGGTGCGGTAGAGACGGCGGCTGGCATGGGCCCGTCCGTGTGGGGCGAAGCTGATCGGCATGTCGTTGACCTCGATGATGTCGGCGGTCGCGCCGGGACCTCCTTCGGGAAGTGCATGCTCTCGGAGGAATTGCACCGGGACCGATTGTTCTGCGTCGTCACGGGGTTCGGGAGAGGTGAGAGGTACTCCGGTCAGCAGCTCATTCTCGGGGTCGTCGACGTGTCGGCGCAGGAGGAACGGCTCGTCGGGTGGGCAGGAGCGTCGGCCCAGGTACGGCGCCCAGTAGGGGCGCCGTAGTGCGGCCGCGAGCTGGGCGGTCAGGTCGTCGGGGGCGGTGACGGCGACGACGAAGACCGCGTCGGTCAGGTACTGGCGGCGGGTGATGACGGCCGCGTCCTTGTTGCTGCCGCCGCTGGTGGCGGCGGTGCGTTCCTTGGGGAAGCCGCCACCGACGGTGTGGTAATCCTCCAGCAGCGTGCCCGGTCGGTCGACCCGCACTGTCAGCCGCACCTGCTCGTACTTCTTGAGGCCGGCTGTGTCGCCCCGGGCGGTGCCCTGGGCAGCGGCGAACATTCCAATTAGCGCGGAACGGGTCGGGAAGGGGGCGGTCTCCCGCACGGGGGGGAACGCCGAGCGTTCACCCCAGGACTGCAAGGGACCGGCCAGGCGCAGCAGCAGTCCACTCACTGCTGGGCTCCCGCGACCGTGCTGTCGGCGGCGCTGATCGCGGCCTCGACGGCTGCGTCCACGAGCGTGTAGTAGGACTCGTGGGCGGTGCCGAGTCCCTTGGGGTTCTCCTGCGGGTCGATGACTGTGTGCCCGTGGAAGGGGCGGTTGCGGTCACCGGTGAGCCGGTTGATGTTGACGGTATAGGTGTCGAGTGCCTGGCGGGACGGCTTGGAGAAGCCTCCCTGCCGGTCGGCGGTCACAGGGGTTTCGAACGCGGCGGCCAGCGACAGCGGCCGGTGCTCACGCACCGCCAGGTACGCGAGGTCCGGCAGGGTATGCGGAGCCGTCGAGTTCTTCTTGGCCTGGGGCAGTGACATCAGGAAGTGCTCGGCGAACGAGGCCAGCACGGTGCGGGCGGCTTTGACGTCCCCCTCAAGGTTTTTCAGCAGGTCGGTGACGTTGACGGTCCCGTACCGGTAGAAGACGCCGGCGGCGAATTCGGCGGTGTCCAGGTGCCCGCTACCAGTCTCGGACTCGCCCAGCCAGTCGTCGACCGCGGTGAAGTAGTCCCGCTGTGGCTCCGCGGCGTGCGTGGTGAAGGCGTGCGCGACCTGAGCGGCACCATCGACGTTGGCGTCCGGCAGCTCGGCGAGCATGCGTCCCAGCAGGCTGATGGAGGCGGTGCGCCGCTTGAGGATCTCCTCGATCGTGCTCGGGGGCAGCGTCTGCGGGGCCTTGGCTCCCTTCTTGGCACTCGCCGCCTTCTTCATGGCGGCCTCCAGGGCCTCGCGGTGCCCGGCACACACGGTGGCGAGCTCCTCGACGGCCGCCTCCGGCAGGAACAACAGCACCGAGGTGTGACCGGCGGCCTCCAGGCCGATGCCCTTCTTTCCGGCGCTCACCGCCACCTGAGAGCCGGCGAATGCGGCCAGGTCGGTGGGCCAGCCCGCCCGCTCGAGCGTCTGCTGCACCTTCACGGGGACGAGGCGGGTTCGGGCCGCCTTCTCTCCGAGGTCCTTCTCCACACCGAGACGGATGGGCCGCTTCCAGGACTGGCTGGAGACCCGGATCCGCAGCGCGTCGCCGTAACGCACCTGCTTCGGAGATCCAAGATCGTCGCGGTTCAGGTTCGCGGCCGGCACCGACTGGAGCGCGTTCAGGTCCAGGTAGAGGGTCATCGCTCGTTCTCCTCGGGAAGAGTAGTGGTGGTGTCGGGGGCGCCAGCGGGCGTGGAGCGGCGGAAGTACTGGTCGAGCCAGCGAGTAGCAATGACGTCGCGGTCCTGGGTCCACCAGGACAGGTCCTTCAGCAGGACAGCCCAGTCGACCCCGGTGCCATTGCTCAGGAGCTGCCGGGTCAGGGAGGGAAGCGTGCGGTGAACGGCATCGCTGCTCTGCCGGGACATCAGGTGCAGAGCGCTCTCGGCCGTGCCCGCCTTCATGACGTCCCTCCGGACAGCCTCGCCGAGCGCGGCCCCCAGATTCGGACGCAGGTACCAGGAGGTGGCCGAGGTGTCCGCCGGCTCGGTGTGCCGGGCGGAGCGCGGGCGTGCCGCTATCAGCGAGGCCACCGAGTAGTAGGCGCGGCGGGTGTCCGGGTAACTGACGTCGTCGTGCTGGTGGAGCCAGGGCACGAGGTAGCGGTGCATGTAGTTGCACCGCTCGACGGGCAGGCCCAGGCCCCGGCGCAGCTCGGCACGGGTGCGGTTGTCCTGGCAGAGGTCGTGGACGTAGGAGATGAATCTGTCGTGTTTCGGCGGCGCAGCGGCCGCCGTGGAATCGGTCATGAGGCATCCCTGGTAGGGGGAATGGGTGAGAGCGCTGACAGATGGTCAGCGTGTGCAGGATGGCCGGGGCCGGCTCAGCCGGTTTTGGGGCCCAGGAGCGCGAGGAGCATCGAGCGGGCGCGGTGCCGGGCGCGCGCCACTCTGATGTCCGCCCGGCTGGAGGGGCCGATCGCTGCGTCCAGCGCCGACAGGGCGGCGTGAACGAACGGCTCCCGGGGCCGGACCACCCGCCGCTCAGGCTTGGTCAGCTGCCAGAACTCGGTCTCGGCCTTCGGCCAGAACTGTGTCAGCGCGGCGGAGGCCCACGGGCCGGGCTTGCGGGCGTCGAGCTTGACCTTCGCCTTCGGCGAGGGATCAATACTGGAGTCCGTGGCGATCTTCCAGGCGACCCTGGCCGCGAAGTCCAGCCGGTCACCCGCCTCTTCTGCGGAAGCGTGAGCGCGTTTGATGTGGTGCGCCATCTCCTCGTCGTTCTCCTCAAGCCAGGTCAGGACCCGGGGAGTCGTCGACGCGAACCAGACGCTGTCCTTCTGCTGGCCGTCCTGATCGAAACCGTAGGCCCGCACCCGCAGAGTGGGCAGCAGCGTTTTGGGCAGTGCGCCGAAGGCAGGCGGCCGCTGGGCGTCCTGCCGGTCGTCTTTCAGCAGCAGGGCGTCCAGGTCACGCCACAGCGCGCGGGCACCATCGGCCTCGCGGGGCTGAAAATTCCCGTCCTTGCGCCGGTCGAGGATCTGGTACGGGTCGCGCACCACAGGGGCCGGTGCGTGCGTGGACCAGGTGATGTACGCGTCCGTCACCTGTCGGCCGTCAGAGGTCGGAACGAGCAGCACGGCGTGGCGGAACCGGCCGGTCAGCATCCGACCCGGCCACGTGATCGGAATGCGAGGCTCTAGCGGGTGAAGAAGTTCGCCCTCCCACGGGCACAGGTCCTCGTCCTCGTCGAGTTCCTCGTCCGGCAGCCTCGGCACGGCCAGGATCAACGAGGTGAACAGGTCACTACCCGACGGGAAGTACGAGACCGACTTCCGCAGAGGTGCCGCGTCCCCACTGCCGGTCCGTTCCTCGGTGATGCGCCGGGGAGTGCACTGGCCTGACGGCCCGAAGTAGAGCTGGGCGATCAGATGCCAGACGGCCTCCGCGGCTGGCACGGGGACAGGAGCTGTGTCGGTGAAGTGGCCGAACAAGACCGCTCCGTTGATGCCGGTCGGCCGGCCCATCACCAGCTTGTTCACACCCGACGGGTTCGGCGCGCCCTTGGCGTCCACGCATTCGGTTCGAAGCCGAGGATCCTGCAGGAACGGCCTGTGCGGGTCAAACAGGTCGAACCTTCCTGACGGCACGCCCTTGTCGAAGTAGCTGTCCACGGCATCCGGATCGAATCGGCCCGTCCGCAGGACTCGCCGACGCAGATCGAGCCAGTCCTTGGCGTTCTCGGCGACGTCAAGGTCATCGAGGCGGTCGTCTTCATCGGCGGCAATCCTGGCTGTGATCGCTGCCAGGATCCGCATCAGCCCAGCCGCTGCCGGCGGCACCGGCAACTCCAGGTCTTCGATCTCATGAGCCTGCTTGAACACCTGCCGCAGTCCCAGCCGCGCCGACTCCCCAGTCAGCAGCCGCACCGGAATCCACGGCTCGTCCCGCAGGTCGAACCCCCCAGACATCAACAGCCCCCTCCACAAACATGGTCAGCGCGAAGCAGCACGGCAAGGTCCCAGCGAACCGCCGCCTGAGTAGCGCTTCGCATTCAAGCAGCCACCACTGACACAGGGGCTCCGTTCCGTGCTGCCGATCAGTAGAGCACCTTCCGGTGATGTGCGTGACGGATTCTCAGAAGGTTGGAGAGAGGGGTGGAGTTAGAGGAGGGGGGTTTGATCAACTTGCACCCCGGGGGCGGCGTCCGTTAGAACTGCCCTCCATCACACCAGAGTTGACTTCGAGGAGACCTCGTGAACCGAGTCCCAACCGCATCCGCGTCCTGGGCTTCACCGGCACCCTGGGTGCTGGTGATCGCCATCATCGTGATCGTCATCAGCATGAGACCCGACCCGGCCACCACCGGATCGTGCCTGCTTCTGCTGGCTGGGGCAGGGAAGGCGTACCACGGCTTCTCCCGATAGCCTCGTGGGAAGCAGTCGCCGTGCGCAGGCGCGACCGCTTCCCGCCGACGTGGGGGTGTACCAGTTGGAGAGCGCGGGGCTGAGAACAGCCCTACGCCTTCCCCGCCGATGTGGGGGTGCTCCACCTCAGGGCCGCTCTACCGCCTACTCGCTCACGAGGCCCAGGTCCTGATGGAGACTCAGAATTCTGTCGCCGACCTTCACGGCCTGGGCCTTGCCCTGGCGGACCGGCTGACGGAGGACTCGGAGGTCTCCCAGCATGGGGTGCTCGGCCCACGAGGAGGGCGGACTGAGGGTGTCCGGCTCGGCGTCACGGAACCAGTCGGCGCGCACGGGGATCGTACGGCGCATCACCTCTCGGACACGCGGGGCCGGCATCCTGCCGTCCTCGGGCATTTCGGGCAGCGGCTGCCTACCCTCGGCGTCGAGCGTCAGCTGGCCGCCCTCCTGCTCGTAGGCGCACAACAGGCGCACCGAGTCAGCGCCCAGACGAGTCGACACCTCCCACTCGCCCTCTTCCCCCTCCAAGGCATGCAGGTCATGCAGCTCGGCAACCTGCCGGGCACGCGGCACGGCGCACAGAGCAGCGATGCTCCGCTCCGCGGTCTCCTTGCCCTTGTGCTCCGCCCAAGCCTTCGCCTCGCGGCCGCCGGAGACGTTCCAGTCGAATTCCTCGCTGTCACCGTGGACCGCCTCGACCAGCCCTTGCACGTCGTCCGGAATGGCGATGCCGTCACCCTCGACCTCGGCCAGCATCCGGGAGGTCTTGCCAAGCAGGTGCTCGGAGTACACCTCACCCCACTGGACCGGTACCCGCCCACCGCCCACCAGGGGATCGAGGACAACGAGACGAGGTTCATCCGCCCACCCCGGGCGGCCGCGACCATCGGGGTACCCGTGCCTCTGCCAGTGCTTCTCATGCCGCCAGCAGCGGCCCGCCCGCTGCAGCAGCAACGACAGGGGGGCAAGATCGCTGATGACAATGTCCGCGTCCAGGTCCAGAGACTGTTCGACGACCTGCGTGGCCACCACGATCCGCCGGACCGGCCTCGGACCGCTCCGGCCCAGCCCCGCGGTGACCCCGGCCGTGCGCTCCTCCCGCACGTCTCCGGGGAATCGGGCATGCAGCAGCTGGACATCGCCCGCTTCCTCGTGGGAGCGCGGGTCGCTCTCTGCACGGAGCTGCAAGTAGGTCTCCTGCGCGCCGCCCACGGTGTTGCACACCACCAAAGCGGTACCGCCGTCACCCGTCGCGACCGGCTCCAGCAGCCGCTTGATCACCGCGATCCGGTCCCCCGCCCCGTCCTTCCCGCTGTGGACGACTCGCTCGACGTCCACCCTGAGCCGCATGTTCCGCGTACGGGCCTGCTCCAGCTGGCGATCCCGGGACATCGGCGTGCATGTGCCGGTCTCGCCGTCCACATACAGCCAGCCCGGGTAGGGCGCCGGGAAGGTCTGCCGTTTCAGTGCCGACGATTTGTGGCCCGCGCCCCGCAGGTACTCCTTGACCAAGCGGTCGCCGACCGAGCACGGCAAAGTCGCCGACAGCAGCACGACCGGCACGCCGTAGAAGCCCAGCCAGTTCAGCAGCCGGCCCAGCAGCACCTGCATGTACGGGTCGTAGGCATGCGCCTCGTCCACGATGAAAGTCTTGTTCGAGAGAGCCATCATCCGCAGAGCGTTGTGCCGAACAGGCAGCACAGCCATCAGCGCCTGGTCAATTGTCCCGACCGCGAACTGCGCCAGCAGCGGCCTCTTCGGTCCACGCAACCACCGTCCCGGCCGCATGTCGGCCTCCCGGCGACGGCGCCCGGCCGGAGCCTCGTCGCCGTCGCAGGTCACCACCGCCTCGCCGTCCAAGTCTTCGTCGGCGTAGGAGCTGCTCAGCCACGCCATGCTGTGAACCAAGGTCAGCCCGGCTTCCTCCCCGGACTGGTTTCCCAAGGTCCTGGCGACCCGGTCGTGCATCTGGTCACTGGTGGCCATCGTCGGCAGCAAGAACGCATACCCGTGCGTGCCGAAAATCTTCGACAGGATCCGCTCCGCCTCCAGCGCGGTCTCCGACTTCCCGTCACCAGGCGCGGCAGTCACCAACATGATGCCGCCTCGGCTCCCGGAACCTGCCGCAGCCAGCAGGTCGCCCATAACCGACCGCTGCAAGGGATTCGGCTCCCCCGCGATGCCGTACGCCTCGGCGAAGTCCTTGCGCTCCAGTTCCACCGGAGTCAGCCCGGCATCCCTCAGCAATCCGGCCGCGTCAGCCTGCGAGCGCCGGAAATGAGCGGCCAATGAAGGCTCGAGCGTGCGCTGGCGTCTCCGCAGGTATCCCTCCTGACTGACCAGCCAGTCCGCGAGTATCACCACCCCCGTCACCAACACGGCAACGGGAGCCTCAAACGACACGGGCGCGGCCGGGGACCCCAGCGCCTCGTGCACTGCTGTGGCATGCGCGACCCGCTGGCCAGCCCACGCCGCGCCGCCGAGAAACGCCGGATAGGCGCCGTGCACCTGACGGTGGAAGCGGCCGTGATGACCGCCGATGATCTCCGCAACTCGTTCAGCGGCGCTCATCTCGTCTTCATCGTCGAAGCCCAGGACCGCCAGCACCGCGGCCGCAGCAGTCATGCCCGCCACGTCGTGCCCGGCCCGTTCGGCGCTCATCCGCTCGCTGCCCGCAGCCAGCCCGGCGCTGAGGAGCTGCGCAGCCGGCCGTGAACAGAATTGGAACCCCGACACCTTCCCGATATCGTGCAGGCCAGCACACAGACCGACGAGCGCCCGAGCGCGATCCGGTTCCCCGGCCAAGCCCATCCCGTCGGCTATACGCGCCCTCTGGTTGCCCGCCAGGTAAACGTCCCACAAGTGGAGCGCCATCGCGGCCGCGTCGAGAAGATGCCTCACCAGCGGGTAGGGAGGCAACGCCGGATCCAGCCCCCGGGACTTTCCCCACACCGACTCATCCACCACGTTCCGCCTGTGCAGCACGCCAGCCCTCTCCGCTCCACCACTCGAACCTGATCTGGCAACGGAAGCGAAACCGCCACCCATCGCATACAAGCACCCGGCACTGACATTAATATCGCTACTCGCGTACCGACGGCCGTTCCTCGATCAGTAACGGGGCGCGGTCCTCGCCTTGGCGACCTTGCCAGCTGCAGCTGGATAGAGTGGCGGCATGCGTCTGACTGACCGCCTCACCCCATCAAGAATGGCAAAGAAAACGCAAAGCCCTTCTTAAGGCGCAGGTCAGGAAGTGTCCTCCCCGCCGACGCGGGGGTGTTCCGTCCAGGATGGGGTAGTCCTGGGTGGGGTCGATGTCCTCCCCGCCGACGCGGGGGTGTTCCGCAGATCGCCGCGGTCGACGGATTCTCCATCGAGTCCTCCCCGCCGACGCGGGGGTGTTCCGACTCCTGAGCGTGAAGGCCGAGGCAGTACAGAGTCCTCCCCGCCGACGCGGGGGTGTTCCGCCGCCGCCGCGAATCTGTCGCGCGAACTTCGGGTCCTCCCCGCCGACGCGGGGGTGTTCCGGGGCCTGCCTACATCAACCCGGCATGCCCCAGGTCCTCCCCGCCGACGCGGGGGTGTTCCGCTGTAGGCGTCCGTGAACTCCGTTGCGAACACGTCCTCCCCGCCGACGCGGGGGTGTTCCGGCGATCAGGTCAGCTGTCATGCGGGGCTCCCAGTCCTCCCCGCCGACGCGGGGGTGTTCCGTCTCCAGTGTCCGGAGACGGTCCAGGTCAGGTGTCCTCCCCGCCGACGCGGGGGTGTTCCGGGCCTTTCCCGTGGCTTCGTGGAGCTTGACCCGTCCTCCCCGCCGACGCGGGGGTGTTCCGTTCGAGCGGTTCGCGACCGGGACGCTGCGGAAGTCCTCCCCGCCGACGCGGGGGTGTTCCGGCGGCCGAAGAGCGGGTCCGGATTACGCGGGCGTCCTCCCCGCCGACGCGGGGGTGTTCCGCGGGACGGCCGCGTGACGACGACGGCGTTCTCGTCCTCCCCGCCGACGCGGGGGTGTTCCGGCGCAGCGGGCAGCCGCACAGCCCGTCGCGGAGTCCTCCCCGCCGACGCGGGGGTGTTCCGCCGTAGTCGACGGACTCGTCGACGCCGGTGTCGTCCTCCCCGCCGACGCGGGGGTGTTCCGGCGGCATGAACGGCGGCAACATTCTCGAGCAGGTCCTCCCCGCCGACGCGGGGGTGTTCCGGGACCGATCCTGTGCCTGATCGTAGGGACTACGTCCTCCCCGCCGACGCGGGGGTGTTCCGTCGAGGTACGCCGTCTCCGCCTTCGCCGCTTCGTCCTCCCCGCCGACGCGGGGGTGTTCCGGTGACGAACCCTTACCGGCTGCTCGCGAGCGAGTCCTCCCCGCCGACGCGGGGGTGTTCCGTTCCGGGTGGCGTCCGTGCCGCGGACGCTGAAGTCCTCCCCGCCGACGCGGGGGTGTTCCGGTGGCCCGCGAACTGCGCTGGGCCCAGCTCAAGTCCTCCCCGCCGACGCGGGGGTGTTCCGCTGGAGAACTCCGGCCCGGAGACATGGTTCCGGTCCTCCCCGCCGACGCGGGGGTGTTCCGCCAGTGGTGGGTCAGCGTTCTTCGCCGTCGGCGTCCTCCCCGCCGACGCGGGGGTGTTCCGGCAACGCCGTCCGGGGCGGCCACGTCGAACCCGTCCTCCCCGCCGACGCGGGGGTGTTCCGGCCCCGTGCGGCGGTGTCGCATACGGCGACGAGTCCTCCCCGCCGACGCGGGGGTGTTCCGAGCCACGGGGTCCTCCTGCTTCGGGGGGTTGGGTCCTCCCCGCCGACGCGGGGGTGTTCCGATCCGCATCACCGGGAGCGGCCCGATCCCGGCGTCCTCCCCGCCGACGCGGGGGTGTTCCGTGTGCGGCCCTGGGGGAGGCGGCTGACCTCCTGTCCTCCCCGCCGACGCGGGGGTGTTCCGGGGCCGGGAGGTGGCCGCGGAGGATCGCGTCGGTCCTCCCCGCCGACGCGGGGGTGTTCCGTCTCCGACGGTGACGTAGGTGCCGGCCTCGGAGTCCTCCCCGCCGACGCGGGGGTGTTCCGGCAGCGGCATGACGCCGCGCACGGAGACCGTGGTCCTCCCCGCCGACGCGGGGGTGTTCCGGACAGGTCCGCGTGGCCGGCCCACGCCGACACGTCCTCCCCGCCGACGCGGGGGTGTTCCGCAGCTGGTGGCGCTGGCCAACCGGGAGGTGAAGTCCTCCCCGCCGGCGCGGGGGTGTTCCGCCGTCCTGGACCGTCGACACGCGGACCGAGGAGTCCTCCCCGCCGACGCGGGGGTGTTCCGCGTCAGGCCGTGGGTGCCGTGTCCTGCTTTTTGTCCTCCCCGCCGACGCGGGGGTGTTCCGGCGATGGCCGCGATGGTCGCCGGAGAGACCAAGTCCTCCCCGCCGACGCGGGGGTGTTCCGGCGCGCGGGGTGCCGCCGCCCTGCGCGGTCTCGTCCTCCCCGCCGACGCGGGGGTGTTCCGCTCGATGCCGATGCCCACCGAACGCCCGGTGCGTCCTCCCCGCCGACGCGGGGGTGTTCCGGCTTGGACGATCGACCGCCTCCAGCTCCAGCGGTCCTCCCCGCCGACGCGGGGGTGTTCCGGTCATCGACGAGGACGCGTTCCGGGCATGGGTGTCCTCCCCGCCGACGCGGGGGTGTTCCGCCCGAGCAGCCCACCAAGGAGCCCGCCGACGCGTCCTCCCCGCCGACGCGGGGGTGTTCCGCACCACCAGACCCGGGCCGAGCTCCACCACCGGTCCTCCCCGCCGACGCGGGGGTGTTCCGTCCGGGCGGGGGCCGTTTTGTGACAGCTCCGCGTCCTCCCCGCCGACGCGGGGGTGTTCCGCCGCGGTTCGTGTTCGTGACGTGGGTGTGGTGGTCCTCCCCGCCGACGCGGGGGTGTTCCGGTGCGGCTCGACGCACGCGAAACCCACCGGTAGTCCTCCCCGCCGACGCGGGGGTGTTCCGTAACACCTCGCCACCGCCTGGCCCGTACGCCCGTCCTCCCCGCCGACGCGGGGGTGTTCCGAAGAAGGCCGCGGTGATGCCGCAGCCGTTCACGTCCTCCCCGCCGACGCGGGGGTGTTCCGTCCGCGCCGTGGCTCACCACGACGTGGGCCTCGTCCTCCCCGCCGACGCGGGGGTGTTCCGTTCGTGGCGGTGGATGACCGGTTCTACTCCGCGTCCTCCCCGCCGACGCGGGGGTGTTCCGCAGCGCGCGGACGCCGAGGGTTCAGCCCTGCTGTCCTCCCCGCCGACGCGGGGGTGTTCCGGCACCCCCGGCGCGGGCGCACCGCCGCTGACCGTCCTCCCCGCCGACGCGGGGGTGTTCCGTCGAGGTCGATGACGATGTCCGACGCCTTGGCGTCCTCCCCGCCGACGCGGGGGTGTTCCGGGTCGGCGGTCTCCTCGGGTGTGACGTGCCCAGTCCTCCCCGCCGACGCGGGGGTGTTCCGCGGGGGGTACCGGTCACGCCCCGGGTGCCGACGTCCTCCCCGCCGACGCGGGAGTGTTCCAGAGCAGGCGGGGTGCTCGGTCGTGGCGTCCGAGTCCTCCCCTCCGACGCGGGGGTGTTCCGCCTCGCAGGGTGCGCCCGTACACCCGGATCGTCGTTTTCCCCGCCGACGCGGGGGTGTTCCGATCAGTCCCGGGGCCGCGCCCGTGCGTCTTGGGTCCTCCCCGCCGACGCGGGGGTGTTCCGTAGTGGTAGAACGCACCGCGGCCGACCCCGGCCGTCCTCCCCGCCGACGCGGGGGTGTTCCTCCGGGGCCCCTCGCGCGCGTACGCGTAGGGCCGTCCTCCCCGCCGACGCGGGGGTGTTCCGACCTGCGGCGTGGCCCCCCAGCCCGACCAGCGGTCCTCCCCGCCGACGCGGGGGTGTTCCGCTGCGCGGGAGGCAGTCGTCCCAGCCCTTGCCATTGTCCCCGCCGAAAACGGCGCCAAGCCGGTCCCGGAGCGACCCGCCAGCTCGCCGCCGCCACGGGACGACAGTCAAGGGTGCACTCCGTACCGACCAAGATCCGGGCCATACGCGGACCAGCCGCCTACAACATGGCCGCATAGTGGCCGTTTCCGCTGGTCAGAGGCCCTGCGAGGCGTGTACCACCAGCAGACGAAGAATCTACTGTTCCCTTGAAGCCGGAAATCAGGCTGCTTCCCAGAGGCCGGCGTCCAGGATCCGGGCGGCCTTGGTGATGCTGCCCGGCATCAGGTGCCGGTAGGTGCGGTACGTCTCTTCGATGGACTTGTGGCCCATCCACTCCGCCACGTCAGTGATGGGTATGCCGTTGCCGAGGGCGTTCGAGGCGAAGTAGTGCCGGAACCCATACATCCCGACCCCCTCCTCCGGCGGGAGGCCTTTGAAGAGCTTCTTCACCCGGCGCCGCTCCATGCCTTCGGTGAAGTAGCCGCCCGGACCGCGCAGCAGGTAGCCGTCCTTCGTGGTGCCGTGCTTCTCCTCGTACCGCTCGATCGCCTCCCGCACCGACCGAGGCAACGGCACCTCGCGGAACTCCCCCGTCTTGCGGTGCTTCAGCTTCGCCGGCTTCAACGTGTTGGAATGGATCTGCTCGCGCACCCGGTACACGTCCTGCGCCACGACGTTGTTGACGTTCACCGCCCGCGCCTCACCGTTGCGCAAGCCGCATCCCGCCATCATGACGATCTCCAACGCCAGGTCCTCATCGGCAACGGCAAGTGCTTTCGTCACGTAGGCAAGAGAGGGAATGGCAACCGTTCCCCGAACATATTCGGGCTCCTGGACCCCCTTCACAGGATCGTCCGCCATGGCCCCCTTGGTGTACGCGTCCCGCAGGACGGTCTTGAGGACACGGAATATGTTCACCTGGTTCCCGCGGCCGACCCCGTCGCCCTCCATCTCGTCCAGGAACCGTTCGACCACGATCGGTGTGACCGAGTTCAGCTTCCGCGAACCCAGGCGCGGAACGATGTGCACGTTGATCGAGCTGTCGACGTGCTCCCCCGTGGAGTAATCCGTCATCTTGCGCTGCCGGGGACGCCACTGCTTCGCGTACTCCCCGACCGTCAGCTGACCCAGTTCACGGCGGGCCGCCGCCACAGTCGGCGCCGTCGTCTTCTTCTCCGCGTACACCTGTGTAAGACGCTCGATCGCGTCGTCCTGCGTGGCGTACCCGGACTCCTCACGCTGCTTGCCGAGCGCGTCCCGGAAACGGATCGAGTACGGGTGAGGGCAGCGGGTGGGCTTCGCGCAGCCGCAGTCCTTGAAGAAGGACCCCATACCGCGGGCGAGCTGTCGGGCCATGTGTCGTGCACCATCCGTTCCGGCCCAAGAATCATGCTCAGGCGCCGCACTGCAGGTCGCAGGTCAGCAAGCCGGGACACGTCCGGGACGCATGCTGACCGTTTGCTGACCTGAGGGGGGCACATGATGCCCCTGACCTGCGGCAACGCCAAACAGTTAGATCTTGGACTTGAACAGAGTGCGCAGCATTCGGGACTCCTCCGAGACGGCTCCCTGCCTGCTTTGTGCAGGTCAAGGGCGATCTCGACTGTACACCGGGACACGCCGAACGATGTCTGTGAAGAACATCGCTCCGATCAGTCGAAATGGCTTCCCACCTGGGCTTCCCCTTCGCTCAGACGTCTGTTGGGACAAGCGCCCCGGAACGCGACGTCGAGGAGTACCGCGCCCTCGTCCACGCGAGCCGCCACGTCCGCCCCCGCCGCACCTTCGACAAGGGCTGGGGCGGCCCCGTCTCCGTGCACGCCGACGGATCGGTCCTCGCCCTGCCTCTCCTGCCGGGACAGGACGAGGAACCGAGCACCGTCGCTGTTCGAGTGACCTCTCCGATGCCCGATGGGAGCTGGTCGAGCCAGTTCTGACCGCACGCCGAGGCCGCGGGCCGGACATCGGCAGGCCGCCGAATCATGACTTGCGAAGCCTGCTGGACGCGGTCCTCCACGTGAACCGGACAGGGATCCCGTGGCGCTATCTGCCGCACGACTACCCGCACTGGAACACCGTCTACGCCTACTTCGCCCGCCGGCAGGAAGAAGGGTGTACTCGACCGGCTCAACAGTCTCCTCCGGCGACAGGTCCGCAGGAAGGAAGGCCGGGACGACGATCCAACCGCCTGCGTCAACGCTCTTCAACGAACCACCGGCGTCCCGTCGAGTGTCTCGCGCAGCAGGACCGCTTCCTGGTCGAGGTGATGGAGCAGCGCTTGGAGAGCGGGGGTGCGTGTCCGGCGGGCTGCTTCGGTGGTGCCCACCGTACGCCCCACCGAAGGAAGTTCGACCGGGAGCGCGGCGAGGTGCTCGTCCTCGCGCAGGACCAGTTCGGGCAGGAGCGCCACCATGTCCGTCTGGAGCAGCAGCGCCCGCATGGTGAGGATGGACGTGCACTCGACGCGGTCCGCGGGCGGTGTGAGGCCCCGGTCGACGAAGACGGCACCGAGTTCCTGGCGCAGGGCGGTCTGCTCGACGGGCAGGATCCAGGGGAATCCGAGGGTGTCCGCGAGTGTGACGTCCACGGTGTCGAGGAGCGGGTGGCCCGAGCGGACGGCGAGCCGGATCGGCTCCCGGTAGAGCTTCCGTTGGCGCAGCCCGTCCCCTTCCGTGGGGGTCGATCCCACCCGTCCCACGATGACGTCCAGTTCGCCTGCCAGCAGTGCCGGGTGGAGGACGTCCGGGGTCCCCTCCCGGACGACGACGGTGAGCCGGGGCCGTTCCCGTTTGAGCGCTGCGACCGCCCGGGGCAGGAGCACATTGGCTCCGGCCAGCAGGGTGCCCACGGTCACGGTGCCGTCCAGTCCCTGGCGGAGTCCTGTGAGGTGGTCCCCGGCCCGGCGAATCTCGGCGACCACGGCGCGGGCGTGCTCCGTCAGGGCTTCGCCGTAGACGGTGGGCCGCATCCCGCGCGGTACACGGACGAAGAGCGGCAGGTCCGCGATGGCCTCCAGTTCGTGGAGGGTGCGGGTCGCGGCCGGCTGGGTGAGGTGCAGCGATTCCGCGGCCCGTACGACGCTCCCGTGCTCGTACACCGCGATGAGCAGGATCAGGTGCCGGAACTTCAACCGGCCGTCCAGGAGGTCCATCGCAGCCGGCTCCTTCCGGGTATGGAGGGCGGCTCCACCTTGCCATACCAGGATTGTTATGTCTGACGCGCCGATTGGCATTGGATCGGCATAGCTGGGTGGGTGCACTATACCGGCACACCCGGGGGCGACTTTCGGACATGCCCCGGCTGGATGACGGAGGTCCACAGCGTGAGTTCACCCGTACGGCACTACGTAGGAGGCGGGTTCGACGCGTCCGGCGTTACGCTCCCCCTCGTCGATCCGGTCACCGGGCGTGTTGCCGGCGAGGTACCGCAGGCGTCCCGGGAGGTGGTCGACCGGGCGGTTCGTGCGGCCCGAGAGGCACTGCGCGGGCCGTGGGCGGTATGGAGCCCGACCGAGCGGTCGAGGTTGCTGCACCGGATCGCCGATGGGATCGAGCGGCGCTTCGAGGAGTTCGTCGCGGCCGAGTGCGCCGACACCGGCAAGCCGCGCACGTTGGCCTCGACGGTCGACATCCCCCGGGCCGTGGCCAACTTTCGCTCCTACGCGGGGCTCCTGACCGGGCGCGGCGAACGGTCCTGGCACACCGCCACCCCGGACGGCCGGGGCGCGCTGAACTACACCGTCCACAAGCCGCTCGGCGTCGTCGCGGTGATCTCGCCGTGGAACCTGCCGCTGCTCCTGCTCAGCTGGAAGGTCGCGCCCGCCCTCGCGACCGGCAACACGGTGGTGGCCAAGCCGTCCGAACTCACCCCCGGCACGGCCTGTCTGCTGGCCGAGGTGCTGGCCGAGGCGGAGGTTCCGCCAGGAGTCTTCAACCTCGTGCACGGCCCGGGCGCGGACGCGGCCGGCCAGTGGCTCACCGAGCACCCCGGGGTGGACGCCGTCGCCTTCACGGGCGAGTCGCGCACCGGATCGATGATCATGCGGGCGGCTGCGGAGCGGTTGGCGCCGGTCTCCTTCGAACTGGGCGGCAAGAACGCCGGACTCGTCTTCGCCGACGCGGATCTTGAGCAGGCGGTCGCCGGCACTCTCCGTTCCGCCTTCACCCACAGCGGGCAGGTCTGTCTGTGCACCGAGCGGTTGTACGTGCAACGGCCCGTCTTCGACGCGTTCGCCGCCGCGCTCGCCACCCAGGCGAAGGAACTTTCCGGCTACGGCCCGATGGTCTCCGCCGCCCACCGGGACAAGGTGCTGGGCCACCTGGAGAGGGCCGCCGCCGACGGGGAGGTCCTGGCGGGCGGCGGGGTACCGCGCTTCGGGGACGAGCGGGACGGCGGCTTCTGGGTGGAACCCACCGTGCTGGCCGGACTACCGGAGGACCACCCGGCGGTACGGGACGAGATCTTCGGCCCGGTCGTACACCTCGCGCCGTTCGACACCGAGGACGAGGCGTTGACCCTCGCCAACGCCGGCCCGTACGGACTGGCCGCCACGGTGTGGACCGGTGACGTGAGCCGCGCCCACCGCGTCGCCCCCGCCCTGGAGGTCGGCACCGCCTGGGTCAACACCTGGAACCTGCGTGACCTCCGTGCGCCCTTCGGCGGTGTGAAGGCGTCCGGGATCGGCCGTGAGGGCGGCGACCACTCCCTCGACTTCTTCTCCGAACCGATGAATGTGTGCGTGAAACTGTGAGTACGACGGACTCCACCGCGACCAGGACGGGCGCCCCACGCGACCCGGTGACGGGGGCCGCCGAGCGGCTCGACGAGGCGCATCGCACAGGTGTTCCGTGTGCACCGGTCCGCGACCTCCTGCCGCCCGGTGACCTGGAGGCCGCCTACGCCGTCCAGTCCCTCCTGACCGAACGACGCCTCGCCGGGGGCCGGCGCATCACGGGTTGGAAGATCGGTCTCACCTCGACCGCGGTACAGCGGCAACTCGGCGTTGACACACCGGACTTCGGCGCCCTCCTCGACGACACCGCCGTACCGGACGGCGCCGAGATCCCCTGGGGCTCGGTGCTCCAGCCCAGGGCAGAGGCCGAGGTCGCTCTGGTCCTCGAAGGTGACCTCGTACACGATCGGCACACGGTGGCCGACGTGATCCGCGCGACCGCATTCGTGCTGCCCGCCATCGAGGTGGTCGGCAGCCGGATCCGTGACTGGGACATCTCCGCCGTGGACACCATCGCCGACAACGCCTCCAGCGGCGCGTACGTACTGGGCACGCGACCCGTGCTTCTGCGGGAACTCGATCTGCGTTCCGCCGGCATGGTGTTGGAGCGCCGCGGCGAGCCCGTCTCCACCGGTGCGGGTGCCGCCTGCCTCGGCAACCCACTGCACGCGGCCGTCTGGCTGGCGGACACACTCGTCCGGCTCGGCAGTCCGCTGCGGGCCGGGGACACGGTGCTCACCGGCGCGCTCGGTCCCATGGCCGCCGTCGAGCCGGGTGATGTGTTCGAGGCCCGGATCGACGGGCTCGGGTCGGTGCGCGCGGCCTTCGGGCGCGTCGACACGGAAGGGGCGGTCCGATGAACATCACGGCTCGGGCCGAGTCCCTCGACCGTGCGGCACTGGACGCGCGTCCGCTGCCGGGCGGTGCCACCGGACTGGCGGACACCGCCGAGGCGTACGCCGTTCAGGACGCCCTGATCGTGCGGCGGCTGGACCGCGGCGAGCGGCTCACCGGCTTCAAGCTCGGCTTCACCAGCCTCGCCAAGATGCGGCAGATGGGCGTTGCGGATCTGATCCACGGACGGCTGACGGATCGGATGGAGATCCCCGACGGGGGGCGGTACGACATCTCGGGGCTGATCCATCCGCGGGTCGAGCCGGAAGTGGCGTTCCTCCTGGGGAGCACCCTGCGTCCGGGCGCCGATCCGTGGGCGGCCGTCGCGGCCGTGGCGCCCGCGCTGGAGGTCATCGACTCCCGGTACGACGGGTTCCGGTTCTCCCTGCCCGAGGTAATCGCCGACAACACCTCGGCCGCGGCCTACGCCGTGGGGCCCTGGGGAGAACCGGGTGCCGCGAGCGGACTGGGCAACCTGGGTGTCCTGCTGGAACTCGACGGCCGCCCGGTGGAGACCGGTTCCACCGCGGCGATCCTCGGACATCCGCTGCGCGCCCTCGCGGCGGCGGCCCGGCTCGCCGGTTCGCTGGAAGCGGGCACCGTGATCCTCGCCGGTGCGGCGACCGCCGCCGTACCGCTGCCCCCCGGTGCACACGTACGGGCGTCGGTCACGGGACTCGGTGCCGTCCAGTTCACCGCCACCACCGCTCCGGCCATCACCGAGGAGGACGCGTGATCGTCCCCGGCGCCGCGCCACCCCGCGGCCGTTTCCCGCACCTGAGGCGCGCGGGCGACTTCGTCTTCGTCTCCGGCACCAGCTCCCGGCGCCCCGACGGCACCTTCGTCGGGGCGAACGTCGACCCGATGGGCGTGAGTGACCTCGATGTCCGGGCCCAGACCCGGGCCGTACTCGACAACATCGCGGCGTTGCTCGCCGCGGCCGGCGGCGGCCTCGACGACCTGGTGTCGGTCACCACGTACCTCGTCAGCATGAACGACTTCGGAGGCTACAACGACGTCTACGCCGAGTACTTCGACGAGCACGGGCCGACCCGCACCACCGTCGCCGTCCACCAGTTGCCCCATCCCCACCTCCTGATCGAGATCAGCGGCGTGGCCCACCTCCCCCGGGGCGGCCACCTCCACCAGAGCGAGGAACAGCACCGATGACCATGAGACCGTTCAACCTCCAGTCCTGGATCGAGGAGAACCGGCACCTGCTCAAGCCGCCGGTGGGCAATGTCCAGATCTGGCAGGACGCCGATCTGATGGTGACGGTCGTGGGCGGACCCAACCGGCGCACCGACTTCCACGACGACCCCATCGAGGAGTTCTTCTACCAGCTCAAGGGCGACATGGTGCTCCGCGTCATGGAGGGGGACGGACAGCCTCCGCGCGACATCCACATCCGCGAGGGGGACGTGTTCCTCGCACCGGCGCACCTGCGGCACTCCCCGCAGCGGCCGGAGGAGGACAGCATCGGCCTCGTCGTCGAGTTCGCCCGACCGCAAGGGCACCTCGACGCGTTCGAGTGGTACTGCATGGAGTGCCACCACTTGGTGCACCGCAGCGAGGTCCAGCTCACCTCGATCGTCGACGACCTGCCTCCGGTGTTCGGCGCCTTCTACGCCGACACGGCCGCGCGCACCTGCCCCCACTGCGCCGCCGTGCACCCGGGCCGGGACTGGCCCGAACGGCTGCGTCCACGCACCCGCCGCGACGAGGAGGCAGGAGCGTGACCGTCGTCGACGTGCACGCCCACGTCTTCCCGGAGATCGGCCGCGCCGAATCCCGACTGCTCACCGGCTCCGACGACGGCCCCTGGCTGCGCACCACGGACGGACCGGGCACCGGAATGATGATGGCCGGTTCGGCCGAGTACCGGCCGGTGAACCGCACCCTGTGGGACCCGGCGGAACGCGTCGCCGACCTGGACCGGCTCGGCGTGGACGTCCAGGTGCTGTCCAGTACCCCCATGCTGTTCGGCTACGACCTCGAACCCGAGCGCGCCGTCGAGTGGTGCCGGACGGTCAACGCGCATCTGCTGCGGTACGCCGCGCACGCCCCGGACCGGCTGGCCCCCCTCTGCCAGGTGCCCCTCCAGGACACCGAAGCCGCCTGTGCGATGGTCAGCGACGCCATGGGACAGGGCTTCCGCGGCGTCCACATCGGCAACCACCTCGGCGATCGAGACCTCGACCACGGCGCGCTGATCGAGTTTCTCGCCCACTGCGCCGAAGAGGACGCGGCCGTCCTGGTCCACCCCTGGGACCTGCCGTCCGGGCCGAGGTTCTCCCGGTACATGCTGGCCTGGCTCGCGGGCATGGCCGGTGAGACCCATCTGACCATCCTCTCGCTGATCCTGTCCGGTGCCTTCGAACGCCTCCCGGCCTCGCTCCGGCTGATGTTCGCCCACGGCGGCGGCAGCTTCCCGTACCTCCTGGGACGGGCCGACAACGCCTGGCGCCGCCGGGACCTCGTACGTGCCGACAGTCCGCATCCGCCCTCGTACTACACCGACCGCTTCTCCGTGGACTCGGCCGTCTTCGACCTCGGCGCGCTACGGCTCCTCGTGGACGTGATGGGAGTGGAGCAGGTGCTGCTCGGCTCCGACCACCCCTTCCCGCTCGGTGAGGAGGAGATCGGCCGGCTCGTGCGCGAGAGCGAACTCTCCCCGGCGGAGCGGACCGCCGTCCTCGGCGGCAACGCCGTCCGCTTCTTCGGTCTGGCCCCGCTGGCGAAGGAGGCCGTCCGATGAAGGCAGCCGTGATCGGATCGGGCAACATCGGCACCGATCTCCTCATCAAGATCATCAGGGGATCGGGGAACGTCACCGCTGCCGCGATGATCGGCATCGACCCGGAGTCGGAAGGGCTCGCACGGGCCCGCCGCCTCTCCGTGCCCACCAGTGCCGGCGGAGTGACCGGGCTCCTGGCCCTCGACGGATTCGACGAGATCGACCTGGTCTTCGACGCCACGTCCGCCGCCGCCCACCACCACAACGCCGCAGCCCTCGCGCCGTACGGCAAGACGATCGTCGACCTGACCCCCGCGGCCATCGGCCCGTACGTCGTACCGTCCGTCAATCTCGACGAGCACCTCGACGCACCCAACGTCAACATGGTCACCTGCGGCGGCCAGGCCACCGTCCCCATCGTCGCCGCCGTATCGGCGGTGGCACCGGTCCACTACGCGGAGATCGTCGCCTCGATCTCCTCCCGGTCGGCCGGCCCGGGCACCCGCGCCAACATCGACGAGTTCACCGAGACCACCTCCCGCGCCCTCGAACAGGTGGGCGGTGCGACTCGTGGCAAGGCGATCATCGTGCTCAACCCCGCCGAACCACCGCTGTTGATGCGCGACACCGTCCACTGCGTCGTCGACGACTGCGACCCCCAGCGGGTGACCGCCTCCATCCACGCGATGGTCGACTCCGTCGCCGCATACGTGCCCGGCTACCGGCTCAAGCAGGAGCCGCAGTTCCGCTCCCTGGCGTCCGACGATCCGCTGACGGCACTCGGGCTCGGCGGGCGGCTCCTCGTCTCCGTCTACCTGGAGGTCGAGGGCGCCGCCCACTACCTCCCGGCCTACGCCGGAAACCTCGACATCATGACCTCCGCCGCGCTGCGCACCGCCGAGCGCCTGGCCGAACGGAGCCGGGCCCGATGACCAAGGTCTACGTCCAGGACGTCACCCTGCGGGACGGCATGCACGCCGTGTCGCACCGCTACACCCTCGAACAGGTCCGGACGATCGCCGCCGCCCTCGAAGCGGCCGGTGTCGACGCCATCGAAGTCGCCCACGGCGACGGCCTGTCCGGCTCGTCCGTCACCTACGGCCCCGGCGCACACACCGACGAGGAGTGGCTGGAAGCCGCGGCCGACGTGCTCGACCGCGCCAGGCTCACCACCCTGCTGCTGCCGGGCATCGGCACCGCCGACGATCTGCGCCGCGCCCACTCCCTCGGCGTCACCTCCGTCCGCGTCGCCACCCACTGCACCGAGGCGGACATCTCCGCCCAGCACATCGGCCTGGCCCGCGAACTGGGCATGGACGTGTCGGGCTTCCTGATGATGTCCCACCTGGCCCCGCCCGCCGAACTGGCCGCGCAGGCCCGCCTCATGGAGTCGTACGGCGCGCACTGCGTCTACGTCACCGACTCCGGCGGCCGGTTGACCATGGACGGCGTACGGGACCGGGTCCGCGCCTACCGCGACGCCCTCGATCCTGCCACCGAGATCGGCATCCACGCCCACCACAACCTCGGCCTGGGCGTGGCCAACAGCATCGTGGCCGTGGAAGCGGGGGCATACCGCGTCGACGCCTCCCTCGCCGGGCAGGGCGCCGGCGCCGGCAACGCGCCCTTGGAGCCGACGGTGGCGGTGTTCGATCTCATGGGCTGGGAACACGGCTGCGCGCTGTTCCCGCTCATGGACGCCGCCGAAGAACTCGTACGGCCGACGCAGGACCGGCCCGTGCGCGTCGACCGGGAGACCCTCACCCTCGGGTACGCCGGAGTGTACTCCAGCTTCCTGCGGCACGCCGAGAACACGGCCCTGCGCCACCGGCTCGACACCCGTGACCTGCTGGTCGAGGCCGGACGGCGGCGGCTGGTCGGCGGGCAGGAGGACCTGCTCACGGACATCGCGCTCGATCTCGCCAGGGACCGCGAAGCCGCCCCCGCCCCTGCCGCCGGGTGCGCCCCCTCACACGACGACGGAGACACCCCATGCTGACCGAACGCGCCGCCACGCTCGACGCCGCCGACCCCCTGGCCCACGTCCGCGCCCGCTTCCTCCTCCCCGAAGGCGTCGTCTACCTCGACGGCAACTCCCTGGGCGCACTTCCCGCCGCCGTCCCGGCGGTCGTCGAGGACGCCGTGCACCGTCAGTGGGGCACCGACCTGATCCGTTCCTGGAACGGCAACGGCTGGTGGGAGGCGCCGATCCGGACCGGCGACACACTCGGCCGACTGGTCGGTGCGGCCCCCGGGCAGACGGTTGTCGGGGACTCCACCAGCGTCCAGCTCTTCAACACCCTGCTGGCCGCCGCCCGGATGCGCCCCGGACGCCGACTGCTGCTGACCGATCCCGACCACTTCCCCACCGACCAGTACATCGCCGACTCGGTGGGCCGACTCCTCGGGCTCGACGTCCGCCGGGTGCCGGCCCACGAGGCTGCCGCGGTGCTGGCCGCCGAAGCCGGAAACGTCGCCGTGGCCGCCTACGCCCCGGTGGACTACCGCACCGGCGAGCTGTACGACATGGCCGCGCTCACCGCCGCCGCGCACGCCGCCGGCGCCCTGATGCACTGGGACCTGTGCCACGCGGCGGGCGCCCTCACCGTCGAACTCGACGCCATCGAGGCGGACTTCGCGGTCGGCTGCGGCTACAAGTACCTCTCCGGCGGCCCCGGGGCGCCCGCGTTCGCCTACGTCGCCCGGCGGCACCAGCCGGACTTCGACCACCCCCTCACCGGCTGGCACGGACACGCGGAGCCGTTCGCCATGGCGGGTACGTACACCCCTGGGGCGGACATCAGCCGGGCCCGGATCAGCACTCCCCCGCTGTTGTCACTCCTCGCCCTCGAAGCCGCGCTGACGGCCTTCGACGGCGTGGACATGACGGCCGTACGGGAGAAGAACCTCTCCCTGACCGGGTTCTTCCAGGAGTGCGCCGACGAACTCCTCGACGGCCTCGGCTTCACCATGGCGACCCCGCGCGACCCGGCCCGCCGCGGCAGCCAGGTCGCCCTGCGCCACCCGGAGGCATACCCGCTGGTGGCCGCGCTCACCGCCCGCGGTGTGATCGGCGACATGCGGGCCCCGGACCTGCTCCGGTTCGGATTCAACGCCCTCTACGTCACCCACGCGGACGTCCTGCACGCCGTCCGCGAACTGCTCGCCGTCGTGACCGACGGCGACCACCACAACACCGAATTCCGGCAGCGCCCCACCGTCACCTGATCGGCCCGCGCGCCCGCCCCCGTGTGTCCCTGGGGCGGGCCCGCGCGCCCGCCCCAGGGACACACGGCACATCCCGCTCCCTTCCTGCTCCGATTGGACCGTCAGATGCGTCCCCTCCGTAGAAAAGCCGCCCTCGCCGCAGTGGTCGCCGCCGCCACCACGGCCACACTCCTCGCTCCCGGTGTCTCCGGCGCGGACACCACCAGCGCCACGGCCATCCCCGCTGTCGACCCCGACATCCTCGACGCGTGCGAGGACCGCCGCCCCGGGCCGGCCGACACCGGTTCGTACGGCATGCAACTGGACGGCAGCTTCCGGCACCCCGCGCTCACCCCGGTCGACGAGCAGAACGAACACTCCTTCCCGGGCCGCAACGAGAAGTACGACACCCGTGCGTACATCAAGAACATGAAGGTCGAAGCCGCCTACGAGGGGGCCGGCTTCACCCCCGACTACTTCCACACCTGGCAGAACATCGTCGACTTCGGCGGCCGCCGCTACCTCTTCCAGTACAGCCGCTCCGACGGCCGCGTCTACGACATCACCGACGTCAAGAAGGTCAAGGTGGTCGAGAGGATGAGCCGCGACGACGTGGGCGGCGACGAGGCCCGGGCGAACGGTGACTGGGCGGCACACGACTACTGGGGCGCGTCCACCATCCAGTGGAACAAGAAGCTGAACGCGTACGTCATGGTCCAGAGCTTCGAGAGCAGGCGCCAGATCTCGGAACTCTCCGACCACCCGCCCAAGGACAAGTACAACAATCCGGAGGGCGTCGCGAAACTGCGGGCCAAGCCGGGGCTCAAGGGCTTCAAGGTGTTCCGCCTGGACGGCCCCCGCAAGAAGGACTGGAAGCTGCTGACGACGGTTTCCACCGACTCCACCCAGGCCGACCCCCTGAACACCGACCCGGCCACGGCACAGCAGGGCTCCGGCTCGATCGACGTGCCGCACTGGACCGGCGAGAAGTACATGTTCATCGCCACCGCGCCGAACGACACCTACTCCGGCACCGAGTACCCCACCAATCTGCACTCGGCCGGCTACCAGTCCTGGGACATGTCCGACCCGGCCCGCCCGAAGCTCCTGGACACCTGGCACCTGCCGGGCCAGCGCACCGGCGAGGAGGCCGCGTACCGGAACAACCCGCGCTGCGGGAACCGGACCAGTTGGATGGGCGCCCGGATGCCGCTCTTCCTCCCCAAACCCGTCGAGAAGGGCGGACGCTACGCCTTCGCCGCCATGGGCGGCTACGGCCTGACGGTACTGGACGTCTCGAACCCCTCGAACATGAAGACCGTCAGCCACCTGGACCTGCCGGCCTCCGTCGCGGGCACCGAGGGTGACAACATCGACGTCTCCCAGTACGAGAAGACCGGAATGATCTACTACTCGGGCTACCCGCTCACCGAGGACTGCTACGAGCCCTACAAGGACATCTACCAGATCGACGCACGGGACCCGAAGAAGCCCCGCGTCGTCGGCGTCCTTCCCCGCCCGACCCCGCCGAAGGCCGCCGGCATCAACGACTACTGCCAGCGCCGCGGCAGCTTCGGGCCCAAGCGCACCGGCTACTACACCAACCCGGGCCGGCACACCCCCGGTGTCCTGAGCTACGGCTTCTACAACGCGGGCGTGCAGTTCTTCGACGTCTCCAAGCCCGCGTCGCCGGAGATATCGGCGTACTTCGTCCCGAAGGCGTACGGTCCCGCCACCGCGGACTACGCGTACGGCAACCAGACCCACGGCGTGTACGTGGAGTGGGACCGCAACATCGCGTGGACGCTGACCAACCACGGCATCTACGCGCTGTCCTCGCGGAAGGTCTTGGGCAAGCCGGACCTGAACGCACCGGCGGAGCCGTTCCGCAACAGCGAGTTCTGAGTCGCTGTCCCTCTCCCACCCTCATCACCTTCCAGAAGGGCCCACCGCCATGGCCGCACCCAGCGACTCCGCACCGCTCGCCCCGCCCTCCGAAGCCGACGGCGCCAGACCGTCGGCCGCCGGTGGAGGGCTGGTCCGCTCCCTCACCCACCGGCAGACCACCATGATCGGGCTGGGCTCCGCGCTCGGCACCGGACTCTTCCTCGGCTCCAGCACCGCGATATCCGTGGCCGGCCCCGCCGTGATCGTCGCGTACGCGATCGGCGCGGTCCTGGTCGCCATCATCGCCGTCCTGCTCGGCGAGATGTCCGCCGCCCACCCGGTGCAGGGTTCCTTCGGCACCATCGCGCACCGCTACCTCGGCCCGTGGGCCGGGTTCCTCAGCCGGTACCTGTACTGGTTCAGCGCCGTCGTCGTCATCGGGACGGAGGTCGTCGCTTCCGCGCTCTACATCCGCTGGTGGTGGCCCGAGGTGCCGATGTCGGCGGCGATCCTGGTGATCGCCGCGATCGTCCTCGCGGTCAACATCATCAGTGTGAAGTCCTTCGGCACCACGGAGTTCTGGCTCTCCAGCATCAAGGTGGTCGCGCTCTGCGTGTTCATCCTCTGCGCCGCACTGCTGGTCTTCTTCGGTCTGCCCGACACGGAGGCTTCCGGCTTCGCCAACCTCTCCGACGACGGTGGCTTCATGCCGCACGGCCTGGAATCCATCTGGCTGGCCATGTCCGTGGTGATGTTCGCGTACGCCGGGTTCGAGGTCGTCGCCATCGCCTCCGCGGAAGCGGTCGACCCGCAGCGGACCATCCGTACCGCGATGCGCCAGCTGGCCTGGCGGCTGAGCTTCTTCTACCTTCTCGCCATCACCCTGGTCCTCGCCCTGATCCCGTGGCGCAAGCTGGCGGAGGGTGACGGGAGCGTCGAGGCGAGCCCCTTCGTGCGGGTCTTCTCCGAGGTCGGCGTGCCGGCCGCGGCGACCCTCACCAACGCGGTCGTTCTCATCGCGGCCATGTCGGCCGCCAACGCCCACCTGTACGGCGCGTCCCGGCTGCTGCACTCGCTCGGAGACGACGGCCTGGCCCCGGCGCCGACGGCCAAGCTGAGCAAGCGCGGCGTCCCCGCGATCGCCCTGGCCGTCTCCTCCCTGGGTATCGCCGTCGCCGCCTTGCTGGCCTTCTACGACGTCAGCGGCCTCTTCAACATCATGATGTCGATCGCCATCTTCGCCGTCCTCCTGGTGTGGCTGCTGATCGTCGCCTCGTACATCGCCTTCCGACGCCACCGCAAGGCGAACCCCGAGGAGTTCACCGGATTCAGCGTTCCGGGCGGTGGGAAGCTGGCGGTCGTGGCCGTGGTCGGGGTCCTGGCCGTCGCCGCCACGGCGGTGGAGGTCCCCGACATGCGCCAGGCCGCCGGTATCGGCCTGGCCTTCACCGCGGTGCTCTTCGCTTGCCACGGCCTGCTCACCTTGCGCCGGACACGGCAGAAGTAGGGCCCGCCCAAGGGGCACCACCAGCTGCACGGTTCACGTCTCGCACCTCGCAGGGCGTCGCTGTTCCCCGGCGGCGCCCCGCAGGACGTCCGGGCCGACAACGCGGCCGGATGAAGCCCACGCGGAGAGCCTGGGAAGTGGCCTTCCCCGGTCCCGCGAAGTAGCGGTCCAGCACCGGCTCGACCAGCTGGTCGATCGTGGACGGCACCAGCCCGGCCGCGTCGCGCCCGCGGAATGGCACATTGGCTGGAGGGAGCGGGCGTGGGCACGGTGGGCCTGGCCGGCCACGGGGTGGGCAACGCGGACTTCGCCCTCGGTATCACCGAGCTCGGCTCGAGCACCACTTCGGTTCAACCGGACTCGCGGTCGAGCCCGCGTTCGGGCCGGTATCCCCATCGGCTTCGGGGGCGCCACTCCTGCTCCTCTCTCCGGGGGCGCTGTCGCGGTGGGCGTTGTTTAGTGGGATCCGTACGGGAAACGCGATGTCCCGACGCCCCCGGGACGGAAGTGGAGGAGTACGCCATGCCGGCTGGATCCAGCAAGAAGCGTGAGCGGCAGTACGAGCACATCAAGGAGAGCCAGGAGGAGCAGGGCGCGTCGCAGAGCCGCGCGAAGGAGATCGCGGCCCGGACCGTCAACAAGGAGCGCGCCCGGTCGGGCGAGTCGAAGACGGCGAGCAAGACGTCGACGCAGGACAGGAAATCCGCCTACGAACGCGGCGGCGAACGTTCACACAAGGGCGCGCAGGGGCCCACGAAGGACCAGCTCTACGCGGAGGCCAGGAAGAAGAACATCGACGGGCGCTCCTCCATGAACAAGGAGCAGCTCCGCAAGGCCCTCGGACGCTGACACACCCACCGGCGGTCCAGGGCCGGCCGCCGCACGACGGAGGGAACAGGACATGCCCGCAGACGCACGCGGCGACGACGTGTACCAGCCCCAGGACGACGATGGCGGCGATCCGCCGAACGACGAGCTCGACCTGGAGAACACGCTCGACGAACGGGACCTGGACGATCGGATGGAAGAGGGTTACTCCCCGCCCGACCGCCCCTTGGCCGTGAACAGGTTCGGCACGACCGGGGCCGAGGTGCGCCACGGTGAATCCCTGGACCAGCGGCTCGCCCAGGAGACCGACGACGTGGAACCGCCCGACGGCGACGGCATCGGCGACCTCGCCGAGGGTGAGGGCGAGCCCCTGGAACGGGCCGAGCGCGAGCCCCGGGCAGGCCGGCTCAGCGCGGCGGACGACGCGGCCGGGCGGGAGAACGACGTCTTCGCCGAGGACGTGGGCATCGACGGTGGCGCGGCGTCGGCGGAAGAAGCGGCCGTCCATGTCTCGGACGAGGCGGACATCCAGGGGCGCGAGGCCTGACGGCCGGTGAAAGCGGGAGACCATGACTGGCGCGGCGATCTTCGATGTGGACGGCACGCTCACCGATACCAATCACCTCCACGTGGTGGCCTGGTGGGAGGCCTTCCGGCAGGCCGGGCACACCGTGCCGATGCCGGAGATCCACCGGGCGGTCGGCCTCGGCTCCGGTGATCTGATTGAGCGGCTGCTGGGGCCCGACCGTGACGCGGGGCAGGACGCGGCCATCGGCTCCGCGCACACGGTGCTCTACGCGACGTATTTCGACCGCCTCCCCGCCTTCCGCCACGCGGGCGACCTGCTGCGCACCTTGGCAGGCCGCGGTTGGCGGGTTGTCCTCGCCACTTCGGCGAGCGGGACGGAGCTCGCGGCTCTGCGGCGGGCGGTGGATGCGGACGAGGCCCTCCGGGCCACGGCGAGCTCGGACGACGTCGACCGGGGAAAGCCGTCCCCGGAGCCCGTGGAGCTGGCGTGCCGGCTGGCCGGAGTCAGTGCGGGGCAGGCGGTGTTCGTGGGCGACACGGTGTGGGACATGGAGGCGGCGGCCCGGGCCGGGGTGACCGCGGTGGCTCTCCTGTCGGGCGGTATCCCCCGCGCGGACCTGGAGCGGGCAGGAGCGGAAGCGGTCTACCAGGATGTCGCCGATCTGCTCGACCGCCTCGACGACAGCCCGTTCGGGCCGGGCCCCGGCTGACGCGCGGACCTCGCACCTCCCGTCGGGTGGCCGTGCGGGCTGGACATGCCGGCCTCGTACGGCTGCCGCCGAGCATCACCCGGACGGGCCAGGTCCCGGCCGCGTTGTCCCGCCCTGTCCACGCCCTTGACCGTTATGTACGGAGAACAGGGGGTACCCCTGTGCGGAAGAGGCAGCCACGACGCGCGCGGAACGAGGATCACATGCAGGTGGGATACAAGCTGGCGGCGGAGGCGTTCGGCCCGGCGGAGCTGGTCAGGCAGGCCGTGCTCGCCGAGGAGGCGGGATTCGACTTCGTCGAGATCAGCGACCATTACCACCCCTGGCTCGACAACCAGGGACACTCACCGTTCGCCTGGACGGTGCTGGGAAGCATCGCGGCGAAGACGTCGCGGATCGGTCTGGCGACCGGGGTCACGTGCCCCACCGTGCGCTACCACCCCGCCATCATCGCTCAGGCGGCCGCGACACTCGCCCTGCTCTCGGAAGGCCGCTTCGTCCTGGGTGTCGGCTCGGGGGAGCGGCTCAACGAACACGTCGTCGGTCCCGGATTCCCCGACGCGGTCCACCCCCGGCACGAGATGCTCACGGAAGCCCTGGAGATCATCCGGCTGCTCTGGCGCGGGGGGTACCGGTCCTACGAGGGAAAGCACCTGCGGCTGCAGGACGCCCGGGTCTTCGACCTCCCCGACGAACTGCCTCTGATCGCGGTGGCCGCCAGCGGTCACCTGTCGACGCGCATCGCCGCCGAGCTGGGCGACGGCCTGTTCGCCACGGAGGACAAGCCGAGCATCGTCCGGCACTACCGTGACGCCGGCGGAACCGGCCCGTGTTACGGCGAGGTTCCGATGGCCTGGGCGCCCGACGCGCACACCGCCGCGCGCGCCGCCCTGGAGACGTCGCGGTGGGCGCTGACCGGGTGGAAGGTGATGAGCGAGCTGCCCAATCCGGTCAATTTCGATGCCGCGACCACCACCGTGCGCGAGGAGGACATTCTGGAGAAGTTCGCCTGCGGAGCGGATCCCCAACGCTACATCGAGGTCGCCCAGAGCTACGTCGACGCGGGTTTCGACAGGCTGGTCATGCAGAACGCGGGCCCCGACCCCGACGGCTTCATCGACTTCTACCGGCGTGAGCTCGACGCGCGCATCCGACAGCTCGAGCCGGGCAGCGCGCGAACCTGAAAGCCGGCCCCCGGGCGGGTCGTTGTCCGAGGCGGCGCCCGCAGGTATGGCACGAGGCCGCCCGGTGGCAAAGGAGCGAGCATGACAGAAGCACCTCCGCGGATCCACACCCTCGTCATCGACGCTGACAGCCCCGAGCGGCTCGCCGCGTTCTGGTCCGAGCTGCTCGGCCGTCCGATCGTGGACCGTACCGGCCCCTATGTCTGGCTGCGGCGGGAGAACGGGCTGGGCCTGGGCTTCCAACAGGCCGGTGAGCCCAGGCCCGGGAAGAACCGCATGCACGTCGACATCTCCTCCCCCGATCCGGCAGCCGAGCAGCGGCGGGTCGAGGCGCTCGGAGGACGACGCCTGGAGGAGTACGCCGACGGCGGTTTCCTGGTGATGGCCGACCCCGAGGGCAACGAGTTCTGCGTCATCCCCGAGGGCCCCGGTTCCGTCGGCCTCGATGACCAGGGGCGCGCCCACTACCTCGATTGAACTCCGAGGTTCGGGACGGCCGGCACGCTGCGGGCGGGACGGTACCGCAGCGCCTTCGAGTACCGGTGTCAGAAGGTGACGTCGTCCGTGGAGGTGACCCGGGCTCCCATGTTGCGTTCCATCATGCGCAGAGCCGCGTCGGCGAGGTCGCTGTGGATGTGTGCCACGGCGTCCCTCGGGACGGTGACGTGCAGCTGCCGGATATGGGCGTCGAGGGCTGAGTACAGCACGCACTGTTCGGTGACCTGCCCGCACAGCACAAGGTGGTCGGCGCCCAGTTGGGAGAGCAGATAGCTGAGCGGCGTCTCGTAGAAGATCGAGTGCCGGGCCTTGACGACGAAGAGGGACTCATCGTCCGGCAGGATGGGTTCGACCAGCTCCGCGTTCTTTCCCGCGAGCGTCTTCTCGACGATCTCTCCGTGGTGGGACCGCCATTCTCCGAAATTGTCGTTCACATAAATGACCGGTACACGCTCCGAGCGGGCGTGGGCGATGAGCCGCGCGATGTGGGGCAGTGCGCTGCGGACGGATGGAACGAGCAGGTCGGCATCGGCATGATCGTACGTATTGATCATGTCGACCACGATGAGCGCGTTGTTCCTCATCCATGCATCATCGCAAAGAGGCCACGTGTGTTCCGGCCCACGACCCTGCCTGGGTGTTTCACGGTCGGCAGGGTGGGAACCCGGCACACTCGCCCACGGAACACCGGCGACGGAAGGAGCGGACCCGTGCGCGCATTGACCTACCAGGGAAAGCGGGACGTCCGGGTGGAGACGGTCCCGGACCCACGGATCCAGGAGCCCACGGACGTCATCGTCAAGATCACGTCGACCGGGATCTGCGGATCCGACCTTCACTTGGGCGAGGTTCTCGGGCCCTACCTCGACCCGGGCGACATCCTGGGCCACGAACCGATGGGGCTGGTGGAGGAGGTCGGCCGCGAGGTCACCGCCTTCGCTCCGGGTGACCGGGTCGTGATTCCCTTCAACGTGTCCTGCGGGCACTGCTACATGTGCGGGCAGGGGCTGCACTCGCAGTGCGAGACGACGCAGGTGCGCGAGCGCGGCATGGGCGCCGCCCTGTTCGGGTACACCAAGCTCTACGGGCAGGTGCCCGGGGGCCAGGCCGAGTACCTGCGGGTGCCCTTCGGCAACGACCTGCCCATCAAGGTCCCGCACGGCCCGTCGGACGACCGGTTCGTCTATCTGTCGGACGTCCTGCCGACCGCCTGGCAAGCGGTCGAGTACGCGGACATCCCGCCCGGCGGCAGCGTCACCGTCCTGGGCCTCGGCCCGATCGGCGCCATGGCCGCCCGGATCGCCCGCCACCGGGGCGCCGATCTCGTCATCGGCGTGGACCTGGTCCCCGAGCGGCTCGACCGGGCAAGCAGGTACGGCGCCACCTGCCTCGACCTGCGTCGCCACGGCAAGAACCTCGGTGACGCCGTCCGCGACCTCACGGACGGGCGCGGCACGGACGCGGTGATCGACGCGGTCGGGATGGAGGCCCATGGCTCCCCCGTGGCCAAGGCGGCACACACAGCGGTCGGGCTGCTCCCCGACACCCTCGCGCAGCGCATGATGGAGACGGCGGGCATCGACCGCCTCGCCGCACTGCACACGGCGATCGACCTGGTGCGCCGGGGCGGCACGATCTCCGTCTCCGGCGTGTACGGCGGCTCCGCCGACCCGATGCCGATGCTCACCATGTTCGACAAGCAGATCCAGCTCCGCATGGGCCAGGCCAACGTCAAGCGCTGGGTCGACGACCTGGTGCCCCTGCTCACCGACGACGACCCGCTGGGCGTGGACTCCTTCGCCACCCACCACCTCCCGCTCGAAGAGGGACCCCAGGCGTACGACACGTTCCGGGAGAAGGCCGACGGCATGATCAAGACCCTGCTCATCCCCTGATCCGGAGACGGGGACCGGGCCACTGCCAGGAAGGAGACCCGGGCATGGAGAACAACAGCCGGCATCCCGGCAAGCGCGTGGTGGTCACGGGCGCCACCGGCAACGTGGGAACCAGCGTGGTCCGCGCGCTCGCCGCGGAACCGGACATCGGATCCGTCCTCGGGCTGGCCCGCAGAAGACCGTCGCTCGAGATCCCGAAGGTCGAGTGGAACACCGTCGATCTGTCCCGGGCCGACAGCGAGGACCGGCTCACGCGTCTGCTGCACGGTGCCTACGCCGTCGTCCACCTGGCGTGGCGTTTCCAGCCCACCCACGACCCCGTGGTGACGTGGCAGAGCAACGTGCTGGGCTCCCGGCGAGTCTTCGACGCCGTGGCACGTGGCGGGGTCCCCGCCCTGGTGCACGCCTCGTCCGTCGGCGCCTACTCCCCGGGTCCCAAGGACGAACCCGGCGTCGACGAGCAGTGGCCCACGCATGGCTGGCCGGACGCCGCCTACTGCCGGGAGAAGGCCTACCTGGAACGTGTCCTCGACACCTTCGAGCTGCGCCACCCGCAGATCCGGGTGGTCCGGATGCGGCCCGGATTCCTCTTCAAGGAGACCGCCGCCCCCGAGCAGCGGCGGATCTTCGCCGGCCGCTACGCCCCCGGCCCCCTGCTGCGGCCGGACCTGCTGCCCTTCGTACCCGACCTGGACGGGCTGCGTTTCCAGGTCCTTCACACCGACGATGCCGCCGACGCCTACCGGCTGGCCGTGCTCCGCGACGTGCGGGGCCCCTTCAACCTGGCGGCGGACCCGGTCATCGACGCCCGCACGCTGGCGGGCCTGCTCGACGCCCGGATCGTGCGGATCCCCAGGGCCCTGGTGCGCACCGCGCTCTCGGCCGCCTGGCGGGCTCATGCCGTACCGGCCTCCCCGCACCTGTTCGACGCGGTGCTGCGACTGCCCGTACTGGACTCCACCAGGGCGCACGAAGTGCTGGGCTGGCAGCCCACCCGTACGGCGGAAGACGCGCTGAGCGCTTTTCTGCGCGGCGTACGCACCGGAGCGGGCGAGGACACCGCACCGCTGGCAGGCCGGAAGACCGGCTGAGCCAACCGGCCGTGCCGTCGGCGGAGCTCCAGCGGGCCGGCCCGCACGGCCCGCGGGCTCCGGGCGCCTCCGATGTACTGGGCTTCTGCGACGACGGACGACGTAGGAAGGACCATCATGGCGAGCAGTGAAAAGCCGCAGGACCCCCAAACGCTCCATCCCCGCCCCGACTTCCCCCAGCAGGACCAGGCACCTCCCGGCTGGACGGGACCGATGGACCCGCCGCCCGACCACGGCGAGGAGTCCTACCGCGGCTCCGGTCTGCTCGACGGCCGGAAAACCGTGATCACCGGGGGCGATTCCGGGATCGGCCGTGCGGTGGCGCTGGCCTTCGCACGCGAGGGCGCTGACGTCCTGCTGACCCACCTCCCCGAGGAGGAGCAGGAGGCTCGGGAGACCGTTCGCCTGGTGGAGCAGGCGGGCCGTAGGGCGGTGCCCGTCCTCTGTGACATCCGGGACGAGAAGCAGTGCCGCTCGCTCGTCGAGCGCGCGGTGTCCGAGTTCGGCCGTATCGATGTCCTGGTCAACAACGCGGCGTATCAGATGTCGCAGCCCGACGGGATCTCCGCGATCTCGACCGAACAGTTCGACCGCGTGCTGCGCACCAACCTCTACGGCATGTTCTGGCTGTGCAAGAGCGCCCTGCCACACATTCCGGCAGGGGGGTCGATCATCAACACCACCTCGGTGCAGGCGTACAAGCCGAGCCCCCATCTCCTGGACTACGCGATGACGAAGGGGGCGATCGTCACCTTCACGCAGGGCCTGGCCCAGATGCTGGCCTCCGACGGCATCCGCGTCAACGCCGTGGCGCCCGGCCCCGTCTGGACACCCCTCATCCCGGCCACGCTGCCCGACACCACCGAGTTCGGGAAGCAGAGCCCGCTGGGCCGGCCCGCGCAGCCTGCGGAAATGGCGCCCGCCTACGTCTTCCTGGCGTCGGCCAATGCCTCGTTCATCACCGGCGAGATCATGAACGCCACCGGCGGTACGCCGCTCCCCTGATGCAGGGAAGGGAGGCTGATTTGACCGCGCGTCGGCCGGGAAGGCGTGTCGTATGACCATGAATCATCACGAAACGCCGGTTCTCGACGCTCTCACCGCCTATCGTGACCGGGGCGAGCTGGGCTTCTCCCCGCCCGGTCACAAACAAGCGCGAGGCGCGGCCCCAGCCGTGCGCGCCCTGCTGGGCGACGCGATGTTCTTCGGAGACGTCCTCGCCACAGGAGGGCTGGACGACCGCCGCGAGAAGTCCTCCGTGCTGCAACGGGCCGAAGACCTCATGGCCGACGCCGTCCACGCGGAGCACACCTTCTTCTCCACCTGTGGCAGCTCCCTCTCGGTCAAGGCCGCCATACTCAGCGTCGCCGCACCCCACCAGAGGCTGCTGGTCGGCAGGGACGCCCACAAGTCCGTCATCGCCGGCCTCATCCTCTGCGGCATCGAGCCCGTCTGGCTGGAACCCCAGTGGGACAAGGAGCGGCATCTCGCACACCCGCCCTCCCCTGCCACCCTGGAGGAAGCCTTCACCCGGCACCCGGACGCACGCGGCGCCCTGATCACCAGCCCCACCCCGTACGGCACGGCGGCCGACCTGCGCGCCATGGCCGACATCTGCCACCGGCGCGCCAAGCCACTGATCGTCGACGAAGCGTGGGGAGCCCACCTGCCGTTCCACCCGGACCTGCCGTCCTGGGCCATGGACGCCGGCGCCGACGTCTGCGTCACCAGCGTCCACAAGATGGGCAGCGGCCTCGAACAAGGCTCCGTCTTCCACCTCCAGGGCGACCTGGTGGACCACGACACCCTCGCCTCGCGGGCCGACCTCCTCGGCACGACCAGCCCCTCCGTGCTGCTCTACGCCGGGATCGACGGCTGGCGCCGGCAGATGGTCCTGGACGGCCACGGACTGCTCTCCCGGGCGCTCGACCTCGTGGCGACGGTGCGCCGCCGCATCGGGGAGATCGAGGGAATGCACGTCAACGGGCCGGACGACTTCTGCGGACCCGGCGCGGCAGCGGAATTCGACCCGCTGCCCGTGATCATCGACATCGAGGCCATGGGCACCACCGGCTACCGGGCCGCCGACTGGCTGCGCGAGCACCACCACATCGACATGCACCTCGTGGACCACCGCCGGATCAGCGCCCAGTTCACCCACGCCGACGACAAGGACACCGCCGACCGGCTGCTGACGGCCCTGCGCGACCTGGCCCGCCACGCGCACACGCTCCGCCCCGCTCCCGAGGTGTGTGTGCCCACGCCCGCCGAGCTCCGTCCCGACCAGGTATGTCTGCCGCGTGACGCCTACTTCGCCCGGACGCAGGACGTCCCGGCGTCGGAAGCCGTGGGCCGTGTCGCCGCCGAGATGCTCACGCCCTACCCTCCCGGCATTCCGGCCGTGCTGCCCGGCGAGCGGATCACCGAACCCCTCCTGCGCTACCTGCGCTCCGGAGTCGAGGCAGGCATGAACATCCCCGACCCCGCCGACCCCACCCTTCAGACCGTCCGCGTCCGCACCGAGGACCCCTGAGAACCAAGTCCGAGAAGCTCCGGGTCCGACCGACGCCGTAGCCGGGAACACCCGTGACGGACCCAGCCCCCGTCCAACCCCCTTCAGATCAAGGAGAAGCCCCCGCCATGCGTGCTCTCGCCCTCGTCTGCACCCTGAACGCCTCACCCGCCCCCTCCAGCAGCCAGTACCTCGCCGAGCAGGTCATGGCCCGGTTCGCGCACCACGACGTCCAGGGAGAGGTCGTCCGGGTCGCCGACCACGACGTCCGTCCGGGGATCGGGGTGGACCTGGGCGACGGCGACGCCTGGCCGGCGCTGCGGGAGAAGGTCCTGGCCGCCGACATCCTCCTCATCGCCACCCCCATCTGGCTCGGGCACCCCTCCAGCGTCTGCCAGCGGGTCCTGGAGCGCCTCAACGCCGAGTCCTCCGAGACCGACGACCAGGGCCGCCCGCACACGTACGGCAAGGTCGCCGCCGTGGCCGTCGTCGGCAACGAGGACGGCGCGCACAAGGTGAGCGCCGACGTGTTCCAGGGACTCAACGACGTCGGCTTCTCGCTCGCCCCCGGCGCCGTCACGTACTGGGTCGGCGAAGCCATGCACGGCACCGACTACCAGGACCTGGACGAGACCCCCGAAGCCGTCGCCTCCACCACCAAGGCCCTCGCGGCCAACGCCGTCCACCTGGCCCGCCGGCTCACCGGCAGCCCCTACCCGGCAGCCTGAGCCGCGCCGGCGGCGAGGACGAGGTCGTCAGGAACGCCAGGAACATCAAGGGGATGGTAGGTGATCGTCTCGCGCTCGCGCGGGCTCCTCGAAAAGCGCGGTCCCGGATCGATCGGCTTCTACACGTCCGGCCAGCTGTTCCTGGAGGAGTACTACACGCTCGCGGTTCTGGCCCGGGCCGGCGTCGGCACCGACCATCTGGACGGCAACACCCGCCTGTGCACCTCGACGGCGGCCGAGGCCCTCAAGGAGTCCTTCGGCTGCGACGGCCAGCCCGGCAGTTACGACGACATCGACCACGCCGACGTCATCGCGCTGTACGGTCACAACCTCGCGGAGACTCAACCCGTGCAGTGGATGCGCTGGGCCAGGCCGCGCATGCGTCGAAGGACACCCGCCTTCACGATGTCGTCTCCTTCTGCCATCCCCGGACGCTGCGCCAGATGCAGTGGTCCACCACCATGATCAAGAACCTGTCCCCGCAGCTTCTCACCGCCGGTGACGAGCAGGATGAGTGACAGGCGCGCCGCGCTGTGCCGAGCGCGGCTCCGTGTTCGGCCCCGGCCCCCGTCGCCGTCGCCCGAGCTGCCGGCCCGGTTGCGGGGGCCGACTCCTCGCGTGACGGTGGTGCCGGGAGCGCGGCCCACAGCGGCGCGGTCGTCAGGAAGCGAGGAGAGTCGATGCACGACAGCCCAGACGGGCGCCGGGCCCGGAGTGCGCCCGTCCACCCTCTTCACGGGCGGGTCGCGGTCGTCACCGGCGCCGCTCGCGGTGTCGGCGAAGCGCTCGCCCGCAGCCTCTCCGGCGCCGGCATGCAGGTCGCCCTGCTCGGCCGGGAAGAGGCGACGCTGCTGAAGGCCGCCGAGGCCCTCCCCGGCCGGAGCATGTGCGTCGAGTGCGACATCACCGACCGCACGGCGCTGGCAGACGCGGCACGCCGCGTGGAGAGGGAGCTCGGGCCCGCGAGCGTGGTCGTGGCCAACGCCGGCATCGCGGTGAGCGGCCCGTTCGACCGTACCGCCGCCGAGCTCTGGCAACGCGTCATCGACGTCAACCTCACGGGCTCCGCCAACACCGCCCGCGCCTTCCTTCCCCAGCTCACCACCACCCGCGGATACTTCCTCCAGATCGCCTCCACCGCCGCGTTCGGTGCCGCACCCATGATGAGCGCGTACTGCGCCTCCAAAGCGGGAGCGGAGTCGTTCGCGCTCTCCCTGCGCGGCGAGGTCGAACCGGACGGCGTCCAGGTCGGCATCGCCTACCTTCACTGGACCGGCACCGACATGCTCGCCGGCATCGACGACGACCCCGTCCTCGCGGCACTGCGCCGCAATCAGCCCCGCCTCGCCCGCCGCGTCCACAGCGCCGCCCAGGTCGCCCAGTGGCTCACCCGAGGCATCGCCCGCCGCAGCCGTCACCTCTACGCCCCGCCCTGGCTCCGCTGGTGCCAGCCCCTCCGGCCCCTGTTCCCGGCCCTGGTCGCCCGGACCACCCGGCGCGAACTACGGGACCACCCCGGCGGCGCCGCGTCTTCCAGCGGCACGGTCCTGGGCGTCGGAGGGCGCGCCGACTGGAACTCCTACCGGGCCTCCCGCTCCGCTCCCCCGTCCGACCCGTAGGACGAGCAGCCCATGTCCACGACCACGGTCCGAGTCCTTGAGAACCCTGGACAGGACGGGACGGGACGTTACGGATAGGCCCGACGGGATACCCGCATACCGGGCCATCTCTCGGCAGGCCCGGAAGCCGTGCCGACGTCAGGACGCGGAGGAGCGTGGTGAGCGCGATGGGAAGAAGGAACCTGTACCCGTTGGACCTCCTGCCGACGTCAGGGGCCGTACATGAATGACGCGTCGAAAGCGCCGACCGGCGGGGCCGCGGAGACTCTTCGTTCCCCCGTCGCTTCGCACAATGAGTGGGATCCTCTCGAGGAGGTCGTGGTCGGCCGTCTCGACGGGGCCACCACCCCCTCACGGCATTCCGTCGTCTCCTGCAATGTCCCGCCGTGGGCCGCACGGTTCCAGCGGCTCTGCGCCGGACGCAGATACCCACAGGCCCTGATCGGGCCGGCTCAGCGGGAACTCGACCAGTTCGTCAAGCTTCTCCGGTCCCTCGGCATCACGGTGACCCGCCCCGACCCGGTCGACCACCGGCGGCGGTTCTCCACGCCGAACTGGTCATCGCGCGGTTTCTGCAACACCTGCCCCCGGGACAGCATGCTGGTGATCGGGGAGGAGATCATCGAAACCCCGATGGCCTGGCCGTGCAGATACTTCGAGACCCACTCCTACCGTGCACTGCTCAAGGACTACTTCCGGAGGGGCGCCCGCTGGACCGCCGCGCCGAAACCCCAGCTCACCGACGCGCTCTACGACCCCGGCTACCGGCCTCCCCGGCCGGGCGAACCCATGCGCTACCTCCTGACCGAGTTCGAGCCCGTGTTCGACGCGGCGGATTTCGTCCGTGCGGGCCGGGATCTGTTCGTCACCCGGAGCAACGTCACCAATCGCATGGGCATCGAATGGGTGCGACGCCACCTGGGACCGGACTACCGGGTCCACGAGATCGAGAGCCGATGTCGCACCCCCATGCACATCGACACCACCTTTCTGGTACTCGCCCCCGGCAAGGCCCTGATCAACCCCGAGTACGTCGACGTCGACCGCCTGCCCGACGTCCTGAGTTCCTGGGACATTCTCATCGCGCCCCAACCCGATCCGATTCGCGATCCGCTCCTGCGGCTCACTTCCCTGTGCGGAAAGTGGCTCAGCATGAACATCCTCATGGTCGACGAGAAGCGCGTCATCGCGGAACGGCATCACACGACCATGCTGCGTGCCCTGGAGGGTTGGGGATTCGAACCTATCCCGTGCGACCTGCTGCACTACGCGCCCTTCGGCGGATACTTCCACTGCGCGACCCTCGACATCCGTCGTCGTGGCAGCCTGGAGTCCTACTTCGACCGGTAGGCCGCTTCCTCACCGGTCCGGCTCACCGGTCCGGCTCCGGCGGGCCAGCAGTCGTTGCGCGGCGGAGAGTACGGTCGTGGCGCCCCGGACGGAGCGGAGGGCGGCACGGGCGGCGTTGGCGCCCGGAGCGCCGTGCACCCCGCCGCCCGGATGTGCGGACGCGGACGCCAGGTACAGCGCCTTCACGGGCGTCTCGGGGCGGCCGGTTCCCGGCACCGGCCGGAACACCAACTGCTGGTGCATCGAGGCCGTACCTCCGTTGATGGCGCCGTTACGCAGATTGGCGTCGGCGTCCTGGAGCGACGCCGGGGACAGGATCCGCCGGGCCCGGATCCGGCTGCGGAAGCCTGGAGCGTAGCGCTCCACCTGGTCCTCCATCCGGTCGGCCATCCGCTCCCGCTCGTCGGCGTCCCACCCGCCCGTGAGCCCGTCGGCGCCGGCGTCCGCCTTCACCGCATGGGGCACGTGGGTGTAGGCCCATGCTGATTCGGTGTCCAGCGGCGACCGGGTCGCGTCGGCGGTGGTCATCTGCCCAAGCAGGAGGAACGGGCGGTCCGGGATCAAGCCGCGGGCGATCTGGGACGCGCATCTGGTGAGCTCGTCGACCCCGTCGGCCAGGTGGACGGTCCCCGCCGAGGCAGCGGCAGCGCTGCTCCACGGAACAGGGCCGTTCAGCGCCCAGTCCACCTTGAACGTGGCGAAGTCCCACTCGAACCGTCGCATGTCGTCCAGAAGCCGGCCGGGCAGGTGCTCGGCGGCGACCAGCGCCCCGTAGAGGCTCGGGGCGGACACGTCGGCCAGCACGGCCCTGCGGGCGGGGACCGCCTCTCCGTTCTCCGTACGGACACCGACGGCGCGCCCCCGCCGCACGACGACCTCGGTGACCCGCTGCCCGCACCGCACGCTTCCTCCGCGCCGCTGCAAGCGGCGCACCAGCGCCTCGGTGAGAGCTCCCGCGCCGCCGACGGGGACCGGGAAACCATGGAACTGCCCCAGCATCGACATAAGCCAGCCGAAGCCGCCGCTGCCTGCCGCCTCCGGTGCCAGATCGGCGTGCAGGGCGTTGCCCGCCAGCAGCAGTCGCCCGCCCTCCCCGGCGAACTCCTCCTCGCCCAGCCTGCGGACCGGGAGGAGGAGGCTCCGGGCCAGCCGCAGCCCTCCCGCCGCCCGGAGCCGTGCCGCCAGCGCGGTCCCGGCCCGGACAGGGGGGAAGGGCGAGAAGAGGGCGTCGACGATGTCCTCGCCCAGCCGGTCCCAGATCCGGCAGAGGGCCAGCCAGCCCTCGCCGTCGCCGGGTGCGAAGCGGTCCAGGCCGGCGGCGGTCGCCGATCGGTCCCGGTCCAGCACCGCGCAGGCGCCGTCGAGCAGCGGGTGCGCGAGCACCTGGGGCGCGTGGCTCCAGCGAAGCCCCTCCCGGTGCAGGTCCAGCCTGGCCAGTACCGGAGAGGCCGCGGCCAGGGGGTAGAAGGAGCTGAACAGGTCGCTGACGTATTCGGGGTGGACACCGCGGTCGCTGCGGACCGCGCCGCCCGGCTCGTCCTGCGCTTCCAGCACCTCCACCGACCAGCCGGCGTCGGCGAGCAGATTGGCCGCGACCAAGCCGTTCGGACCGCTGCCGACCACTACTGCGTCGACCATGGGAGCGTCACCCTCCGTTTCGACGGTGCGAACCCTCACAGAGGGGTTCGCGTACAGCGGGAACTCATGGGCGGTCGGCCGAAGCGACGATACGTCCGCCCGTCCTCGGCGTCGTGCGCTCGGTCAACCGGGCGAGGCGGGCCAGCATGGTGCGGTGGCGAATCTGGATCAGCGAGTCCAGCAGGACGTTGTGGAGCGTGCCGCCGATGCCGCGCAGCGGGTGTTCGTCGACGGTCACGAGCGTCTTGTCGCCCCACGGCCGGATGTCCAGGGCGATGCGCGCCGAACCCAGCGGGCCGGCTTCGGCCTCCAGCTCCAGGGTCCGGGGCCTCTCGACGCGCCGGACCACCGTGCGCCCGGTGAACTCCTTGGGCCCCAGCCGCACGCTGTAGGTGATCGAGGAGCCCAGCTCGGGCCAGTCGCCCTGCTCCCCGCGGGACTCGGATGTCCCCACCACCCAGTTGCCGTACAGACCTTCGTCCTCCAGCACCGCCCACACGGCGGACGGGGGGCGGTCGATGAGATGGTGCCGGGCGGCCATGTTCCTCCTCGGTTCGTCGGTCGGAGCGTCCCGAACGCCGGACGTCCTGCCGCTACTGGGTACCACCGATACGGGAGAACAAACCCGTCCCTCGCGGACCGGCGGGCTCGCTCATGATCGCGCGTGTTTCCGAACGCTCAGGCGTTTCGCGACCCGCGATCGGTCTACCCGTACGGAACAGCGGCACTCCGCCGCACAGGAGACCTACTCGCCGGGAGGCGCTCATGACCACCGTGGTCGAGGACATGCTCAACACCCACCCCGCCGACCTGGGCGGGGTGGACCGCCGGAAACTCGCCCGCTGTATCGAGGAGTGCGTCACCTGCTCCCAGGCGTGCATGGCCTGCGCCGACGCGTGCCTGTCGGAGGAGATGGTCGCCGAGCTGACCAAGTGCATCCGTACCGACACGGACTGCGCCGACGTCTGCGGAACGACCGCGGCCGTACTCTCGCGCCACACGGGGTACGACGCGAACGTGACCCGTGCGCTCCTCCGAGCCTGCGCCATCGTCTGCAAGGCCTGCGCCGACGAGTGCGAGGCCCATGCGGACCGGCACGATCACTGCCGTGTCTGCGCCGAGGCATGCCGACGCTGCGAGCAGGCGTGCGACGACCTTCTGTCCGCACTGGGCTGACCGCTCGTCGGTCCGGGGCGGACACGCGCCCGGCCGGGGAGGCCGTGAACATGACCGCGGGTGAACCGGAGAAGTGGCACCGCCCGGCTCGTAGGCCTCCTCCCCGGGCGGGCGGGGAGGCCCGGCCGGGGAGGCGGGGAGCGGGACCCGGACCGGCCGGGGTGCCCCGCGCAGCCCGCCCGCCCCCTCATCCGTCGATCCCGGCTCCCGTCGGTTCGCGGCCCGTCGGGCCTCGGCTCCCGGCTGCTCGGCGCAACGTCAGGTTCCCGGTTCCGCCAGCGGATGTTCGCCGTCCGTCGGCCAGCGCAGCAGCGCGCCCAGGCCCCCGACCGGCTCCGCCGACATCGGTTCTGCAGCCCTCCGGTTGTCCGCTTCCAGATCCTCCTCTGGGGCACGGTCGTGAGCGGCCACCGCACCCCCCACCACGACGGCGTCCGCTCCGGTCAACGTCGCCGACCTCAGCAGCGCGTCGTCGGCGCGGACGGTGAAGGGTTCCGGCTCACCGAGCGAACGGGCGTCGGTCCGGCGGAGCGCGAGCTGGTCCGGCTCGGGGCCGGCCCACACCTCGCGATGGGTGTCGGGGCCGTCGGGCCGGAGCAGAAGGGTGTCGATCCGATGCTCGCGTGCCGCGTCGACCAGTGCCGGGACGCCGTCGGCCGCGTCGGTCCGGCCGCCGTCGCGGGCCTTGGCCTCGGTGAACCGTTCCAGCGTGTCCGCCGCGTGCCGGCGGGAGTACGCGCGACGTTCTCGCGCGATCCACTCGTCGAGGCGGGTGGTGTCCGAGCCGGCCGCTCGCCCCCCGTGCTCCGTCTCGACGACGAGCGCCGGGAGCCGGCCGGGCAGAGCCGCACGGACGGAGTGCCGTTCCCGCGCGTCGCCGACCAGCACGATCAGGCGGGCGCCGGTCGTTTCGGCGGCGGCCTCGACTGCCGCCGCCACGGTACGGGCGTTCTCCTCCCATGTGTTCTCGACGCTCAGCTGGAAGTGGCGCACGGACCAGTCGGCGGAGGCCGTGCGGTGGACGGGCCAGTCGCGGCCCCGCACCGTACCGAACGGACTCCGCGCGGACGACGTCCGCAGCTCGATGTCGGCGCCGAGGCGATCGACGTGCACGACCAGCGTGTCCGGCTCATCGGGAGTCAGCTCCACCAGAGGCGCCACGTGTGGGAGAGGCGCCCAGAGGCTGGAGGACTCACCGGGCGGTGGAACGCTCAGCACGGGATCCAGCACGACCTGGCCGTGGGCGGCGAAGACCGCCCTGCCCGCGGTGTGGTCGCCGAAGTCGTACGAGCCGATCGCCCGGCGCACTGCCCGGCAGGTCTCCTGATCCGCGCCGTGCGTGGCCAGCTCCTCGCTGATCTGCCGTCCTTTGAGCTCGCGGCGGCTGAGCGTGGCCTCGTCGGCGACCGAGGTGTCGAGGTAGGCCGTGGCCCATGGGCCCGGGCGCTCGTACAGGGGGGTCAGGTGCGCGAGATCCATGGTTTCCTCCCGTTCTGTCGGAGTGGGCTCGACCCGGTCGGGTACCCCGGTCAGCCACGGCTGCACACGCGCCGAGTCGCCACGCCGATGCGTGCTCGGATGCGATGTCGATCCCGTTTGGGGTCCCTGCGGAAGGGAACTCGGCCTGGCAGCCGAGCGGCGTGCCGCGGGATCGGGCCGCGGAGCACGGGGTTCAGGGGCCGCGCCCGCGGCCCGGCCCTCGCGCCGGCCTCATCGGCGGCACCGCGACCGGACCGGGCGGCGAGTTTCTGCCTCTATCCGAGCCCTGCGCGTTTGTCCCGTATTTGTACGGGTATGCGAGTACTGCGCTTCGGACATGAGGCGCGCCCGTGGGAGTTCCGGGCGGCATGTGTCCGACTCCGCGCGCTCCTACGGCGACCCAACGTAACCGTCGTCGAGGAGTGAATTCTCATGCAGGCTGCATCTGGCCACGAACGACGCAGGGACGGGGACGACTCGGCCGCGCACGAGGCTCTCGGGAGGCTGAGCGCGCTGCCTCCGGGCCCGGAGCGGGACGAGCTGCGCAGCGATCTGGTCTGTGCGTGGCTGCCGATGGCTCACCGGATAGCGTCACGGTTCCGCGACCGGGGGGAGGCGATGGACGACCTCCGGCAGGTGGCCGCCATGGGCCTCGTCAAGGCGGTGGACCGTTACGACCCGCTCCGCGGCAAAGCGTTCGAGACGTACGCGGTTCCGACCATCACGGGCGAGCTGAAGCGGCACTTCCGCGATCACACCTGGGATGTCCACGTACCGCGCCGCGTCCAGGATCTGCGCAACCGAGTGAGGACGGTCCGGCGTGATCTGAGCCAGACAGCGGGTGGGCGCGCGCCGACCTGCGCCCAGATCGCCTCCGCTGCAGGGCTCAGTGAGGACGACGTGCTGCTGGGCTTGGAAGCGCTGGAGAGCTACAGCGCCCTCTCCCTGGACGCGGAACCGGCGGGCGCGGACAGCGGCAGCCCGCTGTCCGAACGACTGGGGTCCACCGATCGGGCCCTGGACGTCGCCGTCGACCGGGAAGCCGTGAAGCCGGGCCTGCGCAAGCTGCCGGAGCGGGAGCGCACGATCCTCTACCTCCGCTTCTTCCGCGACATGACACAGGTGAGCATCGCCCAACGCCTCGGCATCTCCCAGATGCACGTCTCACGCCTGCTCAGCCAGTCCTGCGAGCGACTGCGCGACGACGCCCTCCAGGGAGCGGCATGACCGCCTCCACGCCGCTTCCCCGCCGGCCGGGCGACCGGCGGCCGGGCGACCGGCGGCCGGGCGACCGGCGGCCGGTGGTCTCGCTCAAGCCCACCACGCCGGTGAGCAGGCCATGAGGACGGCGCTCGCCCGCGTGACACCGCGCCTGCACCGGCCCGACGCGTACCAGGTGACGCAGTCCCTGAAGGCGGCAGCCGCGGCCATCGTCGCCTGGGCGCTGACCGGCTGGTGGCTGACGGCGCCGATGGCGCTGATGGCTCCCTGGGCGGCTGTGGCCCTGGTGCTGGGGACCGTCTACCGGTCCGTGCGCACCGCGACCCAGCTCCTGCTGATGATCACGGCCGGGACCCTGCTCGCCGCCGGTGCCGCCGCCCTCACGGGCAACACGATGGCCGCCATGGTCATCGCCCTCCCCCTCACCGTGCTGCTCGGCAACCTGGCACCCGTCGGCGGCCAGGGCCTGTACGCGCCGACCACCGCCCTCTTCGTGCTGGCCTACGGCTCGTACTCGTTGCCCGCCGTCGGGCACCGGCTGCTGGAGACGGCCGTGGGAGCCGCCGTGGGCATCGCGGTGAACGCCGCGGTCCTGCCGCCCGTCCACTCGCTCCACGTCAGCAGGCTGGCGTGTGCTCTGCCGCGCGACTGCGCCGACCTGCTGCGCGACATGGGCGACGGCATGCGGGAGCGGGAGTACGACGCGCAGCGGGCGGAGCACTGGCACCGGAGCGCGCACGACCTGCTGGCCGCGCTGTCCGAGCTCCACGTGGCCCGGGGCTGGGACTCCGAGAGCTTCCGGCTCAACCCCGGCCACCGGCTCCGCCGCCGGACGCCCGCTCCGTCCACCGCGTGGGACATCGTCTGGGCCCGGGTGGCGAATCGGCTGCTCGCCCTCACCCTGACGCTGTGGGAGACCGCCTCCGAGCAGCGAGGCCTCCCTCTGCCGCCGCGCCGCGCCCTGACCGATCTCGGCGGGCTCCTGTCGGCCGCGGCGGAGGTCTGCTCGGCCGACGAAGCCATCATGGCGCACGGCCCGGACGAGGAGCGGTGCGGCCGAAGGAACGACGCCCTGGCGGCCGCCCACCGAGCCCTCGCCGACCTGAAGGAACACCTGCACGGTCAGGGCCCCGAGGTCGGGGCCGCGCTCGGCAGCCTGACGGCCGACTGCCAGGCACTGCTCGACGACCTCGCACCCGACGGAGCGGACGCGGACGTACCGCCCGCCCGTGCACGACGAGGAGACGGACCCCTCTGATGCCGTCGCCCCTCGACACCCGGTCGGACGACCTGTTCAGGCCCCGTGGCGGAACGGGGCGCGTCCTGGCCACCGGCAGGTTCAGCCTCGCGAGGCTGGTTCAGCCTCGCGTTGGGCGAGGTCGCCGCCGGCGACGCTCTCGCCCAACGGGCCGTCCCGGCCTCGCGCCATTGCCGCACGCCGGATCCGCGCCTCTCCCTGATCGGACGGCTCGACCTCGTGGTCACCGACCGGCTGAACGTTTGCCTCCGGGCGACGGTGGTAGCCGCCCGACGCCCGGAGCGGGAGCGGGCCCTGCCTTCCCCCGATACGGCCCATGGAGGAGACATGACCGACGACAGCGCCCCGGTCGCCCTGGTGACCGGGGCGGACTCCGGCATCGGCAGAGCGGTCGCCGTCCGGCTCGCGCGGCAGGGGATGGATGTGGGCATCACCTACCACCGCGACCGTCGGGGCGGCGAGGACACCGCCGCCGAAGTCCGCGCCGTCGGCCGATGTGCCGCGATCGCCCGGCTGGACCTCACCGAACCGCCGGCCGCCGCCGACGTGGTGGACGCCCTGGCGGACGAGCTGGGCCGGATCGACGTACTGGTCAACTGCGCGGGCACAGGAACGTCCACCCGGTTCCTCGACCTGGACCACGCCACGGTGCGGCAGGTGATCGACGTGGACCTCATCGGCCCCTTCCTGTGCTCACAGCGTGCGGCCCGCCGCATGGTCGCCCAGGGGGACGGCGGGCGCATCGTGAACATCACCTCGGTGCACGAGCATCAGCCCCGGGTCGGCGCGGCCCCCTACTGTGCCGCGAAGGGCGGGCTCGGCCTTTTGACGCAGGTGATGGCCCTGGAGCTCGCCGAGTACGGCATCACGGTGAACGCGGTGGCCCCCGGAGAGATCGCGACGCCGATGACGGGCCAGGAGGACACCGAGGTGGAGGGCGTGGACCGGCCGGGCATCCCGCTCGGGCGCCCCGGCGACGCCCGGGAGGTCGCCGCCGTGGTCGCCTTCCTAGCTGGTCCGGAGTCGTCTTACACCACCGGAGCCTCCTGGGCGGTGGACGGCGGAATGCTGCGCATGGGGCCTCAGGCCGCCTCCCACCTGCGCTCCGACGACTGGCGCCGCCCCTGACGCGACCGCCCCCGCCGGCACCCGTCCGCGCACCCCGGAGGAACCATGGCCGACAGCACTCTCCCGCTCCTTCTCCAGGGTTATGCCTGGCTTCCCGACCGCAGGCGCCGCAGCGGCGGAGCGCCTGTGCGTACACGCCTCCTGGGCAAGCAGGCCATCGCCTGCACCGCCCGGCCGCGGTGCGCTTCTTCTACGACGAGAAGCACATCCTGCGCCACGACGCGCAGCCGCGACCGGTGATCGACACGCTGTTCGGCCGGGGCGCGGTCCACACGCTGGACGGCGAGCGCCACCGGGTGCGCAAGGCGCTGTTCACCGGCCTGCTCAAGGACCCGTCGGCGGTGCGGGACCTCTCGCGACAGGTGGGCGGGGAAATGGAGCGAGCACGGCCGGAATGGTCGCGCGAGGACCGCGTCGTGCTCTTCGACGAGTTGGCGAAGGTGCTCACCCGCGCGATGCACACCTGGTCCGGCGTCCCGCTGGACGAGAACGCACTGACGCGCACGTCGCGCGACCTGATCGCCATGGTCGACGGCTTCGCCGCCGTCGGACCCCGACATTTCGCGGCACGACGAGCCCGCGGAGCTTGGCCAGGAGGCGGTTGAGGAGCCGCGAGACATGCGTCCGGGACAGATTCATCTCGATCAGCGTAGTGCGCCCGTACTGGTGCGCCTGCGTGCCGAGAGGGACCGGGTGGGCGCGTCGGCGGTGTCGGAGTTCCTGGGCGTAGGCGACGGTGTGCCCGGTAGTACCAGGCAGGTCCAGTCGGGCGATCGAGGGTTCGCAGGGGGCCGGCCCGCCCGTGACCGCCCCCGCAGTTGATCGTTGCCCATACGGTACTGGCGGCCGGAGCCGCGGAGGCCGACGAGCGTGGACAGGACAGCGAAGCTGATGAGTGTGGACAGGACAGCCTGCCCCGGACAACCGGTCGTGCCGCCCGGCGCGGGGGCACTCGCCCCCGCGGGGGCACTCGCCCCCTCCCGCGCCCTGCGGTTCTGGCTCGACCCGGCCAACCTCGCGGCCCGTCTGGAGCAGGCCGGCCCGGTCGTCCCCACCAGGACGGGCCCGACGACCGCCTTCCAGGTCAACGACCCGGCACTGCTGCGCAAGGTCGGCAGTGATGAGGACACGTTCCGGTTCTGGGGCCCTGACCCGAGCCTGCGCGACTTCAACGGGCACGGCGTGGTCGGCCTCGAGGGCGCCGCCCACCGGGAGCGGCGCGCCGTGATGAGACCCGCGTTCACCGCGTCCCGGCTCACCGCTCTCGGCCCCAGTGTCCAGGCCCGTACCCGGCAGCTGCTCGCCGAGCTGCCCGCGGACCGACCGCTCGACATGCGGGTGGAGATGAGCCGCCTCGCCTGCGGTCTCCTCGTCAGCTGTGTCCTCAACAGTGAGCTCGCTCCCGGCACCCTGTCCAAGATCGCATCCGCCCGCTCCACCCTGTCCGGCGGCATCTTCTGGCGCTACGCCCTCGCACCCTGGCCCTGGGTGCCCGTGCCCCGGCGCCGCGCCAGCCGCCGTGCGCTCGCCGAACTGGACGAGGCCGTCCGCCAGGTGCGAGCCCACCACCGGCCCGCCCCGGACAGGCAGGACCTGGTGTCCGTGCTCGAAGCTGCCGCTCCCGGGAACCCCCACGTGGTGCAGCGCGACGTTCGCGCTCTGCTGATCGCCGGCATGGAGACCAGCGCCTCCACCCTCGCCTGGGCCTGCTACGAACTGGGCCGCCACCCGCACTACCAGCAGGCTCTCCGGGACGAAGCCGACGCCGCACCCGATACGGACCGCCTCCAGGCACACCAGCTCCCGCTCGCGACCGCCTTCGTTCAAGAGGTCACCCGCCTCCACGGCATCCCGTTCCTGGTCCGCCGCACCCGCCACGAGACCCGCCAGGGCGGTGTACACATCCCGGCCGGAGCCGTGGTCACTCTGCCCCTGGGGGCCCTGCGCCGCGACAGGAACCGCTACCGCCACCCGGACGTGTTCGACCCGCAGCGCTGGCTCCCCCACGCCGATCCGCCACCGGCCCCCGCCGCGCTGCTCGCCTACGGCCTGGGTCCCCGATACTGCCCCGGCGCAGCCGCGGCCGATGCGATGCTGCCCGTCGCCCTGGCGACCCTGGCCGGCTCGCGCACGCTGCGCCCGGCGCGGCCTGGCCGCAAGATCGGCGTGAGCCTGGAACTCACACCGACGCCCAAGGGCCTGACCATGTACGCCACACCATGCGCACCCCGAAACTAGGCCGGCGCCCGACCGGCACCATGGCAGGCGGTAACCCAGGACGCCCGCCGTGGTCCCGACGGGCACGGCGGGCTGAGCTCCCTGGCGGGCCCGTAGCGATTCGTAGGCAGTGGCCTCAGTCGGTGGAGAGTGCCTCGACTAGGTCTCCGACCTGAGGGTCGGGCAGGGCGCGGGCGACGTCCGCGGTGGCGACCATGCCGACCAGGGTGTGGCCGTCGATGACCGGCAGCCTGCGGACCTTGTGCGAGGTCATCGTGCGCAGGATCTCCTCGGCGGGGTCGTCGGCGCCGATGGTCACCGCCTCCCCCTGGGCCAACTCGCCGGCCGTGCAGTCCGCCGGGTCCTTGCCCGCGCCGAGCACCTTGCCCACGATGTCGCGGTCGGTCAGGACGCCCTTCAACTTGTTGTCGGTGCCGCAGATCGGGAGAGCGCCGACGCCGAGGTCCTTCATCTTCTTCGCGGCGTCCAGGATGTTCTCCTTCTCACCGACGCACTCCGTGCCGCTGGTCATGATCTCGCGTGCGGTAGTCATGGGTCTCGTTCCCTTCCTGGGGTCGTGCGGATAGTGCGGAACGTCCGTGGCGCGGCGGGTTCCCCGCTGGAGACGTTTCTAACGCCCGGTTCTCCCGTCCGGGCGTAGGCGACCCGCGGAGCCGCTACAGGCGGGTGCCGCCGCGTCGACGGCTCGGCGCCCCTGTGGCCCTACGGCCCGGAACGAAGCTCGGTTGCCGGGAAAGTCGGTTGAGTCCACGTGTGCCTCCGCGCGAAGGGGTACTCGGAGTACATGAGCACAGGAAACCCGGACCCGGATCCGCGCGATACGCCTGGCCTGGAGCCCGGCGGCGGAATCACCCCCGGCGACACGCCCCCCGGTGAGAGCAAGGGCTTCCGCCGTCTCGACTCCTGGATGCACGAACGCTTTCCGGTGGGCGCCACCACCTATCGGTGGGCGGCACAGGACAACGACCCCAGCGATACCGTGCCGCTCATCGGCCCCCTCCATATCGGGGCTCGTCATACCTACGTGGCGACCGGCTTCGGTGGCTGGGGAATGACCGGCGGCGTCCTTGCGGGCCGGCTGCTGACCTCTCTGATCACCGAGTCCGAAGCCCGGCCGGCCTGGGCGGAGCTGTACGATCCGCGACGTATCGCGGGTGTCCTCCGCGAGGGCGCGGCGCTGCTGAAGCAGCAAGCCGATGTGGCCAAGCACTTCGCCGGGGACCGGATGCGGGTGACCCACGTCGACTCGGTGAGTGACATCGCGCCGGGCACGGGCGCCGTCGTGCGGGTGAAGGGGCGGCGCTGTGCCGTTCACCGGCATCAGGACGGCACGCTGCGGGCCGTCTCCGCCCGCTGCACCCACCTCGGCTGCCTGGTGTCCTTCAACGACGCGGAAGTCACCTGGGAGTGTCCGTGTCATGGGTCCCGGTTCGGAACCGACGGCGCTGTGCTCCAGGGGCCGGCGGTACGCGCTCTGGAAAGGCTGGAGGTCCCCGGCGAGGCGGAGTGAGCCCAGTCGGAGGCCGCCGGCCCCCACCGAACCGTGACCCGTCCGAGAGGCGGACCCATGCGATTCCGGGATCGAGAACAGGCGGGCCGTGAGCTCGCCGAACGGCTTCTGGCGTGGTCGGCCGACCACGGGATGACCGACCCCGTCGTCCTCGCGCTTCCCCGCGGCGGCGTCCCCGTGGCGGCGCCCATCGCATCGGCGCTCCGGGCCGCACTGGACGTCCTGGTCGTACGCAAGATCGGGCTGCCCGGCCGGCCGGAGAGCGGTATCGGTGCGATCGTCGGCGACGACCCGCCGCTGTTCGACAGAGAGGCACTGGAGATGTTCGGCCTCTCCGAGGACCGTCTCGGCCCCCAACTGGCCCGGGAACGCGCGGAGCTGCGCCGTCGCGAGGAGCTCTACCGGGACGGCCGGCCCGAGCCTCGGGTCGCCGGCAGGACCGTGGTTCTGGTCGACGACGGCCTCGCCACCGGGCTCACCGCCCAGGCCGCCCTGCGTCACGTGCGCCGTCGGGCTCCGGGCCGGCTGATTCTCGCCGTACCGGTCGGCGCTCCCGGCAGCCGAGACCGCCTGGGCAGGGATGCGGACGATGTCCTCTGCCTCCAACAGCCGCCGGGCCTCCGGTCCGTGGGTGAGTGGTACGACGACTTCTACCAGGTGACGGACGGCGAAGTCCTCGCCCTCCTGAGCGGCCGCTGAGAGCATCGGCCGTCCTCGGCGGCATCGGATGGACCATCATGAACGCGGACGAGCGCGTTCATGCAGGCCGCCGCACGCGAAGTCGAACAGGAGCTTCGGCTGATGGGGGGCGGTCCGGCTGGGTGGAGCGCGATGCGCTGTGCGGCTGCGCCGCCCCGGCTTTCCCAGCGCGGGCCGGTCGCCGATCTCAGGCCACCCGGGCGCGGCGACGGTCAGTTGGCCGCGCGTGCCGGCTCGTCGCGTGGCTGCCGTGTCGATGAAGGCGCGCTCCTGCGCCCGCGGAAACGCCACTCGTATGCTGCCTGCCGATCAGGGAACTTCTGTCGTGTTTTTCGTGTCTTATCTGACTTTTATGACGATTCATGGCATGTCTTAGGCGATCAGGTGATCAGTACGACAATCATCTCGGCTTGAAGGAGCCTTCATGCGCATCTCCAGTTCCGTCCGCTCCCGCAGCGCCCGCACGGGCGCCAAGGTCGCCGTCGCAGTCGCGGTCGCCGGCGCCACCCTGGCCGGAGCACCCGCCGCCTACGCCCTCCCCGGCGACAGCGGCAACATCGACATCCGCTCGGTCAGCTGGCACTCGCGCAGTGACCGCGACGGGGTCGAGGTCTGCAAGTTCGTGCTGGCTGCGAGCAACTTCGAGTCGTTCCCCTCGGTCCCCTGGACGATCACCGAGCAGCCCCCGACCGTGCCGCCGGGCACCACCCTGATGGACAGGCTCCCGCTCATCAACGGCAGTGCGCGCAGCGAGACGTACCTGCTCCCGGAGGGCACGTACCAGCTGGTGTGGGTTGTCCCGGCGGGCCCGAAGCAGAAGAGCTTCAAGGTCGAGTGCCCCGACCGCGGTCACGGCGGCGGCAAGCCGCAGAGGCCGATCGGCGGTGTCCCCGCGGGCGGCGGCGGTGTCCCGGACATGGAGCCGGTCAGCTCCGAGAGCGACTCGAACGCCGGAGCGGCCGCCGCGCTGGCTGCCGGAGCCGCCGGAGCCGCGGGTCTGGTCATGATGCGCCGGTCCGCACGTCGCCGTGCCCGTGGCGAGGCGTAACGCCCGCTGCCGACGGCGTCGACGAGGACCGACGCGCGCGTGCCGTCTCACCATGACGCTGTGCGTGACGTTCTCCCTGGTGACCGGCATCGTCTGGGTGTCCTCGGGCTCCTCCGAGGACACCCGGACGGTCGCCGCCGCCCGCGGCAGCGACGCCGCGGGCGGCGGGAGGGAGCCGTTCCGGCGGGCACCGCACGAACCGGAGAAGCACGTGCCCGCCTCGCACGCTCCCCTGGTGCCCTCCCGCCCGCTGAAGGTCGCCATTCCCGCCATCTTCATCGAGTCCGCGGTCACCGGACTCGGACTCGACGCGAAGGGCCGGCTGGGAGCCCCGCCGTTGAGCAAGCCCAAGCTGACGGGCTGGTACGAGAAGGGGCCGTCGCCCGGTGAGAACGGCACGGCGCTGCTCGTGGGCCACCGGGACACCAGGACCGGCCCCGCCATCTTCCTCAACCTCAACGCACTGCGCCGGGGCGACAAGGTCAACGTGGTGCGTGCGGACCGCAAGACCGCGGTGTTCACGGTGGATGCGGTGAAGACGTACACGAAGAACAAGTTCCCCGACGACAAGGTGTACGGGGAGACCGGACGGCCCGAACTACGGCTGCTGACCTGCGGCGGGCGTTTCGACGAGAAGGCGGGCTACTCGGCGAACGTGGTGGTCTTCGCGCATCTCACGTCATGGAAGAAGGCGGCCTGAGCGCCGCTCGGGTCGGCCGGTACCTCGGGGACAAGGTGCCGGCCGCCCTCACGACCGAGGCGGGGCCCTCACTCAGAGGTTCCCCACCCCGTACTTCAGCCGGGCCGGCGGCCAACACCGTGGTTCAGAGGGTGAGAAGGCTCCGCAGTGCGAGGCTGATGCCCACGGTGAGGACGGCGAGCGCGGTGAGGACGGTCCCGTAACGGGTCCAGCGGCGCAGGGAGGGCAGGTGTCGTTCGCTGAGTGCGGCGAGTCTGCTTCCGCCTCCGGAGAGCAGGAGGCCCGCGGCGGTGAGAGTGATGGCCATGCCGAGTCCGTAGCCGAGGACGAGGAGGACGCCGAAGAGGGTCTGGCTCAGCGCGATGGCGCCGAGCAGGACGACGAGGGCGGAGGGGCTGGGGACGAGACCGGCCGCGAGTCCTACGCCGACGAGTGCGGGAAGGCCGGTGCGGCGCGGGGTCTTCGGCGAACGGAGCTCCGCCTCGTACGCGTGGTCACCGTGGCTGTGCGGGAGGCCGGGACCGTGCGGGTGTGCGTGGTGGTGGTCGGGCCGGTGACGGTGACCGTGCGCGAGGGCGTGTTCCCGCGTCTCGCTGTGCGTGTGCCCGTGGGTGTGCCCGTGTCCGTCGCTGTGCCCGTGGGTGTGACCGTGTCCGTGGCTGTGTCCGTGGTGCCATTGTGCCGGTGGGCGGCCCGAGCGCAGGGCCCGTACCGCCGTCACCACCAGGACCGCACCCAGTGCCGCGATCAACGCACCGCTGATCGCGCCCAGCCATGCCAGTAGTCGTTCCCCGGCCAGGCCGACGCCCGCGGTGAGGATCAGGCCCATCGCCAGGACCCCCGCGGTGTGGGTGGCCGTGACGGTCGTTCCGACCGTGAGCGCGGCGCGTACCCCGCCCTCCCGTCTGGCCAGGCAGGCGGCGACCGCCAGTTTGGCGTGGCCGGGCAGTGCGGCGTGGCCCGCGCCCAGCAGCAGGGTCAGCAGGACGGCGAGAAGGCCCACCGACCACGTGAGGTCCCGGCCCGCGGTCAGGCCGGTGAGCCGGCGCTCCAGCGCGGGGAAGAGCACGGTGCCCCGGTCCAGCGCCTGAACCGCCGGGGGCGCTCCCGGCGCACCCGCTCCCGGCGCACCCGCTCCCGGTGCGCCGGGAGCAGCGGCCGTGCCCCTGCCCGGCTCCGTACGCAGCTTCGCGGCGGCCACGGCGAGTGGCCGTTCGTTCCCTTCCGCCGGGTAGTGGAGCAGGACGTCGCTCGGACTGTCCGCGGGAACGGACGATGTGGCCAGCCCTACGCGGTCGCCCGGGACGGCGGTGATCTCCTTCCAGCCGGCTCGTTTCGCATCCGCCCCCGAGGTGAAGGTGATGTCGGCGGGCCGGGAGAGATCGGCTTCGGCCCGCAGGGCACAGGTCAGCCGGGCCACGGGGACGCCGGCGGTCCCCTTCCCGTAGGTCAGGGTGGAGCGTGTCACGTGCCAGGCGACGCGCCTGCCGTCCACGGCGACGCGGGTGCGGTCGGCGAGCAGGGCGCATCGATCGGCTGCCCTGTCCGCCGCTTCGGCCGGTGCGATCGTGCCGTCGTGGTCGGTGTCCGTCGCTTCTTCGTCCTGGGCGGTGGGAATCTCCGCGCTGTCGACGACCGCGGTGTCGTCGATCCGGTCGTGCGACAGACGCAGTCCGTCGTAGTGGTTGACGCTGAAATTGCCCAGCGGGTGGGCTTGGGCCGTCGGTACCGCGGTGAGGCCGGACAGCAGCAGGGGCGCCGCGACGACCGCCGCACGGCAGGGAAACTTCATCGACTACCCATCTGCGTCGGGTCGGTACAGGGAGAGATACGGGTTCAGGGCATGGGCCTCGCTCAGGCGGCGGGCCCCCTCGGGCAGAGCGAGGGACTGCTCGATCGTGCCCCGGTGGTAGCGGAACAGAGCGTTCTGCCAGCCGGTGGCGGCCGCCCGGCGCGCATAGGTGAGGGCTTCGGTGTCGCGGCCCGCGCGATGCAGGGACCAGGCCAGCGCATCGGCGACGATGACGCTTCGGACGTGCTTCCACTCCCTGCGCGCGAGCTCCACCCCGACCTCGGGGTCGCCGTGGTCGGCCGCGTAGAGGATGAGATGCGGGTCGACGGGTCCGTCGTCCGCACGGGCCATCCGCAGCTGCGCCGCCAGGACCGCCCGCTCGCTTCCCCGGTGGGCATCTCCGCTCGCGCGCCGAAGGTCCAGGCTCTCCAGCAGGAACTGGGGCAGCGGCATCCGCTCGACGAGCCGTGTGTACAGATCGAGCGCCTTGTCCGGGTGGCCGCGCGCGGCGGCCACCCGGGCGAGTCCGGCCTGCCCGTAGGGGTGGGTCGGCACGGCGCCCAGGGCGCGCCCGTAGTGTCGTGCCGCCCGGTCGATCTCGCCCCGGGACCAGGCCAGGTCGCCCAGGCGGGCCTCGGCGAAGGCTCGTTCGTCCTGGGTGACCGCGCTGTCCACGGCTCGCTGGAGTGCGATGGCGGCGTCCTCGGGTCGCCCGCCGGTCTCCAGGTCGTAGGCGGCTCGGCTGTAGGCGGCCGTGGCCGGGGCGATGTCGAGCATCCGCTGTACGGCGTGCCGCGCCTGCGGATAGTTCCCGAGCTGGATCTCGGCGTCCGCCAGTACGGCGTATCCGTCCGGCCGGTCGGGTGCCATCCGGGTGGCGCGCAGCCCGTGCAGGCGCCCCTCGCCGAAGTCGTGCCGGGCGTTGGCGAGCAGTCCCCGGCCTGTCACGGCCCGGTAGTTGTCCGTGCCGTCGAGGGCGAGGGAGCGGCGCAGCGCCGTGTCGGCTCCATCGAGCAGGCCCGCGTCGAAGGTGGTGCGGGCCCGTTCGATCTCGGCATGCGCCAGGTCGGCCCAGGCCGTCGGGTCGTCGGGGTGGGTCTCTGTCCTCTTACGGATGGTGTCGGCGGAGCCGGCGCCCTCACTGGAGGCGCCCGCGGGCGCGGTGGTGGCCGACGGCCGGGAGGTGTCGGGGCCGAGGAGGAGGAGTCCCGCCACGCACCCGGCCATGGCCGCCACCGCACCTGCGGCGGTGATCAGACGCCTCACGGGCCCGCGTGGGGCAGATTGAGGTACGGGAACGTGGCCTGCGCGTCGGCGGGTTGCAGGCTGAGGACCGGCCGCGGGAGCAGGTCCGCGGCGGACGGCCCGGCGGGCTCACCCTCCAGCATGCGGATCAGCGGCCCGTCGATGTTGTCGTTCAGGCGCCGCCCGTTCGGGAAGCCCTGGAGGTCGCCGTCGAGGACACCTTGGCTCTTCGGATCCGCGGTGACGGGAGTGCTGAGGTTCAGGCGCAACTGCTCGGCGAGCACGATGTGTTCGGGGCTCGCGTCGGCGTTCATCGTATGGGTGTTGAGGTCGAAGCCGAACGTGGATCCGTTGTCCTTGCCGATGCCCTTCATGAACAGGGCCTGGATGTCACGGCGCGGGGTGGCCGGCGCCGTGCGGCCCTGGGCCCTCTCGATCCGGTGCGGCGGTACCGGGTCGAGGGTGGCGGCCAGGAAGTCGCCTTCCAGGTGGTCGTCCTTCGGCAGACGTGCCTGGAAGCGGTCTTCGGGCCCGCCGGGCCGGGCCAGTCCGACGGTGGAGCCGAACAGGGCGAACGCGATGTGCGGGGTGCCCTGCCGGGACACCTGCCGGAAGGTGGGGGCCTGCTTCGAAAGGCTGCGCTCCAGGTCCGCGCCCTGCCGGGAGACGGACGCCCACACGCCGACGACGGGGTTGCGTTCCGGGTCGCCCTTCAGGGCGACCTCCTTCTTGGGGACTTGCAGGATCAGGCTGTTCACGTTCAGCGCCGAGAGCGGCTGGGCGTCGGGCAGCCATCCGGGCACGGGTCCGCTGGTGCCGACCGTGTACAGGCCGAAGACCTGGGTGTCCGCCTTGAACGCCTCCGCCGCCTGGGTGGCCACGGTCCGTCCTCCGCCGGGGAGTTGGCGGGTCGCCTGCTGCCGCAGCTTGCCGTAGTCGGGCATCAGGGCCCGCCCGGTGTGGGTGGGTGAGGCGATCGCGTCCTTCAGGAGCGTCCGGCCGGCGCCGCCCGCGTCGATCTTCTCCAGGGTGTACTTCTGGCGTACCCCGAGCGACCGGTCGTCGAGCGAGTTGACCGGCAGCGGCCCGACCTTCGGTCCTACCCCGAAGGGCCGACGGTCCTCGTCCCGGAAGGTCCAGCGGTAGGTGGTGTCGGACGCGCCGTCGCCGTCGGCGTCCGTGTGGATCTCGTACCGGGCGCCGGTCGCGAACGGGAAGTCCACCAGCGCGTTGGCCGCGGTGCCGGGGACCTGGAAGGGGCGCACGTTCGCGATGAGCGTGACCATGTCCGTGTCGTCCGGGCTGGTGAAGGCGTACACGTCGGTCAGGTCCGCCGGGGAGTCCAGCACGGCCGAGGGGGCGTCGATGTGGCCGCCCGCCTGGCCGACGCCCATGAACTGTCCGGACAGGGCGGCTGCGGTGAGCGCGGCCGTGGTGGCGGCGAGGAGACCGATGCGTGGACGGGCCGGTGAGCCGCTCGCGGACGTTCTGGGGGTTGTGGGCACGCGAGTCTCCAGGGCTGTCGTGGGAGGGGAGTCACCACGGCCAACGGCGCGAATGATCTTGGAGTGACTGCTCCGCGTCGCGCGTCACTCGCCGCGTGGAACTTTCCCACCGGATGGACCAACGACCGGCCCGCATGGTCGAAAAACCATGCATGGGTAGGCATACTCATCGCGAAGTCGATCTTCGACCGGCTTGTCGTCCCGACGCCGAACTCTCTCTTGTTCCCGCGTTCGTGGACCCTCCGGGAAGAGCATCTGACGCCTTCCCCCCACCCTCCTCACAGACTGGACCCCCCATGGGTATGCACGCGATCCGCCGTCTCATCGCCGTGGCCGCCGTGGCCGCGCTCTCCGTCCCGCTCGGCCTGACGTCGTCCGGGGCTGCCGCCCAGCAGCCGGCCGGCGCCGTCAGGACTGCTGCCGCCGCCCCGCTGCCGGGCGCCTACATCTCCCCGTGGGGCTCCGCCCAGGTGACGATCGGTGACGAGACCCTCGCCTGGATGGAGCGCGAGGGCATCGCCCTGGAGGCCATCAGCCCGTTCGTGATGGACGCCGACGGCCGGGGTTTCAGCATGCCCATCGGTTCGACGGCCGGTGACGGGCTCGATGCCAAGGGACGCATCTTCTACCCCGGTGGACTCAGGATCAAGCACCAGGCGTCCGGCAAGAGCATCACCCTGCAGTCCACGTTCATCCGCGTCATGCCGACGCCCGCCTACTCCGCGGGCGTGTCGATCGACGGCGCGAAGCTCAGCGAGGAAGTGGTGATCGCCGAGTCCACCTACGTCGAGGTCATGGCCGGCGCCCGCCCGAGCCCCACCGGCTTCCGTATCAAGAAGGCGCCGTTCTACGTCACTCAGGAGGCCGCTGACCTCTTCGCGGCAGCCACCGGAGCGACGGCTCCCCGGGCCGGCAGCCTCTTCGGCACGCTCACGCCCAACTTCGACTACGTCCCGGGCGCGGCGACGCCGCCGGCGTTCCCGACCTTCCCGTAACCCGTAGCGTCAACGCGTAACCTCGACCGGCGTCGTGGGTCACTGAACCGGACGACGCCGGTCGAGCAGCCGCTCAGACGGCGTGGACGACCAGCTTGTTCTGTTCGCCGTCGAAGACCTCGCCCAGGGCTCGGGCGTCCGGATCGTTCGCGGCGAAGATCCCTGTCCGGTCGACGTGGACGGACAGGGTGCTGTGACGGTCGATCACGTCGGAGATGCCACGTCCGTGGATGGTGTCCGCCCAGGCGTCGAGGTTCCGGCCGAACCAGTCGGGCAGCCCGCAGGGCCCGGTCACCGCGTCCCAGAAATCATCGAGCGTCTCGATCCGGCGGCCACGCAGGTCGATCAGCAACTCACTCTCCGTCATATCGGCATCCTATCCGGACCGCCCTCGCCGCTGACCCGTACCAGGGGCCCGCCCGGTGGTAGCGCCGTTCGGGTTCCCTCTACGCCGATGACCAGCGCCGGAAGAAGTTCAGCCGGAGCGAGCCGTATCCCCGGCGCTCGCAGGCGGTTGCAGAAAGCATGACTACCCTGCGCAACCTTCGCCATGTGGCGGCCGCCGCCCTGCTCCTGACCGTGTTCGCGGCCCCGGCGGCCTCTTCCGCCGCTCCCCTCCAGACCCCGGCACATCTCGCCGTGCGATCGGCCGACATCATCGAACCGGCTCTGCCGGTCGAGGAGTTCCCCGGGCAGGTCCAGGAAGCCTGCGAGATCTGGCAGGACCTGACGTGGCCGCAGTCCTCCCGGCCCACCGACTACCCCGTCGCGGACACCCGTCTGGTCATCCGCGGCAGCAACGTCTACCGCAACCGCTCCGGGGACCTGCCCCTGGAGGGCCGCTACCGCGAGTACGACGTCAACCCCCGCAACCGGGGGGAGCACCGCGACGCCGAACGTGTCGTCCGTGACCAGGACACGCACACCGTCTGGTACACCGGCGACCACTACGACAACTTCCAGGAGATCTCCTCCGGTTGCGAGTGACGAGGACTACGGGCGCGGAGCCGGGGTCCCCACCGCCGTCCTCACCAGCTCCCTCACCTGGCTGACGATGTCCGCCCGGTTCCGCTCGAAGTCCGGGTCGGTGACCGTGCCCGTCCGCGGGTCCGTGTTCTCCGCGCCGAACCGCAGCACCGGAGTGTGGAGATGACCGCCCGGCAGGTCGGGCAGGACCAGCCGGTCGCGCAGCAGGGTGGCCCGGTAGGCGATCTCGTTGGAGAGGTAGTCGCCGCCGCCTCCGGCCCGCGACGCCGAGCCGGGCGTGGGTCCGTCCGGCCTGGTCACCGGCTGGCTGCCGCCCGCCGGGATCTCGGTGACCTCGGTGTTGTCGTACACCGGGAAGCGGCCCGTGTCCGCTTCGGTGAGCTGCCGGTACGGGAGCGTGGTCGTCGTCCACTGCGGCTGCGAGCCGGGGTCGTCGACGGGGACGGTCCCGGTGCTCGCCGCGTTCTCGTTGTCGGGGAAGCCGCCGCGCCAGGCGCCGTTGGTGCGCTCCACGTCGAAGCGGCCCTGGCGGCCCTGGCTGACGGTGGTGAACAGGTCCAGGCGGGGCAGCTGACGGGCGAGGGCCCGCTCCACGGCTCCCTCCGCGAAGTCCGCCCAGCGCACCGGGAAGACGACCGTCTCGATCCTTGCCGGCCCCTCCGAGGTCCGTATCAGGGTGCCGTCCAGGGCGAGCGCGCTCGCGCCCGAGGGATTGCCGATCCGGACGTCCCTGTCCAGGGTGAACGGGTCGAAGCCGGTGACGAGGACCCGCTTCACCCTGTGGCCCGGGAAGCGGATGTCGTGCTGACCGCGCGAGGAGGTCCCCAGGGCGGTGTGCAAGGACTCGCGCTGCTCGTCACTCAGCCCGAACCAGGGTTTCCACGACCGGAGTTCACGGCTGAGCGCGAGTCGGGCCCAGTACAGCGGGCGGTCATCGCCCCGGCTCAAGTCGCCCGTGGCCGGCCCTCGGCCCTGGGCGCGGTCCACGGCACGCCGCCACAGCGCCGAGGCGTGGCGGGTGACCGTCCGCTCGGCCTGCGCGTAACCGCCGGAGCCCCGCAGGGCACGCTCGAAGCGCGGGGCGAAGGAGTCGAACCCGCTGCGCCGCAGGATCTCCTGCGGCGCGGTCCGATCGAGGCGCCGCTCCTCGACGGTCACCGCCGCGGGGGTGGGGGCGGCGTCCGCCGGGGTGGCGGCAGCGGGCAGGGTGGGCCTCGCGAGGACGAGCAGGAGCGCCACGCCGCCGAGGCCGAGGCGGGTGGTCGCGGAGAATGGGTGCGTCACGTGGGTCCCTTCGGGTCAACGGCTCGTCGCAGTATCGCGGCACCGCCGGAGACGAAGCCATGGGGCAAGAACCGCGCAAGCCCGTGGAGAAGGGGACGGAGTACGCGGAACACACCCGCCCCCTCGCGGACGGTGCTCCGCGGGCGCCACCCGCCCCCCGAGTCCCCAGCGCGTCGGCGGGGACCCGACGGGGCGCGGGGCCCGTTTCGGCCTCCTTCGCGCGCGCCGTCCCCTCGCTCCCGGGAGGACATCTCCCCGGTCGGGGTGGCGGCCGCCGTCCACCTGTACGAGACCGCGCATCTGCCGGTCAACCGTCTTCATGACGGGACCGTCCACGACTGGTGAGCCCCGGTGCGGGGCCCGGCGAGCGCCGGGCCCGGACGCACAGACCTGTGCCCACAAGGCCGAAAGAAGTCTTGCGCAATCCCTTGACCCCTGCGGAACGGAGGTTCACAGTACTCACTAATGCGCATTAGTAATACGCATTAGTGATCCGGAGGAACACCGTGGAAGAACCCAGGAAGCGGTCCAGGCCGGGCCGGGCGCCCGCCCCCGCCGGCCGTACGTCCCGTCCGCGCCAGGCCGAAGTCGCCCGGCTCGCCGGGGTCTCGCAGGCCACCGTCTCGCTGGTGCTGGGAGCCCGGAAGCAAGGCGCGACGATCTCCGAGGAGACCCGGCAGAAGGTCCTCGACGCGGTCCGGGCGCTGGGCTACGTGCCGGATCCGGCCGCCAGCCGTCTCGCCGCAGCCCGGAACAATCTGCTCGGGGTCTTCAGCTTCACCTCCACGTTTCCCACCGACGTACAGCACTCGTACTACCCCTTCCTGGTCGGCGTCGAGCAGGAAGCGGCGGCCCGGGGCTACGACCTGGTGCTCTTCACCGGTTCCAGCACGGGCGGCGCGGGGGCCGCCGGGCCGAACGCCCTCAACCGGGTGCGGCTCGCCGACGGCTGTCTGTTCCTGGGACGCCACGCCCCCGCCGACGAACTGCTGCGGCTGGTCGCCGACGGCTTCCCCGTGGTCCACCTGGGCCGCCGGGACGAGCTGGAGGGGCTGGCCTGGGTCGGCGCCGACTACATCAGCGCGAGCCAGGAGGTCGTCGCGCACCTCGCATCGCTCGGCCACCGGCGCATCGTGCTCGTCCGGGAGGACGACGAGGCGCCCGCCTCCACCGACCGTGAGCACGGCTTCCTCAAGGGCTTGGAGGAGGCGGGGCTGCCCGGCGGTCCCGCCGCCGTCTTCCGCTCCGCCGCCCCCGAGAGCGATCTGACGGCCGAGCGGCTGCGTGGCTGGCTCGACGACGGCGTGACCGCGTTCGTCGCGGAGGAGACCGACACCGGCGACGCCTGGCGCGCCCTGCACGGCGCCGCGCACTTCGTCGGCATCGACTGCCCCCGCGACGCCACGCTCGCCCTGCTCGGCAGCCCCCCGCCGGATCTCGCGGACGGGCCCGTGCCCACCGGCTTCGACGTCCCCCGGCCCCAACTCGGCGCGGCCGCCGTGCGGATGCTCGCCGCCCTGGTGGCCGGGGAGGAGGCTACGGAACCCCTGGTGGCCTGCGCCTTCCGGCCCGGCTCAACGGCCGGACCGGCCCCCGTACGTCCCTGACGCTCCCGTATCTCTTCGACCCGACCCCCGGAGGGGGTCGCACCAGCTCCAACGCAACACGTTCACACAGCACTTCAAGGAGAACCGTGATATCGGAACCCGACATCCTCATCGTGGGCGCCGGACTCGGCGGCGTGGCCGCCGCTCTCGCCGCCTGCCGGGCGGGGCGCACCGTCGTCCTCACCGAGGAGACGGACTGGATCGGCGGCCAGCTCACCTCGCAGGCGGTTCCGCCGGACGAACACCCGTGGGTCGAGGAGTTCGGCACCACCGCCTCGTACCGCACGCTGCGCGAGTCCATCCGGGACTACTACCGCCAGTGGTACCCGATGCGTTCCGAGGCCCTGGCCCTGCGCAACCTCAATCCGGGCGCCGGGCGCGTCAGCAAGCTGTGCCACGAGCCGCGCGTCGCCCTGAGCGTGATGGAGGCCATGCTCGCGCCGCACCGCTCCTCGGGGCTGCTGACGCTCCTCACCGAGCACCGGCCGGTGGCCGCCGAAGCCGGCGACGACGACACCGTACGGTCCGTCACCCTGGTCGACCTGCGTGGTGGCGACCGCACGACCATCAGCGCGCGTTACGTCATCGACGCCACCGAGACGGGTGAACTGCTCGAACTCGCCGGGGTGGAGCATGTGATCGGCGCCGAGGCGCGGAGCGAGTTCGACGAACCGCACGCGCCCGAGGAGGCACAGCCCCTCAACCAGCAGGGCATCACCGTGTGTTTCGCGCTCTCGCACCACGAGGGCGAGGACCACACCATCGAGCGCCCCGCCGACTACGACTTCTGGCGCTCCTACCGGCCGGACTTCTGGCCGGGGCCGCTGCTCGGCTTCCTCGCACCCGACCCGCGCAGCCTGGAGGCCGTCCCGCGGACCTTCGTGCCCAACCCGGAGCTGGATCCGCTGGACGTCAACGCCGACCAGTCGGCCGACGCCGGCGACAAGGAGCTGTTCGGCTTCCGTCGGATCCTGGCCCGCAAGCTGCACCGGCCCGGAGCGTTCGACTCCGACATCACTCTGGTCAACTGGCCTTTGAACGACTACTGGTTGAAGCCGCTGATCGGCGGGGGCGAGGAGACGTCGGCCGCCGCGCTCGCCGAGGCCCGCCAGCTGTCGCTCTCCGTCCTGTACTGGCTCCAGACCGAGGCCCCCCGGGCGGACGGCGGCACCGGATTCCCGGGGCTGCGGCTGCGCGGGGACGTCACCGGCACGGCGGACGGTCTGGCCAAGGCCCCCTACGTACGGGAGTCGCGGCGGATCAAGGCCGTCACCACGGTCACCGAGCACGACGTCTCGATCGACATCGTCGGTCCCTACGGCGGCACCCGCTACCGGGACTCGGTGGGCGTCGGCAACTACCGCATCGACCTGCACCCCTCGACCGGCGGCGACAACTACGTCGACATCGGTTCGGTGCCGTTCGAGATCCCGCTCGGCGCGCTCATCCCGCGCCGCGTCCGCAACCTGCTTCCCGCGGGCAAGAACATCGGCACGACGCACATCACCAACGGCTGCTACCGGCTCCACCCGGTGGAATGGAACATCGGCGAGGTCGCCGGCGCGCTGGCCGCGCACTGCGTCGCCGAGGGCGTCGAGCCGCACCGGGTCCAGGCCGAGGACAAGCGGTTCGAGGCGTTCGCCGCACTGCTGGAGCGCGACGGCGTGCAGCGCCACTGGCCGGACGTACGCGGCTACTGACCGACCCCGTCCGCGGACGACGGACGGCGCGGACGACGCATCATCCGCTTCATCGCAGTACGCGACACACAGACCCACTTCACCGCACGGCCCCCAGAGTGAGCGCGGAGCGCCGGGCGGGCGCAGCTCCACCTGTACCCGCCCGGCCCCGGGCCCCGGCCGTCTCGCGACGTCCGGACCCGCCGCCCTCGCCCTGCCACCCGCACAAGGAGGTGCCCAGCCATGAACACCCACCGCATCCGCGTCGGCATCGACGTGGGCGGAACCTTCACCGACGCCGTGGCCGTAGACGCCACGACCCTGAGCCTGCTGGGGCAGGTGAAGGTTCCCACCAGCCACCACCACGAGGACGGCGTCGCCCACGGCATCGTCGAAGCTCTCGACCGCCTGCTGGAGCAGACCGGCCACACGCCCGAGGACGTGACGTTCCTCGCCCACGGCACCACACAGGCTACCAACGCCCTGCTGGAGGGCGACGTCGCCACCGTCGGTCTGATCGGGATCGGCGCGGGCCCGAGCGCCACGCTGACCCGTCGGCTGGCCGCGTTCCGCAAGCTGGAGCTGACGCCCGGCAAGCGGCTGCCGCTCGTCTACGGGCATGTGGCCGACCCGGACGACGCGACCGCCGTGCGCGCCGCACTCGACGCGGTCGTGCGGGAGGGCGCAGAAGTCGTCGTCGCCAGCCAGCCGTTCAGCGTCGACCGCCCCGAAGGGGAGGACGCGGTCGTCGCCGCCGCCGAGGAGCGGGGGCTGCCGACGACCGCCGCGCACGACATCACGTCGCTGTACGGGCTCCACAAGCGGACCCGGACCGCCGTGGTGAACGCCGCGATCCTGCCGCGCATGCTCGCCACCGCCGATCTGGTCGACGCCTCGATCACCAAGGCGGGCGTGAGCGCGCCGCTGATGGTGATGCGGTGCGACGGCGGGGTGATGTCGCTGGACGAGATGCGGCGCAGGCCGCTGCTGACGGTGCTGTCCGGACCGGCGGCGGGCGTCGCCGGCGCGCTGATGCAGGAGCGTGTCAGCGAGGGCCTGTTCCTGGAGACCGGCGGCACGTCCACGGACATCAGCGTCGTGCGGCGGGGCAAGGTCGCCGTCCGGCACGCCACCATGCTCGGCCGGACGTCGTACCTCTCGGCGCTGGACGTGCGGACCGTGGGGGTCGGCGGCGGATCGATGGTCCGCGTCGACGGCGGCAGGGTCGTCGGCGTCGGTCCGCGCAGCGCGCACATCGCGGGGCTGCCGTACGCCTGCTTCGCGACCGAGGACGACCTGCGCGACGCGAAGGTCACCACGATCCGTCCGCTGGCGGACGACCCCGACGACTACGCGGTGCTCGACGCCGCCGGGGGCCGGTTCGCGATCACCATGACCTGCGCGGCGAACGCGCTGGGCCGGGTGCCTGAGGGGGACTTCGCCCGGTGCGACCCGGCCGTGGCGAGGGCCGCGATCGCCCCGCTGGCCGCCGCGCTCGGCACCGATGTCGCCTCGGCCGCGACGAAGCTCCTGGACGCGGGCACCGAGCAGGTGAGGTCCGTGGTCGAGGAGATGACGCGCGACTACCGGCTGGACAAGGACACCGCGCTGCTCGTCGGCGGGGGCGGCGGCGCGGCCTCCGTGACCCCGCATCTGGCGGCCATGACCGGCCAGGAGGGCAGGATCGCCCAGCACAACGAGGTGATCAGCCCGATCGGCGTGGCCCTGGCCCTCATCCGGGAACAGGTCGAGCGGATCATCCCCGGCGCCGGCCAGGAACAGATCCTCGCCGTGCGCGCCGAGGCCGAGGCCGCCGTCATCGCCCAGGGGGCCGCCGCCGACGGGGTGGAGGTGGAGGTCACGGTCGACCCGCAGACCAGCACCGTACGGGCCGTGGCGACCGGCGCCACCGAACTGCGCACCCAGGACCGTGCCCACCGCGCCGGCGAGGCGGACCGGCTGCGCGCCGCCGCGACGAGCCTGCGGACCGATCCGGCCTCGGTACGGGTGCTCGCGGGCACACCGGCCCACACCGTGTACGGCACCGAGGTGCACCGGCGTTTCCGGGCGGCCCGGCACCCGGTGCGGGTCGTGGACGCGGACGGCGTCGTACGGCTGCACGCGCCGGACGCCCGGGTGGAGACGACCACCGTGGGGCAGGCGCCCGAGGTCCTCGCCGGGCTGGTGAAGGAGGCCACGTCGTACGGTGACGGCGGCGTCCGCGCCCCGGCGCTGCGGCTGCTGCTCGGGTCCCGGATCGCGGACCTGTCCGGGGTGATCGACCCGGATCCGCTGCTGGCGCTGGCCCGCAGCGAACTGCGCGCCCGCGCCGCCGACGAACCGGTCGTCGCGGTCGTGGAGGTGCGCTCATGACGACCGCCCTGCTCGACCGGGCAGCACGCACGGCCATTTCGGCGCTGGAGGCCGACGACGACACCGAGTTCGGCGCCCGGCTGCTCGCGAACACGCCCACGCACGAGGGGCGTGACCCGGAGCTGCTGCGCCACTGGGCCCGTACCGCCGACGCGTTCGGCGCGGCGCTGCCACCGGTCGCGGCGACGGCCCGGATCGTGGAGAGCGGCGGTGGCCTCACGAAGGGGCTCCTCGCCCGCTACACGTCCCGGCCGGTGCCCACCGTCGAACTGTTCACCGACACCCTGGCGCTCGCCGACGAGCTGATCGACCTGCTCGGCTGGCGGGGCCGGTACCCGGCCGGGTCGGTCCGGGCGGCGGCGATCGCGCACGAGGCGGTGCACGAGCGGCTCCACCACGGTCCGGCGAAGAAGGCGCTCAAGCACGCCCTGGGCCACGTGGTGCTGCGCGCCGGCCGGTACACCCTGTACGGCCATGTCGCGGGCGCCGACGAGATCGCCGCCCATGCCCACGCCCGCACGGTCTGCGGCCTGGGCCGCAGTCCGCTCCTGCTGACGGCCGCCCTGGCCACCGCGGCCGAACCTCGGCACGGGTCCGCAGCCGGATCCCCGCACGGAAGAGAGAAGTAACGCCATGGGCGTCGTCATCCTTCTTGTCATGGCGGCCGGTGTCGCCGCGATGCTCACCCGCAGGCTGCCCACCGCCTTCGCGCTCGTCATCCTGGCCGTCGTCATCGCCTTCGTCGCGGGCGCCCCGCTGACCGGCGAGAACAGTGTGCTGGACACGGTCGTCCAGGAAGGCGCGCCGGCTCTCGGCGCCACGATGATCGCGATCCTGCTCGGCTCCTGGCTGGGCAGGCTCCTGGACGAGACCGGCATCGCGGGCACCCTGGTGCGCAAGATCGTCGAGTTCGGCGGGGACCGTCCGGTGGTGGTCGCCCTGGGCGTCCTCGGCGTCTCCACCCTGGTCGGCACGGTCACCGGCTCGGCCCCCGCGGCGATGCTCGCCGGGATCATCGGCATCCCCGCCATGATCGCCGTCGGCATCCCCAAGGTCACGGCCGCCGGGACGATCCTGATGGGCATCGCGGCCGGCGTGCCGTTCGAGCTGCCTGTCTGGCAGTTCTTCTCCACCGCGCTGGAACTGCCCGTCGAGACCGTGCGCGGCTTCATGATCAAGCTGTTCCCGTTCGCGCTGGCCGCCGCCGTCCTGTTCGTCCTCGTCGAGACCCGCAGGCGCGGCGTCGAGCACGCCTGGTCGCTCAAGTCGGCTTCCGCCAAGCCCGTTTCGCGTCGCGAGCAGCTGGGCGACGCCCCCTGGTACGCGCTCCTCACCCCCCTCGTGCCGCTGGTCCTGGCCCTCGGCTTCGAGGTGGCGATCCTGCCGTCGATGCTGGCGGGCGTCCTGTTCGCGCTCGTCACGACCACTCGGCCGCGCGAGATGAACAAGCGGCTGCTGCGGACGCTGTACGGCTCCTTCGAGGTCGCCGCGGCCCCGATCGTCCTGTTCATCGCGATCGGTATCCTGCTCGCCGCGGTGAAGCTGCCCGGTGCGGTGGAGGCGCTGGAGCCGCTGGTCAAGGCCGTCAGCCCGCAGAACCCGGTGCTGTTCGTCCTGGTCTTCACACTGCTCGTGCCGCTCTGCCTGTACCGGGGGCCGCTGAACGTCTACGGTCTCGGCGCGGGCATAGCGGGCGTCCTCATCGCCGCCGGCATCTACCCGGCCGTCGCGGTGCTGGGCCTGGCGACCTCGTACAACCAGGTGTTCGGGGTGTCGGACCCCACCAGCACGCAGACCGTGTGGAGCGCACAGTACGCGGGGGTGACGCCGCAGCAGGTGATGCTGCGGACCCTGCCGTACGTCTGGGCCGTGGCGCTCGGCGGCTTCTGTGTCACCGCCGCCAGTTATCTGTGATCGCTCATCTCTTCGGGACGGAGAACGACATGACACAGTACGAGGACACTCCGGTCGCGGCCGCCGCGACCCACCCGAGCCGCCGCATCTTCCTGCGGGGCGCGCTGGCCGGCACGGCGGTGACCGCCGGACTGATCGCCACCGGCGCGGGGGCGGGGAGCGCGGTCGCGGCCCCCGGCGGATTCCCGGACTACCGCCATCTGGGGCCACTGCTGACGCCTTCCCAGCTGACGTACAACCCGACGGGCGAGATCATCTTCCCGTGCATCCGGGGCGTCTACGACAAGCTGGCGAACCCGCTGGGCCGCTACTACCTCTACTACGCCCCGCACGACGCGCCCGGTGGCATCTGCCTGGCCTACGGCGACTCGTTGGAGGGCCCGTTCACTGAGTACCCGGCGAACCCGTTGGTCTCCAACGACTGGCAGCCACACTACCGGGTCAGCCATGTCTCCTCGCCGCACGTCCTGTGGAACGAGGACGTCAAGGAGCTGTGGCTCTACTTCCACGGCGAGAACCACACGACCCGGCTCGCCCGGTCCAAGGACGGCGTCACGTTCACGTACGACAGGGCCGTGCTCACCAAGGACATGCTTCCGGCGGGCACCAGCGAGACGTCCTACGCGCGAGTGTTCCGGCACGACCTGCCCGCGCGCGGTGCGCGGTACGTGATGCTCTTCATGATCAACAACCAGTCCAACCATCGTGACATCGCCTGGGGCTGGTCGAAGGACGGCCGCGACTGGGCCTTCGCCCAGCAGCCGCTGGTGCGCCACTCCGATGTCGGCGTGAACAACCTCAGCGGTCCGCATCTGCTGACCCGGGGCGGCAGCACGTTCGTCGTCTACCACTCCGGCAAGGAGAACGGCGGGAACATCCTGATCACCGAGGTCGGCAACGACTTCTCCCGCCGCGACCACCTCGGCGTCTTCTACGACTCGGGCAGCGCGGCCCCGGAGAACGGCCGCGCCGCCTCACCGAGCTTCGGCACGGACCGGGGCGTGCCGTACCTGGTCTACGAGGCGGGCGACCGGCTCGGGGGCTCGATCGCCGTCGCACGCGGCTGACGGCGGCAGGGGTGCGCCGGACGAACCGGCGCACCCCTGCCGTTCCCCGCCCTACCAACCGACGCCGAGCCGCCGCGGACTGCGGGAGGTCGTCCCGGTCCGCCACACGACCGTGTCGACGGGGGCGGCCAGGCGCAGCTCCGGGAAACGGGCGGCCAGGCGGTGCAGGGCGAGCTGGAGCTCCGTGCGGGCCAGCCAGGCGCCGAGACAGTAGTGGGGGCCGGCGCCGAAGGAGAGCGTGGGGGCCTCCAGTGGGGCGAACAGGTCGTGGAGGGTGGCGGGCGGGAAGACCTCCGGGTCGCGGTTGGCCATGCCGCAGTCGGCGAGCACGATCGCGCCCGCCGGGATCGTCACTCCTCCTACCTCGACGTCCTCGGCGGCGTGGCGGGTGCTGCCCCGGTCGTCGCCCAGCGGGACGAGGTGGACGAGGCGGTCCACGAGACGCCCCGCGGCCTCCTCGTCGGCGCCGAGGCGGGACCAGGTCTCACGGCGTTCGCCCAGCAGGTAGAGCAGTGCGTTGCCGAGCATGGTCATCGTGCTGTCGTGGCCGCCGACGACCAGCCCGCACACCAGGGTGACCAACTGGGTCTCGGGAACGCCGCCTTCCTCGTCGGCCGCCGCGACCAGACCGCTGATCAGGTCCTCGCCCGGGGTCCGGCGCCGCTCCTCGAGGAGGTGCGCGCCGAACGCGCTGAACTCCTTGAGGACCGCTGCCACCTGCTCGCGCTCGTGGGTGCCGTCGGAGAAGGCGTGTTCGCTCCAGTGCCGCATCCGGTCCCACGCGGACTCGTCGAGCCCCATGAGGCGGCTGACCACCGCCGCCGGCAGCGGGAGGGCGAACTCCGCGACGACGTCGACCGGTTGGGGCCGGGTTCCCAGCCGGCCGAGGAGCTCCTCCACTATCGCGGCGATCCAGGGCCGCCAGCGGGCGACGGCCCTCGGGGTGAACGCGCGCCGCAGGGTGCGGCGCAGCCGGAGATGGTCGGGGCCGTCCTGGTTGAACATCAGGTCGGGGTCGTTCACGAGGTCGGGTACGCCGGAGAGGGCGGGCGCGTCGGGGGCGTACAGCTGGGCCCGGCCGAACCGGGGGTCCGAGAGCACCTGGCGGACGTCCTCGTACCGGCTGACCAGCCAGGCGGGGCCGCCTCCCGGCAGCTCGGCGGGGCGGGGCGGCCCGGGTTTCTCGAAGAACAGGCGGTGGAGCGGCTCCGGGGCCGGATGCGTGGGGTCGGTGGTGGTCAACGTGCCTCCTGGGGAGCACCGTTGGATCGAGCGGAGGGAGGACGGCGCTCAGAGTTCGACGAGTACCTTGCCGCGGTTGGCCGCCCGGTCGCCGTAGAGGCTGCCGTAGGCGGCGGGGATCGCGTCGAAGCCGTGGTGCAGGGTGTGGTCGCAGACGACCTCGCCGCGCCGGACGCGGCCGCCCAGGTCGGTGTGGAGGTCCTGCCAGTTCTGTTCGGTGAACCATTCCAGGGAGAAGATGCCGCGCACGGTGGCGCGCGGGAACATCAGGTAGGGCAGAAGCCGGGGGCCGGTGCCCTCGTTGCCGACCTGCGTCGCCCACTGCCAGCACACCGCCACCTGGCTCCCGATGTTGAGCAGGGAGAACACGGCGTCGGTGACCGCGCCGCCGAGGTTGTCGAAGTAGCGGTCGACGCCGTCGGGGGCGGCCCGGACAAGTGCGTCGCGGACGGTCTCCGCACCGTCCCCGTGGCGGTAGACGACCACGGCGTCGAACCCGAGCCCGGTGAGGTAGTCCGCCTTCTCCGGGGAGGAGGTGGTGCCGACCACCCGGGCCCCGGCGAGCGCGGCGAGCTGCCCGACGAGGGCGCCCACCGAGCCGGAGGCCCCGCTGATGACGAGGGTCTCGCCGGGGCTGATCGTCATGTACTTGGTCAGGGTCCCCCAGGCGGTCATGCCGGGGCCCCCCATCACGCTGAGGGCGGTCGTCAGCGGCAGGGCGTCGTCGTACCACCGGGGGTCGAGCCTGCGGTAGGCCGGGAAGACCATGGGGAACGTGCCGGTCTGCCAGAGTTCGGGGACGCCGGTGCTGATCACGTGGGTGCGCCAGCCGCCGAAGCCCTGGACGAGGTCGCCGACGCGGTGGGCGGCGCGCGGCCCCGCCTCCACCACCTCCATGATCGAGTCGGCGCCCATGTGCCGGCCGATCGGGGTATCGAGGGCGATGCCCTGGAGGTAGGGGTCGACGGAGACGTACAGGGTGCGCAGGAGCATCTCGTCGGGGGCGAGGGTGACGTCGACGTGTTCGACGACCTTGTCGTAGACGCGGTCCACGTCGGGGACGCCTTCGACGTGTTCGCGGACCACCCATTTCGCGATCTTCATGGTTTCCTCTCGGTCGGTGCGGCGGGGCGCACGGGCACGGGGATGACCCGGTGGGTCGGTGGTGGTGCGGTGAGGTCGAGCGACGCGGTGAAGGGCCGGTCGTCGTCGCGGCAGACGAACTGCATGACGTGGCGTCCGGCGGCGGCGGCGCGGATGAGCCCGCCGGTGGTGGCCCAGACGCCGGACTGGTAGAAGTCGCGCAGTCCGGGGAGGCCCGGGCCGTGCTTCTTGATCAGTTCTTCGAGGGTCTCGCCGCTCTCGACGAAGGGCTGCCAGCCGAGGACGGTGCCGTCGTAGTTGCCGGTGTAGCGGACCTGGGTGAGGGGGCTGGAGACGTCCCGGACGACGATCGCGTCCCGCAGCCCGGGGTAGCGCTGTTCCAGGAAGCCGACGAGTGTCTCGCGGGCCCGGCGTTTCGCCGCGTAGTAGCCGCGCCCGTGCCGTACGGGCAGGGTGTGCAGCTCCTGGCCGCCGCGGGTGCGGGTGATCTGTTCGGGGCCCTCGTCCAGGGCGCGCCAGGGGGCGATGTCGCAGAAGTAGGTGGCGTAGACGACGGTGGTGCCGTCCGGGGACAGTTCGGGGTAGTGGCTGCTGCGGAACTGGACGTTGATGCTGGGGTGGCGGATGCCGGTCAGTTCGGCGGCCGTCGCCTCGTCGAGGAGGTAGGTGGTGCAGGGGTCTCCCTCGGGGAAGGGGCGCGAGAGGCCGAGGAAGAGGGTGAAGTAGCCGGGGAAGACCATGCCGGGTTCGTGGATGGTCTCCGTGTAGAGCTTGCGGTAGTCCTCGCCCAGGTACTTGCCCTCCAGGAACTTCATGGTCGTGGTGTAGCCGTCGCAGGCCGACACGATGATGTCGGCGCGCAGTTCCTGACCGTCGCTGAGGCGGACGCCCACCGCCCGGTCGTCCTCGACGATCACCGTCTCGACCTTGGTGTTGTAGGAGACCTCGCCGCCGAGCCGGCGGTAGCGGGCCTCGATCGACTCGGCGAGGCCGAGGGAGCCGCCTTCGGGGACTCCGGCGGAGAGGTTGGCGTGCGAGGCGAGCTGGAAGTGGAAGGGGAGGACGGGGAAGGCCGGGTGCTTCTCGTACAGGATGAAGTTGAAGGCCTCCCGCAGGAGGGGGTCCTTGAACTTCTTGGAGAAGTCGCTCATCAGGACGGTGATCGTGGTGCGGACGGAGTTGAAGTACGGCAGGAACGAGGCGAGCATCCGCCAGCGCTCCCGGCGTCCCATCAGTCCGACGGGCTTGAGGAAGGGGTAGACCGCGAGCGCCTTGCGGAAGCTGCGCAGTTGCGCGCAGAACTTCCGTACGAGGCGGGCGTCGGCGGGCGAGATGCCGATGAGGTGGGCTTCGAGCCGGTCGGGGTCGGAGTAGAAGTGGACGGCCCGGCCGTCCGTGCCGCGCACGATGTTGAAGACGTCGAAGTGGCGGACCTCCTTGCCCTGGAGGGCGCCGAGCTCCAGCCAGATCTGGTGCATCTCGTTGCCGGGGCCGCTGCCGAGGAGCCAGCTGACGCAGGCGTCCAGGGTGAAGCCGCCGCGCTCCCAGGCGGTGCAGCAGCCGCCGGGGATCTCGTGCATCTCCAGGATGCGGGTGCGGTAGCCGTTCATCTGGGCGTAGCAGCCGGTGGAGAGCCCGCCGAGACCGGCCCCGATGATGATCATCGTCTCCCGGGGCCGGCGTGCGCCACCGGCCCGGGGTCCGTTCGTGTCGCCGCTCATGAGCCCTCGCTCTCCCGTGCGGACCACCGGTCGAGCTGGGGCAGGTGTCCCAGCTTCCCGGGGTGCCAGGGTTCGGCGCCCTTGCTCTCCCAGGCCCGGAACTCCAGGCCCAGGTCGCGGCAGAGGTACTGGACGGCGAAGCGGCCGGTGGAGGCGGCGCGGATCAGGCCGCCCATGCCGACCCACTGTCCGGCCATGGAGAAGCCGCTGAGTCCCGGCAGCCGCATCCGGTCCTTGCCGACGAGGCGCGCGGCGACGTCGTCGGCTTCGGAGAACGCCTTCCAGGCGAGGATGGAGCCGCCGAGGTTGCCGGTGTAGCGGTGGGTGGTGGCGGGCGTGGCGACCTCGACGATGTCGATGCGCTCCGCGATGCCGGGGGTGCGGCGCTCCAGGAAGTCGCGGACGAAGTGGGCGACTTCGCGCTTGCGCCGGCGGTACTCCTTGCGGTCCCTGGTGCGCAGGTCCTTCCAGTGGGCGTAGTCGCTGAAGTAGGTGCAGTGCAGGACGGAGTGGCCCGGCGGTGCGAAGCCACCGGAGTAGCGGGAGCGTGCCTGCACGACGAAGCTGTCCTGGAGTGCCCCGGGGAGGTGGGCCGCGTCTTCCGGGCCGAGGAGGTGCGTGGTGCTGTGCGCCTCCTCGGGTTCCAGGTCGCCGCGGAGGCCGACGAAGGCGGAGACGACGGCGGGGAAGAGGGTGCCGGGGCGGTGGAGGAGGTCGGTGTAGAGCTTGTCGATCCGGGGGCCGGTGTACCGGCCGCCCAGGAGTCCGTAGACGGTGGTGTGGCCGTCGCAGGCGGAGACGACGTGTTCGGCGAAGTACCTTTTGCCGTTGCGGAGTTCGATGCCGATCGCCCGGTCGTCCTCGACCAGGATCCGCTCGGTGCGGGCCCGGTAGGTGACCGTTCCGCCCAGGCTCTTGTAGCGCTCCTCGACGGAACGGGCGAGGCCGAGCGAACCGCCCTGGGGGAAGCCCGCGTTGCCGTGGTGGGCGGCCGCCATGTTGAAGAGGTACGGCAGCATCGGGAAGCCCTCGGGGTCCTGGAAGAAGATGTTGCGGAACGCCTTGCGCAGCAGCGGGTCCTGGAACCGGTCGGCGAACACGTGCATCGGGGTGGCGGCGGTCCGCCAGAACAGCCGGAAGACAGGGAGCACCGTGCGCAGGGTCCGGGCCCTCTCCCCTACGGTCCTGAGCGCGGGCGCGGTCAGGAACGGGTACAGCTCGATGTCGATGAAGCGCCGCAGGTCCCGGGTGAAGGCCCGGATGAGCGGGGCGTCGGCGGGTGAGACCTCCAGGAGGTGGGCCTCCAGCCGGTCGGGGTCGTTGTAGAACGTCACCGACCGGCCCGAGGCGTCCTCGACCTTGTTGAACAGTTCGAAGTTGGTGACCGTCTTGCCGTCGAGTGCGCCGAGTTCGCTCCACACCCGGTGCGCGTCGTTGCCCGGGGCGGTGCCGATGAGCCATTCGATGCAGTAGTCGAAGAGGTACCCGTCGCGCGACCAGGCGGTGCAGCAGCCGCCGGGCAGCACGTGCTTCTCGAAGATGCGGGTCCTGGCTCCGCTCATCTGCGCGTAGACGCCGGTGGAGAGGCCCGCCACGCCCGCGCCGATGACGATGACGCGGGGCGGGGTGCCCGGGGCGCGTTCCCTGCTGGTCCAGTCGGTGGGGTCGTCATCCGCCATGGGCCGCGTCTCCCCTCAGGACGGAGCGCACCAACTCGGCGTTGCGGGGCAGGTGTTTGGCGTCGAGCATGTCGGCGTGGATGCCGGAGCCGCGCAGTACGGCGGTGGCGCCGGTGGAGCTGCCGTGCCAGGTGCCGTGCTCGCCGGCGGCGTAGAGGGCGGCCTTCTCCTCGTCGGTGATCACGCTGACCGTCGCGGCGACCGTGCCGGTGTTGGGGGTGCGACCGCAGAAGGCGAGGTATTCGGCCGCGTGGGCGAGGGTCTCCCGGGCGACGGCCTCGGAGCCGGTGTGCTTGCGTACGTGGTCGGCGAGTTCGCTCTCGAAGGCGGCGATGCCCGAGGCGTCCGGTTCGTAGGCGGCGAGGATGCGGCGGGAGTCGAGGATGACGACGTGGGCGACGTCCCGGCCGCGCCGCTCCAGCTCCTTGGCCGTCTCGAAGGCGAGGTTGCCGCCGAGGGAGTAGCCCAGGAGCAGATAGGGGCCGTCGGACCGGTCCGCCTCGATCAGGTCGGCGTACCGGCTGACCTTGTCGTCGCCGGGGAGGTAGTTGAAGGCGGTGACGGAGTAGTCGAGGAGCTGTGCGGCCAGCCCCCGGTAGACGAGTCCGTGGCCGCCGGCGGGCGGGAAGCAGAAGAGGGCGGGGGCCTGTCCGGCGTTGAAGGTGAGGCTGGGCAGTTCGTCGGCGGTGGTGCCGAGCAGGACGTCCTCCACGGTGGCGGCCATGCCGTGCAGGGTGGTGACCTGGTAAAGCCTGCTGACGGGGACGCCGACGCCGAACTCGGTGCGCAGGTGGTGGAGGAGTTCGATGAGCTTGATCGAGCTGCCGCCGAGTTCGAAGAAGTCGTCCTCCAGACTGATCTGTTCGCGGCCGAGCAGGGTCTTCCAGTGGCGGGCGACGCTGACCTCGTAGAGCGTCACGGGCTCCTCGTGCGGCCGGTCCCCCGCCCCGGCCCGGGGGGCGGGCAGGGCGGCCGTGTCGACCTTGCCGTTGGCCGTCAGCGGCAGGGCGGGCAGTTCGGTGAAGTGGGACGGGATCATGTACGAGGGCAGCGAGCGGGCGAGGTGGCGGCGCAGGGCCCGGACGTCCAGGGACGCGCCGGGCGCGGGGACGCAGTAGGCGCAGAGTGTCGCCTCTCCCCCGGTGTCCGTGCGTACGGTGACGACGGCCCGGGCGAGCGGCGGCCACTGGGCGAGCTGCGCCTCGATCTCGCCGATCTCGATGCGGTGGCCGCGCAGTTTGACCTGTCCGTCGGTGCGGCCGAGCAGGTGGACCCGGCCGTGTGCGTCCCAGCGGGCGATGTCGCCGGTGCGGTAGAGGCGTTCGGGCCGGGCGTCGGCTCCCCGGCCGAGCGTCCGGGTGACGAAGCGCTCCTCGGTCTGTTCGGGGTCTCCGGCGTAGCCGAGGGCGACGCCGTCGCCGCCGATCCAGAGTTCGCCGGGCACGCCGGGCGGGACGGGTTCGCCGTGGGCGTCGAGGACATGGAGGGTGCTGTTGGGCAGCGGCCGGCCGATCGGGACCATGGCGCCGGGTTCCAGGTCGTCGACGGGCCCCTCGAAGAGCGCGCTGTCGATGGTGGCCTCGGTGAGGCCGTAGGAGTTGACGAGGCGGGTGCCGGGTCCGCACAGCTCGGCCAGCCGGCGGTACTCCCCCACGCTCCAGGCGTCCGAGCCGACCACCAGCAGGCGCAGGAAGTCCAGCCGCAGCCCTTCCCGTGTGCAGTGGTCCATCAGGCCGCGGACGACGGCGGGGACGAACTCGGCGCAGTCGACGCGCTCCTGACGCATCGTGCGGTAGAGCCGGGTGGTGTCGAAGAGGAGGTCGCGGTCGGCCAGGACGAGGGTGCCGCCCGAGCACAGGGCGCGCACCAGGTCGCCGGTGAACACGTCGAAGGACGGTTCGGCCATCTGGAGGTGCGTGCGGACGTCGGTGTCCAGCCGGTACTCCTGGCGCCACGCGGCCTGGGCGGAGACGAGGTTGCGGTGGCTGACGCGGACGGCCTTGGGGCGGCCGGTGGATCCGGAGGTGGTGATGACGTACGCGGGCGCGTCGGCGCCGGGCTCGGCGGGCGGTCCTTCCGGGTGCGGTTCGGTGCGTCCGAGCGCGGCGAGGGTGAGCGTCGGGACGGTCAGGGCTCCGGTCTGCTCCGGCGGGGCGTCGTCCGCGACGAGGACGAGTGCCGCGCCGGTGGTCGTCACGAGGTGGGCGAGCCGGTCGGCGGGCTGATCGGGCCGGAGCGGGAGGTAGGCGGCGCCGGCCCTGAGGACGCCGAGCAGGGCGACGATCAGCTCGGGCGACTTGTCGAGGCAGAGCACGACCACCGAGCCCTCGCCGACGCCGAGCGCCCGCAGCCGGGCGGCGGTGCCGGCGGCCCGCCGGTCCAGCTCGGCGTAGGTCAGCCGGTGCGCCCCGCCGTGTGCGGTGGGCAGGGTGACGGCGACGGCCGCGGGGTGTTCGGCGGCGACGCGGCCGATCAGTGTCTGGACCGGGACGAACGGCTCCGTCCCGGGTCCGGCGGACGGCAGGGCCGGGCGGCTCCACTCCCCGACGAGCCGCTCACGCTCCCGGTCGCCGAGCATCTCCAGCCGTGAGGCGGGCTGTTCGCCCGGCACCCGGGTCATCCGGTCGAGGAGCCGGGTGTAGTGGGCGGCCATGCGGCGCATGGTCTCGGGGAGGAAGAGGTCGGTGTTGTACTTGAACACGCAGTGGAAGCGACCCTCGGCCTCGTCCTCGTAGGCGGACAGCGTTATGTCGAACTGCCCTTCCTCCTCCGGGAGTTCGATGTACTCCAGACGGTAGCCGTACTGCTCGGTGGCCACCTTGTGGGTGAGGAGGATGAACATCGCCTGGAAGACGGCGGAGCGGCTGGGGTCGTGCTGGAGGCCCAGCTCCTCGACGAGGAGGACGAAGGGGTACTCCTGGTTGTCCAGGCCGCCGAGCACGGTCCGGCGGACCTGTTGCAGCAGTTCGGCGACGGTCGGGTCCTCGGACAGGTCGGCGTGCAGGGGCAGCGGGTTGACGAAGTAGCCGTAGACGGAGGCGAAGTCCTGCCGGGTGCGGCCGGTCACCGGGCTGCCGACGACGATGTGGTCCTGCCCGGAGTAGCGGTGCAGCAGGAGGTAGTACGCGCTCAGCAGCACCATGAACGGCGTGACGCCGTGGGCGCGGGCCAGGGCGTGGACACGGGCGCTGAGGGCGTCGTCCAGGACGAAGAACTCGGAGGCCCCGTTGTGGGTCTGGACCGCCGGGCGCGGTTTGTCGACGGGCAGGTCGAGGAGCGGGACCTCGGCCGGCAGGTGAGAGCGCCAGTAGTCGAGCATGCCTGCCGCACCGGGCCCGGCCAGGAAGGCGTTCTGCTGGTTGAGGAAGTCGAGGTAGCGGGCCTCGATCGGTGGGAGCTGGGGTTCCTGGTTGCGGCGCAACGCCTCGTAGACGGCGAGGAGTTCCTCGATGAAGGTGAAGGTGGAGATGGCGTCGGAGACGATGTGGTGGACGGCCTTCATGATGATCCAGCGGTCCGGGCCCCGCTTGAAGAGCCGGAAGCGGACCAGTGGGTCGTGAGCGAGGTCGTAGGGTTTGCGGTATTCCTGGACGATCGTCGCGTGGATGGACTCCCAGTCCTCTCCCTGGACGTCGAAGAGGGCGAGGTCCGTCGCGGCGTTCTCGGAGACTTGCTGCACGGCCTGCCCGTCCACCAGGAGGAAGTTGGTGCGGAGCGCGGGGTGCCGGGCGATGAGCCGGCGGACGGCCTCGAACATCAGGTCCGGTTCGAGCGTGACGGTCACCTCGACGGCTCCGCCGATGTTGTACGCGTGGCCGTCGGGGTTGAGGTGCTTGAGGAACCAGAGCGCTTTCTGGTTCTGCGTCAGTGGGTACTGCCCCTCGTCGCTGTGGAGTTCCACCGCTCCCGGGGCCCCGTCGGGGGCGTCGGCCGAGGCGAGGGCGGTGAGGCCGTCGTGGAGCTGGGCGGCGAGTTCCCCGGCCGGGGTGCCGCTGAGCAGGGCGACCACGGGGAGGGCCACGCCGAGCTCGGCGTGGATCCGGGCCCGCAGCTCCATGGCGAGAAGGGAGTCGAGGCCGAGTTCGCCGAGTCCGGTGGCGGGGTCGATGCGGTCCGTGCCGGTGCGCAGCACGGTGGCCGAGAGCGCGGCGAACCGCTCGGCGACGAGGGTGCGGCGGGTCTCCTCGTCGGCGGCGCGGAAGGTGTCGAGGAATCCGTTGCCCGAGGCGGCGTCGGCCGGCGGGGCTGCGGCCGCGGCGAGGTCGGCGACCAGCGGCGGCGGGGAGGGGTACCAGGCGAGGAAGACGGGCCAGTCGACGACGGTGGCGACGACCAGTTGGGCGTGGTCCTGGCCGATGACGCGTTCCAGGACGGCCATGCCGGCGTCCGGGGACAGCGAGCTCATGCCACGGCTGTGCAGATAGTGGTCGACCAGTCCGAGTTCCTCGATCATTCCGGTGGCCCAGGGGCCCCAGTCCAGGCTGAGCGCGGGCAGTTGCCGGGCGCGGCGGTGGTGGGCGAGGGCGTCCAGGAAGGCGTTGCCCGCCGCGTAGTTGGTCTGGCCGGCCGTGGTCAGCAGGGAGGCGATGGAGGCGAAGAGCACGAAGTGTTCGAGGGGCTCGTCGCGCAGGTGCCGGTGCAGGAGGTGGGCGCCGACGGTCTTGGGGTCGTGGACGGCGTCGAAGGCGGCCCGGTCCAGATCGGCGACGAGGGTGTCGCGGACCTGTCCCGCGAGGTGGAACACCCCGCGTACGGGGGGTGCCCCGCTCTGCCGGTGGGCGTCGAGCCAGCCGGCCAGGGCGTCCTCGTCGGTGATGTCGAGGGTCGCGAGGACGGGCTGCGCGCCGAGCGCCTCCAGCTCGCGGAGCAGGGCCACGGCCCGGCCCTCGGCGGTGGCGGGGTCGGTGCCGGCCCATTTCTCCCGGGCCGGGACGGGGGTGCGCCCGACCAGGATGATCCGGCGGGCCCCGCGGCGTACGAGGGTGCGGCACAGCAGTCGGCCGAGCGCGCCGAACGCGCCGGTGACCAGATAGCTTCCATCCGCCCGCAGGCGCAGCGGCAGCGGCCGGGTCAGGCCCTCGGCGGGGCGGAGGCGGCTGGTGCGGCGGACGCCGTCGCGCAGGGCGATCTCTTCCTCGTCGTCGCTGAGGACTTCGCCGAGGAGCGCTTCGGCCTCGGCCCGGTCACTGTCGGGGCCCGGCTGCCGCCCGGGGTCGAGGTCGATGAGTTTGCCGGGGTGTTCGATCAGTTCCTGGTGTCGCAGTACGCGGCCGATGCCCCAGGCCGGTGCCCCGAGGGGTTCGGGCCCCTCACCGGGCAGGGCGGGTTGGGCGCCGCGGGTGACGATGTGCAGGCGGCCTCCGGAGCCCCGGGCTGACAGGAGCCGGGCGAGGGCGATCAGTGAGTACGCTCCCGCGCCGGTGTGGTCGGTCAGGGAGGTCCGGTCGCACGCGGCGAGGGCGGGCGCGTCGAGGTTCCACAGGTGCAGGACGGCCCCTCGGAAGGGCCCCCCGTCGCGGTCCAGGTCAGCGAGGAGCCGGCGCAGATCGGCGTCGGACGCGGGGTCCACGGTGAACGTGGCTCCGTCGCCGGACGCGGTGTAGGCGGCGCCCCGGCGCACCAGGCGGCAGCGTTCGCCCCGGGCGGCGGCCAGGGCGGCGAAGGCGTCCGCGACGCCGCCGGTGTCGGCGAGGACGAGCCAGTCGTGATAGCGGGCCGCGGGTGCCGGTCGGCGCTCGGCGGTGCTTCCCGACGCTTCGCCGCGTACGTTGCCGTCGCGCACGTCGTCGTCGCGCATGTCAACGTCGTTCGCGTCCTGTGGCAGGGCGCGGACGGCCTCGGCGGGCAGCGGCGGGCAGTCGGTCCAGACGGGTTCGGCGAGCCAGGAGTCGATCGTGGTCCGGGCGACGGCGGTGGCCGCCTTCTCCACGTCGGCGGCGCGGAAGCCGAGGACGCGGCCGAGCGGCGCCCCGTCGTCCGCGTAGAGGGCGATGTTGCCGAGGGTGGTGTCGGCGTCGGCGGGGAGCAGGGTGGCGTGGGCCCAGAACGGCTGGTCGCCGATGGGTTCGAGGGCGACCTCGTCCAGGGAGAGCGGCAGCCTGATCCCGGTGACCGGTGCGGGATCTTCGGGGGCCGGCGGGATCAGCGGAGTCAGGAGAGTCTGGAAGCAGGCGTCGAGGAGGACGGGGTGGAGGTGGTGGCCCGCGGCGTCGTCGCCGATCGCCCGGGGCGGGCGGATCCGGGCGAGGACCTCGCCGGCGCCGATCCAGACCTCCTCGATGGCCTGGAAGGCGGGGCCGTAGTGGTAGCCGAGGGCGGCCAGCGCGGTGTAGCAGTCGGGGCCTTCGAGGTGCCGCAGGGACCTGGCGCGGAGCGCGGGGGCGTCGAGCGGCGGGGCGGTGCGGCGGCGTTGCCCGGTGCGGACGATCCCGCTCGCGTGCACGGCCCGTTCCCCGTCGTCCCCGGTCGGGGAGGCGATGGTGAAGGCGGCGTTCTCCAGGGAGAGCGACACCTCCACGGTCCGGTCCTCGCCGTCGGGCAGGAAGAGGGCCTTGCGCAGATCGATGTCGGCGAGGACGGCGGTGGTGCCGCCGGTGAGCTTCAGGACGGCCTGGGCGGCCATTTCCAGATACCCGGCGGCGGGGAAGACCACGGTGTCCTGGATGCGGTGGTCGGCGAGGTACGGCAGGTCCTCGGTGTCCAGGCGGGCCTGCCAGGTGGGCTCCGTACGGTCGGTGCGGCGGCCCAGGAGCCGGTGGTCGCGGTGGCCGAGCCGGACCTGGGCGACCGGCCGGGGTTCGGTCCAGTGACGGTCGCGCCGGAAGGGGTGGCGGGGCAGGGTGACCGGCCGGCCGGCCGGCTGGAGGACGCTCCAGTCGATGGGGACGCCCAGGTTGTGGAGCGAGCCGAGGGAGGCGGCGAAGCGCTCGCTCTCGTTCTCCCGGCGGCGGATCGAGGGCAGGGTGAGTCCGCTCGTCCCGCCCGTGTCGAGGCATTCGCGGATCGCGTGGCCGAGGACCGGGTGCGGGCCGATCTCCAGGAACACCTGGTGGCCGTCGTCGGCGATGCGGTCGACCGCGGAGCGGAAGCGCACCCGCTCGCGGACGTTCTTCCACCAGTACGCGGCGTCCAGTTCCTCGCCCCGGGCCCTTCCCTCGACGCCTGTCAGGTACAGCGGAACCTGGGCCGCTCGCGGCTCCAACGGAGCCAGTTCAGCGAGCAGTTCGTCCTTGATCTGCTCCATCACGACGCTGTGGTAGGGAACTTCGACGGTGAGGAACTTCGCGAACTGCTGCTCGGACCGCAGCTCCTCGGCCAGCAGGGTCAGCGCGGCCTCGTCCCCGGCCAGGGTGATCGCGGTGGGGCTGTTGACGGCGGCGATGGAGACCCGGTCGCTGTAGGGGCGCACCCGGCGTTCCGCCTCGTCCTCCGAGAGGCTGACGGCGAGCATGGCGCCGGTGCCGGCCAGGGTCTGCTGGAGGCGGCTGCGGTGCACGACGACCCTGGCCGCGTCCCGCAGGGAGTAGACGCCCGCCGCGTGGAAGGCGGCGATCTCCCCGGTGCTGTGGCCGACCACGGCGTCCGGGCGCACTCCGTGGGACCGCCACAGGGCCGCCAGGCCCACCTGCACGGCGAAGTTCGCGGGCTGGGCGAGCCAGGTCTCCGCCATCCGGGAGACGGACTCGTCGGCGGTCATCTCCTCGATGAGGGACCAGTCGGCGAACTCCCGCAGCGCCCGGTCGCAGGCGGCGACGGCGTCGCGGAAGACAGGCTCCTCCTCCAGCAGTTGGCGGCCCATGCCCCACCACTGGGGGCCCATGCCGGTGAAGACCCACACCAGCCGCCGGTCGGCGGCGTCCCGGGCGCGGCCGTGGACGACCCGGGGGTGGGCCTCGCCGCGCGCGTGGGCGGCGAGGGCCTCGTCGAGGGAGGCGCGCGAGGTGTAGGCGACGGACAGCCGCTCGGGGAGGTGCTGGCGGCGGTGGGCCAGGGTGTGGCCGAGGTCGTCGAGGGCCACTGCCGGGCCGTTGTCGCCCGCCAGCTCGCCCCGGATCCCGGCCGCCATCTCCGTCAGGGCGTCGGGGTTGCGGGCGCTGAGGGGCAGGATGCTCCAGCGCCGCCCGGCGGGCGCGGCGGGGCGGATGTCCGGCAGGACCTTGGGGGCCTCCTCCAGGACGACATGGGCGTTTGTGCCGCCGAATCCGAAGGAGTTGACCCCGGCGCGGGCGGGCCCTTCGTGTTCGGGCCAGGCGGTGGGCCGGGTGGGGATCTCGTAGGGGAGGGTCGCCGGGTCGATGGCGGGGTTGAGGTTCTCCAGGTTGATGTGGGGCGGGATCGTGCGGTGCTTGATGCTCAGGACGGTCTTGATGAGCCCGGCGATCCCGGCGGCGGATTCGGTGTGGCCGATGTTCGTCTTGACCGAGCCGACGTAGGCGCGGGCGCCCGGGGCGCGTCCGACGGCCAGCGCGCGGGCCAGGGCGTTCGCCTCGATCGGGTCGCCGACCGGGGTGGAGGTGCCGTGCGCCTCCATGTACTGGAGGTCGCCGGGGGTGATGCCCGCCTCGGCGCAGACCCGGCGGATGAGGTCGACCTGGGCGTCGGCGTTGGGCACGGTGATGCCGTTGGTGTGCCCGTCCTGGTTGACGCCGCTACCGGCGATCACCGCGTGGATCCGGTCCCCGTCCCGTACGGCGTCGTCCAGCCGCTTCAGCGCGACCAGGCCGACGCCTTCGGCCCGTACGTAGCCGTCGGCGGCGGCGTCGAACGTACGGGAGCGGCCCTCGGGCGACAGGAACCCGCCCTTGGTCTCCGCGATGGTGTACTGCGGGGCCATGTGCAGCAGGGTGCCGCCGGCCAGCGCGAGGTCGCTCTCCCCGTTGTTCAGTGCCTGGCAGGCCAGGTGGACGGCGACCAGGGAGGAGCTGCACGCGGTGTCGATGGAGAGGCTGGGGCCGCGGAAGTCGAAGCAGTACGAGATGCGGTTCGACACCATCGTCATCATGGTGCCGGTCGCCGTGTGAGCGGCCAGCGAGGTGAAGTCCAGGTCGGCGAATTGCAGGATCTTGTAGTCCAGGGTGAACGCACCGACGTAGACGGCGACGTTGCCGCCGGCGAGGTCGGCGGCACGCTGGCCACCGTCCTCCAGGGCCTCCCACGCCACTTCGAGCAGCTTTCGCTGCTGCGGGTCCATGTGGTCGGCCTCGCGGGGGCTGATGCCGAAGAACGCGGGGTCGAACTCGTCGAAGCCGTCGATGTATCCGCCGCGGCCGCCGACGAGGCGCCCTGGTTTGTCGCGGAACCGGCTGCCGAGCGTGCTGACGTCGTACCGGTCGGGCGGTGTGGGCGTGATGCAGTCCTTGCCCTCCACCAGATTGCGCCAGTACGCGCGGTGGTCCGAGGCGCCGCCGGGCAGGCGGCAGCCCATCCCGATGATCGCCACCTTGTTCCGTAACGCCCGGTTGTTCGCGTCGGCCATGTCGAACTCCTCAAGTCGTGGTGGAGCAAGTCGTGGTGGAGCTTCAGGAGGTGGCGGTCACTCCGGCCGGGAGGCCCGTGCCGGTCGGCGTCGCCAGGGATGCGCGAGGGCGGCGAGGATCTCCCCGGTGCCGGGGAATGACGTGGGGTCGTGCAGGCCCACGGCGGCGGGCTCGCGGCCGGGGTACCAGGTGAAGCTGCCGAAGAGGTGGTCCCAGCACGACAGGTCGGAGCCGTAGTGGCCGGCTTCGGACAGGTCGGTGCTGTGGTGCAGACGGTGCTGCTCGGGACTGGCCAGCAGATGGTTGAGCCGTCCGATGCGGACATCGATGTTGGCGTGGATGAAGTAGCCCTGGGCGGCGACGAAGAGTCCGACCACCAGCACCGCGGGTCGGGAGAATCCCACGAACGCCAGAGTCAGCTGGACGAGGGCCTGCGCCAGGACGATGTCCAGCACATGGTTGACCCCGTTGTTGGCGACGTTGACCTTCTCCGGCACGTGATGCACTCCGTGCAGCCGCCAGAACAGGGCGTTCCGGTGGCCCAGCCGGTGCACCGCGTAGCTGACGAGAGATCCGGCGAGGAGCGCGCCCGGGATCTCGACCCCGAGATGGAGGGCCGGTTCCGCGGGCGAGATCAGGCCGACGGCCAGCGCGACCAGGAGTTGCGCCAGTCCGCTGCCGGCCGTGGTGAGCAGGAAGTAGATGCCGTACCAGCACCATTCGGCCTTTCCTGGGTGCCAGTTCCGGTCATAGGGAATCAGCCGTTCCAGGAGAGCGAGATAGGCGATGACCCCGACCAGGAAAAGTGAACTGACCCAGGCCGGATCCCACTCCAGCGACAATGCGGCCACGCTCACGGATACGACCGCGAGGAGGAGAACCGGGTACGCAGCTACGCGAAGAAGCCGAGCGGGAGAATTACCGGACCGCCCCTTCCGGTCGACCGAATACCCGGCCGAATAGATTCCGCCATCGGCGGAGTGCTCGCGCTCGTCCATCCGTGACCCTCCACAAGTGACAGTGATGGGGAGAGAGACCCTCGCATCGCTTCAGAGCAGGCCAGAGCACCCTTGGGACGTGACAGGAAACCCCGGGCGGCGACCACGGCCCCCGCACTGGCGACTTTCGGACACCCGACCTCGATGAAATTCGGCCGTGGCGTGAACTGATGCCCCCGACCCCATCAGCCCAGATCATCTATTTCCCGTTCCCACCGCTTTAATCACGCCCGACTCGGAGAAATCACCCGGCGCATTTGTTCGTGACGGGAATGCGAGAAGGATCGCGTAACCGTGGCGAGTTCATTTGTGCGAACAATTCTTTCGTAGGATCATCGCGGTGTTTGAGGACGGCGCATTCCGGTGCGCCGGGAGACGCCGCCCCACGCTCCGGCGTATGTCGGAGAGGGAGCGGTGCGCCCGCGCGGAACCAGCTCCCCGAAAGCGCCCCCGAAGGAAGGCCTCGGATCGGGGATCCGTCGGAGGGCCCCCGCTCCTTCGACCGGAGGACACCGCCCTGCGATGATCACAGCGAGATCCGGCAGCACATCAGCGAACCAATCGAGGAGCCCCCTTGTCGTACGACGTCGGCGCGGTGCGCGCACAGTTCCCCGCCCTGCGGTCCGGTACGGCGCACTTCGACGGGCCCGGCGGCACCCAGACCCCGGCCTCCGTCATCGCCGCGATCGGCGAGGCGATGAGCGGGCCCCTGTCGATCCGGGGCGCCGAGCTGCCCGGGGAGGTGAACGCGGAGGAGATCGTCCGCGGGTTCCGGCAGGCGATGGCGGACCTGCTGGGCGCGGACCCGGGCGGGATCGTGTTCGGCCGCAGCGCCACGCAGCTCACCTACGACTTCTCGCGCACCCTGTCCAGGGCCTGGAGCCCGGGGGACGAGGTGGTGGTCAGTCGGCTGGACCACGATGCCAACATCCGGCCGTGGGTGCGGGCGGCCGAACGGGCCGGGGCGGTGGTGCGGTGGGCCGACTTCGATCCGTCGACCGGCGAGCTTTCCCCCGAGGCCGTCGGCGCGCAGCTCAGCGGGCGGACCCGGCTGGTCGCGGTCACCGGCGCCTCCAACCTCATCGGCACCCGGCCCGACATCCCGGCCGTCGCCGAACTGGTCCACCGGGCCGGCGCGCTGCTGTACGTGGACGGGGTCCATCTGACGGCCCACCACGCGGTGGATGTGGAGCGGCTCGGGGCGGACTTCTTCGTCTGCTCCCCGTACAAGTTCTTCGGGCCCCATCACGGGGTGCTCGCCGCCCGGCCCGAACTGCTCGCCACTCTCCGCCCGGACAAGCTGGCGCCGTCCACCGACACCGTGCCGGAACGCTTCGAACTCGGCACCCTTCCCTACGAGTCGATGGCGGGCACCCGAGCGGCGGTGGACTTCCTGGCGGGCCTGGGCGCCGGCGAGGATGCGGCGGGCGGGCGGCGGGCGCGGTTGCGGTCGGCGTACGCGGCGATCGACGCCCACGAGACGGCACTGCGCGAGAGCATCGAGAAGGCGGTGCGCGAACTGGGCGGCGTGACGGTCCACTCCCGTGCCGCCGAACGCACCCCCACCCTGCTGCTCACCTTCGAGGGCCGGGACGCGGCGGACGCCTATCGCTTCCTCGCCCGCTCCGGGGTGCACGCGCCCGCCGGTTCCTTCTACGCCCTGGAGGCCTCCCGCCACCTGGGGCTCGGCGACAGCGGCGGCCTGCGCGTCGGACTCTGCGCGTACAACGACACGGACGACGCGGAGCGCCTCCTGACGGGCCTGGCGGACTGGCTGCGGTGACGGGGGTGACCGCGGACGCCGTCACCGCGCACCGAGTGCGGCCAGTGCGTCCACCGCGTCGGCGAGCCCGGACGGGTGCCGGGTTCCCGGCGGCTGCCGCCCGGCCCAGCCGGGCCCGGCGGTGAAGACCACAGGTCGCCTGCGCGCGCCCCGTACACCCCACTCGATCGCCTGCACCCGGGCCGCGAGCGATCGGCTCGCCGTGCCGTGCGACTGAGCCCAGAGCACCACCGCGTCGGGTCCGGTGCGCCGGACCGCCTCCTCCAGCGCCTCGACGGGCAGGGCGGCACCGAACATACGGACCGGCAGGCCGTGGCGGTCGAGCGTGGCGGCGAGGGCCTCCAGGGCCAGCGTGTGGGTCTCACCGGGTACGCAGGCCAGCAGGGAGAGGCCCGCACCGGGGGCGGGGGGCCCGGCGGCACGGACACCGCGCAGCGCGCCGGAGACGTGCCAGGACAGCAGGTGCTCGACCTCGATGTACCGCTCCCCCGCGGTCTCCCACTTGCGGCCCACCGCGTGCAGCGCCGGCACCATCACCTCGTCCCAGGCGGCCGGCAGCCCGTAGCGGTCGAGGACCTGCGTGAGCAGTTCCTCCATGGCCGGCGCGTCCAGCCGGAGCGCCGCCCGGGCCAGGCCGCGGCAGTCCCGGCGGGCGCTGCCGAGCGGCAGCGCCCCGGGGGCCCGGCGTGGGTGCCCGCGCCGTGGCGCGGGCGTGGCGCGGGGGCCTCCGGTCAGGACGGCACGAGCGGCCTCGGCCGGCGGCAGGCCCGCGCTCGTCAGGCGGCACATGTGCCGCAGGGCGGCGATGTCGGCCCCGGTCCAGCGACGGTGCCGGCCGTCCTCCCGTGCGGCCGGGCCGATGCCGTAGCGGCGGTCCCACGAGCGCAGCGTCGTCGGCGCGACCCCGAGAAGGCGGGCCACCGCACCGGTGGTCAGCCCTCCGTCGGCCGGCGCCCGCGGCGGCCGACCGCCGGCGCGGTCGCCCGCCGGGCCCCTCGCCGAGTCCGCCACGAGGTCCTTGGCAGGGTCCATCACGGGGTCCATGAATCCCACGATACGACGCAAGAACGGTGCGTGTTGCCCCGTCTGTCGCCGCGCGGTTGGCTGGAGACACCGGGGTTCCGTGCGATGCCCACCCGCCACATCGCCCCGCTTCGCCCCTCAGCGGGACAGACACGCGATGAACAGGAGACGGCCATGAAACCGAGCGACGAACTCCCCGTCGACCACCGGCTGGCGAGGGTGTACCGGATCGGCGCGGGCCTCTGCGGCGCCATCCTGCTGGCTTTCGGCATCCTCGGCTTCACGAGTCGGCTGGGCTTCTTCGACACCAGCGGCGAGCACATCGCCGGACTGTCGACCAACGGTCTGCTGAGCCTGGTCTCGGTGGTCGTCGGCGGGCTGCTGATCGCCGGGGCCGCGGTGGGCGGAAACATCGCGTCCACGCTGAACATGACGATCGGCGCGCTCTTCCTGCTGAGCGGCTTCGGCCACCTCTTCATCCTGGACCGGGCCGCGAACATCCTGGACTTCGGAATGTCGAACGTCGTCTTCAGCTTCGTGATGGGGCTGCTGATCCTCACGTTCGGCATGTACGGACGGGTGACGGGCGGCCTGCCGCACGACAATCCGTACTGGCTCCGCCGCCACCCGGAGCAGGCGGACCGCGAGGCCGCCGCCGTCCGCAGACAGGCGGCGGCGGGCGGACAGCTCGGACGGGGAGGCGCTCAGACCTTGCGGTAGCGGGCGTTGGCCCAGGAGAACACGCCGAAGGCGACCAGTCCGAGGGCGATGACCACCAGGAGCCACGGGCCGACGGGGGTCTCGGTGAAGGAGCGCAGGGTGTCGTCCATACCCTTGGACTCGTCCGGCTGGTGCTTGATCGCGGCGCCCACCGCGAATCCGCCCGCCGTGGCGAACACGATGCCGCGCGCCGTGCCGCCGAAGACTCCGGTGAAGTCGACCGCCTGCCGGACCCGCTTGGACATCTCTGACATCTTCAGGTGCTTGTGGTACTTCCGCAGGAGCGCCCGTACGGCGATCCAGAGACCGGCGCAGGCCACCCCGACCCCCACGATCCCCACGATCCACTGGCCTCCGGGCCAGCCGAGCGCCTTGGCGGTGATGTCCTTCGACTGCTGGTCCGACGATCCGCCCCCGCTGCCCGAGTCACCGGCGGCGAAGGACAGGACGGAGTAGGCGACGAATCCGTAGAAGACGGCACGGCCCGCCGCCATGGCCCGCTTGGTGGGCTTCCGGCCGTCGGCCCCGGCCCCGCCGAACAGGGCCTCCGAAAGCCGCCAGAGAGCCATTCCCACCAGGGCGATGCCGAGCACCCACAGCAGGATCTTCCCGAAGGGCTTCTCGGCTATCTCGCCGATCGCCCCGCCCCGGTCGGCCTGCTTCCCACCTCCTCCGGACAGCGCGATGCGCAGGGCGAGGGCGCCCACGAGGACGTAGATCACCCCACGGGCCACGAAGCCCGCGCGGGCTCCTGCCTCCATCGCGGTGCTGTTCGCGGCTCTCTTGGCCTGGCCGCGTCCCTGCGCTGTCACTGAACGGGTATTCATGAATGCCAGGTGCCCCGGTCCTGCGGATCGATGTCATGAGCGCGCCGGGAGTGATTTTCGACGCAGAAACGACGCGGCGGGCGGTAGGGCCGGATGAGCGTCAGCGTGGGAGGGAAACAGAAGACCCACCCCCGCTCGCCGGAGGAGACATCATGACGATCACCCGTCTGCACCGCACCGCGGCGGCGGCCGCGGCACTGGCCTTCCCCGCCTCTCTGGCGTTCTTCGCCCCGCAGGCCCAGGCCGAGGCGCCCGCCGAACCGTACGGCCCCGCCTGCTCCTCCGTACCGAAGGAGGGCGCGGGCAGCCTGGAGGGCATGGCGAAGGACCCGGTCGCCACCGCCGCGTCCAACAACCCCGAACTCTCCACCCTCGTCAGCGCGGTGAAGAAGGCAGGTCTCGTCGACACGCTCAACAACGCGAAGAACATCACGGTGTTCGCGCCGACCGACGCCGCCTTCGAGAAGATCCCGCAGGCCGATCTGGAGGCGCTCCTCAACGACAAGGCCGAGCTCACCAAGGTGTTGACGTACCACGTGGTGGGCGAGAAGGTCACGACCCAGCAGATGGAGGACGGCACGTTCAAGACGCTGGAGGGCAGCGACCTCACGACGAAGGGCTCGGGCGCCGAGTTCACGGTGAACGACTCCTCGAAGATCGTCTGCGGCAACGTGCCGACGGCCAACGCCACGGTGAATCTGGTGGACACCGTGCTCATGCCGCCGTCGTAGGGGCGGTTGCGGCGCCGCCTCCGCGCACAGCGGATCCCGTGCCCGGACCCCGCGACGGTCCGGGCACAGCGCGACGGTCAGGGCACGGCCCCGCGCGCCTGTTCTATACGCTGAGGGCGTGACCAGCGCCGACGACCGACCGACCCGCAGCGGCTCCCCTGAACCCGGGGCGCCGCTCGCGGGCCTCCAGGCGTTCGCGGTGGAGCTCCGCCGGATGAACGGCGAGATCAACCGGATGACTCATGGTTTCGCGGCGAACCAGCAGCTGCATCCCACGGATGTGAGTGCGCTCGCGGCCATCCTCGACGCCCCGTCGCCCCTCACCCCGGGGGCGCTGCGCGACCATCTGGGTCTCACCTCCGGCGCGGTGACCGCATGCCTGGACCGGCTGGAGCGGGCCGGTCATGTCCGCCGGGCCCGGGAGAGCACCGACCGCCGGGTCGTGCACGTGTACTACGAGGCGAGCGCCCGGACAGCCGCCCGCGACTACTTCATGCCGCTCGCCGAGGCCACGGCACGGGCGAGGGCGCGCTTCAGCGAGACGGAGCTGGCGACCGTCCTGCGCTTCCTCACCGCCATGAACGAGGAGCTGGGCGAGGTCCCCCCGGCGCGTCGCTGAGCTTTCCCCCTGACGGGTCGGGGGCGCCCACGGGGGCACACGGGGAGGGACGGGGCGGCCGTCGAACCCACCCCCTGCGGCTGTCCGCACGAGCAGTCCCGTAATGTATTTCAACGATTGAGATTGTTCATCACTGAGATATCTCCACCCCCGGGAGAGACATGTCCACCCCTGCACGCTCCGCACGGTCGATCCGCTGGCTCGTCCCCGTCGTGCTGCTGATCGCGTGGCTCGGCGTCGGCGGCGGGCTCGGCCCGTACGCCGGAAAGCTCGGCGAGGTCGCCACCAACGACCAGGCCGCCTTCCTGCCCCAGAACGCGGAGTCCACCCAAGTCATCGACGCGCAGAAGGCGTTCCAGCAGAACGAGACCCTGCCGGTCATCGTCGTCTGGACCTCGGCGGATCAGGACGCGCCGCTGGGCGACGAGCAGCGGGAGGCCGCCACCGACGCCCTCGCCCCGCTCGCCGGGAGCGACGGCGTCGTCGGAGCACCCTCCCCCGCACTGCCCTCGAAGGACGGCCTCGCGCTCCAGGGCATCGTCCAGTTGAGCCCCGGCCTCGGGGACGAGCTGCCCACGGTGCTGGAGAGGATCGAGGAGGCCGGCTCGTCGGTGCCCGGCACGACGGTCCAGCTCGCCGGGCCCGCCGCGAGCCAGGCCGACCTGTCCGACGCCTTCGCGGGCATCGACGGGCTGCTGCTCGGGGTCGCCCTGATCACGGTGCTCGTGATCCTGTTGCTGGTCTACCGCAGCGTGCTGCTGCCCTTCGTCATCATCCTCGGCGCCGTGTTCGCCCTGGCCCTGTCCTGCGCGATCGTCTACGTCCTCGCCGACCACGACATCGTGCGCGTGGACGGTCAGGTGCAGGGCATCCTGTCGATCCTGGTGATCGGCGCGGCGACGGACTACGCACTGCTGCTCACCGCCCGGTTCCGGGAGGAACTCGCCGTTCACGGCGACCGGTTCACCGCGATGCGCGTCGCGCTGCGCGAGTCCTTCGGCCCGATCACGGCCAGTGCCGCGACCGTGGCCGCGGGGCTGCTCGCCCTGCTGCTCAGCGACCTCACCAACAACCGGGCCCTCGGACCGGTAGGTGCGATCGGCATCGTCTGCTCGGTCCTCAGCGCCCTCACCTTCCTGCCGGCCGCCCTGGTGCTGCTCGGCCGGAAGGCCTACTGGCCGGCGAAGCCCAAGCCCGCCGACGACAAGGCGTCCGGCGGCCACGGCATCTGGCACAAGGTCGCGGCCCTCGTCGACCGGGCGCCCCGCAAGGTGTGGGCGATCACCCTGGCGGCCCTGATCGCCTGTGCCGCGTTCGCCCCCACGCTCACCTCCAAGGGGGTTCCGCTCGACGAGATCTTCGTCAACGACGCCCCGTCCGTGGCCGCCCAGCAGACGCTGAGCGAGCACTTCCCCGGCGGTTCGGGCAATCCAGCGGTGATCATCGCCGCGGCGGACCGCCTGCCCGAGGTCACCGAGGCCGCCGAACGCACCGAAGGAGTGGCTTCGGTCGCACCGGTGAGCGCGGGCGGACGGCCGGGCGGCGAACCCCTCGTCGTCGACGGCAGGGTCCGCATCGACGCGACCCTCAAGGACGCGGCCGACAGCGACGAAGCCAAGGAGGCGGTGGCCTCGCTGCGCACCGCGGTCCATGCCGTGCCCGGTTCGGACGCCCTCGTCGGCGGCTACACCGCGCAGCAGTACGACACCCAGCGGACGGCGGAGGACGACCGCACGCTGATCGTGCCGGTGGTGCTGGTGATCATCCTGGTGATCCTGGTCTTCCTGCTGCGGTCGCTGCTGATGCCGGTGCTGCTGGTGGCGACCGTGGCGCTGAACTTCCTCGCCACCCTCGGCATCTCCTCACTGGTCTTCACCCATGTGTTCGGCTTCAGCGGCACGGACTCGTCGGTGCCGCTGTACGGGTTCGTGTTCCTGGTCGCCCTGGGCGTCGACTACAACATCTTCCTGATGTCCCGGGTCCGGGAGGAGTCGTTGCGGCACGGCACCAGGGAGGGCATCCTGCGCGGGCTCACCACGACCGGCGGGGTCATCACGTCGGCGGGCGTCGTCCTGGCGGCCACCTTCGCCGCGCTGGGCGTGATCCCGCTGGCGTTCCTGCTCCAGATCGCGTTCATCGTGGCGTTCGGCGTCCTGCTGGACACGCTGGTCGTCCGGTCGCTCCTCGTCCCGGCGCTGGTACGGGACATCGGCCCGAAGGCGTGGTGGCCCGGGGCCCTGAGCCGGGAGGGGGCGGACGGTCAGCGGGGCGCGGTCGCGGAGGCCGGGTCCGGGTCCGGGTCCGAGGCCCGGTAGGCGGCCAGGGCCCAGATGACGAAGATGTCCAGACCGATGACGATCACCGACCAGAGGGGCGCGTACGGCAGGAAGAGGAAGTGCGCGAAGAGGCTCAGGGAGGCGAAGAGGACGCCGGCCACCCGAGCCCACCCCGCCCCCTTGAGCAGCGCGGCCCCGGTGACGGCCACGCAGACGCCGAGCACCAGGTGGATCCAGCCCCAGCCGGTGAGGCTGATCCGGTAGAGGTACGCGCCGACGTCGCCGTAGACGTCCCCGTCGGCGAGGGCCGCGATGCCCTCCAGGGCCGCCACGGCGCCCTGGCAGAGCATCAGGATCCCGGCGAAGAGCACCCCGCCGGTCACCCAGAGGCTGTCCGGATCGGGTGCCGGTGCGGGGCCGGCCGGGCCGTCGGCGCGCTGCCACGGCGCGTCCGCCTGGCCGGGCCCGCTCCGGGGTCCCTGCGCGAAGCCGTCCGGTGGCGTCGGGGCGCCGGGGCCGGACGGGTCGGCGGCCCGGGAGGGGTCCTCGCCCATCAGGACTCCTCCTGAGCCCGGTCGGACTGCGCCTTCGTGCGCTTGCCGACCACCGCGGCGGCGGCGACCGCACTGCCCGCGAAGGCCAGCGCGACCATCCAGGCGCGATCGAAGACATGACAGGTGGCATGGTCCACGGAGTAGCGCCCGGGGCCGGTCAGCCCGATGGCCGCCGCGGTGAAGCCGAGGAACGCCGGGTACTCGTAACCGCCGCCCTGGGCGAAGAAGCCCGCCGGAGCGTGCACGGCCACCGCGCCGGCCATCGCCCCGGCCGCCGCCGCGCCCGCCGCCGGGGTGGCGAGGCCCAGGGCGAGCAGGACGCCGCCGCCCGCCTCGCCGAGCCCGGCGGCCACGGCGCTGTGCTTGGGCGGATGGAACCCCATCGCCTCCATCGCGGCCGTGGTGCCCTGGATGCCACCGCCGCCGAACCAGCCCGCAAGCTTCTGACTGCCGTGGGCGGCGAGCACCGCGCCGGTGCCGACGCGCAGGGCGAGCAGACCGAGATCACGCCGGTTGACGCAGACCATGAGGACTCCCGGGGTGGGGGGTTGGGGTACGGATCCCACTCTCGTCGGCGGGTGGCGAGCGGGCGCGGCCGGGTACGCCGTCCGTGGCACGGACCCGTCGCCCCAAGGGCGGGGTGCGACGCAGATCATTGTGCAACTTGTTGCATAAGGGCGGATCGGTGGTCTACAACTGACCCGACGACCTGTGCGGAGGAGACCTCGTGACCCTGTACCCGAACCTGCTGAGCCCCCTCGACCTCGGGTTCACCACCCTGCCCAACCGGGTGCTCATGGGATCGATGCACATCGGTCTGGAGGAGGCCGAGCGCGGTTTCGAGCGGATGGCCGCGTTCTACGCGGAGCGGGCCCGGGGCGGCGTCGGCCTCATGGTCACCGGTGGCATCGCCCCCAGCGAGCGGGGCTGCTCCTTTCCCGGCGGGGCCAAGATGACGACGGAGGCGGAGGCGGAGCAGCACCGGGAGATCACCTCGGCGGTGCATGCGGCGGGCGGCCGGATCGCGATGCAGATCCTGCACTTCGGGCGGTACGCGCACCACCCCGACCTGGTGGCGCCGAGCGCGCTCAAGGCCCCGATCAGCGGATTCACCCCGAACGCGCTCACCGATGACCAGGTCGAGGAGACCATCGAGGAGTTCGTGCGCGCGGCCGGTCTCGCACGCCTCGCGGGTTACGACGGCGTCGAGATCATGGGCTCCGAGGGCTATCTGATCAACGAGTTCATCGTCTCCGCGACCAATCACCGCACCGACCGCTGGGGCGGCTGTTACGAGAACCGCATGCGCCTGCCCATCGAGATCGTGCGCCGGGTCCGCGAGCGGGTCGGCGACGACTTCATCCTGATCTACCGGCTCTCCATGCTGGACCTGGTACCGGGCGGCTCGACGCTGGAGGAGGTCGTGACGCTCGCGAAGGAGATCGAGGCGGCGGGCGCGACGATCATCAACACCGGCATCGGCTGGCACGAGGCGCGGATCCCGACCATCGCCACCTCCGTGCCGCGCGGCGCGTTCAGCTGGGTGACCGGGAAGGTACGGGGCGCGGTCTCCGTACCGCTGGTGACGAGCAACCGCATCAACACCCCCGAGGTCGCCGAGGAGATCCTCGCCTCCGGCCGGGCCGACATGGTCTCCATGGCCCGCCCCTTCCTGGCCGACCCGGAGTTCGTCGCGAAGGCGGCGGCGGGCCGGGCGGACGCCATCAACACCTGCATCGGTTGCAACCAGGCCTGCCTGGACCACATCTTCAGCCTCAAGATCACCTCCTGTCTGGTCAATCCGCGTGCCTGCCACGAGACCGAGCTGGTCATCGGCCCGCCCCGGACCCGTAAGCGCGTCGCCGTGGTCGGCGCCGGCCCGGCCGGCCTCGCGTGCTCCGTCACGGCGGCCGAGCGGGGGCATACGGTCACCTTGTTCGACACGGCGGACGAGATCGGCGGGCAGCTGAACGTGGCGCGCCGGGTGCCGGGCAAGGAGGAGTTCGACGAGACGTTGCGCTACTTCCGTACGCGGCTGGCCGAGCTGGAGGTCGACGTACGGCTGGGCGCCCGGGCGGACGCCGGTTCGCTGGACGGCTTCGACGAGATCGTGCTCGCCACCGGCGTCGAGCCGCGTACCCCGGCGATCCCCGGCACGGACCGCCCGAACGTCGTCAGCTATCTGGACGTGCTGCGCGACGGGGCGCCGGTCGGCGCACGGGTCGCGATCGTCGGGGCGGGCGGCATCGGCTTCGACGTCGCGGAGTTCCTGACCGACGGCGGCGACGCGGCGAGCCTGGACGCGGACACGTTCTTCCGGCAGTGGGGCGTCGACACCGCCTACGCGGAGCGCGGCGGGCTGCGGACCCCCGAGCGCCCCGAGTCGCCCCGCACGGTCCACCTGGTCCAGCGCAGGACCACCAAGGTCGGTGCGGGGCTCGGGAAGACGACGGGGTGGATCCACCGCACCGAACTGCGCCACCGGGGCGTCGAGATGATCGCCGGAGCCTCCTACGACCTCATCGACGACGAGGGCCTCCACCTCACCGTCGACGGTGAGCGCCGGGTGCTGCCGGTCGACACGGTGGTGCTGTGCGCGGGCCAGGAACCGCGCCGCGAGCTGTACGAGGAGCTGCGCGCGGGGGCCGTCCCGGTCCATCTGATCGGCGGCGCGGACGTGGCGGCCGAGCTGGACGCGAAGCGGGCCATCCGCCAGGGCACGGAGCTCGCCGCCGCGCTGTGAGCTCCCTGGACGCGACGAGGCCGGGGGCGCCCACGAAGGACGGCGCGCTCCCGGTCTCGTCGCGTCCTTAGGATGCACCCCATGTCACTGCCGCACGCGATTCTCACCGCTCTGCTGGAGAAGCCGTCCTCGGGTCTGGAACTGACCCGCAGGTTCGACCGGTCGATCGGCTACTTCTGGTCCTCGACGCACCAGCAGATCTATCGCGAGCTGGGAAAACTGGAGCAGGCCGGGCGGATCAGGGCGCTGCCCGCGGCGGTGCCGGCCCGGGGGCAGAAGAAGGAGTACGAGGTCCTGCCCGCAGGCCGCGAAGAACTGGCGGCCTGGGTGGCCCTCCCCGAGGATCCCCGCCCGGTCCGCGACCCGCTCCTACTGCGGATGCGGGCGGCGGCGGTCGTCGGGGCGGACGGCATGGGCGCGGAGTTGTGCCGCCATCTCGCCCTGCACGAAAAGCAGTTGGCGGAGTACCGGGAGATCGAAAGGCGGAACTTCACCCCCGCGCCGACGACCGCCGAGGACCGGCTGCGGTATCTGGTGCTGCGGGGCGGCATCGACCTGGAGACGTTCTGGATCAGCTGGCTGACCCGGGCGATCGCCGACCTGGACGGCTGAGCGGGCCGTCCGGCCGGCCGGACGGCCCGCCGACGACTTCCGCTCCGCCGACCGCCGACCGCTTCCGCTCCGCGGCCGTTCAGCCGCTCGCGTGCGCGGGTACGGGTGCGGGTGCGGGTTCCGGGACGCCTGCCGGGAGTGCGGGGTCCGCGCGCCGGGGGCTGCCGATCACGACTCTGGAGGGCACCTGCCCCTCCGGGACGGCGGCCTCGGGCGGGGTGGCCGGGTCCGTGTTCCGCGCCTGGGCCCGGCTGAGGAGGATCACCCCGCGCACGGCCGCCGCCGTGCCGAGGAGCGCGAGCACCAGGCTGACCGGCCCGCCCTGGAGGCGCTCGCCGAGGAGGGCCAGGCCGATCGCGGCGGCGGCGACCGGGTTGGCGAGGGTGACCACCGCGAGCGGGGCGCCGAGCCCGCCCCGGTACGCGGTCTGGGAGAGCAGCAGGCCGCCCATCGCGAAGGCGGAGACGAGCAGCGCCACCGTCAGCAGCCGCCAGCTGAACAGCGGGCCGCCGGAGTGGTCGGTGACCGCGACCGTGAGGGTCTGGGTGAGCGCGGAGGCGACCCCGGAGGTGATCCCGGAGGCCGCCGCGTGCCGCAGCCCGGGGCGGGCCCCGGGCCGGCCGAGTCCGGCGACGACCGCCATGGTCGCCGCGCCGACGCCCAGCGCCTCGGGAAGGCTGAGGGTCTCGTGGGGCGCGGAGCCGCCCGCGGTCAGGAGCAGCGCGCCGAGGCCGAGCAGGGTCAGGGCCGTACCCCGCCACTCGACACGGCCCACCCGGCGTCCGGCGGCGCGCGCCCCGAGCGGGACGGCGACGACGAGGGTGAGCGCGCCCAGCGGCTGGACCAGGGTGAGCGGGCCGAAGTTGAGCGCGGCGACGTGCAGCAGCGCACCAACGGCGTTGAGGCCGACCGCCGACCACCAGGCGCCCCGGCCCAGCAGCCGCAGGACTCCGGTGGCCGGGTCGGTGCGGCCGGCGAGCCGGGACTGCGCCACGGCGGCGGCCGCGTAGGCGCCGGCCGAGACCAGGGAGAGCGCGACGGCGAGCAGCGTGGCGTTCATCGCACCCCTCCGGCCCGGGCGGGCGCCTGCGCTCCGGCATCCGCGCCGGTCGCGGGCCCGGCGGCTCCGGAGGACGGCGGCGGACCGGCCGGCGTAAAGGCCCTGGGCAAGGTGGCGGGCCCGGCGGACCCGGAGTACGGCGCCGGATCGGCCGCCGCGAAGACCCCGGGCACGGTCGCGGGCCCGGCGGCTCCGGAGGACAGCGCCGGACCGGCCGACGCGAAGGCCCCGGGCACGGTGGTCGGCCCCGCGGACCCCGCCGGGGCGGCCGACGCGAAGACCCTGGACCCCGCGCCACCCGCGTACGCCGGCACGGGGGACCCTGCACCACTCCCCCACGGGGCCGGCCGGGGCAGCCGCGCGGGGGCGGTCCGGGCGGACAGCGGCAGCCGGAAGACGGCGAGGGCGACGGCGAGCATGGCCCCGACGACGATCGCGTCGAGCCAGTAGTGGTTGGCCGTGCCCACGACGACGAGCAGGGTGAGAGCGGGGTGCAGCAGCCACAGGCCGCGCCACCGGGAACGGGTGGCGCCGATCAGGCCGACGGCGACCATCAGGGCCCAGCCGACGTGCAGCGAGGGCATCGCGGCGAACTGGTTCGCCATCGTGTCGGTCGCGGGCGTCTGTCCGTACACCGTCGGCCCGTAGACCTGACCGGTGTCGACGAGTCCGGCGACCGGCAGCATCCGGGGCGGGGCGAGCGGGAACAGCAGGTGCAGGACCAGGGCGGCGGCGGTGAGCGCGGCGAGAACACGACGCGACCGCACGTAGTGGCGGGGGCGGCGCCAGTAGAGCCAGACCAGGAAGAGGGCCGTGGCCGGGAAGTGCACGGCGGCGTAGTAGGTGTTCGCCGCGTGGATCAGGGGCTGGCTGTGCAGCAGCAGCCCCTGGACCGCACCCTCGCCGGGAAGGTGCAGGGCACGTTCGAGGTCCCATACGTTCCCCGCGTTGCGGAACGCCTCCTCGACATGACCGTTGGCGGCCTGGCGGCCGAACTTGTAGGCCAGGAAGAGTCCGGCCACGAGAAGGAACTCGCGGACGAGGGGCGGTCGGGCACGTATGTCCGGCTCCTGGTCCGTGGGCTCGGTGCGGGCGTAGGTCACCCGGTGCCCCCTTGGATGCGAAGCGGTGTCAGGACGGCCCGGTCAGATCCACGCCGTATCGATACGCCAGTGTACCGATACGCCCACGTATCGGTACACGCGCGTATCGGTACACTGGCGTATCGAGAACCTCACCGCACCGCCGCAGGAGGTACAGCCCATGTCGTCGCCCGATTCCGCGCAGGAGTCAGCCCTCACGTCCCGCCGGTCGAAGATCACCCCGGAGCGGGCGCAGGAGCTCTACGGGGCGGTGCTGGAGCTGTTGCGGGAGAGCGGTTACGAGTCGCTGACGATGGAGGGCGTCGCCTCGCGCACGCGGTGCGGCAAGTCGACGCTGTACCGGCAGTGGGGCTCCAAGCCGGAGCTGGTCGTGGCCGCACTGCACGGCACCCGGCGGATGCGGCTCCCGAACATCGACACCGGGACGCTGGCCGGGGACCTGCTGGAGGCCGCGCGGACGATCGGCGAGGCCTCGGGGAGCGACACCCCGCTGATGCACGCCCTCGGCCATGCCGCGCTCCAGAGCCCGGAGCTGCTGTGCGCGCTGCGCGAGGCGCTGATCCTGCCGGAGATCGCGGCGATCGACGCGATGGTCCGGCGGGGCCGGGAGCGCGGCGAGATCGCGGCGGACCTCGCGGGGGCCGAGTTCGTCGCGGCCCAGCTGCTCGGCGTGATGCGCGCCCGGCCGCTGCTGGAGGGGCGTTACGCCGACGCGGCGTATCTGACCAGGTTCGTGGAGATGGCGATCCTCCCGGGCCTCGGACTCACGGCGGGAGCGCCGGAGTCCTGACAGACGTGGACCGCCCGCCCCAGCGGATGGGGGCGGTCCACCCGCGCCGCACCGTGGGGACGGGGGCGGCGCACCGCCCGGCCGGCCGGTGACCTCCACGGAGGCCACCGGCCGCCCGTGTGTCCGCACCTCTTCACGGCCCGCACCTCTTCACGGCCCGCCCCGATTTCCGGTCCGTCCACCCCCTGGATCACCTAACAAGCGCTTGGTAGATTCCACGTGGGCGGTCACGGAGCGATTCCCGGCCGGGCCCGCTGAAGGCGGGACCCCGGAACCAGAAGTGAAGGCGGACCATGGAGCAGCTCCACGCGATGGACTTCACCGGGCGTGCGGTGCTGATCACCGGCGGCACCAGGGGCCTGGGGGCCGCGCTGGCGAGGACCTTCCTCGCGAGCGGCGCGGACGTCATGGTCTGCGGCCGCGGGGCGCCGGCCACCCTGCCGTCGACGGGCGGGCGCGAGGCCTCGTTCCGGGCCGCGGACCTGCGGGACCCCTCGGCGGCCGCGGATCTCGTCACCGCGACCGCCGAGCGGTTCGGCCGGCTGGACGTGCTCGTGAACAACGCCGGCGGCTCCCCGGACGCCGACGCGGCGACCGTATCGCCGCGCTTCGTCGAGCGAGTGGTGGCGCTCAACCTCCTCGCCCCCTTCTACACGGCCCAGGCGGCGAACCTCGTGATGCGGGAGCAGCCGGACGGCGGGTGCGTGATCAACATCGGCAGCGTCTCCGCCCGCGACCCGCAACCGGGCGCCGCCGCCTACTCCGCCGCCAAGGCGGGCCTGCTCGGGCTGACCCGGGCGCTGGCCCTCGAATGGGCGCCGCGGGTCAGGGTCAACCACATCACCGCGGGCCTCATCCGTACCGAGAACGCCACCGCGCTGTACGGCGACGACGACGGGGCCGCGGTGGCGGACATCGTCCCGATGGGACGGCTGGCGGAACCGGACGACGTGGCGCGGGCCTGTCTCTGGCTGGCCTGCGACCTCTCCTCGTACGTCAACGGCGCCGATCTCGCCGTGCACGGGGGCGGCGAGATCCCGGCCAGGCATGCGGCCCGCCGGACCACACCCCCCTTTTCGTCACCTTGACTCTATTCACCCTCACCCCTTATCGTCGCACTGACGAAATCGAAGGGGTCCTCACCATGGCCGATATCACCCGGCGCTTCGGCTGGCGCCACCTGCGCTCCGCGCCCACCGCCCACATCCGCCACCACCACCGCGGGCGGCTCACCCACGACGGCCAGGGGCTCAGCTTCTGGTACCGGTCGCTGTCGGCGGCGCTCTCCGAAGTACCGGTCGACGACCGGGAGCTGGCCATGGCGTTCCACGCCCGTACGGCCGATTTCCAGGACGTCACCGTGCAGGCCACCGTGACCTACCGGATCAGTGATCCGGCCGAGGCGGCGAACCGGCTCGACTTCTCCGTGGACCCGGACACCGGGAGCTGGCGCGGCGCACCGCTGGAACAGATCGCCACCCTCCTCACCGAGACCGCGCAGCAGCACACGCTGGACGTACTGGCCCGCACCCCGCTCGCGGCGGCCCTGGTCGACGGCGTCGCCTCCGTACGCGAACGGGTCGCCACCGGACTCACGGCCGAGCCCCGCCTCCCGGCCACCGGCATCGACGTGGTGGCCGTGCGCGTCGTCGCGATCCGCCCCGAGGCCGAGGTCGAGCGCGCCCTGCGCACCCCGGCCCGCGAGCAGATCCAGCAGGAGGCGGACCGGGCCACCTACGAACGGCGGGCCGTGGCCGTCGAGCGCGAACGCGCCATCGCCGAGAACGAGCTGGCCAGCAAGATCGAACTGGCCCGCCGCGAGGAGCAGCTGGTCGACCAGCGCGGCACCAACGCACGCCGCGAGGCCGAGGAGAAGGCCGCGGCCGACGGCGTACGGACCGAGGCGGAGGCGGCCCGCACGGTGCGCCTGGCCCGCGCGGAGGCCGAGGCGGCGCGCGAGACGGGCGCGGCGCGGGCCGAGGCCCAGGCCGCCTGGCTGCGGGTGCACGGCGAGGCCGATCCGGCCACGCTGCACGCCCTGGCGGCGACCCGGCTCGCGGAGAACCTGCCGCGCGTCGAGAGCATCACCCTCTCCCCCGACGTGCTCACCGGGCTGCTCGCCAAGCTCGGGCGCCCGGAAGGCGGGGCGGGCGCGTGAGCCTTGCGCCCAGGGCGGTGCTCGTCCACCGGCGGACGGAGTACGAAGAGCTGCTCGCCCGGCACGGGACGCACGGGCAGGCCGCGTTCTTCCTGTCCAGCCGGGGTCGCTCGATCGACGAGGTGGCCCGCCGCCACGAGGACAACCGGCAGGCGCTGCGGGAGGTGGCGGCGGCGGTACCGCTCACCTGGCGCAGCTCCCGGGTGGAGCGGGCCGACCTGGACCGCTTCCTGTTCGCCCCGGAGGACGTGGTGGTCGTGGTCGGCCAGGACGGGCTGGTCGCCAACACCGCGAAGTACCTGTCCGGGCAGCCGGTCGTCGGCATCGACACCGAGCCGGGGCGCAACCCCGGTGTCCTGGTCCGCCACCGCCACGCCGACGCGGCCGCCCTGCTGCGCGCCGCGACCGCCGGCGGAGGCAGTGCCGAGGAGCTGACCATGGTCGAGGCCGTCGCCGACGACACGCAGCGCCTGCTCGCCCTGAACGAGATCTACCTCGGGCCGCCCGGCCACCAGACGGCCCGCTACCGCCTGGGCCCCGACGGCGAGAGCGCCCCCGGGGAGGCGCAGGCCTCCTCCGGGGTGCTGGTCGGCACCGGCACGGGGGCCACCGGGTGGCTCCGCTCGCTGTGGCTGGAGCGCGGCGGCGCCCTGCCGCTGCCCGCGCCGTGCGACGCGCGCCTCCTGTGGTTCGTGCGCGAGGCCTGGCCCTCACCGGCGACCGGAACGTCCAGGGTGGCGGGCGAGCTGGGACGCGGGCAGGGGCTGCGGCTGACCGTGGAGTCGGACCGGGTCGTGGTCTTCGGGGACGGGATGGAGTCCGACGCCCTGGAGCTGACCTGGGGGCAGAGCGTACGGCTCGGCATCGCGGAGAGGTCGCTGCGCCTGGTGACATGAGCGCACCCGCCACCGCCGCCCCGGCCGCCCGGGCCGCTTCGCTACGGTGGTCCGGACACGGCACCGAAGAGCGGAGAACCAGCACCATGTCAGCCGATCCTGTCACCGAGCCCGCCCGCAACACCCGCCCGCCCACGGCACAGGCGGCCCTCGGGGTCGGCGTGATCGTAGAGGACGGCCGGGGACGCGTACTGCTGGGCCGGCACCACAGCGGTACGTGGGAGCTGCCGGGCGGGAAGGTCGACGCGACGCGCGAGTCGATCGCCGCCGCGGCCGCCCGGGAGCTGCGCGAGGAGACGGGCCTGGTGGTCGACGAGGCGGCCGTGGACATCGTCGCGATGGTCCACGACGTGATCGGCGGGATCAACCGCATCAGCATGGCGGCCGTCGTGCGGCTCGCCTCCGGCGTCCCCGAGGTGACCGAACCGCACCTGATCAGCGCCTGGCGGTGGACCGCGCCCGAGGACCTCCCGACCCCGCTGTTCGACCCGTCGGCCCAGATCCTCGCGGCCTGGCGACCGGAGCTGGGCATCACCCACCCGCCCGCGCATGTGCTGCGCATCGCCCCGGACGAGAACCGCGCCTGACGCACCGCCCTCGCCGCTCGCATGCCTCCCCCGTGACCACAGATGCGGACCAATCGGACCCAATGTATGAATAAGGGACCATCCACGCGATAGGGAGTAGGCCCATGGACGACTACCCGCTCCTGGACGTCTTTCTGACCATGCTGTACCTGTTCCTCTGGGTCATGTGGTTCTTCCTTCTGTTCAAGGTCGTCACCGACCTCTTCCGGGACCACTCGCTGAACGGCTGGGCCAAGGCGGGCTGGCTGGTCCTCGTCATCCTGCTGCCGTACTTGGGCGTGCTGATCTACCTGATCGCCCGCGGTCGCAGCATGCACGAACGCGACGAGAAGCTGGCCAAGGACTCGGAGGCGGCGTTCCGCAACTACGTGCGCGAAGCCGCGACAAGCCAGGGCGGATCCGGCGGCAGCGACCATGTGCAGGATCTGGCGAAACTCGCCGAGCTCAAGGACAAGGGCGCCCTCAACCCCGAGGAGTACGAGCGGGCCAAGGCGAAGCTGCTCGCGTGAGGCAGGGCTCCGGCCCTCGCCCGAGGCCGGGGGCCGGAGCCCTGCTCGCGTGTTCTATCGTGGGGTGACCTTCGAGGAAGAGCAGGCGTACATGAGGCGAGCGACGACCCCCGCGGCGGCCACCGTCGCGCTGCGCGGTCTGCTCGTGCTCCTGGTGGCCGTGGTCGGCCTGCTCTGCCTGGTCGGCCGGTCCTCGCCGCAGGACGCGCCCCCGTCCGGCTCGGTCTCCGTGGCGCGGGCGGCAGCGGCTACGGCCGTGCAGCCCTCGGCCGACGAGGGATCCGCTCCGTGCGGCAAGAAACCGATGGTCGCGGAGGACGTCGCGCCGCGCTCCGACGCCGCTGCGGGGACCGCCCCGGCGGCCGGTTCGCCGCAGTGGACGGACGGGCCCGTGCCGGCCACCGGTTCGGGCGCCTCGTTCTGCCGCGGCGGCCCCGCGCCACCTCATCCCGTCACCACCTTCTCCGTTCTGCGGATGTAGGCCGGCCCTCGCGGTCGCGTCCTTCATCTCTTCCATCCGGAAACGGAGATTTCCGCATGTCCTCTTCCCGGCGCTCCTGGAGCCGGGCGGGTGAGGCCCTGCGCGCGTGGCAGGCCAGGCAGTGGCTGGTGGCGGGGCTCGGCGCCCTGGCCACGGCCGTAGCCGTCGGCGTGCCCACCGATGTGGTGCCCACCCCCCTGTTCGGCCGCTCGGTCCCCGTGCAGTGGTGGAACTATCCCGCCCTCGCCCTCACCGCCGTCCTGGCCGGCCTCGTGCTGAGCACGTACGTCCGCCCGTCGGCCGCGCCCCCGTCCACGCAGCCTCCCGGGACCGTCCGGGACGGCCGTATGGGGGCTCTCGGCGGGGTGCTGTCGTTCTTCGCCGTGGGCTGCCCCGTCTGCAACAAGCTCGTGCTCGTCCTCCTCGGGTCGTCCGGCGCGCTGAGCTACTGGGCCCCCCTGCAGCCGCTGTTCGCCGTCGCGTCCGTCGCGCTGCTCGCGGAAGCGGCGCTGCGGCGCCTCTCCACCCAGAGCCGGTGCCCGGTCACGGCTTCGGCCTGACGTCCGCGGCCACCCCCTCCTTCTTCCTCGCCCCTCTCATCCTCAGAGGCATCCCATGACTGCATCACCCCCCTCCTCGCCTTCCTCGCCGTCCCGCCCTGCCCGCCGAAAGACCTACGCGGCCGGAGCACTCCTCCTGGCCGCCGCGGCCACCGCCGCCTTCGCCCTCACACTCGACGGCTCCAACGGCTCCGACGGCTCCGACGGCTCCGACGACGAGCGGGATCGCGGCGCGCGGGGAGCCACCTCGGTGGAGTCCGGCTCCGCCGCCCCCGCTCCGGCCGACAAGAGCCTGCTCGCGCTCGCCCGCCGGGATGCCTCCGACGCGCTCGCGGTCGGCCGGGCCGACGCGCCGGTGGTGATGATCGAGTACTCGGACTTCCAGTGCCCCTTCTGCGGCCGGTTCGCCCGCGAGACCAAGCCGGAGCTGCTGCGCCGTTACGTCGACGAGGGCATCCTGCGCATCGAGTGGCGCAACTTCCCCGTCTTCGGCGAGGAGTCCCAGCAGGCCGCGCTGGCCGGATGGGCCGCGGGCCGTCAGAAGAAGTTCTGGGAGTTCCACGACGTGGTCTACGCCGAGCCCCGGGAGCGCAATTCCGGCGAGTTCAGCGCTGACAGGCTGGCCGCCATGGCGCGCGAGGCCGGAGTGCCGGACCTCGCGAAGTTCCGCGCGGACATGGCTTCCGGCCAAGCGCGCGAAGCCGTCGAGAAGGACCAGGACGAGGGATTCGGCCTGGGCGTCAGCAGCACTCCCGCGTTCCTCGTGAACGGCAAGCCCATTCTGGGAGCCCAGCCGACGGCCACCTTCAAGGACGCCGTCGAGGCGGCGGCGCGGTGAGCGACGTCGGCCTGGCCATGGCGTTCCTCGGGGGGCTGCTGGCCCTGCTCAGCCCGTGCAGCGCGCTCCTGCTGCCGGCGTTCTTCGCGTACTCCTTCACCAGCCGTACGCGGCTTGTGGTGAGGACCGGCGTGTTCTACGCCGGTCTGTGCACGACGCTGGTCCCCCTCGGGGTTGCCGGTTCGTTCGCCAGCCGGCTCTTCTACGGGCACCGCGACGTCCTGATCGCGGTGGGAGGGTGGACTCTGATCGTGCTCGGTGTCGCGCAGATCGCCGGCTTCGGGTTCGGCTCCCGGCGGCTGGCGCGGGCGGCGGGGAAGCGGCGCTCGGGCTCGTCCCTGTCCGTGTTCGCCCTGGGGGCGGTGTACGGGCTGGCGGGCTTCTGCGCCGGACCGATCCTCGGCGGCATCCTGACGGTCGCCGCCGTGGACGGCGACCCCGTGCACGGTGGTGTACTGCTCGCGGTGTACGCCCTGGGAATGGCGGTGCCCGTCTTCGCCCTGGCTCTTTTGTGGGACCGGTTCGACCTCGGGCGCAGGCGCTGGCTGCGGGGCCGGGTGTTCAGGGTGGGTCCGCTGTCGCTCCACACCACGACGACCGTGGGCGGAGCCCTGTTCGTGGTCCTCGGAGTGGTCTTCCTGGCGTTCGACGGCACGTCGGCGCTGCCCTCACTGCTGAGCACCGAGACCGAGTTCGCGTGGGAGGAACGCCTGTCCGCGATCGGCGGGGCGGTCTCCGACCGGCTGCTGCTGTTGGTGCTGGCCGGAGTGGCCGCCCTCGGGGCCGCGGTCGTGCTCCTGCGCGGCACATCACGGCGGCGGGAGACGGAGGAGCGGGAAGTACGGGAGAAGGAGAAGGCGGTGCCGCCGCCCGATACGGAGTCGACGACGATCCACTGATGGTGACGGGACCCGCGCCACCGGGGGCGGCGACGCCTCTCCCGGCCGGCGGGCGTTCGAACCATTTGTCCATGATGCTGGAATCTGTCAGGTTTCATCCGTTGCGCACTTCATGGAAGGTGGGCTGATCGTGCCCAGTGGTCTCCAAGCCGACACAGTCGGGCCGGTGGACGTCGCCGTCATCGCCTTCGAGGGCAACCGGTTCGACGGCCAGGTCGTCCCCGCACTGCGGGAACTGCAACAGAAGGAGACGGTGCGGATTCTCGATCTGGCCTTCGTCTCGAAGGCGTCGGACAGCTCGGTCACGGTGGTGGAACTCACCGATCCGGGGGTGGCCGAGTCGTTGCGGCAGGTCACGGACGCCCAGTTCGACCTGCTCAGCGACGAGGACCTGCGGACCGTGTCCGACTCCCTGGGTAACGGGTCCTCCGCACTCGTCGTGGCCTGGGAGAACACGTGGGCGGCGCGGCTGGCGGCGGCGGTGCGGGGATCGGAGGGCGAGCTGGTGATGCTGGAACGCGTTCCACGGGACGCCGTCGTCGAAGCGATCGCATCACTCGACGGCAACTGACAGAGACGAAGGAGACGGCCAGTCATGCCTCAACGATTCGGACGGCCCGGCCTGCTGGGCACCATCGCCCGTACCGCGGTCATCTCGGGCACCGCCACCGCGGTCTCCAACCGGGTGGAGCGTCGCGACCTGCGGCGCCAGGGGGTTGCCCAGACCCCGCAGACGCCGGCAGCCGCGCCCCCTCCCCCGGCACCGGCGCCGGCGGGCACGGACCGGGTGTCCCAACTGACCCAGCTCGCCGACCTCAAGGCCCAGGGGCTGCTCACCGACGAGGAGTTCGCCGCCGAGAAGGCCCGCATCCTGGGGTCCTGAGCGGCCGCCCCGCGTCGGGCGCACATGGTTTCGCAGGTGAACGGGTCGGCCCGGACCGTGCTCGGTCCGGGCCGGCCCGTTCGGCTGCTCGTCGGTCTCCGGTGGCCCGGGCCCTCAGCGGGCCTGTCCCGCGCGGACGTCTTCCCGGTCCGGTGTCGGGCCGGGAGGCAGGTCGGTTCCGGAGTCCCGCCGTACGGGAGGGGAGACCGGGTGGGCGCCCCGGTCGAAGGCGGCGCCGACGACGACCATCACGGCTCCGGCGACGAGGATGAGGGAGACGCCCCAGGTGGCGTTGGTCGCGCTGGCCCCGACGATGGCCAGGGCAGCCATCGGGGCGAGTCCGCCCGAGAGCGCGGCGCCGATCTCCCGCCCCGTGCCGACTCCGCTGACCCGCACGTCCGGCGGGAACTGACGGGAGAGCAGAGAGCCTTGCGGGGCGAACATGGCCGGCGCCAGCAGACCCGTCGCGATGATCAGGCACAGCCAGACCAGGATCGAGCTTCCCGTGTCGAGCAGGACGAAGAACGGGAAGGCGAAGAGCGCCGAGGCGATACCACCGGCCGCCAGTACCCGGCGGCTGCCGAAGCGGTCGCTGGCCCAGCCGAAGATCGGCACGGTGACGAGGGCCGTGGCACTGGCCAGCGTGACCCCGAACGCCCCGACGCTCGCCGAGACGTCTTGGAAGTCCGAGAGATAGGCCAGCGAGAAGGTCTTGAAGATGTAGCTGAGGGCGTTGTATCCCAACGAGACGGCCAGGACCACGAGAAGGCCGCGCCGCTCCTTGCGCAGCAGGGTGACGAACGGCAGCTGCGGGGCGGCGTCCCGCTCCTGCTTCTTCTTGCTGTCGTGGAAGTCGCGCGACTCCGGCACCCGGCGCCGGACCCACAGGCCGACGCCGGCGAGGGCGAAGCTCGCGACGAACGGGACGCGCCAGCCCCAGGACAGAAGCACCTCCTCGTCCAGCATCGTCAGCACCGTGACGGTCAGCGACGACATCAGCAGCCCGAGGTTGAGCCCCAGGGCCGGCCAGGCGCCCTGGCGGCCGCGCCGGTTCTCGTCGGCATGTTCGTAGGCGACGACCGCCGCGCTGCTGTACTCGGCTCCGGCGCCGAGGCCCTGGAAGATGCGCAGGATCACCAGGGCGACGGGGGCCGCGAGTCCGGCGGTCCCGTACGTGGGAAGCAGCCCGATCAGCCCGGTGGAGACGCCCATCAGGACGAAGGTGATGATCAGTACGTTCCGCCGGCCGATGCGGTCCGCGAGGTGTCCGAACAGGATGCCGCCCAGCGGGCGGGCCAGGAATCCGGCCGCGAAGGTCGCGAAGGCAGCCATCGTGCCGGTCGCGCCGTCGGTCTGCGGGAAGAAGATCTTGCCGAAGACCAGAGCGGCCATGGAAGCGTAGAGATAGAAGTCGTACCACTCCAGCGCGGAGCCCACGATGGTGGCGGTGGCCACGCGGCGGCGGGCGGTGGCGGGGGATGGTCCCGGGTCCTGCGTGTCTGTGTGCGGGGCGTTCGCCATGGGCTGTCCTCGATCACCGTTGAAGGAGAGGGGAAGGAAAGGGGGAAAGGGGAAGAGGGAGACGAAGGGAAGGGAACGCGGAGGAAGAGAGCGGGGTGGGGAGCGGTCAGGCCGCGGCGGACTCTTCCCGTACGGTCCGCGCGGACTCCCCGTGGCCGAGTTGCTCGAAGACGTCGGCCGCGATCCGGCCGCCGATGGGGAGACACGATGTGGCCGCGGGCGACGGCGCGTTGAGCACATGGACGGCGCGGGGGGTGCGGCTGATGACGAAGTCGTCGACCAGCCGCCCGTCCGCCGTGACCGCTTGCGCCCGTACGCCGCTTCCGTGCCGCCGCAGGTCCCTGCTCTCGATCTCCGGGATCAGGCGGCGGACGTCGCGGACGAAAAGCGGCCAGATCAGCGACCGGCTGATCTCGGCGACCCCGTGTCGCCAGAAGCGTCGCGCGAGACCGCGCAGGGCGGGGTCCCGCAGCAGCTCACCCACCATGCGGGGGTCGACGTCGCGCCAGCGGTAGCCCTGACGGGCCAGCGCGGGCACGGCGTTGGGCCCCACATGGACCGAACCGTCGAGCATGGGCGTGATGTGCACGCCGAGAAACGGCAGCTCGGGGTCGGGCACGGGGTACACCGGATTGTTGACCAGCCCCCGGCGACCGGGCCTGATCTCGGCGTACTCGCCACGGAAGGGCATGATCCGTACCGTCGGGCGGTCACCGACCGCGGCCGCTACCTTGTCGCTGTGCAGGCCCGCGCAGTTGACCAGGATGCGGGCCCGGAGTTCCTCGCCGGGCGTGCGGATCACGGTACGGCCCTCGGCCTCGGCGAAGGAGAGGGCCGGTGACCGGGTGCGCAGGTCGGCGCCGAGTCCGGTCAGCTCGGCCGCCAGTGCGCGGCAGACCTGGCCGAAGTCGGTCATGGCGGTGTCGGCCACCGACAGCGCGGCCACCCCGGCGACATGCGGTTCCCGTTCGGCGAACTCGGCGCGGCTCAGCCGCTGTACGGTGACGCCGTTCGCCCGGCCGCGCTCCGCGAGTGCCTCCAGGCCGGGGAGTTGGGCCGTGGACGTGGCCACCACGAGCTTTCCGGTGCGCTTGACAGGTACCTCGTGCTGCTCGCAGTACCGGATCATCTCCTCTCCCCCGGCCCGGGCCAGCCGGGCCTTGAGGGAGCCGGGCGCGTAGTACAGGCCGCTGTGGATGACGTTGCTGTTGTGCCCGGACTGGTGGGCGCCCCAGTGCGCCTCCTTCTCCAGGACCGTGACGGACAGGCCGGGCCGGGCACGCAGCAGCGCCCGGGCCGTGGCGAGTCCGAGCAGCCCTCCCCCGATGACGGCGACATCTATGGCACGTGACATCCGACTGGCCTTTCTGGTGGCTCTGGTAGCTCTGATGGCTCTCTGACGACGCGAACAAGACATCGCAGCGGCTGTATACATTCGCTGCGAGAGAGCCGAATGTATACAGCCGCTGCGACAGTGCACAAGAGATAGAGTGAGACGGTGACCCGACCAGTCCGGACCCCCAGCAGTACGAGGAACGGCGCCGCCGTCATCGCGGAACGGCTACGTACGTCCATCCGCGACGGCGAACTGCTCCCAGGCACCCGTCTGGTGCAGGAGAAGCTCGCGTCCGAGCTGAAGGTGAGCCGCATTCCGCTGCGCGAGGCCCTGCACACGCTGGCGGCCGAGGGCCTGATCGAGGTTCAGCCGCAGCGCGGCATGCTCGTGGCGGAGCTCAGCCACGGCGAGATCGCCGAACTCTTCGAACTGCGTCTACAGATGGAACCGCCCCTGGCCGAAGAGATCGTGCGCGGCTGCCGCGACCGGGACATCGACGAACTCCAGGAGATCGTCGACGAGATGTGCCGCCGGGGTGCGGACGCCGCCGGTCGGGCCTCCCTCAACTACGAATTCCACCGGCGCGTCTACGCCCTGTCCGAACGACGGCTCACGCTGCGCTTCGTCGACCAACTGCTGCACCTCGTCGAGCCGTACAGCCGACGCTGGGTGCACTCGGGCCACGACCTGGAACGCATCGACGACGAGCACCAGCGCATGGTCGACGCGTTGCGCGGCCGTGACGCGTCGGCGCTGCGCCGCGTGATCGTCGCGCATGTCGAAGGCGCTCGCGATCACGTCATGGCCGCCCAGCAAGGGCCGTGACCCCCGGCCCTCGGGTTCCGCGGGCCGGTTCGCCGGGTCAGGGGGTGTTACGGGGTGACGACGGCGAAGTCGGGGTCGGGTGTGCCGAGATGGCCGAGGAGTGCGCTCAGGGCCCCGATGTCCCCGACGATCTCCACGTCCGGCCGTCCCGGCAGTTCGTCCGGCGGTACGACACCGAGCAGTACCGCCCGCAGGGTGGCTTCGTCGAGACCCACCGTGACGTCGGGTTCGGCGGCCGCTGGACCGGTGCCGGTCACATGGGTGAGCACGCCGTTGCGCAACCGCAGCGTGAGGGGCTCGCTCCGGGGCAGTTCCCAGCGCACGGTGATGTCCGCGTCCCAGCTGCCCGGCCCGTCCACCCGGATGGCGAGGGCGTCGCAGAGCTGCTCGATGGTCAGGGCCGCCAGCAGGTCCGGCGCGACGGTCGAGGTGGGGGTGCCGACGGAGCCATGGCGCAACTCCAGCGCGCCCATCAGGTAGAAGTTGCGCCACGTGCCGTTCTCACTGCCGTATCCGAGCTGCTCCAGCGCGTCGGCCTGCAGCTCCCGCGCCGCGGTGTCGCCCGGGTCGGCGAAGACCACATGGTTGACGACCTGGACCACCCAGCGGAAGTCGCCGTCGGCGTAGGAGCGGCGAGCACGCCTCAGCACCTCGTCCGCGCCGCCCATGAATTCCACGTACCGCCGGGCGGCCTCGGCGGGCGGGTGCTCCCACAGATGGGCCGGGTTGCCGTCGAACCAGCCCAGGTAACGCTGGTAGACCGCCTTGGTGTTGTGGCTCACGGAGCCGTAGTAGCCGTGCGTGTGCCAGGCCCGTTCCAGGGCCGGGGGCATCACGATCTCCTCCGCGATCTCGGGTCCCGTCAGTCCCTGATTGAGCATGCGCAGGGTCTGGTCGTGCAGGTAGGCGTACACGTCGCGCTGTTCGGACAAGAACGCCAGGACGCGCTCACGGCCCCAGACCGGCCAGTGGTGCGAGGCGAAGGCGACGTCGGAGGAGTCGACGAAGAGGTCGACCGATTCGGTCAGATACCGGGCCCAGACCCTGGGGTCGCGGACCTCCGCGCCCCGCAGGGTCAGCAGATTGTGCAGGTTGTGGGTGGCGTTCTCCGCCATGCACAGGGCCGCGTGGTCGGGGAAGTGGATGTTCAGCTCCGCCGGAGCCTCGGTGCCGGGGGTGAGCTGGAAGACCATCCGGATGCCGTCGACCGTCTCCGTCTGCCCGGAGCGGGTGATGTCCACGGTCGGGGGGATCAGGCCGACCGCGCCGGTGGAGAGCGTCTGGCCGAGACCGGCCCCGATCTGCCCGCGTGCGCTCCTGGGCAGGGCGGCGCCGTACATATAGGCGGCACGGCGGTTCATGGCTGTGCCCGCGTAGACGTTCTCGCTGACGGCGTGCTCCAGGAAACCGTGCGGGGCGAGGACCGGGACGCCGTTCGCCACGTCCTCGTCGCCGATGACTCCCCTCACTCCGCCGAAGTGGTCGGCGTGGCTGTGGGTGTAGAGGACGCCGGTGACCGGCCGGTCGCCGCGGTGCCCCCGGTACAGCGCGAGGCCGGCGGCGGCCGTCTCCGCGCAGAGCAGCGGGTCGATGACCAGAATCCCGCGCTCGCCCTCGACGATCGTCATGTTCGACAGGTCGAAGCCGCGTACCTGGTAGATGCCCTCGGTCACCTCGAAGAGGCCGTGGTCGGAGCAGAGCCGACTCTGCCGCCACAGGCTCGGGTTGGCCGTGTCCGGGCACTCCTGGTCGAGAAATCCGTAGGCGCCCAGGTCCCACACCACGCGACCCTCGGCATTACGGATCACGTGCTCCTCGGCCGTACCCATGAAGCCGCGCCGCGCGTCCTCAAGATCCTGGCCGTCGCCGAAGGGGTAGTTCCGCCGGACCGCCTCGTTCGCCTGCGCGACGGCCTGCTCGGCGGGCTTGGCGTCGGTGTTCCGAACCATCTCGAACTCCTTCGGGGCAGCGAACAGGGGCCCGGTCCGGCAGGACACGGCCAGTGCCAGCCTCACCCCGCACATCTGTCGGCACGAGCGGGTGTAGGCCGTCCGGGGAACCCGCCGCGGGCACCCGGCCGGTGCCCGCGGGAGAGGGGCCGCGCAGGGGTGAGCCTCGGCCGACCTGCCCTCCCCCGGCTCACCGCGGCGACGGCCGGCGGGTGTCGCCGTGGATGACGGGGTGTGGCCACTGTGTGATAATCGCGAGCGATCATTCATGTAACGCGCGGACAGGGTCCGGGGCCGTCCTGCGGGCGCACCCCCCACCGGGCCCTGCTTCCCCAGGGAGAGGACCGGCCCGATGGTGAACGAACAGGGGCCGGAGCCTACGGAGACTCCCTCGTCGTCCGATGAGCCGGCGGCGGGCACGACCGGAAAGCGGACGCCGCCCGCGAGCACGGTGCAGATCGTGGACCATGCCCTGCTGGTGCTCAAGACGATCGCCGAGGCCGACCGGCCGCGCGGGCTGCGTGAGCTGAGCCGGGACCTGGAGATCAGCAAGAGCTCCACCCAGCGGATTCTCGCCTCGTTGGAGCGCGTCGGGCTCGCCGTCGTCGACGAGAACTCCCGCAAGTACGTGATCGGGCCGGCCGCGCTCACCCTCGCCTGGCGACACGCCGCCAACAGCGACCTGGTGAGCGCCGCCTCCGAGGCGACGGCTCGCATCGCCGCGGCGACGGGAGAGACCGCGTGCGTCTCGGCCGTGGTGGACGGGCGCCGGGTGACGGTGTACGAAGTGGAGAGTTCCCAGCCGCTCCGGCTGATCACGGGGGTCGGCAGGCCCTACTCCCTCTTCTCCGGCGCGACGGGTCGCGTACTGCTGTCGATGCTGCCCGAGGACCATCTGAAGCACCTGGTGCGCGAGCATGCCTCCGCGACCGGCGCGACGGACGCGACGGAGATCGCCGACCGGGTCGCCGCCGCCCGCGACCGGGGTTACGCCTTCAGTCGCGGCGAGTGGATCATGGGCGGGTGCGGGGTGGCCGTGCCCATCGCGACCCAGGGCACCGTCACGGCGGCACTGAGCATCTACGGCCCCGAGGCGCGGCTCGCGGACCAGCGGATGGCCGACCTGGTCCCGCTCCTCCGGACGGCCGCGGCCCAGATCGCCATCCGCTGGCGCCAGCCCGCCTGATCCGCACACTCCGATGCGTTTCCGCGGCGAGCCGGGCGGGTGGCGGCCTCCCGTCGTCGACAGGGCCGCGTGACGGCCGAGTCCTGTGCCGAGCCGGCGCGTCCGACGTCGGACGCGCCCGGCCAGGTGGCGAGCTGGTCCCGGACGTGGCGCAACCCGTGGCGGTAGCGCTCAGATACGGCGGTCCGCAGTCCTTGCTCTTGGGGCGCACCAGCGTGGGATTTTCCTTGTCCAGGTTCGCAGAGAATGCGCGGACCTTTGGGCGCTCACGCAGTTCCCGACAGCCACGGGTGGCACTTGTCGCGACAGGACGTTTACCTGGGCACTTGTGATGATGATCAGCTCCTTCGCCTCCGACCCGTACTAGAGTTTTCCTCTTCCAGAAGACCCTGCCGCCAGAAGCTTCTCCATCCTCGGAGTTCGCGGCGCCGCTTTCACGGCTGGCTTCCCGCCTTGTCCTGACGCGCCTGCTTCTGTCTGTTCCCTGAGGGGGCTCTCGGCAGCATCGTTCGAGAGTTCAGCGGAAAGCGGGCCCGCCTGATCTTGCACGCCACCCGTTCTCTCATTGTTCTCAGTCCGGTTGTGTACCGCACGCGATTGCCCCGCAGTCTCCACGTGTACTTGGCGCCTGCCTTCACCCCGCATACGGCCCCGTTCCACGTCGTCCCCCATGCGTCCTCCTGACACCCGACAGCCCATGCAAAAAGTCCGCCGACCCCGTCGGCGGACCCTTGCGAAAGACCGACTTTAAACAGCTTCCTTGGGAATACGGCTACCGCCGACGGCGTCGCGGTCATCTTCGTTCAGGGTGTCCTCGACACGCTTGCTTTTAACTAGTCGGCAGAGCTCCTCGTAGAGGGTCAGGGCCTCCCTCAGGGCCTCGCTATATTCGGCGGAGAGCGACTTCTCCTGCTGCTCAGACGCCTTCTCCGCCTTTGCCCGCAGCGTCTTGCACGTGTCGACCGCCTCCTCGTACTCCTTGAGGGTTTTGTCGGCCTTGCCTTGCCGACGGGAGTTCAGAAAGCGGCCGACACGCTCACGGGATTCGATATCGCGCTGCAATTCCTTAACCGCGCCTCGCAGCGGTTCGATTTGCTGTTGGAGCTTGTCGTTCGTCCGCTTGGCGCGGTTCGCCATCAGTTGCTGATACCTCCTCGAACCGCGCTGCGGGACCTTCATGTTGTATGGGACCCCGAAGTTGGCGGCGATGTCGAGCACCTCGTGCAGTGTGTGGGCGGCCAGTTCGACCGTGTGGTCGTAGTCGATGCGCCAGAAGGCGAAGATGCCAAGGGCCATCGCGCTGAGTTCCTCCGGCGTCGCATCGACCTCACGTCCGAGGTGGAGCAGCCGGCCGGTCGTGAACGACTGGCCGGCTGAAACCGGAATCCGGTGTTCGCGCGCCATCCGGGTGGATTGCGCGGTCTCGTTGCGTGTCGTCCCGTGGAGGACGGAGCCGCGATCCGGGCCTGATACCTTCCGGGTGCCGTCCCGTTTCATCTCCTGGCTGCTCTCCAGCATTTTGTCGTCCGGGTCCCTTGGCAGCACGCCCTGGCCTGCGGTCTCCGGGTCCTTGCGCGTCTCGTTCCGCGGCTTGAAGTAGTCGTACACGTCGTGCAGGACGATCACCTTGTCCCTGACATCGAACTGGGCCGGATTGTCCAGGACAGCCATGAAGTTGCCCTGGAATTTCGTTTGATGGCCCGAGCCGGGTTTGTCGAAGTAACGCTGGTACGTGCCGAAACTGTCTGGACCGCCGGAGACAGAGTCACCCTTGCCAGTGGTCAACTGTTCGATGATCTTGGAGATGTCCACGGTGATGGTGCGATCGTGGAGCTTCTCCTTATCATCACCGATGTGGCGGATCCAGGTTTTTACCTTACCGAGCACACTGTCGAGGTCGGTCGCGAATTCTGGGTCGTTCATGAGATCGTTGGCGAACACCTTCTCCTCGTGCCGACCAGGCTTCTGGAGCACCCAGCCGACCAAGGCGCGCCCGGCCTGCTCGAAGTCGGGATAGCTGTGTTCGTGCTTCTTGCTGCCGAATTTATGATTGCCTTTACTGGGCGTGCCGACGCGTGAGTCAGCTATCCACTTCTTGGCCTGCGCGGACACCTTTTCGCGGTTGGCGTTGAATTGCCCGATGAGTGTGTCGTCCTTCGACGCCTCAACGGCCGCGGTCACCTTCCGCATAAAATCTTCCGTGAGATCATGCGGAGTCTTCCCCTGGGTTGCGGGGCTGTAGCTCTTCTTCGGATCGTCGCTGTAAATGTCGCCTCTGACGGTAACGGCCTTCTGGACGGGGGCGAGGTCCGTATCACCGTCCGACGTGGCCGCCGGGCCCGGTGCCCCCGTCAGACGTCGGACGGTGGGCGCGGCTAATGCCCCCTCCCCGGCCTTGCGGGGTCGTTCGGCCGGTGGTTCGCTGCTGAGGGCTCTGGTCGCGTTCTCCTCAGCCTCTCGCTCGAAGCGGTCGGAGGGGTCGGAGACACTCAGACCGGAGCCGCTGTCGGTGCCGCTGACGGGGCCCTGGCGCTGCTGGATGACGTGGGTGAGCTCATGGGCCAGGGTGTGCCTGTCGCCACCGCCCTCACCGAGGACGACATGGTTTCCGGAGGTGTAGGCGCGGGCGCCGACTTCGGCGGCGGAGGCCTTGGCGGCGGTGCCGTTGTGGATGCGGACGTCCGAGAAGCCGGCGCCGAGCCGCGCTTCCATGTCAGTGCGGGTGGCGTCATCCATCCGTTGTCCGGGGGTGCGCAGGACGTCGTGGACGGTGGAGCGTTGTACGGGTTGCTCGGCCTGCTGGTGACCACAGTCGGCGCTGTGCTCGTGTCGGTCCTGGGCCGAGGGGTGTTCGGCCCAGCGGAGCATCTGGACGACTGCCGAGTTGCCGACGCTGCTCTGGAGGGCTGAGAGCGCGGGAAGCGGCGTCGCGACGCGTCCGGGAGGCGTGCGGGCCGGTGGCCGACTGTTCTCCGCCTCGTTGCTCCTTGCGTTGTCGTTCGCGTGCATAATCTTCCTCCCGTGTCATCTCCACTGGCGCCGATGCCCTCACCCCTGTCCCTGCCCTTGCCATGGATCACCGACCTCTGCGGCAGACACGGAGCCGAATCGGGGGATCGTCTTCAGCGATGATGGATCAAGCGATACGTCCCATGAGGAGGTTAGTACTCCAGCTGTAGAGCGTGATCTTCACGTCCGGGATACGCCTTGTCGCCGGTAATGACTGGTCTGTGAGTCCGCCGCACGGGCCGATGAGGTGCTGCGCCTGAACGTGGAAGACCTGTACCCGCAGGACAAACGCGGGAAGATCACCGCCAAGGGCGGGGCGACCGAGTGGACCACTGGCAGTCCGGCACCGCCCAGCTCCTGCCCCGCCTCATCGCCCGCCGCACCCGCGGCCCGCTCTTCGTCACCGACCGTCCCCGATGCTGCTGGCCCGCTCACCGTCACGCCTCCGTCCGCTCCCCGGAGCGATATGCACGGCCCGGCGTCGACTCGGTCGCTCGGCACGTCGCCGAACGCAACCCCGCTGCACGTAGATCCGAGCGCTTCAGGGATTCAAGATCATCCCGTTGCCCCTTTGGCGCGTATGTCGGTCACACCCCTATAGCTACCGCCAGGTTGCGTGTGTCGCAGGGTGACCCTCGGGACGGTGTCGAGCGCATAGGATCACAGACCTCATATCCGTTCCTGGTCAGGGGGATTCGCGTCATGGCGTTGGTTGCGGGCGAGTACGAGTTCGAGTGCAACGAGTGTGAGGACGGCTCCGTGAAGGTCCTACACGGCATGCTCGACGAAGCCACCGACACGCCCGACCTCCGCTGGGAAACGTGCGACGACTGCCGCGGCCAGGGAAAGGTGTGGGTGGACGAGGAGGTTGCGGCGGAGAAGATCTTGTACGGGCAGACGCCGACCCGTACGCCTGCCGGCGCGTGAGGTCGGCGGTCTATAGATCACTCTGCGCTCCACGCCACCTGGCCGTAGCTGTACGAGAACAGGGTCCTGAGTCCCGCGGGTTCACGCAAACTGAGGGGTTCTTGGTGGGAACCCAAGAGTCGGTCGCCGTGCCTCACGGTGCTGGCGCCGCGAGTTCGACCCCAACTCACGGCCGCGCCGCTTCCTGGCTCTCTGGGCGGCCGAGAGGGTAAGCGGGTCAGCCAAGAGGGTGGCCGTAGCGCAACTTGTTGAGGGCGGCCCCGCCGGTGGCGTCCACCGCTGCCGCGCCGTCAGGGCGCCAACCGGCGGCCTCGTAGAAGCGCCGGGCTCGTTCGTTGTCTTCGAGTACCCACAGGACGGCCTGTGCGTAGTCCGCCTGTCCGAGAGTCGTCAACGCTGCCGCCATCAGCTGCTTTCCGATCCCAGCGCCCCAGACCTCGGGCATCGCGTAGAGCGTGCCGATCTCCGCGGTGGCGGAGATCTCCTCAGACGCGCTGAAACTTGCGAACCCGACGATCCCGGCCTCGGTTTCGGCTACCAGCACTCCCGATGATGGCCACTGTGCCGCTGCGATACGTGACTTCCAGCCGGACTCTTCGTGGCTTGGGTCCATGGCGTCGAGGTAGTGCTGCGGAACAAGACCGGCAAAGGCCACCTGCCAGGAGCGCACGTGGACACCAGCGACCGCCGAGGCGTCATCAGGCCCTGCCTGTCGAATCCGCATGGCCGTCATTCTTCAAGGCTTCGCGCTCCGGGCCAAGTTCTTTTGCCGAGAGCACTCTTGAGTGCTCGGCTGCCTGTTCCAGCAGTGGCCGCGCCGAGTCCGCGTAGCGGATGGCGGTCTTCTCGTCGATGCCGAAGCCGAGCGCGAGGTGGAGCGGGTCGGCGCCGTGGGTGAGGGCCTCTTCGAGCTGTCGGTCGACGCGGAGCCGTTCCAGGGTGGCGGTGAGGTTGCGGGTGGCCCGGGTGGTCCAGAGTTTGCCTGCCGGGCCGAGTTCGACGGCGGTCTTCTGGGTGATCAGCAGGTGAGGGTTGGCCGTCTTCGGCCAGCGGTTGCGGCGATGGCCGAGCCAGTCAAGGACCGCACGGCGGGTGAGGTCGTCGAGTGGGCGGACGTGACCGTCGACGGTAATGCGCCTGTTGCCCAGGTCGATGTCCTCCAACTGCATGGTGCGGATCATCTTCGGCCGTGCCGCGTGGACGGCGGCCAGGGCGACGATCCGGCTCTCGCGCTGCTTGCCGGTGACAGCGTCCGGGACCGCGATGATGTCTTCCCGGGTGACCTCCCGCAGGTGGTCGTAGCGGCTGGACCACTCCAGCAGCACCGGCTGAAGCTCGCCCAGGCAGGCCCATGCCGTATGCCGGGAGCGAGACCCGGACCGCGGCCCACCGTCGAGGAGAGTGCGAACCCAGGCTTCGACGGCGCGCTGGATGCCAGGGGGCGTCCCGTCGAGTTTCCGTTCCAGCCACCGGTCGACGGCGGGAGCCCGGCCGTCGGCGAACAGGCCGAGACGGTCGAGGACTTCGGCGGTCCGCACGACGGGAAGCCCACGGACTCGCAGGGCCGGGAAAAGCTCGGAGTAGCGGATCGACTCGCCTTCGCGGAAGCCTGACAGCACGATGACCAGGGCTCGGTTCACGTCGCTGGCGATCCAGCGGCTCCAGCCGCGGGACTCTCCCAGCGCCCGAGCGGCCTGCCGGGCCCGGACCAGCCAGGGGTTGACCAGGTCGGCATGGAGTTCCCGGTCGAACCGGCGGAAGTCCCGAGTGGCAGTTCAGAACGCCCTGGCCACGGGGCAAGGGCTCAGCGGGGCTCAGAGGAACTCAGGGGATGTCGCACATCCAGGCACCACCACGCCCAGCCGCTCCCCCCGCGAACTGCCCGCCGGGCTGACGGCTGACGGCTGACGGCTGACGGCTGACGGCTGACGGGAATCGTCCGGCGCAGGTCCACGCAAGCCCACGCAACCCTGCGCACGCCCATGCCATGCGGAGGCCTGCGCTCCGCCATGCCGCCATCTCACGTCCGGCGGCACTTCTTCGAGCCAAAAACCTACCCATTGACCTGACCAAAACGCGTGGGTACATTGTCCCAAACAATCTGGTCCACTGTCCCAGATTGTTCGGCGAGACCGCCGACCTCGGCTGATCGCCAGGAAAGCGGGACCTTTGCCGCTGTACGGGCGACGTTCGCGCAGCAAGAATCCATGCACCGTTTCGAGCCACTGCGAGCTCGCTCTACGCCTCACCCTTTCCGTATCTACAGCTCATTTCAGGAGAAATGCCTTATGATGCTCGGCTGGCGTGCACGAATCGGACAGATCCGCCCCGCGACCGCGATCGAAGGCGCGGAGGAGTGGCGCTCGGTCGCGCCCACCGGAGTGGCCTTCGCCGACGCCCGGACCATCGTTCCCCGCGTCGACGCCGAGGGCCTGCGCGAGATGATGAGCCAGGTACTCGAAGCCTCCAGGCAACTCGCCACCGCGAAGGTGGACCTGATCGTGCAGTGCGGCGCGCCCGGCACCTTCATCCCGGGCCCCGGCACCGACGAGAAGGTCACGGACGAGATCAAGGCCGAGACCGGGATCCCGGCGATCACCATGATGCAGGCGACCGTCGACGCCCTGCGCGCCGTCGGCGCCACCTCCGTCGCCGTCGGCAGCATCTATACCGACGAGGTCAACGAGGCGCTGCGCGCGTACCTCACCGCCGTCGGATTCGAGGTGCCCGTGATGGAGGGGCTCCAGATGACCGACCCCTACGAGGCAAGCGTCCACGACGCGGACAGCGCCTACCGGCTCGGTCGCAGGCTGCACAAGGCCGCCCCCGACGCCGACGCGCTGCTGATCTCCTGCGGCACCTACCGGACGTTCGAGATCCTGCCCTACCTCGAAATGGACACCGGCCGCCCGGTGGTGACCAGCAATCAGGCGTCTCTCTGGAGCGCCCTGCGCACCCTGGGCCTCCGCGACGAGATCCCCGAGCTCGGCCGCCTCGGCCGCGAGGTCTGACACCGGACCGAACGCACCACCGCACGGCGGTGGCACCGCCCACCGCACCCCATCGTCCCCACCGAGCCGCCCGGCCGGGCCGTCACCTCGCCCGGACCACGTGGCTCACCAGCGAAGAGGAAAGCACGTGCTGGTAGACGCATTGCAGTTCGTCAAGCCCGCCCGCGAGCGTTTCGAGGAGTGGCACACCGCCGGAATAGCCGGCGTCCACGCCACCGTCGCCATCTGGGAGGACTCCACCGAGACCATGCGCGAGGTCGGCCGCTGGCAGCGGCTGCTCGCGGAGAACCCCGACCTCCTCACGGAGGGCCGTACCGCCGACGACGTCCGCGCGGCCGGGAACGACGGCCGTACCGCCGTCATTCTCGGATTCCAGAACAGCAGCCCCTTCGAGGACGACCTCGACCTGGTCGGAGCCTTCCACCAGGCCGGGGTGCGGATCTGCCAACTCACCTACAACACCCAGAACTCCGCCGGCGCGGGCTGCTGGGAGAGCGATGACGCCGGCCTCTCCCGCACCTACGGAGTCAACCTGATCCGGGAGATGAACCGGGTGGGCATGCTCATCGATGTCTCCCACTGCAACGAGCGCACCTCCCTGGAAGCCCTGGAGGCGTCCGAACGACCCGTGGCGATCACGCACGCCAACCCCCGGGCTTTCGTGGGCGAGAACGTCGAGCTGGCCTTCCGCAACAAATCCGACACGGTCCTCAAGAAGGCGGCCGAGTCCGGCGGCGTCGTGGGTCTGAGCATGTACCCGCGCATCGCTCCCAGCGGTGTCGGCTGCACCGTCGACGAATTCTGCGACATGGTCGCCTACACCGTCGACCTCGTCGGCGTCGACCACGTCGGACTCGGCTCCGACTACTACGCCGGCCAGGGCGACGAAGAACTCCACTGGTGGCGGCAGGGGCGCTGGAGCCGCAAGCCCATGGTCCCCATCTCCGGACCGGTCGAGTTCCCCGAATGGTTCGCCGCGGGCAGTGGTTACGCCACCGTCCTGGAGCACCTGCGCAAGCGCGGGTTCGGCGAGAGCGAGGTCGAGCGGATCGCCGGCGGCAACTGGCTGCGCCTGTTCGACGCCGGCTTCGTGGCCGATCCCCGGAACTGACGGCCGCCGAGAAGACGGCGTGGACACGGAGAGGAGCGGTGGCCATGAACCGGTTTGACGTCGTGGTCGTCGGGGGCGGTCACAACGGGCTGGTGACAGCCGCCTATCTGGGCCGGGCGGGACTGCGCGTCGCCGTGGTCGAATCCCGGCAGCGCCTGGGCGGGCCCTGCGGAGGATACGAGTTCCTGCCCGGTCGCAGCCTGGCCTTCACCAACTCGCCCGGGTCACTGAACCCGGCGGTCGTCCATGAACTCCGGCTCGCCGACCACGGTCTCCGGTTCGTCCGGGCGGACCCGACCGTGGTCCAGCAGTTCGACGGCCGGTGCTTCCTGGGCTGGCGCGACCCCGCCCGCGTCGACCGGCAGCTCGACGCCTTCGCGCCGGGCGAGGCCGACCGCTACCGGGAGCTGATCAGCGGTCTGGAACGGCTCGGGGCGAGCCTGCGGGTGTCCCTCGACGATCCGCCGCCCGCGCTCTCCGCCCTCCGGGAGCGGCTGACCGACCCGGAGGAGCACAAGCTCTTCACCGCCGTCTTCGAGGGCAGCCTCACCGGGCTGCTCGACGAGCGTCTCGTGTCGGACCAGGCCAAGGCGCTGCTCGCCCTGCTGGCGCTGAACGCCCAGCTCGTGCCGCCCTCGACGCCCGGCAGCGCCGTGGGACTGATGATGCGCCCGTTCGCCCTGGCCGCGGCGGGCGCACCCCACTCCGGCGACGCGGCCGAGCGGGTCGCGCTCCGCGGCTCCACCGGTCTCCCGGTCGGGTCGATGAGCGCGATCGTGGACGCGCTGGAGGACTGCTGCCGCGCCCACGGCGTGACCCTGCGCACCGGTTCCCCGGTGGTGCGGATCCTGCACGGTCCCGCCGGGGTCCGGGGCGTGGTCACCGCGTCCGGCGAGGAGTTCACCGCCGGCCGGGTGGTGTCGGCGGTCAACCCCGTCCACCTCTTCCGCGATCTGCTGGACGACGCGGCGATGGGGCCCGAGATCCGGGCGGAGGTCACGGGCACCGCGATGCGCGGATCGGCTTTCAAGGTCGTCCTGGAGGTGGACTCGCTGCCCGCCTACGCGGGGCTCCCCGAGGACGCGGATCCCGAGCGGGTGCGGGCCTGCCAGTTCCGGGTGGGCTCCTCGCTCGGACAGATCGAGGAGTCGATCTCCCGGGCGCTGCGGGGCCACGCCAGCGACCAGCCCCTGATGTGGGGGCTGATACCGACCCTCACCTCTCCCGGCCTCACCCCGGGAGGCACCCATCTCATCAGCGTCAACGCCTGGCACGCCCCCTACCGCCCGCACGACGGGCCCTGGGACACCGAGCGCACCGAGCGCTTCGGCCGACGGTGCGTCGAGGAGCTCTCCCGGCTGATGCCGGGACTCGCCGACCGCGTCGTCGATCACCGGTTCATGAATCCGGTCGAGATCGAGAGCGAACTGGGGTTGCTGGAGAGCAACATCACGCACGGGGACATGCTGCCGGGAAATCTCTTCGGGGCCCGCCCGCACCCCGAGGTCGCCGGCTACCGCACCCCGCTCCAGGGCTTCTACGTCAGTGGCGCCGGGACCTGGCCCGGCGGCTACATCACCGGAACACCCGGCAGGAACACGGCCGCAGCGGTGCTCCACGACCTTCACCACGAGCAAAGGCGACAAGCATGAGGCTTTCGCGCCGCGATGGGCCGCAGCGCCCACGCACAGGAACACTTCGCCGGACGGCGGGCTGTCTGGCCGTCGTGGGCGTCCTGCTCACCGGCTGCAGCGCCAATCCGTCCTTCGGCCGCGACGAGCAGACCCTGATCATCGGCGCCGAGGGAGAGATCCCCACTTTGGATCCGCACCGCGCGTCCGGCACCCCGGTGCTCCGGGTCATCGACGCCCTCTTCGATCCGCTGATCCGCGAGGACCTCGGCACCGAGACCGCCCAGGCACCCGAACTCCGGCCCGCGCTCGCCGAATCCTGGCAGGCGTCATCGGACGCACGGACCTACACCCTCAAGCTCCGCGAGGGGGTCGAATTCGCCGACGGCTCGCCCTTCGACGCCGCCGCCGTGAAAGCCAACTTCGACCGGATCATGGACGAGGACTCCGCCTTCCACGACCCGACGGCCGCCGGGAACATGAAGTTCCTGACCCGCTGGATCAAGAAGGTCGACGTCCGCGATCCGCACACGGTCGTCCTCGGACTCACCGAACCGTACGCCGGGCTCCCCCGGGTGCTCACCGACCGCCGGATGTCGATCGTCAGCCCCAAGGCGCTCCGCGCCCACCGGCCCGACGACATCGGCCTGCATCCCGTCGGCACCGGCCCCTTCACCCAGCAGTCCGCCGACCGCGGCAAGCGCATCACGCTGAAGCGGAACGCGGCCTACTGGGGCGGATCTCCCAAGACGCCCTCCATCATCGTGGAGTCCGTCACCGACCCCACGACGCTCGCCATCGCCGCGCAGACCGGTGAGGTGGACGCGATCCTCAGTGCCGGGGCCCAGCAGGTCCAGCAGCTCGCCGACGGCGGCACCATGACCGTGCAGTACCCCGAGCCCGCCAACCAGTACTTCATCCGCCTCAACACCCGGATCGCCCCCACCGACAACGCCGTCTTCCGGCGGGCGCTCAACCACTCCGTCGACCGCCGGGCGATCGCCACGCTCACCGGCCAACAGGTCGCCCCGTCCACCGGGCCGTTGCCCCGGGGCAACGAGGCGTACCAGGAGAGCCCCGGGACCGCCGCGGACTCCTACGATCCCGAAGAGGCCCGCCGGCTCATCCGTGAGAGCGGCGTGCCCACCCCCGTACGGCTGCGGATGCTCGCACCCGACAGCGGCCCCGGCTTCTCCCAGGCCACCGAGATCATGTCGCTCATCCAACAGGACCTCAAAGCGGTCGGCGTCCGCCTGGACACCCAGTACATGGAGTTCGCCTCGCTCGTCGCCGAGGAGGGCAACGGCTACAACGACACGACCCACGGCTCGTTCAACGGATGGACCACAGGTGCCGACGCCGCCGACTTCCTGGAGCGGATGTTCAGCGGGGAGCTGCATCCCCCCGACGGCGTCAACCGCGGCTGGTACCGCAACCGGGACGTCGACGCCCTCTTCGACCGTGCCAGGGGCGAACCCGACCCGGACCGCCGCACGGCGCTCTACCGGGAAGCCGCCGACGGCATCGCGGCCGACGCGCCCTGGGTGTTCCTCTACCAGGACCGGCTGCCCCGCCTGCTGAGCCGGAAGGTCGACGGAGTCGTGCCCGCCGCGTCCGTCTACATCGACTACACCACCATCCGCCGCCGGTGAGGAGACCACAGCCATGAAGGCCACTGCGGCACCACCCCGCCCCGCCGACGTGCGGGCCGCGCCCCCTCGGCGGCGCACCCGCCTCCGCGCTCTGCTGGGCTCCGGCAACGCCACCGCCCTCATCGGCGGCAGCATCGTCGCCGCCACGATCATCGTCGCGCTCCTCGCTCCCCTGATCGCCCCGGACGACCCGCTCGCCACCAACCCCTCGTCCATCGGGCTCGGCCCCTTCAGCGGCGGTCACCTCCTCGGCACCGACGAGGTCGGCCGCGACATCCTCAGCCGGCTGATGTACGGCACCCGGCTCGCCCTGCTGGTCGCCGTGGTTCCGACCCTGGTGGCGCTCGCCATCGGCGGCTGCCTCGGACTGCTCTCCGGCTATGTCGGCGGCTGGCTCGACAGCACCCTGATGCGCGTCTTCGACGTGATGTTCTCCTTCCCCGGGATCCTGCTCGCCCTCGGCATCGGGGTCGCCCTCGGCCCCGGCATCACCTCGATGGTCATCGCCATGGTGGTGGTCACCGTCCCCGAGTTCGGCCGGATCGTCCGCGGCAACGTCATCGCCCTGCGCCAGGAGCAGTACGTGGAGGCCGCCGGCGCCCTCGGCTACAGCCATCTGCGCATCGCCTTCCGCCACATCACCCCGAACCTGCTCGGCGGCGTGGTCGTCTTCGCCACCCTCCAGACCGGCCGCAACGTCATCCTCAGCTCCAGCCTCGCCTTCCTCGGACTGGGCGCACAGCCGCCCACCCCCGACTGGGGTCAGATGCTCAGCGGCGGGCGCGCCCTGCTGGTGACCGCGCCGCACGTCGCCACCATCCCCGGCCTCGCGATCGTCGTGCTCGCCGTCGGGTTCAACCTGCTCGGGGACGGCATCCGCGACCGCCTCGACCCGCGCAGCCGCAAGTCCCGGGCCGTGCGCGGCGGCGAACGCACCCCGCGGACCCGGTGGAGCCGGTCATGAACAGCCCTGGAGATTCGCCATGCTGACCTTCACGCTGCGCCGCGCGCTGCACATGCTCCCGGTCATCCTCGGGGTGACCATCGCCACCTTCGGCCTCGGCCAGATCATCCCCGGCGACCAGGCGAGCGCCCTGCTCGGCCCCACGGCCTCCGAGGCCGACCGCCAGGCGCTCCGCGAGGACCTCGGCCTGGACCAACCGGCCGTCTCCCGCTACTTCACCTACCTCGGCAGTCTGTTCAACGGCGATCTGGGCCGCTCGCTCTCCTTCGGCCGGCCGGTCTCCGAAGTCCTCTCCGACCGGCTGCTCAACACCCTGCTGCTGTCGGGCACCGCAATCGTCGTCGCGGCGGTCGTGGGCGTCGCCATCGGCACCTGGGCCGCGCAGAAGCCCGGCTCGCCCCGGGACCGGAGCCTCACCGTCGGCGTGCTGTTCTTCAACTCCGTACCGTCGTTCTGGTTCGGGCTGGTGCTCATCATCGTCTTCTCGCTCCAGTTGAGGATGCTTCCCGCCACCGGGATGACCTCCATCGGCGGCGGCGGAGCCCTCGACGTGGCGGCCCACATGGTGCTGCCGGTGATCACCCTCGCCGCGTGGTCGCTGGCGGTCATCGCCCGGATGACCCGCTCCTCGGTGCTGGAGGTCATCGGCAACGACTACGTCCGCACCGCCCGCTCACGCGGTGTCGGCGAGTTCCGGGTGATCGTGCGCCATGTGCTCCCCAACGCCATGCCGTCCGTCATCACGGTGATCGGCCTTCAGGCGGGCTTCCTGCTCAGCGGCGCGGTGCTCACCGAGACGGTGTTCTCCTGGCCGGGCATCGGCCTCGCCCTCCACCAGGCCATCTCCACCCGGGACATCCCCCTCGTACAGGGCGGGATCCTCGTGATCGCCATCGCGTTCGTACTGATCAACTTCCTGGTCGACGTGCTCCAGGCGTACTTCAACCCGAAGATCAAACTGGCTTAGAGGGAGACGTCACCGTGACCGTACTGGAAGTCGAACACCTCAAGGTCGCCTACCGCGGCCAGAACCAGGGCGACGACGCCCCCCTGGAGACCGTGCGCGACGTCTCGTTCGGCGTCGCCGCCGGCGAGTCGCTCGGCGTCGTCGGCGAGTCCGGCTGCGGCAAGAGCCAGACGATGCTGGCGGTCCTGCGGATGCTCGCCCCCGCCGGCGTCGAGATCTCCGGCCGGGTGACCTTCGACGGAAAGGACCTGACCGCGCTCACTCCCCGCCAGATGCGGACCGTCCGCGGCTCCGGCATCGGGCTCGTCTCCCAGGACGCGCTCTCCGCCCTCAACCCGGCCATGACCATCGGCCGGCAGATGGCCGAACCCCTCATCCACTACGACGGGTTCAGCCGGCGGGCGGCCGCCTCCCGGTGCGCCGAGCTCCTGGACCTCGTGGGCCTCCCCGCCGCCCGCGAACGGCTCCGCAGCTATCCGCACGAGCTCTCCGGCGGCATGCGCCAGCGCGTTCTGATCGCCATGGCCATCAGCCGCGAACCCCAGGTCCTGATCGCCGACGAGCCCACGACCGCCCTCGACGTCACCATCCAGTCCCAGGTGCTCCAGCTCATCGACCGGCTCCGCAAGGACCTCCGGATGGCCCTCATCCTCATCACCCACGACCTCGGGGTCGTCGCCGGGGTCACCGACCGGATCGCGGTGATGTACGCGGGCCGGATCGTGGAGACGGCCCCGACCACCGCGCTCTTCGACCGTCCGAGCCACCCGTACACCAGGGCGCTGATGGAGTCCATCCCCCGCATGGACCGCGAACGGGTCGAGCGCCTGCCCGCCATCCCCGGCTTCCCGCCCGACCCCGCCGCACCGCCGCCCGGCTGCGCCTTCCGGCCCCGGTGCTCCGCCGCCCGCGCGGCCTGCGAGGACTCCGTCCCGGAACTCCTCCCCCTCACCTCCACCGCCCCCGGCCACCTTGTCCGCTGCCCCTACACCGCACCGGTCCTCGTCGGGGCGGACCACCGAGAGGAGCGCACATGAACGCCGCCGACGCCCTGCCCCCCGTCACCACCGAGCCACCCGAAGCCGGCACCGACGCCGTCGCCGTCACCGACCTCCGCGTCCACTTCCCTCTCCGTACCGGGGTGCTGCGCCGGGTCACCGGCACCGCGCACGCCGTGGACGGGGTCTCCTTCACCGTGCCCGCCCGCTCCATCGTCACCATCGTCGGCGAGAGCGGCAGCGGGAAGACCACCACCGGGCGGGCCCTGGTCGGCCTCTCGCCCGTCACCTCGGGCCGGGTCAGCGTTCACGGCCGGCCCCTGGAGGAGATCCGCCGTACGGGGGCGCTGCCCCGGCTAGCCCAGATCGTCTACCAGGACCCGTACGCCAGCCTCAACCCGCGGATGACCGTCAGGGCGATGATCCGCGAGGTCATCACCGTTCACCGGACGACGCCCCGCGAGAAGACCGGGGCTCGGGTCGAGGAACTCCTCGCGCAGGTCGGCCTCCGTACGGAGCTGGCCGACCGCTATCCCCACGAGCTCTCCGGCGGCCAGCGCCAGCGCGCGGCCATCGCCCGCGCCCTGGCGGTCGAGCCCCGCTTCATCGTCTGCGACGAGATCGTCTCCGCGCTCGACGTCAGCATCCAGGGCCAGATCGTCAACCTCCTCAAGGACCTCCGCCGCGAACAGGACGTCAGCTTCCTGTTCATCTCCCACGACATGAGCGTGGTGCGGCACATCTCGGACCACGTCATCGTCATGTACGGCGGTCTGATCATGGAGAGCGGCCCCTGCGACGAGGTGTTCTCCGCACCCCGCCACCCCTACACGCACGCGCTGCTGGCTGCCGTGCCCGTGCCCGACCCCCGCGCCCCAGGTCTCCGCAGCGAGATCCGCACCCGGGCGGAACCCCCGGACCCGGCCGCTCCGCTGGCCGGCTGCCGCTTCCAGCGCTCCTGTCCGTTCGCCACCGAGGTCTGCCGCGAAGGCGCGCCGCCCCCGACCGTCGCCACCGGGGCCGCCGGGGCCACCGGACACACGCTGGCCTGCCATCACGCCGACGCCCCGGAGGTACGGGCCGCACTGTCCCGGAACAGCACGCCCCTGGAAACCCCGTCCTCGGAAACCCCGGCCTCATAAACTCCTCCCCCGGAAAGGACCACCGCTCCATGAACACCCCCGACAACACCTCCGAGAACGCTCCCGGCGGCCCGCGCGCCATGGAGGACTACACCTCCCACACGGGCGGGGCACGGCGCGCGCCGGCCGGCACGGCGGTGCCGCTGACCGACCCGGCGACCGGGGAGGTCTGGGCCCGTGCGTACCAGGACCCGGAAGCCGTGGACGCCGCTGTCGAGGCCGCCCGCACCGCGTTCCTCGCCCCGTCCTGGGGCGCGCTTCCCGCCCACGCCCGCGCCGATCTGCTGTACCGCCTCGGCGATGTGCTGGTCGCGCACACCGAGGAACTCGCGGTACTGGAAACCCGGGCGAACGGCAAACCCCTCACCGCCACCCGGGGCGAGGTCGGCGCGCTGGCCCGTTGGTACCGCTACTTCGCGGCCGTGGCGGAGACCATGGAGGACGTCTCCCGCCCGCTCAGCGGCACGGCGAGGGCACTCATCACCCAGGAACCGCTGGGCGTCGTCGCCGCGCTCACCCCCTTCAACGGCGCGCTCTCCCTGGGCTCCTGGAAACTCGCCCCGGCGCTGGCCGCCGGCAACACCGTGATCCTCAAGCCGCCGCCGCAGGCCCCCGCCTCCTCGGTGCGCCTGGCCGAACTGGCCCTGGAGGCGGGGTTCCCGCCCGGGGTGATCGGCGTCGTCATCGGCGGTGCCGACGAGGGCCGCCGCCTCACCGAGCACCCCGACGTCGCCATGGTCACCTTCACCGGCAGCACCGCCGTCGCCCGGACCCTCGGGGCGCGCGCGGCCGAGCGGATGAAGCGCTACGTCTGCGAGGCCGGCGGCAAGTCCGCACACATCGTCTTCGCCGACGGCGACCTCGACGCGGCCGTCGTCGCGGCCCGGCAGGGCGCCTTCTCCGCGGCCGGCCAGACCTGTGTCGCGGGCTCCCGGATCCTCGTCCAGCGCGAGGTGTACGAGGAGTTCCTCCGCAGGTACGGCGAAGCGGTCGGGCGGCTGCGGGTCGGCGACCCCCGCGACCCGCGCACCCACGTCGGGCCGGTGGCCTCGGCAGCGGCTCTGGAGCGGATCGAGGGGTATGTGGACGACGCCCTCGCGAAGGGCGCGCGGGCCGTCACCGGCGGGAAGCGGGCCACCGTCGCCGCGCCGGTCGAGGCGGGCTTCTGGTACGAGCCGACCGTGCTGGCCGACGCCTCGCCCGACCTCGCGGTCTGCCGGGAGGAGGTCTTCGGCCCGGTCGTCACGGTGCACCCCTTCGACACCGAGGACGAGGCGGTCACGCTCGCCAACTCCGTCGAGTACGGCCTGGCCGCGGGCTTCTGGACCCGCGACGCGGCGCGCGCGCACCGGGTGGCCCGACGGCTGGAGGCGGGCGTGGTCTGGGTGAACACCTACCGGCTGCTGCACTGGAGCGTGCCCTTCGGCGGCTACAAACAGTCCGGCCTGGGCCGGGAGAACGGCGTCGAGGCCGTCGCCGAGTTCCTCCAGACGAAGTCCGTCATCACCGAACACGGCACCCCGGCCGACCCGTTCGGCGGCTGACCGTCACCCGCCCCCTCACCGCCGGCCCATCGGCCTGCCCGCCTCCGGAATCTCTCAGCCCCAGGAACAGGACGCGTCCCATGGAATTCCTCGTCAACATCCGCATCACCTGGCCCGAAGCCATGGACCCCGATCTCAAGACGAAGGTCTCCGACGACGAGCGCCGCCGCGCCGCCGAACTCGCCGCGTCCGGGTCCCTGGTCCGGATGTGGCGGGTGCCCGGCCGGACCGAGAACTGGGGACTGTGGCGTGCGGCGGACCCCACCGAACTCCACGCCATCATCTCGTCGCTGCCGGTATGGCCCTGGATGGACGTCACGGTGCACGCCCTCGCCGATCACCCGGTCGACCCGGGGCCGACGGCATGATGGCACGACGGCACCCGCGACGGTGACGGGAAGTCCGTCGACCGCGTCGGCGTTCAGCCGGAGCTGCCCCCGGCGGACGCACGCACCGCGACGCCTGCCCGCCGGTCCCGTCTCCTCCGAGTACCGAGGAGCCGAGGTGCGCCACCTGGGGCGGTTGCCGCCGGGCGCCGGGTAACGCGACCCGTCGCGGAAGGCGGCGACGGCCGGGCGCCGGGCCCCGGCGCCCGGTCACGCGGCCAACGACGCGAGCTCCGCCTTGTGCAGCCAGTCGACGTACCAGCGGGTGAAAGTGAGCGGCTTCCCAGCCTGGTCGAGGAGCGGGGCGAGGTCGGCATCGTCCGCCCGGCAGTCGGACCAGATGGTGCCGCGGTGGGCGCCGGTGATGATCAGCCACTCCCTCTGGGCGCAGCCGAGGTGGGAGATCACGAGGGCGCCGGCGGTGCGCTCGGGGGCGAACATCAGGGCTTCCCAGCGTTCGTCCCACGATGCGATGGCGTCGTCGAACTCCTCGATCTCGTCGAAGTCCTCTTCTTCAGGACGAACAGCGAGGAGCGCGTCGAGGTCTGCGGGGTTCGGGCCGTGGTCAGGAAAGGGCTGAGCGAGCATGGCGAGATCGGCCAGGTCGGCACCGTCTCCTTCCCAGCGCCAGCGGCCTTGAACGCGGCGAACGGGGAAGAGGCCGTACGCAGGACCCGCGCCGCCGGCGCCCACGCGGGTGAGGAAGGTGCGGTAGTCATCCGGCAACCGCACGCCTACCTGCGCTTCGAGTTCAGCCAGCCCCCCATCCGTCAGCGGGTCTTCCAGAACCCACCTGTGCCCGAGCGAGCCGAACACCTTGCCGCGCGACGGCTGAGTACCCAAAGCGACCACACGCTGACGCACCCCGCTCCACTGCTGTTCAACCATGCACAGACCGTACGGGGAGCTACTGACAGCGATACCGGTCAGGGAGGCACGCAGGCGCTTCACGGGCTGCAGAGTCTTCAGATGCAGTACGCGCCTGTTGGCACGCCGTGGGCAACTCCGTACGGGGTCAGGGCGATGACGCAGACACCGCGTGAGGCGGTCTCCGAGTTGATGCGGAGAGGGCTGGTCCCGAGATGCTGGGCGATCTGGGGTGCGAGTTCGAACGCTGCCCATTGCCATTCGTCGGCGTCGTCCTCGGATTCCAGCGCGGCGTCCCATACGGGCTGGAGGCCGAGCTCCTCTCTGCGTGTCTGTTCGAACGTCAGGGGATCGCCCAGGGTGAGCAGATGGTCCTCGCCTTCGCCGGTCTCGCTGTAGCGTCGGAGCACCTTGCCGTGCTCAGTGACGAGCCACGCGGAGCCATCGCCTTGAGCGCCGTAGTAGTACGCCTCGGCGCGTCCGTAGCGTGAGCTGAGGAGAGTGCAGAGCCTCAGGACGTCCTCGCTCCGTTCCTCGTTGCAGGGGTCGCACCACGCGCCGAGCACGAAGGTCCAGCCGTCGAGTTCAGGGGTGACGAAGACCCTGGTGAAGCGCCCGTGGCTTTCCGGCTCGGCGTCATGTCCGTCGGAGTCCACGATGTCGTTGCCGAGCGCGAAGGTCACCGGTCTCGGGTCTGTGAGGCCCAGGATGCTGATGATCCCGGCCTGATCCCCGCTCGGCACCGCGATCCAGTGGTTCCAGCATGCCCCCGACGCGGTCGGCCGGTCATCCGGGAGCTTCACACGGATGAGACGCTCGACTGCCGCCACGTCTTGCGCGGGCAGCACGGTCTCACCGCCGAGCGCCGCGAGGACAGTCAGCGCCCGGGCACGCTGTCGGCCGGGCCCCGCCCGCCGGATCTGCTGGAGCAGAGGAACAAGGTTGGCTTCGATCTCCTTGCCACGGATCACCAAGGTGTCCTGCGCCTGTTGGGCCACCTCAGGGTCGGGGTCACCGAGCAACGGCAACAGAGCGGGGACCGTCGACACGCCGACCCCATCACAGCGCCGTATCCCGACCACCGCCTGCCGTCGGACGAACGCCGAGGTATGAGACATCGCCGTGACGTACTGGTCCAGAAAACCCGCGCCCAGCCATGTGAACGCGAGGCCGACCCTGTCCTTGGCCTCCGCCGTGGACGCGTCGAGGAGCCCCCGGACCAGGCAGTCGAACGCCGCGTCCCCGATGCGCTGGAGCACGGGCACGGCATCCAGCCAGCGCACCGGCGACAACTCATCCGCCAGCTCACGCACGATGGCCTCCGCCGCCACCTCCCCGCCGCTGACCAGTACCTCCGCCGCCGCGACGCACCGGTCCGGGCAGCCCAAGTCCCTCACCAAGCCATTCATCGAACCCCTCCCAGTGACCTTCCGCCCGATGACGGCATGATCGCGCATACCTACGACAACGCACCGAGCCGCCGGACCCACCGACCGGTTTCACCTCGCTGCTGAACGCCGCCGACCACAGCTCCGTCCGGTCACGCCGCACCTTGCGGTGACCCGGCTCGAAAGCGGTGCTGTGGCGTCCCGCTGCGGCGGCACGATGTGCCGGACGACGACTGCGCAGGGCGACCAGAACACTCCGACCGGCCAACCACGCTGTTGAGAGGCCAGGTACAGCGCTCAGTACTTGATCTCTTTGGCTTCGTACCCTTCGAGCCCCGTCGTGACGAGGGCCGGTACGAGGGCGTGCAGGTACCAGGCGAGGTCGGTGAACGCGGGCGCCGCCGGGATGTGCCGACGGTCGATGCCGGGCGAGAAGCAGACTTCCCTGCGGCCGGGCATCAGCATGAACATCCCGCCGGTCCCGGCTTCCGGGTGGTAGACGTTGATGGCCACGGTGTACGGCAGGTTGCCGGGCGCGTCCAGGCGCACCAGCACCTCATTGATGTCTTCGGGGGCGTTGGTGTACCACTCGTACACATCATCCGCGTCGTTGATCATGTGGGTGACACCCCCGACAGGGTCCTCCACCGACCAGCCCACCGCGGCTAGGGCATCCACGATCGAGCGTGCGGTCGTCGGGTGCGCGAACGTGAAGTCGATGTCGGCGTCTCTGGATCCCACGGAACCTCCGCTCAGCGTGGCGCAGCCACGCATGCTCACCCTTCGAACGCAGGGCCGTCGATCGATTTTCCATCAGGTCCAGGCCTCGACCGTCGCTGGGACGGTGCGCCATAACGGCTCCGACGGCCAACTCTGTTGCTGAGGAACTGCTGCGCGCCGGTGCGGACCAGGACGGCCAGACCTGTGTGATGGCGACGACCCACGATCCGGTCACCGCCGGACACCCGGATACGGTGCCTGCCCGAACCCTCCAGCGTCAGCGACGGGCCCCGTCCGTGAGGGGCCCCGTCCGTGACACGCCGGTCTGCCAGGATCCGCTCGACTCCTGAGCTGGGCGGATATTCACTCGGACTTCGGAACAGGCTTCTCATGCCCCGTAGTGCACGTGCGCGCCCCACAACGTGGGAGTGTCGGGGTTCTGTTCGCGTCGGGCGCGAACCGCCTCGTGGAGGGCATGGGCGGCCCCCACGGCGCCGGAGCCGCTGGAGAAGGCCGGATCAGTCGTCACATGGGCGTAGAAGTGATGCGCGATCTCGGCGGCCTCCTCGTCGTCCACGGGCCACAGCGTCCCGATCACTTGAGTGAAGCCCGCCGTATGGAAGGCACCGGTGATGTGCATCGCCTCGTCGGCCAGTGCGGCGCGCCCGCGCAGCGTGTCGCACGCGGAGAGGTACGCCAGCTCTGCGCGGTCCAGCCGGAGCCGGGCGATGTCCGCCGTGGTCAGCAGGTGTTCGGCATGGTCGTGGAGCAGCAGGTGGCCCCCGGAGTCGGCGTCGGCGGCGCTGACCGCGTGGCAGGCGATGTGGGCCCATGTGTGGCGGGGCAGGGCATCGAGCACGCTCCGGTGGTTCGCCCGGGGGCCGGTCAGTGTCAGCTCCACCGGCAGGTGCTGCGCCAGTGCGCGCGCCTCACTCTCGGCCCGGCCCAGCTCGGCGGCGCCGGGAGTGTGGCGCAGGGCGACGGCGAGCGTGCGGCGGGTGGGTGAGGAGGGACGTGTGCGGGCGCGCAGCAGTTCGCGGACTGTGGTGGTGTACGAGGACACGACGCGGTCCAGCGTGTTCGCGCCCGGTGTCGCCGGCAGACCGGCGGCGTGCAGCGGCAGGACGGTGAGCGGGCCGGTCGGGACCCACCACATCCGGGGTGGTGTCCGGCCATCGAGTGGGGCCCCGGTGAAGCCGAGTACGTCCAGAACCGGTTCGGCAACGGCTTCCCAGAGCCAGGCGAGCGTCCGGACGATGTCCTGCTGCGCCGCCGCCTGTTCGGTGAGGGGCAGTCCCGTGCCGGTTGCCTTGCGCAGGTTCTCCGTGAAAGCACCGGATCTCCTCAGCAGGTCGTCGTAGTGCACGCGCGGCAGCGGCAGCGACCGCAGGCGCCCGTGCTGGAGCAGTAACGCGTGGCATCCGAGAGCACTGACGTTGATGACGGCGACGGCACCGTGCGCGCCCGCCTCGGCCGCCATCCGGACGGGGTCGGGGGGCTGGAGGAAGTCGGAGAATCCGGGCGTGTCACGCACCGTGCGTATGAGGTCGTCCCACTGGGCGGCGAGCGCGTGCCGTTCCTCACCCGGCAGTGGAACGGCACCGTGCGACACGTCCGCGGCGAGGGGCGGTGGCGAGAAACCGGCCGCCTCCGGGCGGTCCAGCTCGCGGCACAACTCTTCGTAACGATCAGCGAGTCGGGGATGGCGGGCACGTAACTCGGTCACATCGGTACGCGCGTCGAGAGCCTGGCCCAACATGACGCCACGGCCCTGTTCCAGCTGGCGCAGCGCGGCGTACGGGTCGGGCGGGAGCAGGCTGAGTGAGCAGGCGGCGGCATCACGGGCGAGGCCGACGCTCTGCCCCAGTTGCCGCTCCCGGTCGCCGCGCGGCAGGGACTGCGTGCTCAGGCGCGGCATCAGTTCGAGGGCGAGATCGAAGGCCGTCTGTGCCTTCTGTCGTGCCCGGTGGGCCCGTGCGCCCGACTCCGACATCGCCTTCAGCATCCACAGGGCGGCCAGCAGCCGAGCCGCGTAGACACGCAGCCGGACGGCCAGGGTGGTGTCGTGAGCGGACGAGTCGAGGTCGTCCGCGAGCCGGCGCGGGGAGGTGCTCCTGCTCGCGCCGCTCAGGCCCGCCTCGGCGAATCTGGCCGAGGTCAGATGGGTCTGGATGATCCCGTGCATCACGTGACCGGGCGGTGTGGCGGCGGCCGCCTCCTCGGCCGCACGGACCGAAGCCCTCAGCCGGTCCCGGTTCTCCTTCGACAGCCCTTGCGAGAAGGTGAGTTTCAGGAACTCCGGGAGCGGCATCAACAGGGCGTCGGGGTCGGACAGATGGCGCAGGCCCGCCGCGTGTTCGAACTCGGCGCGGGTGGCGGCGGCGTGCGCCGCGAGCCGTTCGACACGGTTGGGGTGACTCCGGGGAGTGGCAGCCAGCGCGCTGCGGGACGCCGAGACCGCGGCAGTGAGGTCGCGGAGGTCTCCACGCGCACGGTAGAGATCCTGCAGAACGAGGCTGAGGTTGGACTGGAAACGCGCCCACGTGGGATGCGTCTGCGCCGTCCCCGCCAGGGCCTCACGGGCCAGGTCGGCGGCGCGGGCCAGTGTCCGGGCGTCTTTTTTGTCGCGTGCCCACGCATGGTGCATGCGCAGCGCTTCCGCGAGGTTGGAGGCGGCCATGGTGACGCCGCCGCGTTGGCCGCCCGCCCGGGCCAGACTGAGCGACTCCTCCAGCGTCCTGATGGCCTCGCCGAGTGCCGTGGAGTCCTGGTATGCCTCGGCCTTCGACTTCAGGACGCTGGCCAGGGTATTGAGCCGCGACACCCGGATCGGGTCGCCGGACGGGGTGTACCGCAGCGCCGTGCGGATCTCCTCGATGGCTTCGTCCAGGTCGGCGGGGCCGGTGGCGGCCGACCAGCGGGTGACCAGCGCCCCCGTGAGGTTGGCCCGGCAGGCAGGCACCATGGGGTGGTACGGGGGCGCGGCGGCGACGGCGTCGCGCAGGTGGGCGACGGCCTGGTCGATGTCCGCACGCCGGCCGAAGCGTTCGTAGCGCGACCAGCCGCACTTGCCCAGCCCGTTCAGCGCGGCGGCGCGCAGCTCCCCCGGGGCGGCCGTGCGCAGCACGCGGGTGAAGAGCCGTACCGCCTCGTCGAGGTGGCGTGGCTCGTGTGTGACGTCGAACATCTCGTGCAGTTGCTCGCCGCGTCCGATCGTCTCGATCGCCTCGTCCGAGGAGCCGGATCCCGGTGTCCGGAACGGACCGGCCGGCGGTGTCGGGCCGCCGAAATTCGGAGGACCGGCAGGACGGCCGTCGGGCCCCGTGCCGAAGAGCGCCATCAGGGCGGCCAGGGCCTCTTCCTCCTCGCGCCGCTTCGCACGCCTGCGCTTCCCGCCGCGCCTTCCGAACATGGCCGCGCCCCCGTTCGCCTGCGCTCCTCAGTGTCGGGACAGTGCCCCGGTCACCCAACTAGCATTGAACCAGGGGGCGCTGAGGAAACACAGGGGGTCGTATGACAGCAACAGCGGCATCGGATGGCGGTGGCACGACCTCCTCCAGGGCCGTGCTCGCGCGGATCTGCGCCGAGCTGGAGGAGATCCGAGCGCTCGCCGACGCTGCGGGAGAGGCGGCGGGCCTGGAGGCCGAGCGCATCCTCGGCGTACTGCGCGAAGGCGGTGACGTCACTGGCGCGCAGGGCGACCTGCACCGGCTGCTGCGGCGTGCCGGCGTCGCCGCAGGGCTCAACGGCATCACGCGCGGCGCGGGCATCGGCGGTCTGCCGGCCGTACGGGGACACCCGGTCGCGCCGCCCGTGCTGGTCTGCCCGGTCGGCCGCTGCTCGCGCGCCGTCCTGCTCGACGACCCGCCGCAGGTGCCCCGTGAGTGCCGGCTGCACGCGCGGCGGCTGCGCCGACTCGACTCCCCCGCGTGAACAGCCTGCTGTCGGAGCTGGGCAAGAGCCTGGCCACCCGCTGGCTCAGCTACCTGGTGCCGACGAGTCTGCTTTTCCTGGGGGCCGTGGGGACGGGGGCGGTCCTTGGTCACCAGCGGTGGTACGACCTGCCGGTGGTCGTGCGCCGCCTCGACACCCTGGCCTCCCGCCCCGGCGAACGGTCGCTGGGCACGGCGCTGGCGGTCGCGGCCGGAATCGTTCTGCTGGCCGTGGCAACGGGGCTGCTGGTGCGGGCGCTGGGCGGGGGCGTCGACCGGCTGTGGAGCGGCGACTGGCCACGCGTACTTCGGTGGCCCAGTGCACGACTGACCCGCCGCCGGAGAGCGCGGTGGGCCCTCGCCGACGAGCGGGTCAGGGATGCCTGGCGTGCTCACGCCCGGCTCCGCGACACCCCGGAAAGCGGCCGGACGGAGTTCAGCGACCAGGAACCGGCACGGTTGATCGCGGAGCGCGACCGAGTCTGTCTCGTCCCACCGGAGGGCCCCACCTGGGCGGGTGACCGCGTCCGCGCGGCGGACCGGAGGGTCCTCACCACGTACGGCCTGGATCTGGGTGCGGCCTGGCCCCGACTGTGGCTGCTGACCTCCGAGGACGTCCACGCGGAGTTGCGCACGGCACGCCAGGCGTACGACGCGGCCTCCCAGCTCGTCGCCTGGTCAACGCTCTATCTGGCACTCGCCGCGTGGTGGTGGCCCGCGCTGCTGATCGCGGCAGCCACCTGCGCGGTCGGCATCCGGCGCGGCCACGCGGCGATGGAGACGTTCTGCCTGCTGGCCGAGTCCGTGGTCGATCTTCACGGCCGTGGTCTGGCTGCCGCGCTCGGATTCCCCCACGCGGGCCCGCTGCGCCCGGGCGTCGGACGGGACGTCACCATCCAGCTGCGCAAGGACGTGTGAGCGGCCCCGCTTCGCGGCCTCCGCGCTCACCTGCACCACGCCGGTAGCGCGGTCCCGGCCCGCGTCGGCGAGGTGGTCCGCGCGGCGGGCCGCATCCCGCTGCTCGGGGTGCTGGCCGCCCGCGCCGGACCCGAAAGCCTCTGGCCCGGCCGGAACGCCGCCGTGCCGTGTCGACCATCGTCATGGTCCGACGCGCCGCCGCACGTACGACGATCGGCTCCGCCCTCAGGGCGGAGCCCCGTCCTGGATGCCCCCGGCGGAGTGGTCACCCGTTCCCCGACGGTGCACCGTGAGCCTCGGTACGTCGGCGGAAGACCGATCCGGTCCGGCCACGGCCGACCGGGCGTTGAGCCGTTCCGGCGCCCCGGACCGAGAGGACGGAACTCTCGTCCGGCAGAAACCCGCACCATGTTCGTGGCGCATTTTCCTGGCGTATGTTCGCGGGGCATACCCCCCAAGTATCCGGCATTACCGCGCTCGTCCGGGCGGCCATAGAGTGAGGCGCGCAGCAAGCCATGCACATGTGCCTGGCCCTGTGCAAAGTGTACGGAGACGCTCCGGCTCGCAAATGATTCCGACTATGGCCGGAGGCCCGTACGCGACCCTACGAGAGGAGTCTGGCGACCATGCCCGTTTCCATTCCTGAGGGCGTGCACGAACTTCAGAAGCTGCTCGTCGACTGGGTGGGCGAAGCCGTCGAGAATCCGGAGGTGTCCCCCGAGGACAACTTCCTGGATCTCGGGGGTCACTCGCTCCTCGCCATGAACCTCAACACACTCGTCCAGCAGCGCTTCGGACACGAACTGGACGTGAAGGTCCTGTTCGAGGAGTCGCTCGGCAGCGCGATCGCAGAACTGCACGGGCGGATGGCCGGACAGCCTGCCACGTAATTCGTTCACCCAGTATTCGGACCAGAGACTGGAGTAGCCGTGAATGACCGCACCGCTGATTTCCGACTGAGCCCCGAAGAACTCGCCACGTTCGAGGAGCAGGGCTTCATCGGCCCCATCAAGGTGTATGAACCCGAGGAGATGGAGAAGCGCTGGAACCAGATACGCCGAGCCATTCCGGACCGTTCGCGGGCGATCTACCCGGAAGACGCGCTGGGCGCGGTGACCAACCTCTCCAACTACGACCGGCACCTCGACATAGATCTGCTCAGCGAGCACATCATGCAGCAGGCGATCGTGGAGCGGGTGGCCTCCATCCTCGGCCCGGACCTGCTGTGCTGGCGCACCGAGTTCTTCCCGAAGTACCAGGGCGACGAGGGCACCGACTGGCACCAGGCGTCGACGTTCGCCCACTCCAGCGGCCGCCCCCAGATCCGGTGGCCCGCGGAGAACAACGCGCCCGCGTTCGGCGGCACGATCACCGCCTGGACGGCGTTCACCCATTCGACCCGTGAGAACGGCTGCCTCCAGCTCATGCCGGGCACGCACCGGGTGATGAACTACGACGAGTCGCTCGGCATGTCCTACAACCCGGACACGATCAACAAGCGGGAGAAGGACAGCGTCCGGCGTGGCTTCTTCGGATACGACTACCGCGACCTCCAGAAGGACCCCGACTGGCGCCCCGACGAGTCCAAGGCGTTCTCCCTCGTCATGCAGCCCGGTGAGTGCGTGATCTTCTGGTCGACCCTGATGCACGGTTCGCTGCCGCACACCGGCAGCAAGAAGGACTACCGCATGGGGTTCGCGACCCGGTACGTACCGACGCAGGTCGAGGTCTACCCGGACCTCGGCGACGTGTCCGAGTACGGCGGCACGATCCCGCTGGACAACTTCGCCTCCGTGCTCGTCTCCGGCAAGGACGAGTACGGCCACAACACGGTCACCGACCAGAACCGCCGCGGCCACAGGTTCAGCCCGTGGGACTTCCGGGAGGCATACAGCGGCTGACGCCCCGGGCCCGTGCCGGCGGCGGGCCGGCCTGCGGGCCGTGGGAGCCCGGCCCGCAGGCCGGTCCCGCAGCACGTGACCGGCGACGCCCGGAAGGGGCGCGGCGGCGCGACGCCGCGTCGCATCGCGGCCCCTGCCCCGGGCAGGAGCCGCGGTGACGTGGCGGCCCACCGCCCCACCACCGCGGCCCCCGCCCCGGCCCCCGCCCCGGCCGGCGCCCCTCCGGCGCCGCGCCCGCGCGCCCGGCCCGGGCCCCCGCGTCCCTTCCGGTCACGCTGCTCCGTCCCCACCTTTCAGGAAGGCGCACCGATGACCGTGCTCGCCCTGTTCCATCACGCCGGAGGCTCGGCGGCCGTGTTCCGCCGGCTGGTCCAACTGCTGCCCGACGACATCCGGCCCGTGGTGGCCGAGCTGCCCGGCCGGGGCCGCCGCTGGCGGGAGCCCGCCCCGCACACCGCTGAGGAGGCCGTCCGGGATCTGGCCGACCTGCTCACCGCGGAGGTGCGACCCGACGAGGAACTGTCCATCTTCGGCCACAGCATGGGCGCCTACCTCGGGCTCGGCGTGGCCGCGGCCCTGGAGCGGCGCGGCGGACCGCGCTGCCAGACCCTCTTCGCCTCCGCCAACCTGGCCCCGCAGCTCGGATCCCCGCTGTTCCCCGACGGCGTCGCCGCCGCTTCCGACGAAGAGGTGCTGGCCTGCGCGGCCCGGTTCGACGCACTGGACGAACGGCTGCTCGGCCACCCCCACATCGCCGACCGCGCCGTAGCCCTGCTGCGGTGCGACTTCGACGTCTGCGACTCCTTCATCCGCACCATGGCCGGGACCGTGACCGAGAGCCACATCGTCGTCTGCCGCGGAGAGCAGGACGCCTTCGGCGACGAGCACACCGACCCGTGGCAGTGGCGCAGCGTCCAGCCGCTCACCACCCTCACGTTCCCCGGCGGCCACCTCTACCTGGAGGCGGCCGGGGCCGAACCGCTCGCGGTGGCGATCGCTTCGGTCATGAGCGAACCGGCGCGGTCCCGAACCTGATCCGGCCTGGGAGCCCCCAATGAACGAGGCAGTGAGTTCCAACGGCAACCCCCCTCTCGCCCACGAACTGTTCGAGGCACGGCGCAGGTCCCACCCCGACCGCCCCGCCGTGCTGTGGGGCGAGCGGTCCCTCGGCTACGAGGAGCTGGGGCGCGACGCGGACCGGCTCGCCCACGCGCTGCGACGGGAAGGCGTCACCGGGCAGCCCGTCGGGGTGTTCTTCGAGCGGGGCTTCTCCATCGCCGTCGCGGTCCTCGGCGTACTCAAGGCCGGCTGCGCCTACGTGCCGCTCGACCCCGCCTATCCCGAAGAACGGCTCGCGGCCATGGTGCGCGACAGCGGTACGCGGGTCCTGCTGACCGAGAAAGCGCTCCTGGACCGCATCCCGCTGCCGGACGGCACCCGTGCGCTCCTCCTGGAGGACGCCCTGTCCGCCGTCGAGGACGCGCCCCCGCCGACGGTGCCGGAGATCGGCCCGGACACCCTCGCGTACGTCATCTACACGTCCGGGTCCAGCGGGGTGCCCAAGGGCGTGGCCATGCCCCACGGTCCGCTCGCCAACCTGATCGACTGGCAGTGCGCGCACTCCGCCTGCGGCGCCGGCGACCGGACCCTCCAGTTCTCCGCGCTCAGCTTCGACGTCTCCTTCCAGGAGATGTTCAGCACCTGGGCGTCCGGCGGGGCCCTGGTGGTGGCCGACGACGCGACCCGCCGGAGCTGGCAGGCCCTGATCGACCTGCTGAACAGCGCCTCGGTGCGGCGCATGTTCCTGCCGTTCGTCGCGCTCCAGTCGATCGCCGCGCACGCCGACTCGGTCGGTGTGTGGCCGGCCTCCCTCCGCGAGGTCGTCACCGCCGGCGAACAGCTCCAGGTGACACCCGCCGTGCGGGCCTTGTTCCGGCGCCTGGACGGGGCGGTGCTGGTCAACCAGTACGGTCCCTCCGAGACCCATGTGGTGACCTCGCTCGAACTCCGCGGCGACCCGGACGAGTGGCCCGACCAGCCCAGCATCGGCCGTCCCATCGCCCACGTCGAGGCGTACGTCCTCGACGAGCGGCTGCGCCCGCGGCAGCCCGGCACACCGGGAGAACTGTGCATCGGCGGCCCGGTGCTCGCCCAGGGCTACCTGGGTATGCCCGAGGCGACCGCCGCACGGTTCCGGACCGTACCCGGCCTGGCCGGCGGCGGGCGGATCTACCGCACGGGCGACCTCGTCGAACTCCGGCCGGACGGCATCCTGCAGTTCCTCGGCCGGCTGGACGACCAGGTGAAGATCCGGGGCCACCGGGTGGAGACCGGAGAGGTCGAGGCGCACCTGCGAACCCTGCCCGAGGTCGCCGACGCGGCGGTGGTCGTGCGGGAGGGGCCCGGCGGCGTCAAGCAGCTGGTGGCGTTCTGCGTCCCGGCACGCGGCGCCGAGGTGGTGGCCTCCGCGGTCCGGCGCAGTCTGTCCGCACGGCTGCCCGACCACATGATCCCCTCGTCGGTCCGTCCCCTGCCCGCGCTGCCGCTCACCTCCAGCGGCAAGGTCGACCGCAGGACGCTGGCGCGGGGTCTCTGACCGTCATCCGCTCCCCCTTTTTTCGAGAAGGAAGAGGCCAAGCATGTCGACGCACGGTCCGGCCCTGCACGGTCCGGCCCTCAGCGCGGGAGAGGGCGCCGGCGTCACCGGGATCGTCCTGGTGGGCGTGGCCCTGGTGCTGATCGCCGCGTTCCTGTTCTCCACCGCGGCCAAACGGGTCCGCCAGCCCGCGGTGATGGGCGAGATCGTCGCCGGAATAGCCCTGGGGCCGAGTCTGCTCGGGCTGCTGCCCGGCGATCTGCCCGGACTGCTGTTCCCCCCGGCGGCCCGCCCGTATCTGGACGTCCTCGCCCAACTGGGCCTGGTGCTCTTCATGTTCGGGGTCGGCTACCAACTGAGCCTGTCGCACGTGAAGGGCGTCGGACGGCACATCGCCCTGGTGTCGTTCAGCTCGGTGGCGCTGCCGTTCGTCATGGGCGCCGCGCTCGCCGTGCTGCTCTACCCGTGGCTCGACAAGTCGCAGCTGAAGACGGACGGGATGCTCGGCCCCGCGCTGTTCCTCGGCGCCGCGATGTCCATCACGGCCTTCCCCGTGCTCGCCAGGATCATCATCGAACGGGGCCTGCAGAAACACCGGGTGGGCGCGGTGGCCCTGGTCAGCGCCGCCATCCAGGACGTGATCGCCTGGACCGTGCTGGCCGCCGTCGTCACCGTCGTCAGCGTCAGCGGCCTGTGGTCGCTCGGCCGGACCATCGGCGGCGCCCTGGCCTTCGGCCTCGTGCTGATCCTCCTGGTGCGGCCGGCCCTGGCCTGGCTGCTGGCCCCGCAGCGGTCCTGGGCCGGCAACACGCCGACCGTCCACGTCGTGCTCTGCTCCGGGCTGCTGGCCAGCGCGTGGATCACCGACGAGATCGGCCTGCACGCGGTGTTCGGCGCCTTCCTGTTCGGGGCCGTCGCGCCCCGCCGCCACATCGACGCGACCGCCCCCGAGGTGCCGGAGCGCATCGACCAGACGAGCCTGCTGCTGCTCCCGGTGTTCTTCACCGTCACCGGGCTCTCCGTGGACCTCGCCGGGCTCGGCGCCCAAGGACTCGTCATGGTCCTCGCGACCGTCGCGGTGGCGTGCGCGGGCAAGTTCCTCGGCGCCATGGGCGCCGCCCGGATCTCCGGCTCCGGCGGCCGCGAGGCCACCGTGCTGGGCATCCTGCTCAACGCCCGCGGACTGACCGAACTCGTCGTCCTCAACGTGGGGTTGAGCCTGGGTGCGCTCGACAGCCGGCTGTTCACGGCGATGGTCGTGATGGCCCTGCTCACCACCCTGATGACGGGCCCCCTGCTGAGCCGCTTCCCGCTCGACGCCGAGCCGGTCCCGGCGCCCGCGCCGCGGCCCGTGAAGCACGCCGGAAAGGACGCTGCCCGATGACCGGAACCACCGCGGGTCAGCTGGCGTCGCCGCCCGCCACGCGGGTCACACCCCTCACCCCCGCCCCGCCGCGCCTGCCGCTGCGCGGGCGTGAGGAGGAGATGGCCCGCGCGCGGCAGGCCCTGGAGTTCGGCGCCGACGGCGGCTGCGCCCTCGTGACGGTCGAGGGGCCGCCCGGCTCCGGCCGGACCCGGTTCCTCGACGAGTGCGCGGCCCTGGCGCGGCAGCTCGGCTATGTGACGGGCCCCCGGTCCGGGCATCCCGGGCCGGCCGACGGGCCCCGGCTGATCGTTCTGGACGACCCGCACTTCCTGGCGGAAGAGCCGGGCGAGACCCTGCTCGCCCGGCGGCACGCCCCGTACGGCGACCGGGCGCTGGTCCGGCTGGTGGCGCGCCGCCGGGGCGCCGGGCCGGGGGGTACCGGCCCGCTGGCCGTCTGTCCCACCGGGCACCACGCGCGGATCCGCCTCGACGCGTTGCGTCCCCCGGCCGCCCTCCAGGTCGCCGCCGACCTGCTGGGGGTTGCGCCCTCCGCGCCGCTCGCCCGCGTCCTGCTGGGCGCGGGCGGGCATCCGAAACTGCTGGTGGAGCTGGTGGAGGGGATGCGCGAGGAGCAGTCGCTCCGGGTGGGGGCCCACGAGGCGCAGCTGGTCGAGGACCGCATCCCGCGCCGGCTGCGGGTGCTCCTGCAGTCGATGCTCCTGGACTTCCCGGACGAGTGCCGCCAGCTGCTGCGGGTGGCGGCCGTCCTCGGCAGGGAGAGCACGGTCGACGACCTGCTGTCGATCCTCCAGGTGCCGCCTTCCGCCCTGCTGCTCGCCCTGGACCGGCTGATCAGCACCGGCATGCTGGCGGTCGGCAGCACCCAGGTCCGCTTCCGCAACGAGCTGCTGTGGCGGCTCGTCGTCGACTCGGTGCCGGTCCCGCTGAGGCAGGCGCTGCGCCGCCAGGCGGCCGACTGCCGGCAGGGCCCGCGTCCGGCGGCCAGGCCGGCGGTGCCGGCCGGGCCGCCGGACCTCAACGACCAGGAGAGCCGGATCGTGCAGCTGGTCGCCGAAGGGCTGACCAACAAGCAGATGGCCCGGCGGCTGGGGATCTCGCCCCACACCGTCAACTACCACCTGAAGAAGCTGTTCCAGAAGACCGGGGTCAACTCCCGCATCGCCCTGCTGCGGGAGACCGGCTGGAACGACCCGTCCGAGGAGTCACCCGAGCCGGGGCCGCGCGTGCGCCCACGGCCGGGCGCCTTCGAATGCGGCGGCCAGCTCTAGCAGCCGGTCCTCGGCCCCGGGGGCGCCGACGAGCTGGACGCCGACCGGCAGGCCCCCCGCGGCCACCCCTGCGGGCACCGAGAGCGCCGGCTGGCCGGTGATGTTGAAGGGGTAGGCGAAGGCCAGCCAGTCGGCGTACTCGCGCCACCGCTCCTCGAACCCCGTGCCCTCGGGAACCGCCCCGAGGACCGGCGGGAGCACGGTGAGCGTGGGGGTGAGCAGGACGTCGTACCGGGTCCAGAAGCCCAGCACCTCGGCCGCCCGCCGCTGGGCGGCCGCCAGGGCGGCGCAGTAGTCGACCGCGCCGAGCCGTTCGCCGCGCAGGGCGATATCGAGGCTCGTCGACTCCAGCTCGGCCAGCTCCCCGGGCGGTATGCCGCGGACCATGGTGGCCACGTTCGTGGCGATGACCGTCAGCAGCGGGTCCAGGAGTCCGCCGAGGTCGGGGGCGTCCTCGACCAGCTCGACGTCCAGCTCGCCGAAGGCCGACACCGCCCGCTCGAACACCTCCCGCACCGCGGGGACGACCGTGCCGTGCGGCGGTGTGCACGTGTAGGCCACGCGCGGCCGCCGCGGCGGCCGCGCCCCGGGTGCGAGGAAGGGGGTGGAGCGCGCGGGCAGCCCGTACGGTTCCCCGACGGACGGGCCCGCCATCACGTCGAGCATCAGGGCCGTGTCGCCGACCGTACGGGCCATCGGGCCGTTGCTGACGTAACCCGCCCACTGCTCCTGGGAGGCGGGCGCCCACGGGATCCGGCCGCGGGTGGGTTTGAGCCCCACGACGCCGCAGGCGGACGCGGGGGCCCGCACGGAGCCGGCCCCGTCGGCGGCCAGGGCGAGCGGGCCGATGCCGGCGGCCACGGCGGCGGCCGCGCCGCCGCTGGAGCCCGCCGGGCTGTGCTCGGTGTTCCACGGGTTGCGGGTGGCCGGGAAGGCCCGGTTGTCCGTCGTGATCCGCAGCCCGAACTCCGGCATGTTGGTGGTGCCGACGAGGATGCCGCCCGCCCGCCGCAGCCGGGCGACCACCTCGCTGTCGAAGGCGGGCCGGTAGCCGGTGAAGGGCCGCGACCCGTAGGAGGTCGGCAGGTGGGCCGACTCGTGGGCGTCCTTGACGGTGAACGGGACCCCGTGCAGCGGGCCCCGTTCCTCCGGCGGCAGGGCGTCCGCGGCACGGGCGTCGGCGAGCGCGCCCTCCGCCCGTACGGCGGTCACCGCGTTCAGCCGGGGGTTCACCTCCGCCAGGCGGCCGAGGACCGCTTCGGTGACCTCGAGGGCGGACAGTTCCTTGTCGCGGATCAGGTCGCGCAGCTCGGAGGCGGGCCGGAAGACCGGGGACTCGGTGGGCGGGTGGGGCGGTGATTCCATCGGAAGGTGCTCCCTTGCGGTTCGTGACGGGCTTCAGTCGCCCGCTCGTACGAGGGCGAGGACGAGCTCCACGCAGCTGTCGGCGAGCCGCTCCGCGCGGTCGTCCCGGACGATCCCCTGGGCGTAGGTGAAGTTCCAGGCGAGCTGGTGGTGGGTGGAGTTGACGGTGGCGACGAACGCGCCCACCACCGAGAGCGAGGCGATGAACTGGGCGCCGGACGCCCGCAGCGGCCCGATGGTGTCCGGGAACGGGAACCTGCCGATGTTGGAGAGGCAGAAGTTGATCGGCCCCTTCTCGTCCAGATGCCGCACGAACGGCAGGCTCTCGGCCAGGTTCTGCGGCCCGGTCCCGCCGATCCCGTTGATCATGGAGAACTGCTCGCCCCGAGCCTTGCGCGCCTTGAGGTCGGCGCTGATCTCCCGGGCCGTCTCCCACAGCGGGCGGTCCGCCCGGTGCTCGACGAGGGTGGGGATCGTCGCCACGTAACTGCCCACGTCGTCGGGGCCCACCGCCGGCTCCAGGTCGCCCCGGAAGTCGACCGGGGAGCCGATCGAGTACCAGGCTCCCTCGTCGGCCCCGGCGTCCACGGCGAGCGCCCGCACCATCGCGGCGGCGAGCACCCCGTGAACGGTGACCCCGCGGGCCCGGCAGGCGCGGGCGAGCCGGTCCAGCGCCGGGCCTTCCAGCGACCGGTGGAGGAACCGGGTGCGGCGCTCCTCGAAGGGCACCGGCCGGTCCGCGTCCACCCGGCGGGGGCGCAGCCGTTCGAGGTCGCCCTCGTCGCGGTCGGCCTTCGCCTTCGCCCGTACCTGCCCCGCGGCGCCGCGGTGCTCGGGCGGGAACAGTTCCTCGGCCGGGGGCAGCACCGTACGCGGTTCCACGGTGCCGCCGACGGCCAGCTCCGCCCACTGCCGCAGCAGCGAGATGAGCGTGGTCCCGTCCGCGATGACGTGCAGCAGGCTCAGGATCAGGTCGTGCACCTCGCCGTCCGGCCCGGGGCCGCTGAGGACGACGGCCGTGGCGAGCGGGCCGGCCTGCGGGTCGATGCGGCCGTTGACGAGTTCCTCGTCCACGACGCGCTGCCAGCCGTCCTCCACGGCCTCCGGCGAACCGAGGGTCCGGTGGTCGAGCGGGATAGGACGGTCGTCCACCGCGACGAAGCGCGGGTGCCGGCCCGTCGGGTCGGCCTCGACCGCCACCCGCAGCAGCGGGTGGCGGGCCTGGAGTCCGTCCAGGGCGGTGCGCAGCGAGGCGCGGGAGACGGGCCCGTGCAGGCGGACCCGTCCGACGACGTTCAGCGGTGAGATCTGGTCGGCTATCCAGTACCAGCGCTCCAGCGGGCTCAGTTCCCGCCGGACCGCCCCGGAGGTCGTGGACACGGGCGTCCCCGGTCAGTCGACCGGCGACGCGGAGAGCGGCCGGAACATGCCCGCGCTCGCCCGGGTCTCCGGGGTGGTCTGCCAGGGCGGGTTGGTGCCGAAGGCGATCAGGACCTTCTCGCCGTCGGCCCGGAAGGCGACGGGCTCGCCCTGCTCCACCCACACCATCTCGTGCGGGCCGGCGCTCACCGAGCCTCCTTCGAAGTCCACGGCGAACCGGCCGGTCAGCACGACGATGAACTCGTCGTAGCTGGGCACCCATTCCATGACATCGCCGGGGTGCAGGCAGGCGAAGCCCGCCCCCATCGACTTCGGGACGCCGTCGTCGGCCAGGTCGCCGATGTAGATGCGGGTGTCCGCGAACTGCTGCCAGTTCGCCTCTTTCGTTCCGTACGTGTGTGCGGCCATGTCCGACTCCTTCACGAGGTGTTCCGCCTGGCGGGCTGTCCGCGTCAGACCAGTGGAGAGATCTGCTCCTCCACGCCCAGCAGGGCCTTGCCGTACATTTCCTTGATCATCGAGGGCTGGAGGATGGCGTGCCGGGCGCTCACGGCCGAGTCCCGCCAGATCCGCTGGAGCGGGTTGGTCTCGGCGAAGCCGGCCGCGCCGTACGCGGTCAGCAGGATGTCGATCGCCTCGGTGATGTGCCCGATCGCCCCGCTGAGGTCCGCCCGCGCCTGGATGCGCTGGAGCGGATCCAGGGCCTCGCCGCGCCGCGCCGCGCCGTCGATGTCCGCGGTGGCGCGGTGGACGTGGAGGTGAGCGGTGTCGATCTTCTGCGCCGCATCGGCGACCCGCAGTTGGAAGGCCGTCGAGTCGCGCTGCTTCTCGAAGTAGGTGAACGTGATGGCCTTCTCGGCGGACTTGCTCCTGACCAGCTCCAGCGCCGCACGGCCCAGCCCGAGCTGGGGGGCCACCAGGGGGGCGGCGGTGAGGAACTGCACGAAGGCGGAGCGGGGGTGGGGTCCGCCGGACCGCTGCACCGGGTAGTCGCCGGCCATCGCCTTCGGCACCGACACCACCCGGTGGTCCGGTACGAAGATGTCCTGGGCCACCAGGCAGTTGCTGCCGGTCGCGCGCATCCCGGCGACGAACCAGGTGTCCTCCACCGTGTAGTCGGCGGCGGGGATCAGGGCGATGCCCTGGTCGACGATCTGCCCGGTGGAGTCAGGGACCGGGAAGCCGATCACGGACCAGCCGGCGTGCCAGGAGCCCGAGGCGTAGTGCCAGCGGCCGGAGACCCGGTAGCCGCCGTCGACCCGCTCGGCGGTCGCGCTGGGCGTCAGCACGCCGGAGATCCGGGTGTCGGGGTCGGCCCCGAACACCTCGTCCTGGGCCTGCTCCGGGAAGAGGCTGGTGACCCAGGCCAGCGAGCTGCCGACCCCGACCACCCACGAGGCGCTGCCGTCCCCCTCGGCGAGGGTCGCGGACACGTCGACCAGGGTGCGCAGGGACACCTCGTGGCCGCCGTACCGCTTCGGCACGGCCAGCCGGAACATGCCGCCGGCGGTGAGGGATTTGACGGATTCATCGGTCAGCCGGCGGTCGCGCTCCCCCTGCTCGGCATTGCGGGCGAGAAGCGGGACGAGTTCCCTTGCGGTGCGGAGCAGCTCGGACGATTCCGAGGAATGGAGTTCGTTCTCGGTCCGGGTGTCGGCCATGGAAATCTCCGTCTCAGTGGGCGAATGCCGCGATGTGGTCGGTGAGGGAACGGGTATGCGTCGGTGCTGCCGCGGAATGCGTGCCGAACGTCCGGCGGCCGTAGACGAGCGGGGCGGCGCCCCGGGTTCCGGAGACCCGGGTCACCAGTCCGAGCAGCAGCAGGTGGTCCCCGCCGGGGACGTACCGCTGGAGCTCGCACACGAGCCACCCCGGGGCCTTGCGCAGACGCGGGAGGCCGTCGTCCGGGCACCAGTCGGCCCGGTCGAACCGGTCGGCGGCCGAGGAGGCGAACGCCCCGGCCACGTCCGCCTGTCCGGCCCCGAGCAGGTTCACGCCGAACCGCTCGGACCGCAGGATCTTCGGCAGCAGCCGGGAGCGCTGCTCCAGCGCGACGGTCACCATGGGCGGCCGCAGCGACAGCGAGGTGAGCGAGCCGACGGTCGTGCCGTGGGGCAGCCCGTCCGCCATCGCCGTGACCACCGCCACCGGGGTGCAGACATCGGCCATGAAATCCTTGAAATCTCGCTCCGTAACCATTCCTTCTCCCCAGAGCGTGAATGGGCCAGGCGTTTTCACGGGGCCGTTCCGGCGGGTTCGCCGGCCGTGCGGAAATCCGGCCGGGCTTTTCTTCCGTGCCGTGCGACGCTGCGTACGCTAGCCAGGGGCGCGGGGCGCGTACAGGCATATCCGCCCGGTACTACGCGAATACGCAGTCGCCCCGGGTCTGCCGCGGTTACCGGCCTGTGTCCCTGCCGCCGGGCGTGCCCACCAGGGCGGTGATCGCCCGGAACCGGCGGTCGAGCAGCGGGTCGGGAAGCAGCCGCGCCATCCGGGCCATCCGGCGGGCGTCCGTCCCCACCCAGTAGCGCGCCCGGGGGCGTACGTCGGTCAGGGCGCGCAGGACCGTGCGGGCGAAGTCCTCCGGGGTGGTCCTGCTCGCCATCGCCCCCTGCGCGTTGCCCTCCAGGAACCCCTGGAGGGCGGACCGGTAGAGATCGGCGACCGAGGGGGCGGCATCCGCCAGCGCCCGTTCGCCCGCCTGCGACACCTTGGTCCAGATCGGCGTGAGAATGGCTCCCGGCGCCACCACCGAGACGCGTACGCCGGTGGGCCCCAGCTCGCGCCGCAGGGCGTCGCTGAGCGCTTCCTTGGCGAACTGGGCGGCGGAGTAGGCCCCGAGGAAGGGGACCGCGGCCTTGCCCAGGCCGGACGTGACGTTGACGATCCGGCCGTTCGACCGGCGCAGCAGCGGGAGATGGGCCCGGATCATCGCGAGGTGCCCGACCACGTTGACGTCGAGCTGCCGGCGGAACTGGTCGCCGTCGATGCACTCCAGCGGGCCCGGTACGCAGATCCCGGCGTTGTTCACCAGGCCCCGCAGCCCGCCGTAGCGGTGTTCGACGAGTTCGGCCGAGGCCCGTACGGACGCGTCGTCGGTGATGTCGATGACGGCGTAGCGGAGCCTGCCGTGCTGCGACTCGGTGAGCAGCTTCTCGCCGTCCTCCTCCCGGCGGACCCCGGCGAGCACCTGGAAGCCCCGGTGCTCCAGCTCCAGGGCGCACTCGCGGCCCAGCCCCGAGGAGGCGCCCGTGACGACGACCGCGCCGTGCGGCGGGGTGCTCCCGCCGCGCGGTCCGCGTACCGTGTTCCGGCTCATCGGCCCGCCTCCCCGCCCGCGCCGGCGGGAAGGCCGGCGCCCGGGAAGGTCAGCGCCGGTTCGAGCTTGCCCACCAGCTTCCGGTGGGGCATCCACCGGAAGTAGCCGTCCCGGACCCGGCGGCGTACCGGGCCCTGCGACTGCTCGAACTCGCTGATGGCGCGGGTGGCCTCCACCATCGTCCGGGTGCGTTCGTACCGCGCCGACTCGTAGCCGCGCAGCCCCCGGGGCACGTCAGGGGCGTGCCGCAGGTGCTGGGCCAGGACCGCGGCGTCCTCCATCGCCATGGCGGAGCCCTGGCCGAGGCTGGTGAGCATGGGGTGGGCGGCGTCCCCCAGCAGGGTCACCGGCCCCGTGCCCCAGGGCTGGAGGAACGCCCGGTCCCGGGTGTTCAGCGTCAGCAGGTCCTCCGCCGGGGTCACCCGGATCGCCTCCCGGACCTCGTCCGGCCAGCCGGAGTAGGCGTCGAGGACCCCCGCCTTGCCGCCGTCCCAGGTGCTGGACTCCTCGAACGGCATGTTCTTCGTGCCCCACCAGTAGAGCCGGCCCCGGCCGATGTCGACCAGGCCGAACCGCATCCCGTCGCCCCACAGGTGGACCACGGAGCCGGGGGCGAACCGGGGGTGGCTGTACTCGGTGATACCGAGCCACGCGATGTACCCGCTGTCGTGCACGGGCTCGTCCGGTCCGGTCAGCTGGCGCCGCACGGCCGAGTTGAACCCGTCGGCGCCCACCAGGAGGTCGGCCTCCGCCTCCCGGCCGTCGGTGAAGTGCACCCGCGCCCGGTCGCCCTCCACCTCGAACCGGTCGGCGGCGGCGTTCATCCGGATCGGGATGTCCGCCGTCTGGTCGAGGAGCGCGGCGAGCAGGTCGGAGCGGCTGATGCAGACGCACGGGACGCCGATGCGCCGGGTGATCTCGGGGAACGGGAACTCCCGTATCAGCCTGCCCTTCCAGTCCTTGACGTGGTACGTCTCCATGACCCGGCCGCGCTTCTCCAGGCCGAGGTCGATGTCCAGGGTGGCGAGCGCGGCCGTGGCGTTGCTCATCACGGAGAGTCCGAAGCCGGCCGCCCGTATCTCCGGCGCCCGCTCGAACACTTCCACGTCGAAGCCGACGCGCCGCAGCGCGATGGCCGTGGTCAGTCCGCCGATCCCGGCGCCGACGACGATGGCTGTTCGTGTGCTGCTCATGTCAGTGCTGCCCGCTTTCGCCCGTGAGGAGTCCCATGGCCCTGAGTACCGGGCCGACGACGTCGGCCACGCGTGGTTCTTCCATGATCGTGAGGTGGTCGCCCTCGGTGTCGATCACCGTGAGGCGGCCGGAGGTGCGCTCCCGCCACCCGTTGGTCTCGTCCGCGTGCATGCTGTCGATGGCGGTGTGCATCTCCAGCAGCACGCCCGGCAGCGGATCGCGGGCCCGGAGGAGGACCACGTCGTAGTCCACGACCCCGGGCCGGTAGTCGAAGGCGGAGCGCCAGTTCGCCTCGTACACCTTGAACAGCCTCCGCACCACGGCGTCGCCGCTGCCCGCGGGCAGAACGCCCTCGTCGATGGCCAGCCGGGTCATGAACGCGAACTTCTCGTCCAGCGTGGCCAGCCCGGGCGGCAGGAGGTCACCGGCGGTGGCGCTGCCGTGCTGGAGCCAGAGCAGTTCCCAGAAGAACCAGCCGAGCAGGGCCTCGTCGTCGGTCCAGGGCCGCCGCCCCGGGTTGAGCGCCGTCGTGTCCAGGAGGACCAGGGAGGCGACGCTCTCACCCGCGGCGTGCAGCTGGCGGGCCATCTCGAAGGCGACGAACCCGCCGAAGGACCAGCCGCCGAGGTGGTAGGGGCCGGACGGCTGGACCCGGCGCATCGCCGCGATGTAGTCGGACGCGAGCTGGTCCAGCCCGCGCACCGGCTCCGTGCCGACATCCGCCCCGGCGGCCTGGAAGGCGTAGAAGGGCTGGTCCGGCGGGAGTTGCTTGGCGAACGGTACGTAGCAGAGCACGTTGCCGCCCATGGGGTGCGCGAAGAACAGCGGCGGTCGGGTGCCCTCCGGCCGGATCGCCACCAGCGGGTCGAAGCCGGCGGTCGTGCTGCCCGCCGAGCGGAGCCGTCCGGCCAGTTCGGCCACGGTCGGCGCCACGATGAAGTCCGACAGGGGGATCGCGGTGCCGAACCGCTCCTCCATGAGGACGACCAGACGCATCGCCGTGATCGACGTGGCGCCGAGATCGAACAGGTTGTCATGCACCCCCACGTCCGGCAGGTGCAGCAGGTCGGCCAGCATCCCGGCCAGCACCCGCTCGTGGTCGTCCCGGGGGGCGACCTGGCCGGCCGGCCCGGTGCGGGCCGGCCGCACCTGCTGGAGTGCGGCATCGTCCCGCTTGCCGTTCGGGGTGAGCGGGATGGCGGGCAGCCAGACGAAGTGCGCGGGCACCATGTAGTCCGGCAGCTTCGCGCGCAGCCGGCGCCGCAGCTCGTCCAGGTCCGCACGCTCGGCGTCGCCGACCAGGAAGGCGACCAGGGAGGTGTCGCCCGCCTCGTCGCGCCGGGCGATCACGGCGACGTCGGTGATCGCGTCGGGACCACCCGCCGCCCCGGCGGCGACCAGTTCGATCTCCCCGGGCTCGACCCGGTAGCCCCGGATCTTGACCTGCCGGTCGGCGCGGCCCAGGCAGACCACGTCCCCGCCTGGCAGGACCATGCCGATGTCCCCGGTGCGGTAGACCAGCCCGTCGCCGTCCGGGGCGGGCAGGAACCGCTCCTCGGTCAGATCCGGCCGGCCCGCGTACCCGTCGGCCAGGCCGGCGCCGCCGATGTAGATCTCGCCCCGGCTGCCGACCGGCACCCGGCGCATCCCCTCGTCCAGGACCAGCACCCTGGCCCCGTGGATGGGCTGTCCCACCGGGGGCAGCGCGGGGAACGCGGCGGGATCGCCGGTCATCCCGTGGAAGGCGGCGGCGTGGGTCTCGGTGGGACCGTAGTGGTTGTCGAGCACCACGTCGCCGAGCGAGGCGCAGAACCGGCGGATCTCGTCCGTCGTGCGGAACTGCTCGCCCGACGAGCACAGCACCCGCAGGCTCCGGGGCACCAGGCCGAGCGTCACCGACGCCTCCGCCAACTGCTGGAGGGCCACGTACGGCAGGTGCATGCGTTCGACGCGCTCCCGGTCGAGCAGCCGCAGCAGACCGGGCATGTCACGCCGCAGCGCCTCCGTGACGACGACCAGGGTCCCGCCGCCGGCCAGCGTGGCGTACAGCTCCTGGAAGGAGACGTCGAAGCTGAGCGGCGCGTACTGCACCGTGCGGGCGGCCTCGGCGGTGCTGGCGATCCCGTTCTGCCAGGCCACCAGGTTGGACAGGGACCGGTGAGGCGCCGACACCCCCTTCGGACGGCCCGTCGAGCCCGAGGTGAACAGCAGGTACACCTCGTCGTCCTCGGAGATCTCCGGCAGCTCGACGGTGTGCCCGGTGGCGGCCAGCGCCTCGTACGGGAGGACGGGTACGGAGGTCTCCAGGGCCTCCACGAGGCCCCGGTGCTCCGCGTCCACGACCACGCGGGCAGGGCGGCCCTGCTCGATCATGGCGCGCAGCCGGTCCACCGGATAGGCGGTGTCCAGCGGCATCGCCGAGCACCCCGCCTTCGCGGTGCCCAGGAACGCGGCGACGGTCCCGGCCGCCCGGCCCATGGCGAGCCCGACGCGGTCGCCCGGGCGCACTCCCGACTCCAGCAGACCCGTGGCGAACCGGGTGGCGACCCCGTCCAGCTCCTCGTACGTCCACGTCCGGTCCTCGGAGACCACGGCCTGCGCCCCGGGGGCACGGCGTGCCCGTTCCTCGAAGGCGCGGACCACGTTGACCGGCGGCCGCCCGGTCCGCGGCGGCTCCGGCGCCGGAGCGAGGAAGCCGAACTCCACGGCGCCGTCCGGCTCCTCGGCGACCCTGCGCAGGATGCGCACGTACGTGTCGGTGTACAGCCGCGCCTGCGCGGGGGTGAACGACTGCCCCGAGAAGTCGAGACGGAGCCGGATGCCCTCGTCCACCGGGTCGACCATGGCGTTGACGACCAGGGAGAAGTTCGTCTCCTCCCGGACCGCGAAGCCTCGGCTGGCGATCCCGGGGGTCCGGAAGACCTCCCCGAGCTGGCGGAAGTGGATGAAGTTGAACAGGGTGTCGACCAGCGACGTCCGGCCGAGGTCCTCCTGGATGACCGCCAGCGGCACCCGCCGGTGGGGATAGCTCTCCCGCTCCCGGTCCAGGGCGCGTCCCACGACGTCGAACCAGGTGGCCCGCTCCGTGTCCACCCGCACGGGCAGGGTGTTGAGGAAGAGGCCGCAGGTGCGCTCCGCGCCCTCGACGTCCGGCCGGCTGTGGGTCACCAGACCGGTCAGGACGTCGCGTTCGCCGGAGAAGGCCCGCAGCATCAGGACGTGCGCGGCGAACAGGACCGACTTGACCGGGACCCGCCGGTCACCGGCGGTGGCGCGCAGGGTGTCGACGAGATCGGCGGGCAGCCGCAGGTCGCACTCCACCCGCTCGTCCGTCCCCGGCGCCTCGTGCGGACGGAAGCTCTCCAGATGGGGCTGCGTCGCGTCGGTCAGCAGGTTCCGCCAGTAGGCGCGGCCCGCCTTGGTGTCGATGGCCGCGCGCTCCTGGGCGACATGCAGCGCGGCCGAGGGCGGCGCGGTGTCCGGCACCGGTTCCAGGTCCAGGCCCAGCAGGTGGCCGTAGTCCTGGAGGAGTTCGGAGACGAGGTTGGCGACGCTGCCGCCGTCGAGGATGGCGTGGTGGAAGCTGAGGACCAGCTCCACCGTGTCGGGCAGGGCGAACGCCCGGAAGTGGTACAGCGGCGCGTGGTCGAACCGGTAGTCGTACCGGCGCCGGGCGGCGATGTGCTCGTCGATGGCCGCCTCGGCCTCCGCGGCCGGAGCCTCCCTCAGATCGCGGACGCTCAGCCCGCCCTCGGCGGAGGCGCGGACGATCTGGAGCGGCTCGGCGTGACCGGCCAGGGCGAACGACGACCGCAGCACCGGATGGCGTGCGACGAGTCGGTCGAAGGCCGTCCGGAACTCCCGCTCCCGCCACGGCATGGCCAGGCTGTAGCGGAAGACGTCCTTGTACGTCGCGGAGTCCTCCTTCTCCCGGCTGTGGAACAGCAGGCCGAGCTGGAGGCGGGTGATCGGGTAGGCGTCCTCGTACGTCTCCAGACGGGCCCGGTCCACCGGGGAGACCAGGGCGAAGGGGGCCGGGGCCGCGGAGCCGGCCGGGACGGCGGAACCGGCGTCCTCGGCGCACGCGGCCAGCCCCGCCACGGTGGGGTTGCGCACGAAGTCGTCGGTGGTGAACCGGATGCCCGCCTTCTCGGCGAGCGCCCGCACCCGGAGCATGCTGATCGAGTCGCCGCCGATCACGAAGTAGTCCGTGTGGACGCCGACCCGGTCGACGCCGAGCACCCGGGCCCAGATGCCGGCGAGCACCGACTCACGGGGGGTGCTCGGCGCGCTGTCCGTGGCCTCGGCCGCGTCGCTGGACGGGGCGGGCAGGGCCCTGCGGTCCACCTTGCCGTTGGGCGTGAGCGGGAGGCTGTCGAGGCGCTCGAAGGACGACGGGATCATGTAGGCGGGCAGCACGTTCCCGAGCGCCGCCCTCAGGCGGCCCGGATCGAGGTCCCGGTCGGCCGTGCAGTAGGCGACGAGGACCGGCCCCCGGCCGCCGCCGGGCCGGTGGTCGACGACCACGGCGTCGCGGATCGCGTCCAGCGCGACCAGCGCGTTCTGCACCTCGCCCAGCTCGACCCGGTTGCCGCGGATCTTCACCTGGTCGTCGTTCCGGCCGAGGTACTCCAGGTTGCCGTCGTTCAGCAGCCGGGCCAGATCCCCGGTCCGGTAGAGGCGGCCGCCGGGGACGAAGGGGTCCTCGACGAAGCGCTCGGCGGTGAGTTCGGGCCGGCCGAGGTAGCCGCGGGCGACCTGGACGCCGCCGATGTGCAGCTCGCCGGGGACGCCGACCGGCTGCGGGCGGCCGTGCCGGTCGAGCACGTAGAGCGTGGTGTTCTCCACGGGACGTCCGATGGGCACCCGCGTGACGGGGCCCTCGGACGCGGGCGGGCAGTCGAAGTAGGTCACGTCGACCGCGGCCTCGGTGGGGCCGTAGAGGTTGACCAGGCGGGGCCGGTCACCGCCGTCGAAGATCCGGTTGAACTGGGTGACCCGCTCGGGGGGCAGGGCCTCCCCGCTGCAGAAGACGGAGCGCAGTGAGCCGACCCCGGCGGCCGGCCCCGGGTGGTCCTCCAGCAGGTCCAGGAACGGGCCGAGCATCGAGGGCACGAAGTGGATCACGCTCACCCGGTGGTCGCGTATCGTGCGCGCGATCCGCTCCGGGTCCTTCTCCGCTCCCGGCGGCAGCAGCACCACCCGAGCGCCCTGGACGGCCCACCACAGCAGCTCCCACACCGAGACGTCGAACGAGATGGGCGTCTTCTGCAGGAGCGTGTCGCCCGGACCGATGGGGTAGCGGCGCTGCATCCACGTCAGCCTGTTCCCCACCGCGTGGTGCTCGACCAGCACGCCCTTGGGACGCCCGGTGGAGCCGGAGGTGTAGATGGTGTACGCGACGTCCTGCGGGCCCGCGGTGCGCCCGAGGGGCCGGCTGGAGCCCCGGTACAGCTCGGAGATCCGGAGCACCGGGGCGCCGGTGGGCAGGTCCTCGGCCGCGTGCGCACCGCGCAGGACCAGCTTCGCCCCGCAGTCCTCCAGGAGCAGCCGGACGCGGGAGGGCGGGTAGCCGGGATCGACGGGTACGTAGGCGGCGCCCGCCTTGAGGATGCCGAGCAGACCGGGCAGCAGCTCCGGGCCGCGCTCCGCGAGGATCGCCACCCGGTCGCCGGGGCCGGCGCCCCGCTCGCGCAGCACCCGCGCCACCTGGTTGGACCGCCGGTCCAGCTCGGCGAAGGTCAGCGTGGCGCCGGAGGCGCCGTCAATCACGGCCGTCAGATCTGGGGTGCGCGCCGCCTGTTCGGCGAACAGCTGGTGGAGCGTCTTCCCGCGCGGGTAGGGGGCGAGAGCGCCTTGGCGGCGGCGGACGACGTCCTCGTACTCGTCATCGGTCATCATGGGCAGCTCCGCGAGCGGCAGCTCCCGGGAGTCCAGTCCGCGGCGGAGGAGTTCCCCGACGTGCCCGGCGAGGGCCGCGGCCGTGAGGTGCCCGTCGAACACGTCGTCGGCGTAGTCCAGGTCGACGCGCAGGCCCGGCTCGTCGTCGAACGCCTGCACCATGACGGAGAGCGCGTCGGCGGCGTGGACCGGGGCCATGATCGTGGTGGTCCGCTCCACTCCCGGGATCGCCTGCGGCCGGGGGAAGCGCAGGTAGGAAGCGGTGACGTCGAAGAGTCGGCGGCCGTCGGCGCCCTGTACGGGGGCCTCGCGGAGGATGTCGCCGTACGGCAGCCGTTCGTGCTGTCTGAGCCGGTCGATCTGTCGGCGGACCCGCTCGGCGAGTTCGACCAGCGGCAGATCCTCCGCCACCGGGATGCGTACCGGCAGATTGTTGGCGAACTGGCCCACGATCGAGCGTTCGCCTTCGGTCCGGCGGTTGAGGAAGGGCACCCCGAACACGACCTCGTCGGCCTGGTGCATGCGCCCGAGGCACACCGCGAACGCCGAGAGCAGGTAGGGGAAGGGGGACGCGCCCGCGTCGAGGATGCGCCGCACCAGCTCCTCGCCGACCGGGAAGGAGTGCCGGCCGCGGCCGGGCCGGGCGGCGCCGGAACGTGTGAAGAGAGCGGGCTCCACGCCCGTCAGATATTCTCGGTAGAACGCGCGGTCATTCTCGCGGTCCGTATCGCCGAAGGCGGAGTCGCTTTTCTGGATGGAATCCCAGTATGAGGCGGATTCGGTCCGCCCTGCCGAATCGGCTGCTTTTTCACCGGCGGCCGGAACGTTTTTTCCGGACAGGTTCGATCGGTAGTCGGAGAGAATCCGCAAGGTCAGCGCGTTCAGGGCCCAGGCGTCGGTCACGATGTGGTGCGAGGTCAGCACCAGGTGGACGGCCTCCGGCCCCTCGGTGACCACGGCGGCCCGGAACAGCGGGCCGCCCCCAAGGTCCAGCGGCCGGCCCAGCTCCTGCTCGTACCAGATCCGCACGGCCCCGGCGGGGTCCGGCCCGCCGGAGAGGTCGATGTGCTCGAAGGGCGGCGCCCCGGCGTCCGGCTCCTCCGTGATCCGCCGGACCCGGGGGACCCCTTCGTCGTCCTCGCCGAACCGCAGCCGGAAGGCGTCGTGCTCCCGCACCGCACGGGCCAGGCAGGCACCGAGCAGCTCCCGGTCCACGGCCCCCGCCAGCCGCTCGTGGACCAGTACGTTGAATTGGCAGTTCCCCGGTGTCCTTGCTTCGGCCGCCCAGATGTCGCGCTGGTAGCCGGTTAATCCGAGGGCCCCTAATTCAGCTGCTATCCCCACGGAAAGCCACTCCTTCGCCTGCCATTCGTACGCGAATAAATAACGGCTCGGATCAGGCTAGGGTGAAGGGGTTGGTGCGGCTACTGCGTAATCGAGTAGGGCGTATTCGAGTAGGGCGTATTCGAGTAGGGAGCATGAACGAATACGCCCGCGCTCCGGCGCACGCCGCCGGAGCGGGCCGGACCACCGGAGCGCGGGGCCCTCCCACCCGGAAGACGCGTCGGCCACGCCCCGGCGGATTCGGTCACGCCCGGGCGACGAGGTCCAGTTCCGCCAGCGCGGCCGCGGCGTGCGTGGCGTGTTCCGAGGACTGGCTCTTGGCCAGGGCGCGGTTCAGATGGGACGTGGCGGCGTCCCGGTCGCCGCGGAGCCGTGCGGCGTGCCCGAGGCCGATCTCGGCACGGATCTCGCCCCGGTGGTAGGCGCGTTCGGCCGAAACGGACAGCGCGCGCTCGTACAGCTCCGTCGCCCGCTCGGTGAGTCCGCTCGTCAGTGCGGCCCGGCCGAGGAAGGTCAGCGTCTCGACGACCTCGGTCCACAGGCCGAGCTCCTCGGCCATCAGGAGCCCCTCGCGGTGCAGCCGTTCGGTCCGTACGCGGTCGCCCTCGCGTTCGGCCGCGAGCGCCAGGGACCGGGTGGCCCGGAGCTGACCCCAGCGGTCGTCGACCTCGCGGAACAGCGCGGCGCCCAGCTCCGCCGACCCGTCCCGGTCCGGGGCGTGGCTCGCCAGCTCCACCAGCGCCGCGGCCTGGCCCCAGCGGTCCCGGGCGGCGCGGGCGCCGGCCAGGCTGGCCTCCACCAGCCGCCGCCCCTCGCGGGGGTGGCCGCGGCCGGTCAGCCCGGTGCCGACGAACCACTGGAGCCGGGCCTTCAGCACCGGGTCCTCGACCCCGGCGGTGGGGTCCTCGCCCGCCGGGCCGGGCACGGCGTCGGCCTGCGAGGTGCGCAGCTCGACACCGGCCAGCCAGACCCGTGCCGTCAGGCGCTCGGCCGGCTCGGCGCCGACGTCGGCCGTCAGCGCCGTCCGCAGCGACCTGCGGGCCTCGGGGAACCGTCCGCGCAGGAACCAGTACCAGGCAAGCGCGTTCACCAGCCGCACCGCGTACCCGGCGGGGTCCTGGGCGACCGCGAGGTCCAGTGCGCGGCGCAGATTGACGGTCTCCGCGTTGAGGCGTTCCAGGGAGCACCGCTGGTCCGGGCCGCGCAGCCGCTCGCTCTCCCGCTCGGCCGACTCGGTGCAGTACCGCACGAAGCGCGCGCGTACGGCGCTCTCCTCCTCCGCCTCCGCCAGCCGCTCGGCGCAGTAGGCGGCCACCGATTCGAGCAGCCGGAACCGGTCGCCCTCACGGACCACCAGCGAGCGGTCCACCAGCCGGGAGAGCAGGTCGGGGATCCGCTCGGCGGGCAGCTCCCCGTCGGCGCAGACCGCCTGGGCGGAGGGCATGACGCAGCCGTCGGCGTGCACGACCAGGCGGCGCAGCACGGTGCGCTCGTCCGGCGGCAGCAGCTGCCAGCTCCAGTCGAGCATGCCCCGCAGCGTCTGCTGGCGGCTCGGGAGCCCGCGCACCCGTACGTCGGGCCGGGCGAACCGGTCGTCCAGCCGGGCGGCGAGCTCCTGCGGGCTCAGCGTCCGCAGCCGGGACGCGACGAGTTCGAGGGCGAGCGGAATCCCGTCGAGGCGGCGGCAGATGGTGGCGACGGCCTCCGCGTTGTCCGCATCCAGGACGAAGCCGGGCGCCGCCGCGGCGGCTCGCTGCACGAACAGCTCGACGGCGCTGGACCGGGCGACCGCTCGCGGATCGGTGTGCGCCGGCAGCGCCAGCGGCGGCACCGGGTGCACCACCTCCCCGGGGATGTCCAGGGCTTCCTGGCTGGTGAGCAGGAGATGGGCCGCCGGCACGGCCGACAGCAGGGACTTGGCGAGCACGGCCACCGGCTCGACGAGGTGCTCGCAGTTGTCCAGCAGGATCAGCAGCCGCTTGTCGGCCACCGCCTGGCACAGCCAGCCCACCAGGTCGTCCAGGTCCGGTTCGGTCGCAGCCGTGTCGCACAGGCCCAGCGTCGTGATGACGCGTTCGGCGATGTCGTCCGGGTCGGACGCGGCGCCCAGGCCGGCCAGCTCTACCAGCCACACCCCGTCGGCGTACCGCCCGGCCGCGTCACCCGCCGCGGCGATCGCCAGCCGCGTCTTGCCCACCCCGCCGAGGCCGGTGAGGGTGACGAGACGGGTGCTCGCGCCGGGGTCCAGCCGGGACAGCACCTGTGCGGCCGCCTCGCGCCGGCCGATCAGCGGGGTCAGCGGAGCGGGCAGGTTCGTCCGGCACGACCGCGACCCGATCGCCGGTGTGGCCAGCTCCGGCTCCTGGCGCAGGATCGCCTCGTGCAGCGCGGCGGCATCCGGACCGGGCGAGGCGCCCAGCTCCTCGGCCAGCTCCCGGCGCAGCTCCTGGAAGCTCTGCAGCGCGTCGCCCTGCCGCCCGGAGCGGTACAGGGCGCGCATGTGGGCCATGCGCAGCCGCTCGCGCAGCGGGTACCGGGCCACCACTGCCCCCAGTTCCGCCGCGAGCGCCGTGTGCTCGCCCAGGGTCAGCCGGACCTCGGCGTGGTCCTCGACGACGGCCAGGCGCAGCTCCTCCAAGCGTGCGATCTCACTGCGGGCGAACAGGGACTCGGCCACGTCCGCGTAGGCCGGGCCCCGCCACAGGGCGAGCGCGTCCGCGAACAGGTCCGCCTTCACCGCCGGCTCCCGGTGGGCGCGGGCGCGGTCGGCGAGCTCCTGGAACCTCAGTGCGTCGACCACGGCGTCCGCGAGCAGCAGCCGGTAGCCGGCGGGCTCACGGACCACCTGCTCCCGGCCCAGCACCCGCCGCAGCTGGGAGACCTTGGTCTGCAGGGTGTTGGCGGACCCGCCCGGCGGGTTGCTCGCCCACAGGTCCTCGATGAGGCGGTCCGCCGGCACCGGCCCGCCATTGTGGACGAGCAGGTTCGCCAGCAGGGCGCGCACCTTCGCTTCGGGGACCCTGATCAGCCGCCCCTCGGCGTCCCAGACGGCCAGCGGACCGAGCACCCCGTAACGCATGGCCGCAGTCTATCGCCGAACGACCCTCAGGAAACCGTGCGTGGTGGGCGGCACAGTGGCGATCGCATGTCGACGATCCGAGAAAAAGGCAGGGAGTGCCATGAGCACAACGACCACAGGCAGAGCGGGAGCCCGGGAGTGGGGAGGGCTGGCCGTCCTTTCGTTGCCCACCGTGCTGCTGGGCCTCGACGTCACCGTGCTGTACCTGACCCTTCCCTCACTGGCCGAGGATCTGCGCCCGTCCGGTACCCAAGAGCTGTGGATCATGGACGCCTACGGGTTCCTGATCGCCGGTTTCCTGCTCACCATGGGTACGCTGGGTGACCGGATCGGCCGCCGTCGGCTGCTGATGATCGGGGCGGCGGCCTTCGGGATCGTCTCGGTGCTGGCGGCCTACGCCACCAGCGCCGACATGCTCATCGCCGCGCGAGCGGCCCTCGGGGTCGCCGGTGCCACGCTGATGCCGTCCACACTGGCGCTGATCAGCAACATGTTCGCCAACCAGCGGCAGCGCTCCCTGGCGATCGGTGTCTGGGCCACGAGCTTCGCGCTCGGCATGGCGCTCGGCCCGGTGGTCGGCGGAGTGATGCTGAACCACTTCTGGTGGGGTTCGGTGTTCCTCCTGGCGGTGCCCGTCGCGATCGTGCTGCTGGTGGCCGCGCCGCTCCTGATCCCCGAGTACTCGGCGCCGCAGAGCGGCAGGTTCGACCTGATCAGCGTGGCGCTGTCGCTGCTGGCGATCCTGCCGGTGGTCTACGCGGTGAAGCGCGTCGCCAAGGACGGCTTCGATCTGCCGATGATCGCCGCCACGGTGATCGGAGTGGTCTTCGCGGTGCTGTTCGTCCGCAGGCAGGGCAAGTTGGAGAGCCCGCTGCTGGATGTGCGCCTCTTCGCCAACCGGACCTTCAGCTCCGCGCTGAGCGTGCTGCTCATCGGTCTCGTCGGCGTCGGCGGCTCGATGCTGCTGATCACCCAGCAGCTCCAGTTCGTGGAGGGGCTGCCGCCGGTCGAGGCGGGGCTGTGGATGGGCCCGCCCGCCTTGCTGATGTTCCTGGCCGCGATCGGCTCGCCCCTGGTCGCGCGGCGGGTGCCGCCGGGCCTCGTGGTGGCGGCCACCCTGATGCTGTCCACGGTCGGATACGTCCTGCTCGCCCTGGTGGGTTCCTCGGGCGGCATCGCCCTGATGGTCGTCGGATTCGGCCTCGTCTACCTCGGGCTCGGGGCGATCGCGGCCCTGGGTACGGACCTGGTGGTCGGGGCGGCGCCGCCGGAGAAGGCGGGCTCGGCCTCGGCGATGTCGGAGACCGTGCAGGAACTGGGCCTCGCGCTGGGCGTGGCGATCCTGGGCAGCCTGGCGACCGCGATCTACCGCGGCCAGATCGACGACGAGATCCCCGCCGGCACGCCGACGGACGTGGCAGACGCCGCGGGCGACAGCCTCGCCGGCGCCGTCTCCTCGGCCCAGCAGATGCCCGCCGGCTGGCTCGACCTCGCCAAGGAGGCCGCCACCTCCGGCATGAACACGGCAATGATCGTGGCCGCGGCGTGCACGGTGGTCCTGTCGGTGCTGTCCGCCGTCGTGCTGCGGCACGTCGGAGCCATCAGCGACGAACCGGAGGCCGCGTCGGAGGAGGAGCCGGAGGCGGAGCCCGCGAAGTCGCGGGTCTGACCGTACGCGGCCCGCACCCGTCGCCCCCGCTCGCGGGGACGGCGGGGCGGCACGCGTACGGGCCTACTCGGTTCCCTCCGCGACCACGTCCCGCGCCAACTGGATGAAGGAGCTCAGCGCCGGATGTCGATTGTTGGAAGCCCAGACCAGGTACACCGGCACCGCGGGCGCGTCCCGCAGGGGGAGGTAACTGATCTCGGCATGCGGGTGCATCCAGGCGGTGGAGGCCGGGGTCACCCCGATCCCGACGCCGGCGGCGATGTAGCTCTGCCAGTCGTCGATCGTGTCCACCTCCACCGCCACCACGGGTTGCCCGCCCTCCTCCCACAGGTCGAGGTTGGTGGTTCCGGAGAAGGAGTTGATCACCAGCGGGTAGTCGGCCAGGTCCCGCAGCAACACCTCGTCCAGATCGATCAGCGGGCAGCGCGAGGGCACCGCGACGACCCGGGGCTCCATGACGAGCAACTCCTCGTGCAGACTGCGCCGCCCGGTGTGCGTGCGCATGATCGCCACGTCCGACTGGCCGGTGGTGAGCCCGCCGGCAGGGTCGTCGACCCGCTTCAGGCGTACCAGGACCTCCGGGTTCGCCTCCTTCCACTGGCGCAGTATCTCGCTGGTGTACACGCCGATCGCCGACCAGGCATGCCCCACTCTCAGGGCACGCACCCGGTGCAGGTCCAAGTGCATGGCGTCGTCGAAGGCGGTGACGGCGGCATCCGCCTTTGCGCAGAACATCTTTCCCGCCACGGTGGGCTGCACCCCCTCCGCGGAGCGTTCCAACAGGGTCTGTTTCACGTGGCGCTCCAACTCCGCGAGTCTGCGCGACACCGCGGACTGGGCCTCGTACAGACGGGTCGCGGCCTTCGAGATGCTGCCTTCGTCGACCGCCGTGAGGAACGTCCTCAAGTGATGGATTCCCACAGCCATGACGCTGCTTTCCTTTCGCAGAGAAATACGGGGAGTGCACGGAGACCGCATCGGCGCACGTTCGACGAGAACGGGGGGCGCGCCGCGAAGAGGGCGCCGGTAGGCCATGGCGGAGAGGCCGCCCGGCCCGGGGACCGAAGGGCGCGACACGGCCCGGAGGCTCACCCGGTCAGGAGCGCGCGAGGGTTCCCGGACATCGGGAGAAGCGCCCATCGGCGCCCGTCGGCCGCAGGTCCGCCCGCGGCGCCCGTGTCATCGCCGGCCCGGACGCGACCGGCTCCGTACCCCACTCCACGAGGCCGTCCCGGACATGTCGCCCTCACTCCGTCGCAGCACCGGTGCCGTGCCACCCGCTCCACGGGCCGGCCCCGTAGGCGGGCCCATTCCCCTTACGGGTCGGGGAGATATCCCCAGGGCCGGTTCCCGGCAGGGGCCGACCATGGCTTTCGGGTCACGTCATCGCTTTCCAGGAAGAGGGCACACGTGTAATACCCCGCATGGGCGTAGAGGGAACGACGGATATCGGCGTGCAGTAGACCCTGGAGCCGACGAATCAGGCACTGCCCGTGCCCACGGCGGCTTCTGGTCCTCAGTGTGACCGGTGGCGTTTACGTGTTCAACAGCGTCTCTGCGAAGGACTGATATACACCTGTCACGTGGCTCGCGTTCGGGTTGTGTGAAACGTCGGGCCGAAGGGTTTCGGTGCAGGTGGGGCGCTGAGTGCGGCCGGCGGAGCAAGGGACGATCGGTCGATACGGACTGTTCCGGGCGGCGAAAATGAGCTGTTCGCCGTCCTGAATGGCGGAAAGTCGGCACATCATTTTTCGGACACCGGTCATGCGCCATCTCCGCCTCCGCACCGCCCATGAACGAGCGGCCTCGCGGAAGTTGAATACTAGACAGTTCGCCGCCCGGTGAAGGTATAGCGGCAGTAAAGGGGGCGCCAGGAATCTCGTGGCCTGCACACCTATCCCGCGTAAGTCCCGGAAACGGTGGGACGGCCCTGCGCATCTTTTCGTTCTTCACCAAACATCAACGTGTGCAGTGAGTTCTCACCGGGTGTTCACCGGGGCTCGCCGACTCCGCCCGACGCCTCAACGCGACGCCCACCACCTGCCTGGCGAGGGAGAGACGGGGTGCGCCGGGGCTCGGCAGCGGCAAGGGGGAGCATCACGCGGCGTCCGCGTGACCAGCAGTCAGGCGGCCCGACAGCGGCCTGGCCACCCCGCAAGCCGATGTTCGGTGGCTCCTCCGCCATCCCGAACTACCAGCGCGCCCGTGGGCCACGGTTCACCGACCACCACCACGCAGCGCTACCCGCCCCCGGACGTCCACAAGATCACGGTTGGCGGGCAGCGCTCTCTGCCCACGTCAACGTGGTGCGCGCACCGCGCTCACCACCGAGCCCCATCGTCATGACCCGCTGACCCGCTGACCCGCTGACCTGGTCAAGGACGCCGGACCTCCAGCTGGTCCCCCACTGGTCTTCGAAAATGATCAGGGCCGGTTTCGGATTGCTCCGAAACCGGCCCTGATCTACGGACGCCTCGCCGGTCACATCGAGCAGGAGGGAACGGGCGCCGCGCCGATCCGCTCAGCCGCCGCTCGCCCGGGCCGCGGCTCGCGCGCCTCGGCGAGGACGGTGTGGCCCGCCTCGGTCAGGCGTCGGGCGGTCTCGTATCCGAGGCCCTTGTCGGCGCCGGTGACCAGTGTCGTGGTCGTGGCCCCGCCTCTCGTGCCCTTCTCCGAGCCGCTCCTCCGGGCACCCCTGCCCCGGTTGTCCTGAGCTCCTACGGAGACTCCACCGCCCGGGGAGCGTAGGCGCGCAGGAACGTGTCAACCGCGGCCCGCCCCACGGTGCGCAGCTCGGCGTCGGACACCTTGCGCGTGCCCAGTCGGGTGCGCAGCGCCATCGGGCCCGTGAGCAGCGCGAGGAACTGCTCGGCGGCCAGGTCGGGGTCGCTGGTGTGCAGGCGCCCGGAGAGCGCGAAGCGTGCCAGGCGGTCGGCGAGCGAGTCGTGGAGGCGCTGCGCCCCCTCGCCCTGGATGGTCTCCAACAGGTCGGGAAACCTGACCGCTTCAGCGTTGAGGAGCCGGCGCAGCGCCTGCGACTCCGGGCCGCAGTGGTTCTTCAGAATGCGGTGGCCGGCTTCCTCCAGCATGGGGCGCACATCACCGCCACGCTCCCGGAGCTGTTCGAGCGCCGCCAGCCCCGCGCCACTCGTACGGCCGACTGCGGCCAGCATCGCCTCGCGGAACAGCATCTCCTTGTCCCCGAGGTGGTTGTAGATGGTGGGCTTGGCCACGCCCGCCTCGGCTGCGATCTCCCGTACGCAGGATTGTCCGTACCCCTCACGGGCGAACGTCCTGAACGCGGCTTCGAGGATCGCCTGCCGCTTGTCGATGCGCCCGCGCGGCGCCTCGCGTCTGCTCGCGTTTGAGGTCCTGGCTCCGTTCACGCCACCATCGTACCGCGTCAACCCCATATATGAACCCGTTGGTTCAATGTTCTGGGCCGGATGGTTGCGCTTGGCTTTGACGGGTCGTTATGTTGAACCGCCTGGTTCAACAAGTGTTCTTGTGTCGCTCTCAACGGAGTTGGAAAGTGATGTCTCAAGTCAGAGATGACCGACTGGATCCCGGGCTGTTACGGCTCATCGGGGTAACCCTGCTGGGCGGGATCATGGGGATCCTCGACAGCACGATGGTCACCGTTGCGGCCGATACCTTCGCCGAGGAGTTCAACGCCTCGCTGAGTTCCATCAGTTGGGCGACAACCGGATACCTGCTGGCGCTCACGGTCACCATCCCCATCACGAGCTGGGCGGTCGGCCGGTTCGGCGTCAGGAAGCTCTGGCTGTTCGGACTGGTGCTGTTCCTGGTCGGCTCGCTCGCCTCGGCGCTCGCCTGGAACGTGGAGAGCCTGGTCGCCTTCCGGGTCGTCCAGGGTGTGGGCGCCGGCGTCGTCGACCCGCTGGTCCTGGTGATCCTGGCCCGTGCGGCGGGCCCCAGCCGGGCGGGGCGCGTGATGGGCATGATGGGTGTGGTCCTGTCGCTCGGGCCGGTCCTCGGGCCCGTGCTGGGCGGGGTTGTGCTCGAATCCATGGGCTGGCGCTGGATGTTCTACATCAACCTGCCCATCGGGATCGTCGCGGTCCTGCTCGCACTGCGGGTGATTCCGGCCGGCCCGCCCGTCACGCGTGGATCCGGGCCTCGTCTCGACATCGTCGGCGCCCTGCTGATAGCTCCCGGCCTCGCGGCGATCCTGCTCGCCCTCACGGAGGCGGGCGAGCGCGCCCGGTTCGCCGCGCCCTCCGTGTTCATCCCACTGGTCCTGGGCGGCGCGCTGCTCGTCGGGTACGTGATCCACGCGCTGCGTGCCCGCCGGACCGAACCGATGATCGACATCCGGCTGTTCAGCAGCCGCAGCTTCGCCGCGAGCGTGACCGTACAGGGGCTCGTCGGACTGGCCACGTTCGCCGTCCTGTTCGCCCTGCCGCTCTACTACCAGGTGCTGCACGGACACGGCGCTCGCGCGGCCGGACTGCTGGTGGCGCCGCTGGGCCTGGGATCGGCGCTCGCGATGCCTCTCGCCGGACGCCTCAGCGACCGGCTGGGAGCGCGCGATCTCGTACGCGGCGGAGCGGTCGTGGCGGCGCTCTCCTCGGTCGGCCTCACCCGTATCGGCGCTGACAGCGGTGAGGTGTGGTCCGTGCTGGCCGCGTTCGCCGTCGGCCTGGGCCTGGGCGGCGTCGGCGCGCCGACCATGGGTTCGCTGTACCGGACGCTACCGCCGGAGAAGGTGCCACAGGGCAGTTCCGTCGTCTACAACCTCAACCAGTTGGGCGGCGCGCTCGGGGTCGCGTGTGTCGCCCTGATCCTGGCTGCCGCCGGAAAGGGCGCTGCGGCCGGCGACGCCGCCGCAATCGGTGGTTTCCAGGGCGCATACTGGTTCGTTTTCGCCGTCACCCTGGTGATTCTGGCCGCCTCTCCGCTGCTGCCCGGCCGCCCCGAGCCCCGACCGCGGCGCAGGCCTGCGCGTCGTCCGCCGACGGCTCCGCCAAGGCGCGCCAATAACGGCCTACAGGTGACGAAGCGGAACGCAGGACGGTAGGCGTGTTTCGTTCGCGCGGGCGACCGCGAGGAAGGCGTGTCCCCGCCGAGCCCCACTGCCCTGCAGCGGCCCGGGTCCGCGTGTCCAGGAGCGCGGGATGTACAGCCCCGGCCCACCGGGATCGACCTTGCCACGCGCATGACATTTGTTTCGTTCCCTTCGTGCGCGCCGGGTCCACCCAGGTGAACGTACGACGTTACCGATGGGGCAACCCCACATGCGAAGGTCCAGACCGACGCCTGTAGGTCTGGGCCTTAGCGAAGGAGTGGAACCCGTCAAGAGGGAGCGCCGCCCGCCCGGACTGCGAACTCCGTTCCACGCACGGGGCCTTGGGACATACGGCCGGATGCGTCGGGGCTGGCGGCGAGGCATGCTTGTGCCGCACGAGCCCCGTGTAGTGGGGTGTCCGCATGAAGATGAGAAGCATGGCGGCCCTGACCGCGATCCTGGTCGTGGCCCCGTTCGCAGCGATGGCGCCCGGTCCTCAGGCAGTCGCCCAGAACAGCCCCGGCGGCTCGGCGCGATCCGCCGAATCGACGATGGTCGGCGGCATCGACCTCGACACCGTCACCATCCCCGAACTGCAGGCCCGTATGGCCCGCGGGTCGCTGTCCTCGGTCCGGCTGACCTCCGCCTATCTGCAGCGGATCAAGGCCGTCGACCCCAAGATCAACGCCGTCCTGCAAACCAGCCCGACGGCCCTGGGGCAGGCGGCGGCCAGCGACATCAGGCACCGTCTCGGCCGGACGCGCAGTCCACTGGACGGCATCCCCGTCCTGCTCAAGGACAATGTGGACACCCGAGACATGCCGACGACCGCCGGCTCCCTGGCCCTGGCGGGGAAGCCGCCGCGGTCCGACGCCGAACTCGTGGCGAAGTTGCGGGCGGGCGGCGCGGTGATACTCGGCAAGGCCAACCTCTCCGAGTGGGCCAACTTCCGTGCCGCGAGGCCAACTTCCGGCTGGTCGGCGGTGGGCGGCCAGACGCACAACCCGTACGTCCTGGACCGCAACCCGTGCGGCTCGTCCGCCGGCTCGGCCGCCGCCCTCGCCGCCTCGCTGGCGCAGGTGGCAATCGGCACCGAGACGGACGGCTCCATCGTCTGCCCCGCCGGGATGAACGCCGTCGTCGGCCTCAAGCCGAGCCTCGGCATGGTCAGCCAGGCGGGCGTCGTGCCGATCTCGGCCGAACAGGACACCGCCGGCCCCATGGCCCGTAACGTCATCGACACCGCGCTCACCCTGTCGGTCATCGGCGGCGCCGCCACGACCCCGGACCTCGCGGAGGCGGCGGCCCGCCCCGGCTCACTGCGCGGCAAGCGGATCGGCCTGTGGCGGCTGCCGGTGCTCGGCACCGAGGTGGACGCCCTCATGACGCGCACCGCCGAGCGACTGCGGGGCGCGGGCGCCGAGGTCGTCGAAGTGGACCTCCCATACCAGGACCGGCTGACCGAACTCGAATTCCCGGCCCTGCTCAGCGAGTTCCACCGGGACATCGACGCCTACCTCGCCACCCGGAAGGGCCCGCGCGACCTCGCCGAACTGATCGAGTTCAACCGGACGCACCCGCAGGAGCAGGCCTGCTTCGCCGGCCAGGAGCTGTTCGAACAGGCCCTTGTCGCGCCGGCCACCACGGACCCGGGGTACCGGGCGATGCGCGCGGAGCTGGCGGACCTGTCCCGCCGCTCCATCGACGAGGTCATGGCCGAGCACGGCCTGGACGCGATCGCCTCCCCGGCGAACCCGCCCGCGTGGACGACGGACTGCGCGCGCGGCGACAACGACGTGATCCCGTCGTCCACGCCCGCCGCCGTGGCCGGCTACCCCTCACTGTCGGTGCCCGCCGGCTTCGTGGGCGAACTGCCGGTGGGCCTGCTCCTCATGGCGGGCAATGGCCAGGACGCAGACCTGCTGACCCTGGGCGCGGCCGTTGAGCACCGCCTGGACGGCCGCCAGGCGCCCCGCTACCTGCCGACGCTCCCGGCCGCCGGCTGAAACCCCGGCGACGGCACCGGACCCCAGCGGCCCGGTGCCGTCGCCGCACCCGGGCGAACTTGAGCGCGTACGCACGTTCGACTGAGTGGCGCAGCCCATAGGGGTCTCGGCGGCTGTCGACGACCATCGGTCCATCTACCGCGTCGGAGGCATCGACACCACCCAGTGGATCTGGACCGTGCGGCGTCAGACCACACCCGCGCCCGGCGGGCTGACCGACAAGGGCACCAAGGGCAAGCGGGCCCGCAAGGTGCCCATCGTCGAGGAGATCCGCCCCCTCGTCGCCCAGCGCATCCTGTCCACCGGCCCCAACCCGGACGCCCGCCTGTTCACGGGACCGCGAGGCGGACGCATCTCCACCGCCGTCCTGCGCGACGCCACACACGGGGACGAGGTGGTCACCAAGCTCGGCTACGAACATCTGCGCCGCCATGACCTCCGGCACACCGCACTGACCTGGTTCGCCCACGCCGGGGTCCACGTCCATGTCCTCCGCAGGATCGCCGGCCACGGTTCACTGACCACCGCCCAGCGCTACCTTCACCCGGACGTCCACAAGATCATGGCCGCCGGGACGGCGCTCCCTGCCCACTTCAACGTGCTGCGCGCACCACGCTCACTGCCGAGCCCGATCGTCATGACCCGCTGCCCCGCTGACCCGCTGCCCCGGTCAAGGACGCCGGACCTCCAGCTGGCCCCCAAAAATGATCAAGGGTCGGTTTCGGATTGCTCCGAAACCGACCCTGATCTACGACTGTCTCCAGTCGGGACGACAGGATTTGAACCTGCGACCCCTTGACCCCCAGGAGTAGGGTTCATCCCTTTTGTCTGAACATACGTCCAGAAATCAGGGGGCACAGCGTGTGGTGACGTGCGTGCCGTTCAGGTGCGCGGACACCGTCTGGTCCCCAACTGGTCCCCATGGGGCGTGTCCGTGACACGCACGTCCAAGGGTCACCGCCGGGTCAAGAGGCTGGCTCGCCTGGGCCTGTCACGGCATGACACCTGGCAGCCTTGCGCTGAGCTCGCAGATGGTGTCCCAGCATTGCCAGGAATCACTGCTGCACCACTGCTCCTCAGAGACCAGCTGCCAGGCCGCCAGTTCACCCAAGTGAGTGATCACCGTGGAGGTGTCGCTGTCAGGCGCTGCGCTCTTGCCGCGAGTCGCCGTTCAATGTCGTGCAATCGGCGAGCCGCCCGGTATTAGGACAGCTGAAATTCGGTGAGTCTGCGTATGGCGCAGCCACCACACTTGCTGCACCAGTCGAAGTCGGTGTGAGCCATGAGGTCGGTGACGGTGAGGAGGTCACCGCCGGCCACAACTGCGCGTTCGTGGGTGCCCGGCATCGCGCCGAGGTGTAGAGCTGGACCGCGGCCAAGGGACCCAGGGGAGGCCGCTGTCGCTTCGCCACCGATCGCTGCCGGGCTACCGGAAAGGCGCGAGGCGGATGCGGTCTCTTGTAAGCAGGCCGTGCTATACCGCCACCGGCAGGCCGCTCGGCATCCATGTTGCGCAGGTTGTGGGCGCCCCGCGCCAGGACAAGCTGGCGCATGCTCTGAGCCACAGAAAAGAGGGGCCGTGAGGCACGAGGCAAGGCCCCGTGAGGCACGGAGGCTGGCCCCCGGGCAGTGGTCAGGGCCACCGCCGCTCGCGCGGACGCCGCCGAGCCCGCGCGAACGCCCGCCCCCTGTTCCCTGGCTGCCTGCTCCTGTGCCTGGCCGTGCTCACGGCCCTCAAGGTGCTCTAAAACGCCGGGGTGCTGTCCGAGAAGGCTAGCCGGACGAACCGTCCAGCCCGATCTCCTTGGGCTGATCGCCCTGGAGTGGACGGTCAACCACCGGCTCAGGGTTCACCTCCATGCCCAGCGCCTTCATGGCAGCAGCTGCGTTGAGGTGATCCCTTGCTTCCGGGTCTCCCACACGGTCGATGAAGGTCATCGCCACTACGTTATTGCGATCGAAGTCGATCTTGTTCGCATTACTCTCAGCCGCCTTGGCCAGGTTGACCATGGTGCGCTTCGAGTGGAGCGCCAGCTTGCCGCCACCGCCCGTCAGCAACGCTCCCGTCAAGCCCGTCACGAGTGGTACGTAAGTGCGATCAGGTTTTCCGGCGTACACCAGCGCCATAGCTGCCGCTGTCAGAATAATTAACGCGCCGCCCGACATAAACCCCACGCTCAGGCGGAAGGTCCACTCGGACTGCTTAAGCGTGTGGTTCAAAAATTCGAAGTGAAAGTCCTGCCGCTTTTCGGCGAGACCTTTGGGCTGAGTAGTCGCCTCTCCGATCTCAACGCCATGACTTTGGTCGATGCAGACAGCGTGGACATAGTCGACCCGTTCGACCCTCTGCTCACCCCGGGGCTGACTTACGACTCGCCACAGGTTCGCAGCTACGACCTTGCCCACCTCGCGAACTACCTGCTCGCCGATGATGACCGCGATCTCGGCGGCGATCCCGCCGTTCAGGGGGTTAAGGAAGCTCCCCCCACTCACCTTCCCTGCCATTGCTCGTGCCCCGTTCGCGTCGCGTGACACTGCGTCAACGCACTTCAGGTTAGCGCCAGGAGCCGACCACTTCAGACGAAAGCGGAACCGTGCAGGAGGGTCTTCTACTTGTCGGCGACGAGGGTGCCCATGCCCAGCCCGGTGCGGACGACGCCGGTCGTGCGCAAATGTGACAACGCCTTCTGCGCGGTCGACGCGGCGATGTTGAACTCGGCGCTCAGCTCGACGATGCCCGGCACGCGGCTGCCCGGCGGATAGGTACCGTCGGCCACGCGCACCTCGATGATCGCGGCCACCTGCCGCCAGATCGGACGGCTTCGATCAAGATCCTCAGTCACCCTCTGACCGTAAGAGCACGCCGTTAGCCGCGCTTCCGCAGTAACAAGCGATAGCGCGACATCGCGATACCCGCTGGTCAGGACGACGAAGGGACGGGAAGCCATGCACGAAAAGCCACAGACGATGTTGAGCCACGGAACATTGCCGTATCCGGCCGGCACTCTGGTTGAAGACACGATCTCGGAGCGCACGGGCCACCTGGTCGGCGTGATCGAGGAGCGCACCAAAGACAGCGGCCGGGTGGTCAGCCGCCACGCGTTCATGCGCCCCGTGGCCGGGGGGGGCTGGAGTGGGGTGTGCCCTTGGAGCGCATCAAGCCTGTGACCGAGGCGGACAAGGCTTAGGCACTCCCCCGGGCGATGGCGTCCCGGACGAGGTCTCCCCACCCCAGGTCGGCGGCCACCCGCACCGCATCCTTCGCCACCGCTGTGTCGCGGACGATGCGGCGCACAGGGTGGCCGCCGACCCCGGCCTGAATGATCAACGGCTTGAGCTTGGCGTCATGCCCTGGAGCGAACTTGCTCTGGGTCGTCGCGGCGCACCCGGTGGCCTTGAGTTGCCACACCTTGTCGCCGTTGGCCGTTGACCTCCTCGCGCACCGGGACCTCGAACGAGTAACTACCTTACACACAAGCAGCGTTGGGGTTCTGTGTAGTCATAGCAAAATCACAAGTGTGGAGTGCGCGGTTCTGCACAACATCAACCTGAATGACCAAATGCTGTCCCGAACAGACGATGAAGCAGATGAGCGCCAGCCCAACCCCACGGTCTAGGAGAACAGTTGCTTCTATGCCAGCCCTGTGGTCCTGCGCTAAAATGAGAACATCGAGAGGCCGGGATGCCTTCTGGACGTGGAGAGGGTCAGCGGGATGCTGACTTCAGACGTGCCGCACTCGTAGGCTTGCGGGACCCTTCTCGGTCCGGCACACGCCAAGTCGCATCGAGAAGACGGCGCGCTGCTTCACTCGCCCCAACAGACTGACCTGTTCAGTCTGCCCGAGAACATTTGCGCGTTCGTGTGTCAACGCAGGTGTCTCGGTTTGAACCGAAGGGTTCGGACCGAGGCTGCCTGCGCACCCGATCCGACCCATGACAGGGAAGGTCAGGATCGGTGGACGACACCGCCATCATCACCATTCTCGCCGTCGCTGGCGTGGCCTCAGTGTTCCTCATCGCGATCAAGGCGCTCTTGGACCAGCTCCCCGACGTCATCGACTCGGCCGGACGCGCTCGCGACTCATGGCAGCGCTTCAAGAAGCCCGATGCGCCGCCTCCGGCGGACGACGAGGAGCCGCCCGTCGCGACGTAGGACACCCGATCGTCTTCGCCCCGCACCTGCTCCATTAGGTGTGGGGCTGCGGCGTTTCAGCAGGCCAGAGACTAAGTAACCGTTATCGGGCGGCATTTCGGGCTCATGCGCTATGCTTCTCAAAGTACTTGCGCCTGCGGTGGGAGCTGCGACTTCCTGTCAGGTGCTTGGCAATGTTCACGCTTGCCACCTCTGTGATCCGCATCGGATATGCGGGGAGTTCCAGGGGACGGCGACCTGTCGGGCTGCCTGTTGGTGTGGGTTTTCTAACGCGCGAACTCCAGCCATCCGACGCCAGGTCGGCATGGCTGCGCGGATTTGTCTACGTCTTATTGATGTTCTAAGCGTGTCTTATTTTCGGTCGAACAAGAGCTTCGACCACCTGAGATACCCGGCGATGCGTCGGAAGCAGGGCTTCTCAGTTCAGCCACTTCACTGTGGCCGAGCTGACGAATGCCCTGAGCATGAGCCCTGCCTCGGTCACCGAACCGAAAGGTACCGAGACGTTGGACGGGGCCATGATTCTCGCCATCCTCGCCGTCTTCGGCGTGTTGTCGATCATGCTGTACGCCCTCAAGGGCTTCCTCGATCAGCTGCCCGAATTCTTCGCGTCGCTCCGGCGCGCCTGGGAGGCGTGGCAGGACCTCAAGCGAGCCCGGCGGGAAGCGCGCGAGCGGGAAGCGGCCCAGCGGGAAGCGGCTCGCCGCAGAGCGGCCCGGCGGGAAGCAGCAGAGCGGCAGGGATCGCAGTCCCAGCCCGCCGCATAGGTCGTCCCGGGCTCCGGCAGTACTACGAGCGCACGAGACTCTGCCCCGGCCTCCCAGACCCGGCAGGCACGCGAGAGGCCCCCGGAGGTCTTGGGCTCTAACGGTCCTCGCAACACCCGCAATCTGTGGGAGTTGCGAGGACCGTGGTCGTTGGACGCGATGATGTTGCGAGGCTGAGGGTGCGTTTCCTTGTCTGGCTGGATGTTTCTGGGAACGTGACCGTGGTGGCCCGGGAGCTGGGGGTGAACCGGAACACCGCCTTCGGCTGGGCCCGGAAGTCCGGGCGGAGTTCGGTGCGTCTGCCGCGCCGGCATCCCGGGCGGGACGAGTACGAGCGGCTTCGGGCCGCCGGTGTCGCCCGCCGGGCAGCGGCCCGGCAGGTCGGCGTGAACGAGCGCACGGCCAAGGACTGGGATTGGGGCGTCAAGAAGAGCCGCACCACGCGCACCTATGCCGACGGGCGCCGTGTCGACTACACCACCGGGACCGTCACGATGGGCGGCGTGACCACGGCACCGGTGGGCCTGACGGCCCTGGAGAAGCAGCTTCACCCGCGGTTCCTGACGCTCGCCGAGCGCGAGAAGATCCGCGACCTCCGCGCGGCGGGTCAGTCGCTGAGGGCGATCGGACGGGCCCTGGGACGGTCGGCGAGCACGGTCAAGCGGGAGACCGACGCGAACGCGGTCCGCGAGGGCTACCAGCCCTGCGCCGCCCACCGCGCCGCCGCCGCGCGCAGGCCCCGGCCCAAGAAGCGCAAGCTGCTGCGCGAGGGACGGCTGCGCCGCTTCGTCCAGGACCAACTGCGCAGAAAGAGCGGCGCAAGCTACCGTCTGTCACCCACCTCCTTGCGGACGAAGTCGACGACTACGTCGAAGTCACCCGCCTGGTGAGCAGCCGCGTATGTCCGGCACGCAACGCTGATTACTGCGACCTCGTCCAGCATGAGACGCGCCGCAACTGTCTGGGCGTAGTCGTGGTGATCGGCTACGCCGGCAAGCACCTCGTCGAGGTCGATCGAGTACGGCACATCGGCGAAGTGGCTCTTGACTGCGGCGTGCGCGAAGACCTCTTTCTCCGGCGGCTCGGTACCAGGCAGCGTCCGGACGCCGCCGGTCCCGTCGTGCGGCATGTCTCCGTCGCTGAGCCCAACGGCGCGCACCTGCGCTTCACGCAGCAGCTTCACCGCCTTTGGGATCTCCTGACCGCCTCCGATGGTGAGGAACGAGCAGCCGGTGAGAAGGTCGGGGTCGACGGTGCGGAAGATCTCAATGGCGAGATGGCGCGCGAACTCATCCTCTACGCAAACGGTGATACCTCCCGGGATACGACCTTCCCTCTGGAGGTGCGAGTCGATCTGATAGGTACTGAGTCCGTGCGTGGCCGTCACGTCTCCCGTGGGCGTGCGTCGAAGATAGACGACCGAATCGCGGCCTAGCTGTCCGAGGATCGCAGAGCTGTGCGTGGTGATAATGATCTGGTGCCCACGTCGCAGGGCCACCTCGATGAAGTACTTGGCGAGGCGGACCTGAGCGTCGCCGTGCAAGGAGGTCTCGGGCTCTTCCAGGATGATGAGGCTCTTGGGCGGCGCTGTCTCCATGGCGTGCACCATGTAGAGCACTCGCCCCTCCCCGGTACCCATGTGGTTCTCGGAGTAGCGTCGGCCCCCGCGACCCGCCATCGCGAGCGTCGCCGTCTTCTGCGTGGTCAGCACTTCGGTGAAACTCAGGTGCTCGTAGGGGACCGCCAAGATCCGCCCGACGTGTTTGGCAGCCGTCGCGTCGAGCGGATTCGCCTCTCCCAGCTCCAGACTGGACCCACCGTAGATGGACAGATCTCGCTTCTCAACCTTCGGGATGAACTGCGTGAAGCCGCGGTAATAGGTGGCTCGCTCAGGCTGCCGCTTGTAGCCGGACCACTCTTTCACGGCCCGCGTCACCGTGACCTGTTGAAAACCCAATTCGCTGTCCGCGGCATAGAGATACTGCACCTGGGCGCCGGTGGTGAAGGGTTTGGGATCGGCGACAGATACCGGGAAAAAGTAGGCCACATAGTATCGGTTCCAGGGGTGGTCAGTCGGCTGGCGGAATGCAGCTGCCGCGAGCTGCACTACCGTACTCTTCCCGGTGCCGTTCAGACCCGAGATGGCCGTGACGGGTGACTTGAACTCCAGATTCAGGTCCGCCACTCCGCGAAAGCCCTGGACTCGCATCCCCAACAGCATCGGGCCGAACGTCGGGTATCGCGCCTTCTCGAACTTCGTACCAAGCTTTCGGACCCTGTCATCATGGCTCATCTACACATCATCCCTGCCACTGCCAAGCCTGTTACTGAAAAGCCCAGTTCGCAGGCCAACCTCCGGGCGACAGATGGATCAAGTTGCCTACGCGACGGCATCCAAGAGTAGGTCGTCGCTCTGCCGAGCCATCACGAGGCGATGAGCCGGGACTAGCACTGACCAGTTGCAGGTACACCGACACGCGAACCGGCTCCGTCTAGCCTCGGTCGGCATGCCCGATCGCCTCGGCCACGCCGTAGGACCCCAACAACAGCAGCTGGTCCAGCAGGTCGAGAATCTCGGACCGGCGCGCAGCCGCACCGGCCTGGACATGGGCGCGGACCAGCAACTCACCGATCTGGTGAGCGTCTGCCGCCGCATGCGTCGACAAGTCGGCGGAGGCAGGACCGAACACCTCGATAAATCGCCTCACACACGCCAATACCAGGTCGTCAACCCGGTCCGGAGCGTGCTCGAGTGTGATCAGCAATTGGGCCAGGGCCGGCTGGAAAGCAGGGGAGTCAATCAGTCCGGTCAGGGTCGGACGGAAGGGCCCCAATCGTTGGCCCCTGAGCGCGACCGCGACAGTAGCTGCGGCTTCGCGCACGTTCTCCCGCGGGTCGTGGAAGAACCGGACCAGCGCGTGGTGAGCCAGCGGCGCGTCACCGGCATTCACCAGCCTCTGAGCACATACATCTGCGGCTCCTTGCCTCTGCTCTCCGTCGTCCCCCGCGAGAACCTCCCCCAGCAGATCCGGCATCTCCCACTCCATCGCTGCCAGCGCCGCGACCTGTCCACCTACCCGGCCAACCGCTGCCACTGAGGAGTGCAGCATCCGCTCCATGACCGGTCTGCCCGCCATCGGGTTCCCGTGGCACAACGCCACTACAAGGCGTATCACGTGCGGTGAAGCAAGAAGTTGGTCGGGAGCCATCGCGAGCACTGTGAAGGCATCGACCACCGCAGGGCGGTCGTGGCGCGTAGCGGCGTGCAGAAGATGTGCGACGCACGCCCGGACGGAAAGCGAGGAGTCGGCCGCCAGTCGGCTCAGGTGAGGCACGACCAAGGCGGCTCGCGTCCCGTTTGCGTCACGAATGAGCAGGTCACCAAGACTCTCGGCCGCGCTGCCTCGAATGGTGTTGAGCCCTGCGTTGAGCAGATCGCGCTCCACATCTCCTTCGTCGTCGCCGGTCACGTGACCGGCATCGTCGGCGTCGAGAACGCGGTCCAGGAGCAGCTCCACCAGGTCGAGAGGTACGCAGCTGAGGTACTTCCGCAGCGCCCACCCCAGCCAGCGGTCGTGCTCCAGTTTGCCCTGGCTCGCAAGATGGCGAACCGCCGCGAAAACGGTCTCCGTGTCGCTCTGCGGCTCGGAGTCACCGAGGCCGCGGAGCAGCGATGCTCCGTAGGCTGGGTGCATCTCGGCATCCATCCGCAGGGCAAGCCGGGCGAACCGAGCGGGGGCCGCTGCCGTCATGCTCTGCAGTACGTGGGACTGCTCGCGGGCGCCGCCCGTGAGGGTGCTCCACTCGGTGCGGTCATGGCTGTGTCTCTTCATCGCGCGCAACCACTGGTCATCGCTCATGTGCTGTGCGGCTTCCGACGAGATCGGCGGTCCGATGAACCCGCCCGTAATGCCCTTCGGCTCGTCCGGCTCCCGCATATCGCCGTGTCGTCTGCGGAGTTCCCCGAGCCGGCGCAGGGCCCGCTCGGAGAGCCGCTTCTCGGGAAGTGCCGACAGCAAGGTGAACTCGTGCCAGGGCGAGAGCTCCTCGTTCGGGGGGAGTCGCAGGTGAAGGAGAGCCTCCTCCAGCCGACGGAGGGTGACGGTGGGCAGGACTTCGCCTACCGCTCGGAGAACCTCGCGTGCGCCCCACACCACGTTGGCCCCGAAGCTGCACAGGAGGCGGTGTCTGCCCTGGAGGAGGATCTCGGCCGACCAGGGGGCGAGGGCGGGGCCGGCGCCGATCAGCGCTTGGTAGAGGAGCCACTGCGCCGCGTCGTACTGCGCGCTCGCAAGCCCTTCCACGAGCCCCCGCGCGCGAGCGTGATCCCGGCTCGCCACTATCCGCACCGCTGTCTCCGCCCCCTGGAATAGCGCATCCCCCAAAGTGCTGGGTCTGTCATTGGGGTAGCGGAACGCGAAGTGCTTGTCGAAGACCGGCCACCCGTCGCGTGGCGCATTCGCAGTGGTGCTCATGACCTCCAGCAGGAAGGACAGCGCCCAGGCACAGAAATCCTCAGGGGCGCCCGCAGCGGAGGCCGCCACTATGTGGACGGCCGTCTGATCCCGGCTGAGCAGGATGGCCACCCTGCCCTGATCATCGAGCTTGAGCCCTTCGGGGCGATCCGTCAGCAGGGCACCGAGCAATTCGACGGCCCAACCGGGTTGTTCGGTAGCGAGGTCGCCCACCGAGCTCCAGAGGCCGTGTTCCTGGCCGGTGAAGAGTCCGGCTCGTACGCCCCCGATCAGGAGGTCGAAGAGCGGTCGGGATTCCGAGACGCGAGCGAAAAGAACGAGCCGCCCCAACCACGAGCGGTACTGCGGGTCCGCGGTGTACGGCCGCAGGAGGCGGGCTATCCGGTCCGGGAAGGTCCGAGCCGCTCCGACCATCATCCGTAGCCCCCAGCCGCGTTCATCAGCATCGGTGCTACTCAACCAGTTCTCAATCACTGCCTCGTCGTCCGCGCGGCGGAACCATGCGGCGTTGCCGATCGCATTCACGAGATGGCTCTGGAAGGAAGGACGGGTGTCCAGCACCCGTGCTACGGCCTCCCATTCCGCGACGGTAGGGGCTTCCAGGCCCCGGAGCAGCGCTAGGGTCACGTCTTTGAGGTGGTAGCGGATCTCGTGGCTGGTCAGCAGCGCCTCGACCTCCTCGGCAAACCGCTCCGGCTCCAGATCCCGCAGATGATCGAGGACCTGCCGAATCTGTCCACGACGGAAAAGCTCCTGCTTCCCGCCTGTCAAGAAGGCAACCAAAGTCTCGTCGCGCCGAAGCCAGTCGCGCGCGAAAGCATAGTCGAAGAAACTCTCATGAAAAAAGGCCAGTTGTCGGCCGTCTCGCACACAGACGTGCTCCGAGACCAGCACATCCCCACTCGCGGCGAGGTCGTTCGCGTCGAGCACGCTGTGCGGCACAGAGAGCTGCTGGCGTGTGCTCATGGCCGCCACGACAGCAGAAACTGCTTCATGGAAGCGCATAGCTGGCTGACGACGCGTGCAGTCCCTCCGCTTGGCGTCCCAGAAGGCATCGAAGAGCTGTCTGGTGGTACGGAAGGAGAGAGCCTCGGCCTCGCCTGCAACATGCGCCAGAAGGACCAGGCTCAGCGGCGACCGCAGCAATGCCCTCTGAGACGCGGTCACTTGAGTGACGTTGAGACCCATGCCACTGACTGCCGCGTCGACCTGAGCGTCGGAGAGCCGCCCGACACTGACGAGTGCGCACTGCTCCGGTTCGGTGAGTTGCCGGATACGGGGGTCAGCCTGGACGTCGAACGCCCGGCACACCAGGACGATGCGCATGGCAGGGTGGGCCGCCGCCTCGCCCACGAGGTCGGCCACTGCCTCGAACGTGTCCGGGATGCGTCCCGACGCGAGGCTGACGGCGTCGAGCTGGTCCACAATCAGGACACACGGCCGACCGGCCGCCACGGCACCAAGGGCGCTGACCGGGGACATCGGCAGGCCGATGCGCTGGCCCATCTCATGGGTCGAGGCGAAGGGCTCCAGCCGGTCGAGACGGAACGCAAGCACCGGAGTGTCTCGCTCCTCGAGCGCGATGAACGCCTGGTGCAGCACAGCGCTCTTTCCGCCGCCGGCGGCGCCCGTTAGGAGGGTAAGCTGCTTGGTGCCTGTCGTGACCTGTTCTACAAGCTGTTCGACCTCCTCTCGGGGGATCGTAGGCCGAAGCAGGTCACGCTCGACACTCGCCGCCCACCGTCTGGTCGCCCCGCTCACCGCGTCGGTTACTACATGCCCGTCCACTCGGCTAACCCGCCGCAGCCCGTACTCGGCCAGCAGGGCGGCTAGGGCCTGCGCGTCAAGGGTGGTTCCCAAATTCTTGAGCAGGAGGTCTCCGAGCCGCAGAGCCGTCAATCGACCTGACGCCCCGGCAACGACCTGCTCAGCCAGGGCTGCATTGATGTTGATGACGTCCCGCTCATCCAGCCACTCAATCCAAAGTCCCCTCAGCATGCGCCATGTCGTCTCGGGTGAACCGTAGATATCAGGTGCGGCAAGGCCATCGAAGGGACCGTGAAGTTCGTCCGTCAACCCCTCAGCCTGGAAGCCGGCGAAGTCGCTGGCGCGACGAGCGCGGTCAGCGAGCTCCGCAAGCGGACGGGCCGGTACCGGGGAGACAAAGCAGAAGTCGCGGCCCGCGTCAACGTGGTCCCGCAGGTGCCTCCAGATCCCCTTATCGCGGAGGGAGGCCACGTTCCAGCTGTTCGCATTATCGGTCTGGTGCTGAACGTGGTGCACCTCGATCCCACCGCCGTGGCGGTAGACGAATTGGAAGCCGTCGCCCGCGACACTAGGCTTCAATGTGAGCGATGTCCCCTGGCCCAGGAGCACGTACAGGGCATGCCTGATCGTCCAGGCTCCCTCGTACCGGTTGCCGAACTTGTCCAGCTCACCTCCCGACCGAGGAGCCCCCACCAGGTCGGCAAGGCTGGGCTCGCAGCCGAGGTCACGCTCCAGACCTCGCGCGCGACCGGTGTTGACGGACAGATCCACCAACAATGGCGCAAGCAGCTTCTTCAGTCCGTGCTCAGAGATCGACCCCGCCTCCGGTTGGGACGCGCCGATTGTATTCAGCTCAGGAGGCCGACCGGAGTGCCTCACGAGGTGGGACACGAAGTCGCCATCCTCGGCGAAGGAATGCACAGGCAGGGCGATCAGACGACGGGCTCCGAAGGAGCGCTCTTCCTGGGTCACGACTCCGACTAGGTGGCCACCGCAAAAGATCGCGGCCCCCGAGGCGCCGCCCCAGGCATTCTTGCCATCGGTCCGTGGAACGGGCGCGGGGCCCTGATCAAGGACGTACCGGCCCGTGGAACCTGAAAGAGGCGGCAGCTCACCGCGCAGGTGCTCCGGATCCCGAGTCTCCCCCTTGGCGGCCCAAGGGTAGCCAAGCCCCTCATACGGCAGCGGCACCGTGCCCGTCGGCTGGCCCCAGCGGACGGAACCAGGCACATCGATCTCCTGGTCGATGCACAGCAGGGCGACATCAAGACCGTCCGAGTGTGCCCAGAGCAGCTGTGCGGGAACCCGCGTCATCTCGCCGCCACTATGGTGGCCGATGCGTACGGTGATGGTCGGCCAGAGCGTTCTGTTAGACCGGTCCTCCAGCACATGGCGGGCGGTCAACACCAAACGTGGGGCGATCAGATAGCCGGATCCCACGCCTCGGGGCTGTTCGTCTCCGCTTCGGATCAGCGCCAGTCTGGCCGGATCCACGTCACCCCTCGTCCCACGAACCGGTTTCCGCATCGCTGATCTCGGGGCTCGCGCCACCGAGGGCCCGGTCCTTGACCGACAGCCTCAGCGTCAACTTGTGGGTGCGCACGGTAGAGTGCTCGCCGCCCGCACCGACGCTGACCACGCCGAAGGAGAGCTTGCCGTCACCCTTGGCCGACTTGCGCAGTTCGAGTTGCAGCTCCAGCTGCGCCTCTTCGACGCCGAAGGCAAACTGCTGATTGCCGCCGAGCCTCTGCGCCTCGTACAGCTCCTGCCGCAGCTCTTCAATAGCCGCAACCAGACCGATCGTCGCCACCCTCGTCCGCCCCTGGTGAGAAAAACAGTAGTTCATCGATACGTTACAACGCTCTGGGCACCTCTAGCCTGGTTCAAGAAATCCAGGCCATCTCTGGAAGTTCGCCAACAAAGTACGCGCCGCCCAATACCAGGGGTTCGTCCTCGGGCTGATAGTAAACGTGAGAAGCCGGACCGCCCTCGAAGTCCTCAACGCGGCGGTGAACGCGGAACGACCTCCAGACCCTCGACCCCGAAGCATGATCCGCCGGACAGTGCCCAGGTGCATCGGTCGTGCCGAAGATCCGGAGCGTTCCTGGACGGCGCCTATGGTGTGAGCCTTCAGTACCACCGTCCGCTGGTCAAGCATGATGCGGCTGCTGTACCAGAGCAGACGAAGAATCTGCTAGAGGTCTCCGGAGCCAGCGTCCTTGGCGCGCAGACAAGGGAAAATCGCTGGTCACGGACTCTCTAGCGGTCGTGGTGGTCGCGTGTGGTCGCACGCTGAGAATGTCAGGCCCTTCTCTGCCTCGTGGAGGCGATCGCCATGCGTACCAGCGCCGACCGAGGCCGCATCTACCGCCGCTGCGGCTGCAGCAGGGCGGAGTAATTGTCAATACCTGTGGATCAGGTCAGTCGCGGTGGTGTCGCTGATGCAGTCGGCGGCTGGCGTCAGCGCGGACGCGCCGGGTTCTTCCGGTCTCGGCGAGCAGTCTGAGGACGGCGGGTGAGGGCAGGGTCTCGACGACCTTGCGCTGGAACCAGTCGGATCCGGCGGTGACTTCCTCCGAGCCCCACGGCTCGCCCGCCGTGATTGACCGCAGCAGAGTCCATTCGTGCAGACGGCGGACGAGGAACTTCCGCTCCGCGCTGATCTCGGCCATCGCTCGGGACCAGGCGGTGAACCCATCGTCGGTCAGCAACTGCGCCGCGCGACGGTCGACGTGGCGGACAATGGCCGACTGCGCCATCGTCGTGTCCGGGTCGCGCAAGACTCTGGTCACCAGATCGGCTTCGTCGTCGTCACCTGCGACCGCCAGCTCGTGCAGGTAGCGGGCGAATCGCTGGTGCTCGTCCTCGGCGGAACGATCGTAGGCCCCGTTGAGGCTGTTCACGCGGCGGCCTGCTCGGAGCGTTCAACGAGGTGGCCGCGTTCGAAGCGGCCGGCGCGGACGAGGGCGACGAGGTGGGGAGCGTTCACGGCCCGCCAGCGGGCCTGGGCGGACTCGATCAACTTGAAGACCATGGCCAGGCCAGCAGCCCGGGAGCCGGCGCCCTTGGTGACCTTGGTCCGCAGTCGCACGGTGGCGAAGGTCGACTCGATCGGGTTGGTGGTCCGCAGGTGGATCCAGTGTTCGGCGGGGAAGTCGAAGAACGCCAGGAGCTCGTCCTCGTCGTCGGTGATCCGCTTGACGACCTTGGGATATTCTGCGCCGTAGGCCCGCTCGAAGTCGCGGACCGCCCTGGCCGCGTGCTCCTTGTCCTCGGCGTTGTAGATCTCCTGGACGGCGCGCTTGGCCGCTGGCTGCGCGGATTTCGGGAGCGCGTCGAGCACGTTGGCGGTTTTGTGCACCCAGCACCTTTGATGACGGGTCTCGGGGAACACCTCGTTCAGGGCGTTCCAGAAGCCGAGCGCGCCGTCGCCGACGGCCAGGACCGGGGCACGCATGCCCCGGCGGGCGCAGTCCCGCAGCAGCCCGGCCCATGCCTCGGAGGATTCGCGGTAGCCGTCGGTCATCGCGATCAGTTCCTTCGTGCCGTCGGCGCGAACGCCCATCAGCACCAGGACCGCGGCTTTCGCCTCCTCCAGGCGGATGCGCAGGTGAACACCGTCGGCCCACACGTAGACGTAGTCCGTGGCGGACAGGTCACGGTCCTGGAACGCGGTGTGGTCGGCCTGCCACTGGGTGGTGAGCCGGGTCACGGTGGCTGGTGACAGGCCGGCCGCGGAGCCGAGGAACTGCTCGAGCGCGGGCACGAAGTCGCCCGACGACAGGCCGTGGAGATAGAGCAATGGCAGGACCTCGCTGATCTTCGGGGACTTCCTGCACCACGGCGGCAGGATCGCCGAGGAGAACCGCTGGCGTTCCCCCGTCGCGTCATCGGTGCGCCACGAGGGTGAAATGGTCAAGTCCGAGCGTTGTCGTCAGCTCGTAGTCGTGCTCGATGCGCCACCGTAGCTTCGCGATCCGGACCAGATCCTGAGCCGGGATGTCGGTCGGCAGGTTGGAAACCCGGTACTTGACCGGCTCGTTCTCCCCTTCTAGCCATTGAGCGATCAACCACCGCAGTGCGGCACCGTCCAGGGTGGGTTTCGGGCGGTGGCCGGCGAGGCGGACACGCACGAACACGCAGCGAGCGGACATCGCTGGTTTGGAGCCCTTGCGCCAGGCGACCGTGACCGCTCGTGCACGTCCGGCGGCCAGGACGTGCACGCGCAGGCTGACCGATCGGGTCCGGTAGCGGGGCAGACCCCCGGCCCTGGTGCACTTCGTGGCTCAGGTAGTCAGGGGCCGGCGCTTCGAAGGCCGACTGCCCGCAGGTCTTCTTCGTCCGATCTGTACGGGTAGGAGTGGCCGTGGTCAAGGCTCTTCTGGAGGAGCGCCCCTTGTTCCTTGTCGGCGTGGAAGACCGATCGGGCAGCGCATTCCTCGCACTTCTCGCACGTGAGGAATGGTCCTAGCGGGTGCAGTCCTTGGTCGCGATCGGCCAGGTACAGGATGGGCGCGATCCGATCGGGTCCGGTGTACCTAATTCTCTCAGTGGGGACCACCGGATGGTCTCCCATCAGCCGCCGCAGGGTGACGATGTCGGACTGTTCATGGCGGTCCCACACCACCTGGGTCACTTCGAGCAACTGAAGGTCAGCGAGGAAGAGCGCTCGGTCGATGAGCAGGCGCAGGCTGCTGTGGGCCTCGTCGAGCTTGGCGGCAGAGACCGCAGGCACGTGTGTACGACCGTGGGCGTCGCCGTTCCGCTTGATGTTCAGACTCTGGCACGCCTCCTGAGCCTCGTCATCCGCGAGGAGGGCCGCGAGATCGTGGAGGGGGTGCTCTGGAGGCAGGTCGGACACGCCCGCTGCTTCCCCGATCTGCTCCAGGACCCGCTTCCAGTCCCCGAAGCCGGGGCCACCAATGCCGCCCGCGATCTTCCGTTTGAGGGTCCCCATTGCCTTGAAGCTGATACCGGCTTCGTGCGCGAGGGCGACAGTGGCCAACGCGCTGTATCCAAGCAGTGTTTCCGCAGCCTCAAGAACTGCTGAGTACTCCTTCCCCTCGTCGTCCTGGCCGCCAGCGGTTTTCTGCGCCTCGACGTTCCGCCACCGCAGCGCGATCGGATAGGGGTACCGCGTACGAATGATGAAGCCTGGATCGTCCAGTTGAGCGGCAGCGAGCGATCGGAGACGAGTTACCTGGCCTGCTTCGATGATGCGCCGCCTGGCTCCCTCCGAGCCGGTGCTCCGGTCGTCGAAGACTGAATTTGCCAGCCTTCCGGCCTCTGCCGCCCACCCTCCCAAGCGTTGCTCGGCAACGGACAGGTCGGTCAGCGCCGCAGACAGCGCCCGGTCATCGTTCGGCAACTCCAACTTCTTCAACTCGGACAGTCTGAGGTGTTGTTGAAGCGATCCGACTGCGAGAGAACCGACAACGTTGGAGCGCAGGAACGCGAGGACCAGCCGGGCATGGTCTGCCGTCAAGGGCTCGGCGGGCCGCAGTACAAGAATCCTTCGAGCGGCTGCGCACCGTCTTCGCATATGGCGTGCTGTGCTACGACGTGTACACCATGGTCGGCGACCAGGCACTCCTCATCTACGAGCAGGCGTTGCGCGACCGCTTCATGGAATGGTGCGCCGGCACCATCACTTTCCGTGTCCCTCAGGCCCCGGACGTCTCCCACATCGTCACGTCGTACGACGACATCAAGAAACGCGCAGACGCGATGAAGGGCCAACGCGCGAAGCTGGTCGTCGCCACCCACGCCATCGAGTTCAACGGAATGCTGTACGGGCTCCGCCTGTGGGCGCGTGCGGCGGGGCTGCTCCGCGGGCGGCGCAGCCGCGCAGTCGAAGACGCGCTGGCCAAGCTGCGCAACTACGTTGCCCACCCCTCCGGCCACCACGTAGATACCCCCGTCGAGGCGGCCCGGACTGTGCGGGATCTGGCGGAGCTGATCAACCAGCTGTGGGGGCAGGCCACTCCCGGTGGACGCCTGTACCCGGCACCCCTGCACCGGGAGATCGCTGTGCTGAGCTGGAACGGTTCCGGGCGGGTGAGGATGGAGCCTGCCGACGCACTCACCTTCCCCGAGCCGGTAGAAGAACACGAGGACGACGAGTACCAGCACGTAGTGGTGCGGGCCATCCCCTTCGTACCAGGAAGTCGCTGGGATGACGCTCACTGGGCAGAGTTCGACACCCGCTACGAGACCACGCGGTTCCCGACGGATTACCTGTGGGGGCCGGGCACCCGGGAGCAAGCTCGGACGTGGCTGGAGCAGGAGCGCCCCGAGGGGGACAGCGTCGACTTCACCGACCGAGTGTTCCTGGTCCAGGACCACGAACGCCTGCTGCCGCCGATGCGGCCGGCGGTAGCGGCCGGGCTGCCCGACGACGAACGCGTCGGGGTCTGGCATGCCGTGCGGGCCGACTTTCCCGACGACGCCTTCGCGCACGTCCGAGGCTCCGGAGATCGCAGCGCCGGTCACGCCCGCCGCCCCGGTGACTGTACTGCCTGTTCTGCTGAAGTCCTTGGCTCCGGCTCCTATGACGAAGCCCTTAGCGCTGCAGCAGCCGCTCTCGGACCGATCCAGGCGGTACGGCCGCCCTCCGTCCGGCTCCCGGTGTCGACTTTTTGGCCTGACCGGCCGTGAGCAGTGCAACGCGAGGAGGCGGGTGGCAAGCCAACAACACCGGTCGCCATCGGACATGGCCGCGTCTGCGCGATGCCGACGGGAGTCAAGCAAATCGGCGGCCCGCTGCCCGGCGTCCGGGAGGGTCCAGGCTCGTGCCAGAGTGATCCTCATGATCCCCGCGCACATCGCCGACGAGTCGCCGCTCACCTACGCCGACAGCTTCGACGTACCGGTCCTGTTCCGTAACGGACCTGCGAACAAGCCCAAGAGGCAGTGGCGCACGGCGAAGCACGAGGCGTGGAGCGCGTCGGACGGGTTCCCGGCAGCCGACGGCTGGTACGCCCCGACCACCACGTGGCGGGAGATCATCAAGGCCGCAACCGAGGTCGGCCGTGACGTCACCCCGCATCTGCAGAACCAGCCCCGGTACGCGCATGGGGAACTCGTCGCCCGGGTCTCCCCGCTGTACGCCTACCTGGGTGCCCACCCCGTTACGCCCCGGCATCCCGTACCGGGCGCAAAGGGCCGGCGCCTGACCCTGAACCCGGTGTACGAGCACGGCACCGAGCGCACTGCGAAGAACGCCGCTGCCTACCGGCTGGGCATGACGATGACTGAGTGGGCGTGCCGCTCCCTGTTGGGCCTCGGACAGACTCACCACCTCGAACTCGGCGGCCCCATCCCCGCCCTGAGCGGCACGTTCAAGGACCCGAAGAGGACGCTGCCCGACCTGTGGGGACGGCACGAGGCGGAAGAGATGTACTGGCTGATCGAGGCCAAGGGCGGCAGCGTCGGCGTCGGCACGCTCCGCAAAGGGTGGGCGCAATTGGAGGCCGGCAGCAGGATTCTCGGCTCCTACAAGCACCGCATCGTCCTGGTCGGGGCGTCCGTCCGGCCCGGAGACGACCTCTTCCTCACGATCGACCATGACCTGCACCCCGGCGAGCCGCCCCTTCCCCCTGCCGGATCCGGCGCTGACGACGCAGCGGTCGGCCCCGGCAACCTCGAAGACCACCTCGGGGACAGCGACGACGCGCTCATCGGCGCAGCCCGTGCCCAGATGCTCGCCTATCTGGCGCTGCGCTCCGCTCCCGCCTCTCAGTTGCGCACGGTGCCGGTGCCGGCCGACCGCGCTTCCCGCCACCGGCGTTCCGGGCTGACCACCCCCTTGGAAAACGACGACCTCACCCTCGCCATGCGGGCGGACGCCCGCGGAGCGGCGCTCCACATCGAGTCGCACACCCTGCGCGCCCAGATCCGCTCCTGGGGACTCGACGACTTCCTCACCTGCCGCATCCCTGGAACCGAGGTCCACCTCGGCATGTCCAGAAAGCTGTTCGCCGCCTGCGCACGCCTCCATGAAGAAGATCTCGCCATCGCCCAGCGCACCCCGGGACTGCGCGCCGAGGATCAGCCGGCCCTCGACCACGGGCTCAGCGACGAAGCCCAGGAAGCGCAACGGCTCACCCAGCGACGGATCTTCCGTGAGCAGCAGGAAGAAGCCCGCCCACTGCTGCGCCCCCTGCTCCGCGACGCCTACGAGCGGGGAGCGACGAGCGACTGGAGCGACCTGCTGCGCCGTCCCCAGGAGCCGAAGCTCGATCTGGAGGGCGACGAGGGTCTCCTCGAAGCGGCCACGCCGGAAACGTACCTGGCCGTCAGCCGCTACGACCTGCCTCCCGCCCGCACCTAGTCCGGCCCGGGCGGCGTCCGGGGTGAGTGCCAGGCCATGGAGATGTGACTGAGCGACCCTCACGGGTACGCCGGCGGGTTCCATGGTTGGAACCAGCGGTGGGTGATCAAGCCGGTGCATCTGTGGGTGTCTGCCGTGTGGATGGGCACCGGCCGTGGCGCACCAGCGTGGACGTGCTCCCCGACCAGGATGTCCTCGACACCATCGGGTAGGGGGCCGGCTCGGGCGATGGCGACTGCTTGGCAGCGCAGCATTACCCGGCCGGCCCGTGGTCTAGCAGGCTTCGGCAGTTCCGCCCACGGGCCTGAAGAAGGCAACGACGGCCCTGCGCAGCTGCGTAGCCAACTTGCGGGCGTCGCGTAGGTGACCGCGTGCTGCTTCGGCTTCCCTGTACGTCTTGGTCACCCCGCGCAGCGTTCTCGTCACCTTCTCGCTGAACTGGGCGAGACGCTCGAGAAGCTCGATGCATGAGGACACGATGGAGGGGCGGGGTTCTGTAGCCATGCGATCAGTCTTATCGCCCGGTGGGCGTCTTGTCCGGGCATTGCGCTCAGCGGAGACCGTCATGTCCGGCGCTGCGGGTCGGGCGCGAGCGTAATGGCCATCCAAGGTGCCGCCTCCGCGCGGTAGCTGTGTCCGACCGGGGCCAGTTCAGCGCTGCGGGAGAGACTGAAGATCGCAACCATGATCATGTCCGAGCCGTCCGCGACGGAGGTGAGCTGGGTGCGGCAGCGCTGGCAGGACCCTCGATGAAGCGTCGGCCAGGTGGAGAAGTACGTCGGCTCACCTACCGGGCCCGTCCACTTCAGAGCGTCCCTATGGAATCCGACCCACGCCATCGCCGGCGCACCGGACAGTCGCGTGCAGTGCTCGCACGAACACAAGTGGGGGTCGTTCGGATTACCGGACGCCTCGTACGCGTGGTCGCCACACTGGCAGTGCCCGGTCCATAGGTCGGGGACGATGATCGACTCGGCCATGGGTGGCTCCTCTGGTGCGAGAACTCTGATTTCCCGCGGCAGCTTGCCGCACCTCTGCACGCTCGTGCTGGCGTTCGGTCTTGCCCGACACCAAAGAGGCGGCAAGTCCACCCCTGACGGTGAACGCGCGTACGACTCTCCACGGTTCGGCGATACGCAAGGGCCACGCTTGGGCGGCGGGTGAATCGACCGCATTGCACACCGCCTCCGCTCGCATCGGATACGCATATACGACAGAGCCCCCGGAATCGAATGATTCCCGGGGCTCTGCGTCATGCCGTGAGTAAGGTCAGCCCTCGCTGGAGCCGTCGTCGGTGGAGTTGTCCGTGCGTCGGCGGCGAGCCGCAATGAGGGCGCCTCCGCCAGCAGCGATCAGAACTCCGGCACTGCCGATCAGCCACGGGGTGGCGTCGGCGCCTGTGCGCGCGAGCGAGCCCGCGGGGGCGGGCGCCGCGGTGCTCGACGCGGTCTTGTCGGCGGTCGGGGTACCCGAGGCGGATGGCACCGAGACGTCCTCGTCCTTGCCGGGCTTGCTCGGGGAGGGCTTGTCGCTCGGCTTGTCGGTGGGCCTATCGGTCGGCTTCTGCGTGGGCGGCGGGATGGTCGCGGTTTTGGCGTTGGTGACGGTCACGGTCACCGGGGCGCCGGGGCCCGCGGTGAACGTCTTGGACGGCTTGTAGAGGTTGTAGCCGGCGGGGGCCTTGATCTCCTTGACCCAGAACTGCGTCTTCCGGCTCGTCACCGGCAGTTCTCCGGAGGCCGTGCCCTTGGCTCCCGTGGTCAGGGTGAGCAGTGTCGAGTCGCCAGTGCCGATGTTCACGGTCTCGCCGGGCAGGAGCTTGCCGGACTTGTCGTCTTTGGCCTGCAGGAGAACCTTGGCCACCTTGAAGGGGTCGGTGATCGTCAGCCGGGTGGTGGCGCCTGGGGTGACGATGACGTCCTGGTCGGCAACGACCTCGTGGAGCGGGCTGCCGGAAGCCGTCTCCTTGAGCCGAAAGATGCCAGGCGTGAGGTCGGGGAAGGTCAGCTTCCCCTGCGCGTCGCTTTTCCCGCGTCCGGCTTCCTGACCGGCGGAGTCGAGCAGCAGAAACGCGGCGCCCGGCAGCGCGTCCCCGGCAGTGTCCTTGGTGGTGATCTCGACGCTGCCCGCGTCCGGGGCCGGTGTCTCAGCGGGGGCGGCAGAGGCCGAGGGGGTCGGTTCGGAGGGCTGGGCACTCGCGGCCGGCGCCCAGGTGAGGGCGCCGGTCACCGCGACAGCGACAGCGGCGGATCGGACGAAACGTGCGTGCACGAGGAAGAGGACTCCTTGATCATTGAGGGAAAGTCAGCGGATGCGGGCGCCGTTGCGGGTGATCGGCGGGACAGCCGCCTTGAGCGCGGTACGACCCGCCGCGCGGCTGGGCGCCGACGGGGTCCAGGCACCGGGGAACCAGACGGCGCTGTACTGCTCGATGGCGTCTCGCAGCCCGGTCGTGACGGCGCCGTCCCACGGAGGCCGGCCGGGGCGGTGGTAGGTATCGAACGTGCCGTACTGCTTGGTGTTCGGACGGGTGTTGGCGGCTTCGTCGCGGCGGTGGAAAGTTCCGTGGTCCAGAAAGCTGAGCGCCACCGCGTCGATCTCGCCGCGGTCCGGGTGGACGGCCGCCGCTCGCAGCCCGCCGTATGTGTCCGCGTGGATGGTGCGGCTGAAGTCGATCCGCAGCCGCAACGGTGCGCCCGGGACGGGGACAGCGAAGTAGGTGTTGCCCACGACGGTGTGGTCGTGGAAGGGGAGGCACAGCTCGGCGAAGAACTCGGCGGCCTGCAGGGACAAGTGGGGTCTCCGGTCGGGGTTGGGCTGGTCCTACCGGCGGGGGCCGGGCAGCGCCGGTCGGCTGGTGGTGCTCCAGCGCGGGACGCTGGACGCAGGGAGCGCGGCCGGGCGTCGGGATGAGACAGCCCGCTGCACGTCGAGCGGCGTGGGAGCCGGCGGGCCGGGCGGCAGGATGGGGGTGAGCTGCGCCATGCCCTCGATGTAGCTGAGGGTCTCCTCACGCCAGCGGGGCAGCGGGGACGGATCGGCGACGCACTCGGTGACGGCGGCGAGCAGGGCGACGGGGGTGTCGGTGCTGGCCGTGGCGTACCAGACGGGCCGGTCGATGGACTTGCCCGCCCACAGCTGCCAACGGGCGTCCCGCGTGGTCAGCTCGGCTTCCCGATCGAGGTCGCCGGTCGTGACCTCCATTCCGGCGAGCCCGTCCGGGGCTTGGACGGCGAAGACGCCCCAACGCGGGCGGTCGATCTCCCAGCCCTGCTTCAGGAGCGGGACGACGGCGCGGAAAGGCTCGTGCTCGTCGCTTCTGGCGTCCGGCCGGGCGAGGTAGGCGTCCGGCCCCTGCTCGTAGGCCGTGGCAAGGACGGTCGTGAATGCCTGGACGAACTCGGTGGGGACGCGGTCGTTGAAGCAGACGCCCCACGTCGGCGGGCCGAACGAGTCCTTGTAGGCGTTGATGCGCCAGAGCCCGTCGTCCTCGCCTTCGGGCAGGTAGCCCAGACGGACGCGCCGGTCGGGGGCGCTGACGTAGACATTTCCGAGGTCGTCGTGCTGGAGGTCCCAGCCGAGGTCGAGCAGCGGGGCGAGGGCGGGATCACCGGTATAGGTGCTGCTCGCGAGGTGGCGCGGGGAGACGTAGACGTCGCCGTCGATGTCGAGGTCGAGGTCGAGGTGCGGATCTGGCTGAGAGTTCATCGGTCCGCCCGCGTGCTGACGGTGATCTCGTCGGCAGCGGTATCGAGGCGCTCGGTGACCTCAGCGGCGCTACGGCCGGTGACGATGTAGAACCCGGCCCGGGCGGTGAACAGGTCGCCCTCGGGCGGCAGACGGAGCTTTTCGCCGATCTCGCGGATCCACTGCACCTGCCGCAGCCACGGGGTGTGGGCGGCGAATGGGGTGTTGATCTGCCGCTGGGTGAGGGTGCCGGAGGCGTCCGGGTAGAGCATGCGGATGCCCGCTGCCTCCCTGCGGGTCGGGGTGAGGTCCGGTGCCCGGCCGCAGGCGAGGTCGGCGGCGGCCTTGGGCAGGTCGATGCCGGTGGCGAGGCGGACGAGGTGGCCGATCATGTCGCCGCCAATCCGGGCGTTGACCTCGATCAACCGGGGTCGCCCGCTAACGAGGCGCAGCTCGACGTGCTGCACGCCATCGGTGACCCCCAGGGCCCTGACTGCGGCAGTGGCAGCCGGAGCGACCTGGGCGAGGAGCGGATCGGCGGCATCGACGGTGTGCCCGGTCTCGTCGAAGTACGGGGCGGGGCCCAGGTGCTTGCGGGTCACGGCGACCGCCGTGGTCTCGCCGCGGCGGGTGACGCACTCGACCGAGACTTCCGGCCCGTCGAGGTACTCCTCAACCAGGACGCCGGTGTCCTCGCGGCTGCGGCTCGCACCCTCCGAGGCGAACGCGAAGGCGGCGGGCAGTTCTTCTGGGCGGTCGACGCGCATCACGCCGATGCTGCCTGCGAAGGCGGCGGGCTTGATGACGGCTGGGAACCCCAGCGTCATCGTCGCAAGACCCGCCTCCAGCAGGGTCCGCGCCTTCATCGAGGCAGCCGACGGTACGCCGTGGCGGGCGAACAGGGTTCGCGCGGTGGCCTTGTTGCGGCATGCCCGCATCACCTCGACGGAATTCGAGGACAGACCGAGCGCGCGGGCGAGGCGGGCGGTGGGTACGAGGTTCCACTCGTCCCAGGTGACCACGCCGGCGAGGTCGTGGCGATCGGCCAGGGCCCGGCCGCCAGCGAGCAGGGCTGTGGGGTCGGTCAGGTCAACAACGGCGTGGTCGACGATGAACGGTGTCTCCCACGACGGCTCGGCGCCGGTGAGCAGGACGACGTCGTACGCGGCGGCCACCTGCTCAAGGCAGTAGCCGCGGTAGGTCTCATCACCCGGAGAGACAACGAGTACGAGGGGACGAGCGGACAAGAAGAGGTTCTCCGTATCGGTGGACGGCAGGACGAGGGGAAAGAGGGGGTGGTCAGGCGGCACGGCGGCGGCGCAGCTCGAACGCACCCGCCCAGTGGGGGTGTTCGCCGATCATGCGACGGGCGTAGAGGGCGGTGTAGTTGTTGTTCAGTCCGACGACGCCGTGCGGAAGCTGACGGCGCAGGTCCTCGAAGAGGTCCTTCAAGCTGACGCGCGTGGCGCCGGCGGCCAGGCGGCGGGCGGCCAGGCGTTCCAGGGCGCGATAGACGTGCGGGTTGTTAGCGTCGAAGGCGTGGAACTGCTCGGTGATGCTGCGACCGCTCGCGCGGTGTGATCCGAGGAAGGCGGTAGGCATGAGGTTCTCCACAGGCTGGGGATGCGGCAGGGTCAGGTGCGCAGGGCGGGATCGGTGCGCAGCCGCGCGAAGGCGCAGAAGAGGCCGAGGGCCTGCAGGGCGGCGCAGACGGTGATGACGTGGCCCAGCGCGTCCGGCGGGGTGAGCGCGGTGAGAACGCCGGCGACAGGGAAGGGCAACAGGAGGATGAGGATGGTCGCCGACAGGGTGCTGCCGAACTTCTCCGGGGGAATCAGGCGGGAACGCAAAGTACGCAGGACCACCGTCATGCCGCCCTCTGCCGCCATGAGGACCGCGACCAGGACCAGGTAAGACAGATAACCGGGGGCTTGGGCGGCGGCGAGACAGGCGAGCGAGGCGAGGGCCGCGCAGACGGCGCCGACTGACCACAGTCCCAGGCGGTCGAGTGCGAACCGGCAGATCGTGACGCTGAGAAGCGTCGCTCCGGCAGCCGCGGACCAGACCAGGCCGACGGCCGTGGTGGACTGCCCGAAGTGCTTGACGACGATCACCGGTCCGGCCGCCTGGAGAAGCCCAGTTGCCAGGTTGGACAGGGTCAGCCCAGTCACGAGCCAGCCGAGCGCGGGCAGCGAGCGGATCGTGCGCCATCCAGTGAGGAGGCCGGCACCCGGCTGCCCCTTCGGCGCGCGGGCCGGGGCGACGGGAGAGGGGGGTGTACGCAGGGCGAGGAGAGCGGCGAGCAGCGAGAGCACGGTGATCACGGCAAGCATCGGCGGCGGCCCGACAAGCAGGAGCAATCCGGCGAGGGCCGGGCTGGCGAGCGTGGCGGTCTGGTCGATGCCGAGCAGGACGGCTTGCACCCGGTGGGCTCGCCGTCCCGCCCGCCGGCCGGCAGCGGCTCCCGCGGTCTCGGCCGCGATGTAACTGAACTCGGTGAGCACACCGGTCGTCGCCGCGAGCACCATCACGGTCGCGCTCGCCAAGTGGCCGGACGGGTGCAGGTGGAGAAGGACCGCGCCTGCGGCGAGTGCCAACGCGCGTCCCAGGGATGCCAGGTGGAATACCACGGCTGCCCCGCGCCGGTCGACGAGCGCTCCGGCCCACCCGAACGCCGCCAGCCGCGGGATCCACTCCAGGGCGAATGCAACGCCCGTCAGCGCGGCGGAGTTCGTGGTGGCCAGGACCAGCAGCGGAATGCCGTAGGTGGACATCGCGAACGCCAACGCGTCTGCTGTGCGCGGCAGGTAGATGCTGCGCATCAGCCCGGCGGTGTGGCGGGCGTGCCGGGGTGTAGCCGCTGCGCTCACGCGACCGGCTCGGGATCAGGGACCCGGGTGACCTGTGGGTTACCGGCCAGCCATTCGATCAGCAGAGCGCGAGGGCGGGCAAGGTCAGCCTCAGTGCTGGGCAGAAGCGCGGCCGACGGCCACGGTCGGCCCTCGGCATCCTGGGCCGCGAGTGAGGGAGCCAGCAGGTCGAGGACGTGTCGGATGCGGCTGCTGAACTCGCAGACCGGCGTCGGGTAGGCGTGGAGTCGGGCCCAACGAGCCAACACGTCGTACAGGTCGGCCAACTCCACTCCGGATTCGGTAAGTTCCAGTCCAGTGCCTGGCTCGGTCCGGATGAGACCGTGGGCACGAGCGGCTTCGGTGGCGGAGCGCTGTTGATGCGAGGAGAGGTCGGGGAGGGTATTGACCAGCCGTCGCGGCGGGATGGCCCCGTTGTCGTCGATCTCAGTGACCAGACGGACCATGGAGCGGGCAGCCAGCAGGTCGACAGCGCTGCGTACCTCGGCAGGTGCAAAGAGGGCAGTCATCGGCGCGGCCCTCCCGCCGGGATGGCCGTCTTCGGGCGGACGGTCGTGGCATGGGAAAAGAGCTCGCGGTTGTGCCACGCCGGAGCGGGCTCACCCGTTCGGCCTGGCGGGAGCCCTGCGGGGCTTGGCCGGGACTGGCTGCTGACCCACGGCTTCGGTGCGGGCTTCGCCTGCCGGTGCCCCCAGACCGGGTGGTGGGCCGCCTGGTTGAGGGGCTGTCCGGCGGACCACGCGGACAGGGTGCCGAGAACGGGGCCCAGGCCGTCGCCCGCCGCGGACAGCCGGTAGGGCCGGCCCATGCCCTCGGTGTCGACCAGGCCGTCGGCGACGAGCTGCCGCAGCGGCGGGTACACGTTGGTCCAGTCGCTGTCGGGCATCACAATCCGGGCCAGGGCCCTGCCGCTGACCTCCTCGCGGGACTTGATCACCCACAGGATGGCGGCGGCGTGCCGCCGGGTGAGCAGCGTGAGGCTGTCCTCGATCTGCTCGATCGCGGGCAACGGTCGCTCTGCCGTCTCCAGGTACTCCTCGGCCCAGGTGACAATCATCGGCAGGACCGGCAGCAGGGCCGCGCCACGCTCGGTGTGGCCGTAGGTGACGTGCCGAGCGGTGTGTTCGGTGCGCTCGACGAGACCGGCATCGCACAGCGACTTGAGCTTGGGGTGGAGCTGGCCTCCCTGCAGCCAGGACACCTTGGCCGCCAGCTCGCTGTAACGCAGCGGCGGGCCGGAGAGCGCCAGCATGATCCTCACGTTCCAGCGTGGGGTGATCATGGCGAGGGCTTCGGCGACCCGGGCGATGTCGGCGTCGGTGTCGGGAGGCAGAGCGGTGATGGCCAAGGGAGGAACTCCAGGGTGAGTAAGGGAAATCGCCTGCGGGTCAGCGGCTGGGCGCCGTGCTCTGCGCCGGAAGGCGTGGAGCCGGTGGCGGCGGCGAGAGAGCCGGCGGTGGCGGCGTGGGGGCCGGGACGCGGGCGAGGCTCTGCAGAACGGCGGCGGCCGACTTGGCCTGCACATCGCGCACGGCGACTGCTTCGGCGAGCCGGCGTGAGCCGTCGAGGAGGTGGGAGACCTCATGCCGGCCGAGCTGCCGCTCGGGGTGGATGAGCCGGGTGAGGTGGTCTCGGTGGAACTCGATGCTGCGCTCGGCGAGGGCGAGGTCGTCGTGTATGCCGAGCAGGGCGGAGAGCATGCCGGGGGGCTGGTCCTGGGCGTGGGCTTCGAGGTCGGCGAGCGGCGCGCCGTACAGGTCCTCGATCCGTCCGGCTATCTCGGTGGACGTGAGGTGGGGCAAGCGCGGGCTTTCAGGGTCGGCGGGGCCGGGCCGCCCCGGCACGCTGAGGTGCCGGGGCGGCGGACGGAGGCAGGGTTGCGGTGGCCCTGAGCTGCGTCATGCGGACGGGCCGGGCCTGTTGGTTGGGCGCAGGCATGGTGCGCAGCAGGTCACCGAGGGCGGCGCGGTAGCCGTCGCGGGCATCCAGCGCCGCCTCCAGCCACTGCGCGTCGAAGCGGAGTTTGTCCGCCGACAGATCGCCCATGTGACGGTCCGGATCCATGTCCGCGTGCACGCGGTCGCGGACGCGGGCGACCTGCTCTTCGGTGAGCGCGAGGAAGGAGCGCAGTTCCAGGGCGCGGGTAAGCGCGGGAGGGGCATCGGGTCCGGTGGCCGCCTCGTACAGCTCGGGGACCGGCGGTCCGAAGACCTTCTGCAGGTCGGCGTCCATGGTGCTGGCCTTGTCCCGGCTCATCGGACGGTCCTTCCCGCCCGCCACGCCGACGCCGCCGTGGGCGTGGGCGCCCCCATGGGTCGGTGCGGAGCACTGGTCTGCACGGCCGGGCCGGTTCGGGGGCGAAGGCGGGCGAGGCGTTCGGCTGCGAGGTCTTTCTTCCCCGGAGCGTCCGGGTCGAGGAGCCAACGCACAACCAGGGCCCGCCCGTCGCGGGCGGTGACGGCGGCGTTCACGCGGTGGGCGAGGCCCATCGTCGGGTCGTCGACCTCGCTGGGCTGGGTGTCCAGCGCGGCGAGGAGGTCGTCCTCCGCGCGGTCGAGCACCGACTGGGCCTCAGTGAGCAGGCCGTGCCACTTGACGACATCGGTGGCATCGGGATTGGCGGTCGGTGCGGCGGCGACCGCTGCCTTCAACTGGTCCATGTCCATGCCGAAGCGCGCTTCGATTCGTTCGGTGAGCACGCCCACGACATCCTCAGCGTCATCGGATATGCCGTCGGACAAAGGAAAGCTCCTGTTCTGGAAAGACCGATGCGCGGGGGGAATGTGCAAGGGCGGACTACCCGGCGGCTCAGCTGCTTCCGGGTGCGGGCTGAAGGCCGGTCAGTCCAGGCACATTCGGACGTCGCGGTAGACGTACGTACCGGAGACCCAGCCCTTGACGCCGGTCGACTTGTCCGTGATGTAGAGCCAGTTGCCGCTCTTCTTGGAGACGGTGAACTTGTGGCTCTTGTAGAGCACGCCGAGTGCGGTGGACTTCGAGCTGGCCTTGGACCGGATGGTCACGGCCTTGGTGTGCACCTCGTAGGGCAGCGGCGGCAGGGACGAGCAGCTGCTCGCGGGGGCTGCGGCTACGGCGGCGGGTGCCGCGCTGGCGGTGGTGGCGGACAGCACCGGCAGAGCGAGAGCGCTGAGCATCGCTGCGGATACGGCTATTCGGGTGGAGCGCATGCGGAAGAAACCTCCGTGAGGTCATGGGGATTGCGTGGAAGCGCGCCACGGTTGTTGTCGCGGCGGCTGTATAAGAGTCCGGAGAAACGCCGGTTTGGCTAACCGGCGATCGTCGGCTATGTTTCGCCGCTCTCCTCGGTCGTGGCGCTCAGCGCGAGCGGCCGGGCGGGCGTGAAACAGGGGCCTTAGCCACGCCGGCCGGACGGACGGCTGCGGCTGCCGGGCGGACCGGCGGGAGAGGGCCGGCCTCGCCGGTGAGACGGTCGGAGCACCACTGCAGAGCGGCCTCCTTCGTGTCGAAACCGCCCTCGCGCAGGGTGTGCGTCCACGCGTCCGTGTCGACCTCCTCGACCACGACGCGGAACGGGCTGGGGCTCGCTCATCCAAGGCGCGCAGTGCCACGACGGTGACCATGTCGTCCGGGTCATCCTCGGTGTAGGAGTAGCCCATGGCGTAGTGGTCGCCGTCGCCCGCGAGGCGCTTCTCCAGCGCCAGAGTCGCTTCGTCTGCCGGCGGTGGGCCCAGCTCGGGGTTGAGGCCGATGGCGTCGTGCGGGCAGCCGCGGTGGATGAGCCAGGACTGGGCCATCGAGGGCAGGGGCAGGGGGGCCTGCTCGAAGCTGAACGTCTGCTTTGCGTGGTCCCGTTGCAGGTGTACGGCGAGCACCTGGGGCATACCGGGGTGCCCCCAGGTGGCGGTGCGGTCGAACAGGACGTAGTAGCTGTGCGCACCGTCGTGGTGTTGGGCGAGGGGAACGAGCATGTCCTCGTGGACGCCGACCTTGCGGTAGAAGTCGAGGTATTTCTCCTCGTCGGCGTCGAGGTCGTCCAGCTCGAAGTCGACTTGAGGGATGGACTTCCGGGCCGGCGCCGGTTCGGTGGGAGACAACAAGAACCTTTCGGTGGAGTTCAGCGCCGCTGCGCCGGGGTGGACGGCGACGTGCCGGGTCGAGCCGGGACCTTCGGCGCCTGCGTCGTGGGGGTCTGCCGGGCGGCGAACAGCGCGGTTCGTCCGGCGTCGGTAAGCGCGACCGGCTGTCCGGCATGTACGGGGTGACCGGTGTCCCGGACGACCAGGCCGGCGTCCTCCAGCCGCTGCAGCTTGGCGTGAGGGATGCGTGTGCCGGAGGCGGCGGTCACGGACATCCGGCCAGTCAGCAGGTGCTCGTAGAGCTTGGCGCCGCCAGCGATGGCGAGGAGAGCCGCCTGGTCGTCCGTCGAGAGCGGACTCGGACCGCCCATCGAGGCCGTTGCGGCGGCCTCGATGGGCTCCAGGGCGGCGCTCACGGTCCGGGAAGCAGCGTCGCGGGTATCGGTGGCCTCCTCTAGCTGGTCCACCGTGCGGTCGATGCGCGTGAACAGGGCGTCATCGACATCGAACTCGCCGCTCGACAGACGGTTGAGGAGCTTGAGGTAGAACACGACGCCGGTCTGGGCCTTGGCCAGCTCACGGTGTCGGTCGACCAGGTGGGCGTGGGGCTCGTCCAGGACACCGTGGTCGCGGTAGGCCCACAGGGTGTCGATGTCATGGCCGGTGGCGGCTTCGATGCGATGGTCGAGCGGGGAGACCGCACGCCGCACGGGTGTCGGCGTGGGTTCAGGGGGCATAGGCGAATCTCCATGCGTTCAGCGGGCGTGATGGTGTGCGGGATTGGGTGCGGGACGGGGCAGACCCGGCAGTGCGGTGGACGACGGACCGGGCCGGGGTGCGGGGCCGCGGGTCGTCAGCTGCGGGGGGCGGGAGCGTGCCGCGTGGGTGCGGGCGCTCAGCGGCCGGCGGGTCATCCCCAGACGGCGCCCGACTTCGTCGTAGACGTCGTTGCCCGCACGCGGCCGGACCGCGACGACGTGGATCTCCTTCGGGTGTGCGGACTCCGAGGGCGCCGGGCGTACGCCGTAGACGACGCGCCAGTCCTTGCGCGAGTCCACGAAAAGCTTCCGGAAACCCTCCAGGTCACCGTCGAGGCGCAGCCCGAAGCGCTGCGCGTTCACGACCTCCTGCAGGTAGGCGAGGGTGAGGTCACGGATGTCACTGGGCGCCTGGAGGAGGTCGGTCAGGGCTCGGGGGTCGAAGCTCAGGCCGAAGGCGGGCTGCACCTGTCCCGCGCTCACGACGTCGGCTCGTCCGGCTCGTCCGGCCCGGCGCCTTCCGCCGGGGATGCCGCCTCCGCACGCACGGACGGCGGCGGGCCGGGCAGGAGACGGTGTGCGGGACGGTCGGGAGAGGTCATGCAGGCCGAGAGCGGGCCGCCCGGTGCGCGGATCGCCGCCGACGGCGTGGGTGAGGAAGTCGCGGTGCCACACGAACAGTCCGGAGAGCCCGGCGTCGGGTTCCTTGTGCTGCTGGTAGGCGAGCCACAGGGCGTGGAGCCAGGCCACGACATCGTCGTGCTCCTGCCACTGCAGGCACCAGGGCGCCGCGGTGGTGACCTCAGATCCGTAGACGGGGAGGAAAAAGTCGTCGATCCAGTCGCTGAGCGCGTCGAGTTCGTCCTCCCTTTCCTCCCCGTCAAGCTCCAGGATCGGGCGGGGCTCGGGCGGGGCGGCGGGAGGCGGCCCGCCGAGCCCCGGCATGCCGAACGCGGCGAACGGCGACCCGCTGGGCTCCGGAGTGGACGCGAGGTGGTCGAGCTGCTGCGCCTGCTGCGCCGACTGCTCCATAAGCCGTCGGACGCTCGCTTCGATTCCCTCAAGCTGTGGATCCGGAATGCGAACCGGCTCCAACTCCCCTTCGTCATCGGGTTTTGTGGATTCGGGCATGAAAAGTTTCGGCCTCCTACGAGACGCGGAAAGAGAGAAGAACAAAGGCGGCGACGTGCGGACCGTTCGGCGAGGTACCGGCTCTGCTGTGCTGGAATGCCGCTCGGGGCACAGATCGCCTCGACCGGAAGCCCGGGGTCGCGGCTCAGACGGTGAGAACCACGTCGTCTTGCGTGAGGGTCTCGCGGATGGTTTCGGTGAGCCGGTCGGCCGCGATCGACGCGTAGTGCTCGGTCTTCTCCACTCCGATGAAATCCCGGCCCTCCAGCAGGGCGGCGACGCCCGTGGAGCCGGAACCGGCGCAGAAGTCGAGGACCGTGCCGCCGTCGGGGCTGATCTTGACCAGCTCGCGCATCACGGACAGGGGCTTCTGCGTGATGTGCTGGCGCTTGGACCCCGAGGGCTGCGACGCCGAGTACATACCCGGCAGGTAGACCGGGTTCCGGGAGCCGTCGATCGGCCCCTTGGACGCCCAGATGATGAATTCGCAGTTCTGAGTGAACCGGCCCTTCTGCGGCCTGGCCTGCGGCTTGTGCCAGGCCAACACTCCGCGCCACAGCCATCCGGCAGCCTGGATCGCATCCGTTGTCGTCGGGAGCTGGCGCCAGTCGGTGAACAGCAGCGCGGTGCCGCCGGTCTTCGTGAGGCGGTGGGCTTCGGTCATGATCTGCGTCAGCCAGAACGAGTAAGACCTCTGGTCCATGTTCTCGCCGGTGAAGTCGGCAAGGTCGTTCTTGGAATCCACGGACGTGTACTTCTGCTTGGCAGAGCGGGTGGTGCGCTCCTTCGCGGTCCTACCGCCCGAGTTGTACGGCGGGTCGGTGATGACGGAGTCGACGCAGCCGTCCGGGAGGCCGGCGAGAACGCTGAGGGCGTCGCCCTGGTGCAGGGAAAAAGGCAAAGAGGAACCCCTATTCGGGTGTGGGAACGCGGAGGGAACTCACCGCCTCACGCAGGAGTCCTCGCGGGCTGGAATCGGGCATGCAGAAGCCCAGGGCCACAGACCGAGGAAGGAGAGGGGGAGTCCAAAAACTGTAGAGGCGAATCCGCCGACGACCAAGAAATGCTCCGCTGAGGTGCCGGATTCCGATACCTCACGCCGATTTTTTGGTCAACCGCCGATCCGCGCCTACTGTTTTTGAACCGCCCGGCGCACACCGCCGCTGGCTACTCCCCGCCACACCTCACGGAGGTACCCCCTGCCCCGGCACACCTAGCTCACGGCCCGGCCGCATGGAGCGAGCGGCAACTCGCCCACACCGGCCCGCCACGATCGCCCACACCGGCCGCCGCGCCCTTCCGATCCGCTCGCGCACGCGGCACGCCGGACACCGCACCCCGAAGGACACGCTCATGACGTCTCGTTACCCACCCCTGCCCGAAAACGCTGACCGACGAGCGATCCGCTCCGATTGAAGGCGCTCGCCGCCGGCATCGGCGTCGTCTTCCTCTCTCCGATCCTGATCGCCGGCACCGGCATGATGCTGGCCTCCTCCGCCGACGCCGTGCAGAGCAACGGCTCCTTCAGCAGCTGCCTGACCGACATCGACACCGACAAGGTCACCGAGCAGGTCGGCAAAATCCTCGACGGGGCGTCCGGCAAGGACGTCCACGTCGAGGGCCTGGACCTTCCCGCCGAGCAGGTCCCCAACGCCCAGACGATCGTGGCCGCCGGCCTCTCGTTCGACGTCCCCACGAAGGGCCAGATCATCGCGCTCGCCACGGCGATGCAGGAGAGCCGGCTGCGCAACCTGAACTACGGCGACCGCGACTCCCTCGGCCTGTTCCAGCAACGTCCGTCCCAGGGCTGGGGCAGCGCCCAGCAAATCCGCGACCCGGTCCTCGCCTCCGAGCAGTTCTACAAGCACTTGCTCAAGGTGAGCGGCTGGCAGCAGATGAGCGTCACCCAGGCCGCCCAAGCCGTACAGAAGTCCGGGCTGCCGGACGCGTACGCGCAGTGGGAGAACCTGGCCACCGCGCTGCAGACCGCCATCGCCAAGACCTTCCCCGGCGGAGGCCATGACGCGGACAACACGGACGCGGACCAGGGCAAGAAGCCGTCGACCGGTACGACCGGCTGCGCGCCGGGCCAGGACAGTTCCGGCTTCGGCCGCATCCCCGAGGGCAGCGTCCCGAAGGGTTACTCGATCCCCAAGGACGCCGATCCGAAGGCTCGCAAGGCCATCGAGTGGGCGATGCACCAGCTCGGCACGCTCTACCAGTGGGGCGGGACCTGCACGAACTCGCACGGCCCTGACCCCATGGCCCGCTGCGACTGCTCCAGCCTGATGCAGCAGGCGTACGCGCAGGTCGGCGTCACCCTCACCCGCACCACGTACACACAGGTCAACGAAGGCAAGGCGGTCTCACCCGCCCACCTCAAGCCCGGTGACCTGATCTTCAGCCGCGGCAGCGCCGCCCGACCTGAACACGTCGGCATGTACATGGGCGAGGGCCTCGTCATCGAGGCACCCCGCACCACCAAGCCCGTCCGGATCACCCCGATCAAGGACTGGGACATCCTCGCCGCCCGCCGCGTCCTCTGACGCCGCGCCGCCCGGACACCGCTCCAGGGCGTACCACCGCGGCCACTTCCGCGCCCCGAGCGCACCTCCCCCTCCGCATCCCCCTTCCCGCCGGCCCTCGCCTGGCCCGCGTATGCAAGGAGCCCCGCCACACCCATGTCCCTCCCCCTCGCAGACCGCGTCATCCAGCTCGCCTACGACCCAGGAATCTCACCCAAGGGCGGCGGGCTGCCCGGCCCCGCCGTGCTGAAGAACGTCGTCAACTCGATCAACATGTTCGGCATCATCGCCGTCGTCGGCGCCCTCGCCGTCTCGCTCGGCGTATGGGCCTGGGGCCACCACACCGGTGGCCACCAGGCCGAGGCCAACGGCAAGAAGGGCGCTGTCGTCGCCGCCGGCGCAGCCCTCGGTCTGGGTGCCGCGAACGGCATCGTGGCGTTCTTCTCCAGCCTGGGGTCGCAGGTCCACTGATGCGGAAACGATTCCCCTCCCTCTCGCCGTCCTCGTATGGCGCGGGCTGGCCGGCCAGCAAGCGCATCGCGATCGTCGCCTCGGCCGTCGCTGTCCTCCTCGCCATCGCCGGCGTTGTCGCCCTGATGACCGGCGGCGGCAACGGCCACCGGGCTCCGGACACCGCCGCGCCCGCCCCGACCGGCAGCCCGTCCTCCTCCGAGGCTGCTCCGAAGCCTTCCTCCGGATCCGGTTCGGTGCCCAAGCCTCCGCAGATCTCCGAACCGGTCGCCTACGCCAAGGCTGCGGCCCAGATGCTGTGGTCCTACGACACCCGCAACACCAGTCGTGACCAGCAGCTCGCCGGCATGCGTGCCTGGATGACAGGCGAGACCATGTACGCCGACTGGACCTCAGTCTCCGGCCAGGTACCCGATCCGGTGCTGTGGTCGCGCATGGCCGACCAGGACCAGCACGCCACCGCAAGCGTCACCGAGGGCCACTACCCCTCCGCGTTCAAGCAGGCTCTGGCCGACGACCCGTCCGCGATCACGAAGGCGTACATCTACGTCGTCACCGTCAACGGCAAGCAGCAGATCGCCTGGAAGAAGGGCGGGGGCGGAGCCGAGGAACGGGCCGTGACCCTCGCCGTCCAGTGCCGCCCGAGCCACGACTGCACCCTGGCCGCCCTCGCACCGAGCGTCACGCAGTGACCCGCGACTGAGACAAGAATGGAGGAGTAACTCCCCGTGGGTTTCTGTGATTTCCCCCTGGCAGACAAGCTGTGCGCCGTCGGCGACGCGGTGAGTTTTGCCTCTGACCCCGGCAAAGCCATCGGTGACTGGATGGCGAAGTCCGCTGGCGAACTCGCCGCCGCAGCGGCCGACCTGGCCGCCGAGGCAGTCGACACCACCACGAAGGTGGACCTCAACGCGACGTGGTTCGTCGACAACTACGAGATGCTGCTGCCGCTGGGCCTGGTCCTACTGGTCGCCACGTTCTGCGCGCAGCTGGTGCGGGCAGCCATCCGGCGTGACGGGCAGGCCCTGACACAAGCGTTCACCGGCACGATGAGCGGCGTCCTGTTCGCCTTCTGTGCCATCGCGTTCACGACGGTCGCGGTGGAAGTGGTCAACGCGATATCCGACGGTCTGTTCAAGGCCGCGAATCTGAATATCGAGTCAGCGGTGCGCCGGATCGTGAAGGTCAACCAGATCGGAGCCTTGACCGGCCTGGGCTGGCTCGTCCCGGTCGTCGCCGGACTCGGCGCCGCCATCGGCGCCTTCCTCTACTGGTGCGTGATGATGGTCCGCAAGGTCGGCATCCTCGTCATGGTCACCCTGGCCGTGTTCGCGTCGGCTGGCGGAGGCTGGGAGGTCGCCCGGCGCTGGCGCAAGGGCTGGATCGAGGCCACCGCCACCCTCGTGGTCAGCAAGTGGCTGATGACCGTGATCTTCGTGCTCGGCATCGCTGCCATGGGCAAGACCGAGGCCAAGGACGGCATCGCCGCGCTGGCCGACGTCATGTCCGGCATCGTGATCATGGTTCTGGTGCTGCTGTGCCCGTACGCGGTCTTCAAGTTCGTGCACTGGGCTGCCGATGGAACCGACGGCGAGTCCATCCACCGGGCCGGTGGCGCCGGAGCGCAGATCGCGCGGGCACACGCCGAGAAGGCCGCCCGCAAGGCCGCCTCGGCGGCGGCCACCGCCGGAACCGGTGGTGCCGCAGCCGGAGCAGGCGCCGCACCGCAAGGCCCCGACGCCGGCGGCGGGGGCGGATTCCCCGGCGACATCGCCTCCAACCCGACCGGCGGAGGCGGAGAAGACAAGGAAGGTTCGCAATCCGGCGGAACGGTCGTCTCGCCCGGTGGCGATGCCGTCAAGTCCGGTCTGGAGAAGGCCGTCCAACCCGCGCCGACCAGGGTGTCCGACGACACCAGCGGCCAGGTGGGCGGCAGCCAAGGGCCGGGCGGATCCGGTGCGAACGCCGCGTCCGGCCAGGGCGATGGATGGCAGTCCACCCCGCCGAGCACGACCCCGCCGCCTCAGGGCGCACCGCCGTCCTCCGGCTCACAGAACGCCACGTCCAGCGGGTCGGCCACACCGCCACCGCCCCCGACCGGCCTCTGATCCCCTGCCCGACTCCCGGGGGCGGGACGTGCCTGCCACCTCCCGCCCCCGGGTTCCACTCGCGCCTCCAGGACCCGCCCCTTGACTGATCTCTCCGTCGCCCCGATCACGGTGAAGTTTCCGCACCGGTCCCGCCGCGGCATCCTCCTCGGCCTCTCTCTGCCTCAACTCGTCCTCGTCTCCTGCTCGCTGGCACTGCTGCTGATGACAGTGATCTCCACCGGACTGCTCGGCGCTGTCGCCTTGGCCCCGCTGTGGGCGGCATCCGGTGCGCTCGTCGCGATCCGCCGACACGGCCGGTCCCTCATCGACTGGGCACCGATCGTCACCCGCTATGCACACCGCCGCCGTACCGGCCAGACACTCTGGCTCGCCCGGCCCGTCACCCGGCCGCGGCAGGACGGCGTCCTCCATCTGCCGGGCACCGCCTCCTCGCTGAAGGTGGTCACCCCCGGCGACTCCGCCAACCAGGCCGCAGCCGTACACGACCCCCACCAGCAGACCCTGACCGCCATCGCCCGCGTCAGCAGCCGGGCGTTCGCCCTCCTCGACCCCGCAACCCAGAATCACAACGTGTCGAGCTGGGGGCGCGCGCTTGCGGGCATCGCCCGCACCGGGCACATCGCCACCGTGCAGGTGCTGGAGCGCACAGTGCCCGACAGCGGCGACACCCTGACCCGTCACTGGACCCAGAACGGGCAGCCCCAGGTCCCCGTCGCCGGGCAGATCTACTCCGAACTCGTTGCCTCGGCCGGCCCCGCCGCCGCCCCGCACGAGACCTACCTCGCCATCTCCCTCGACCTCAAGGCCGCCCGGCGCCTGATCAGCCAGGCCGGCGGAGGACTGCCCGGTGCGTTCACCGTCATGGAACAGACCACCACCTCCATCGCCCAGGCCGCCCGCAACGCCGGTCTCCAGGTCACCGGGTGGCTGAGCGCGCGGGAGATCGCCGCCGTCATCCGCACCGCCTACGACCCGAAGGCCCTCGCCGCACTCCAGCAGTGGTCCGAGACCGGCCGCGCCGAAGCCGACCCCGCCGCCGCCGGACCCGTCGTCCAGTTCGAGGAGTACGACCGCCTCTCCACCGACAGCGCACGCCACGCCACGTACTGGGTGGAGAACTGGCCACGCACCGAAATGGGAGCCGGGTTCCTGCACGGAATCATGTTCACCGCCGGCGTGCGCCGCAGCCTCTCCCTTATCTACGTGCCACAGGGGCTCGAGTCCGCGCTGCGTGACGTCCAGCGGAAGAAGGCCGCGATCATCGCCGACGCCAACGAGCGCGCCCGCCGCGGACAGGTCGACAGCGAGGAAGACTCCGTCGAGTACGCAGACGTCAAAACACGCGAACGCCAGCTGATCGCCGGACACGCGGACGTGGCCCTGACCGGCCTGGTCACCGTCACCGCCGAGACCGACGCCCTCCTGGACGCCGCCTGCGCACAGATCGAGACCCACGCCGTCACCTCCGGCGTCGACCTCCGACGGCTCAACTACCAGCAGCCCGAAGCCTTCGCTCTCTCCGCGCTCCCGCTCGCCCGCACCGCCCTGTGAACCAGTCGCGCCAGCGCACCCCCCTGGCCCGCTGCACTTCGGATCACCCGCGACGGGCCACCCGTCGCCGCCCTGCCTTTCGGCAGGAAGGACCACCACCTTTGACCTCTCCCACGCATCCCGACGACGCGCACCCTTACCTCCGCGCAGCGAGCGCCGGAGTCCGCCACCACGCACGGTCCCAGGCACCATCGGCCACGAACCCGCCCCGGCCCGGCGACCGCCTGCACCTTGACGTGCTGCACGCCCACCTCGCCGCTCTGCTCCAGCTCCTGGACCGGCTCGCCGACAGCACCCGGCTACCTCACCCCGCCGCCGGCCGTCACCTCGCCACCGCGCACACCCGCCTCTGGCAGGCCACCAGCGAGGTCCACGCCGCCTTCCACCTGCTGCCCAGCAACACAGCAGCAGAAGCCGAGGCGAGTACCTGCCATCCAGAGCGGCTGCCGGAGGGGCCGCCCGTGCTGACGATCTGCCAGCGCCACCTCGCCGCCGGGCACGTCGTCCGCCGCAAGACCACCCCCACCGACCTCCGCCCGCACACCACGGCCTGCGTGCGATGAGCACCACCCGCAGAATCGAGGGCCCCCGATGAGCCACCGGCCCGCCCGCCGCGCCCGCCGCGCGTCCGCCAGCCCGCTGTTCACCCCCCACGGCACCGACCGCGCCAGCCGCAAGGCAGCCCGCCAGCAGCTCGCCGAAGCCACCGCCAAAGCCCGCGTGGAAGCCAGCGCCCACCAGAGCGAGAACACATCCGCCGAGCACCAGATGCCCGCAGCGCTCTACCCACCGGGCGGACGCCCCGGTCCCGCCTCTGCGCGTAAGAACCGGCTGAAGCTGCCCGCCCACCGCATGACCACCGCCGTCGCTGCTGGGGCGTATCCGTATTTGGCCGAAGGCGGACTGGGCGCCGAGGGCATCTACATCGGACGCGACGTGCACGCCGAAGCGTCGTTCGTTTTCGACCCGTTCGCGCTGTACGGCAAGGTCGAGGGGTTCACCAATCCGAACCTGCTGCTGGCCGGAGTGATCGGCCAGGGCAAGAGCGCGCTCGCCAAAAGCTTCGCCCTGCGTTCGGTCGCCTTCGGATACCGCGTCTACGTACCGTGCGACCCCAAAGGCGAGTGGACGCCGGTGGCGGAAGCCCTCGGCGGACGGTCCGTCGCTCTTGGTCCCGGACTGCCCGGACGCCTGAATCCCCTGGACGCGGCCCCACGCCCGCAGAGCGTCTCCGAGGCCGACTGGGTCGGCGAGATCCGCAAGCGGCGCCTGCTCCTGCTCGGCTCCCTCGCCCGCACGGTCCTGGGCCGCGACCTGATGCCCATGGAACACACCGCCCTGGACGTTGCCCTCGACGCCGTCGTCACCCGCGCCGCCGACACACACCGCACCCCGCTCCTCGGCGACGTCGCCGCAACCCTCAACAACCCGGGCGTCCTCAGCGAGGCCGCCGGGATGATGTCGGGCCAACTCGGCGATGCAGCCCGCGACCTGGCCCACGCGATGCGCAGGTTGGTCCACGGTGACCTGGCCGGCATGTTCGACGCCCCTTCCACCGTCGCCTTCGACCCGAACGCGCCGATGCTCACCATCGACCTCTCCCGCCTCGGCGGCTCCGGCGACGACACCGCCCTCGTCCTGGCGATGACCTGCGCGAGCGCCTGGATGGAGTCCGCCCTCTCCGATCCGTCCGGCGGCCGGCGCTGGATCGTGTACGACGAGGCGTGGCGTCTGATGCGGCACGTCGGTCTGCTGCAGCGGATGCAGGCCCAGTGGAAGCTGTCCCGCGGCCTCGGCATCGCCAACCTCATGGTGATCCACCGGCTCAGCGACTTGCTCACCGCCGGCGACGCCGGATCACAGGGCCGGGCTCTGGCCGAGGGGCTCCTCGCCGACTGCAGCACCCGGATCATCTACCGCCAGGAGACCGACCAGCTCCACGCCGCGGCTTCCCTGCTCGGCCTGACATCCGTCGAGATGGACGCCATCGCACACCTCAACCGAGGGCGCGGTTTGTGGAAAGTCGCAGGTCGGAGCTTCATCGTGCAGCACCTCCTGCACAGCTACGAACTGAAGCTCTTCGACACCGACGCCCGTATGCACTGAGGAGCAAGAGGCCCGTGAAGCCCGACTTCCAACGCGACCTGATACCGAGCGATGACGCTCTCCACCTTATCGGCGCACTCAACGTGATGAAGGACAAACTGTACAGCGCCGCCCAGCAATGGGAGCTGCTCGACTTGACCGGACACGTACCGGCCGCGCCCTCCTACCCCGCACTGCTCCGGCACGCCACCGACGCACAGGACCTCTCCCGCGATGTCTTCCAGCTGACTGCTGACTTCGCCGAGAGCCCGCACCACACCACCCGCGTCGGCGACACCGTTCTGAAGCATCTCGCCACGGCAGCGACCCTGTCGAGCCACGCAGCCCCTCACTTCGCCGAAACCGCAGAGTGCGCCCTGACCCTGCCTCGGTCTGCCAACCCGACCGACCGGCACTACCTCACGAACCGCATGGTCATCGATCACGCCTCAGCCCGCGCCTTCCTGCGGCGCACTTCGGAATCCCTTCGGGAAGCGGCCAAGGAACTCGACGACCACGTCGGCTTCCAACGCTTCCTCGCGCCGCTCACCCGTCAGGAAGGTCCGCCGGCGCCCCCGCCACCCCGGCCGGGCGGTCGCCACCGCTGACCGCGCCGAGCCCGGAGCCCGATCCATCCACACCCCCAAGGAATGATCTGAATCGCCCCGCTCATTTCAGCGACGCCGACTGGGCCGAGTACCAGCAGTGTCAGGCCGAGCACGAAGACCTCATGGCGCAGGTCGCCGACCGCGAAGCCCAGATGGAACACGATCTGATCGCCGCCTACGACGAGTGCGAACTCGACTTCAGTCCGGTTCCGAAGCCGGAAGCCGACCCCGCCCGCCGGATACCTCCGCCGCGCCGATCGCCGGCCTCCCGCAGGAGGAGCCGTGGCCGCTGACGTGGAGAACACCCCCGATGCTCGCCGGACGGCTCCGCTTGCGCCGCTGCCCAACCACCGCGACGTGAACACCCCGTGGTGGCAGGAGCTGTGGCGCCGCCACGCGCACATCACTACACCGCTGCGGGCGCGCGGACTGCAGTGTGACATCGAGTTCGGCCTCAGCGCCTACATCGTGCGCGTGCCGCTCCCCGACGACAGTTACCTGATCATCGGCCCGCCGCAGGAGCCGTCGTCCGAACGCCCTCCCGGAGATCCGGAAGGCTGGATCGCAACCCGTGAGCACCCCGACGACCAGGCGCTGTTCGAGGTCCTCTACGACTCGGCTCCCTCCGGCGATGCTGGCATTCCCCAGCGGGCCGAAGCCCGCCACGGGGGCAGCGCCCAGCCCCTGATCGAGGCACTCGACCATCGCCTCAAGCAGCTCGGACTGCTACCGCATCCCGTCCTGCCCCACGAAAGCCCGCACGTGCACCCAGCTCAGGCGCCGCCCGAACCGTCCAGGGCCCCGGACGACCACGCCGCAGCAAACCGCGCTCCCTCCTACGTCTACGGCGACGCGATGCTTGCTCTGACCGACCGGCTCAACGGAGCCGAGTCCCACGCTGATGCCGCTGCTCTCCTCCACCAGGTCCTGGATCCGGTCAACGGCCTGCTGGAGCGGCTCGGCGAATTCTTCGAGGCAGCCGGCGAGAAGGCCAAGGAAGCCGAGGAGGACGACGGTCTCGACCTGTCCTACGACCTCGCCGACGCCGCCGCCGAGATCCGCGATCTCGGCGAGGTCCTGCACGTGGCCGAGGAGCGGATGCGGTCGCTCACCCCGCCCGTTCCCACGCCGCGGCTCCACTCCGCCCCTGCCCGTGCGGCGTCCCTGCCCGCGCGCGCCCTCCCGCCGGCACAACCACGCCACACGCGCTGACGCCGCTCCACCAGCGCCGCCCTTCCGCCGTCGCCGGAGACCGCACCAACGACGAGCCGCACGCGCTGCTCCCCTCCCCTTCCTGCAGATCCAGCGGCCTGACACGCGCGCAGCCTGCTGGCCGCCAGCCGGAGGAGCTATTTCATTCCATCCCATCCCGCACTCGTGCGCCCTCGTCCGCAGGACAGCGCACGCTACCCAGCGCTACCTCACAAGCAGTGCCCGCAGAGGGTTTTGCTCATGATCGGCACCCGCACACGGTGCTCATCACGCACGGAATCCCTCGTTTCTACAGGAAGCAGTGGTCAGCAAACTGCGGTCCCTACACGCGATGTAGGTTCCGCGATCCGGTGCGCACTGTGCCCGTGAGATGCGCACCGAATGCGCAATTCCGAGGATCTGTGCGCACTGACTCCGGACGGTAACTAGCTTCCGGTCTATGGTCATCCGGAGTCCAGCACGGGTACACGCGAGTACGACCAGCCGATGGCGTCAGTGCGCTACGACGACGCGTCGGTCCGCAAGGTCCTGTTCAAGGAGCTGCGGTTGGCAGTTTTCACGTGGTCGGTTCCATGGCGGAACTTCGAGCTGCGCAAGCACCCGAAGCGGTACCTGCGCAACTGGACGTCCGCCGGCCCCCGCTTCGTCAGGCGCATCCTGGCGGCGTCCGACCCGCAACTCACCCTCAAGGCCCGCCTGCGCTACGGCACCGCCACCGCCGAGCCCACGATGCCTAGCCTGAGCGAGGCTGACATCGCCGTGAGGGTGCCCAAGATGCCCGGCATCTGTTGCCGTCCTGGACATTGCGGCTGCTGCCGCCCAAGAGCCCGCACCAGCCGAGGATCGCGAGCATCCGTCGCGCCTGCGTGAGCCTCATGCTCATTCCCGGACCAGGTCTCAGTCGCCGCCCCCGCCGCACCCGCTGCCGCAGGAGTGGGTGTCGACGTCGTTGGCCCAGCTGCCCCCGTCGCCCGGGCCCTCACCGTCGGTACGGCCCGGGGTCCGGCTCCCGCGTGGTGCCTGCGGGAGGACGGGCGCGAATTCCCTCCTGCGCACCGCGTCGAGCGTCGCGGGCGAAACCCTCGCCAGTTCGGCCTCGGCCCGTTGCCGGCAGTGCTCGTTGAAACGTCTCCAGCGCCGGGTCATCTCGCCCGGCCACGCTGCGGAGAGCAGCGAGAGAAAGGCCCAGACGGCGAGCTGTGCAAGGACCCACGCGGCCACGTCGTCCGTGGGGAGGAACGGCACCGGTGCCCCGGCCGGGATGGAATGGAAGGCCATGCCGACGCCCGCCAGAAACCCGGCGCTCACGGAGAGGACCCGGCCGCGCTCCGCGAACCAGCGCAGACCCGTCTTCTCCTGGGCGAGTGCGGTCCGGTAGGGCTCGAAGTGCGGTTCCCGCCGCAGCTCGTACAGCTTCGCTCCCTCGGGACCACGGTCCCCGATGCAGTGGGCGAGCGCGCGCAGCGTGGGACCGGCCGGTTCCGGAGCCCCCGGGACCACGGTCAGAACACCCTCCTCCGACACCTCCACGACCTTGTCGGCGACGAGCGCACACACCGCGACCCGTGCGGCGTAGTACTCGCGTTCCACCTGCTCCGCCGCGGCCACGGGGCCAATGCCCTCGGCCAGGTACCGGCGGATCGTTGCACGGTCGGCCCGGCCACGTCGCCGGAACCAGACCCCCAGCGCGCAGTTCGCCACCACGAAGCCCAGCAGCCAGCCCGCCACTATGTTCCAGTCGTCGGGTATCCACCCCATAGCGACTCCCCCGCCCTAGGCCAAGGACTTGGTGCCCCGTTCCGGGAGTGGTCATGCCGCTGCGGGGCCACGACCCGGGGCGGGAGCCCGGTGTCCACCACCAACTGAGCGTTGCCGACCATGTTGTTCGTGATCACTCAGCACGCACCGGTTGCGGGCCCGGACCTCGATCTGGGGCAGGGCCCGCGTACGGAGCTCCCTCAGCTCGGTGATCTCAGTACCCCGGCATGCCGGGGCCGCTGCCTCAAAGAGGCGCACTGGATCACCGCTGGCGCGAGCCCGGTCGCCACCCGCGTCGAGGACCTGGTCACCCGCTCTTACGACCTCGCCACACGATGCCACGCGCACAGAGGCAGAGCCGATGCCCACACCGGAGCAGCGCTGCCCCTCTTCGAGGGCGAACCACCGCACCTAGCCGACCGAGTATGCCCGCGCACCTTGACGACGAAGGCAGCCAGGACCACCAGTCGGTCCCCGGCACCGCCCGCATAGTCGCCGGACACCGTCTGGTCACCATGCGAGCGCAACATAGCCGACGATCGCCGGTTACCCCAACCGGCGATCGTGGCGACCATTGAAGCTCACCCCATCCCCCGACCCCCTGCGGAGAACTGGCGAACACGTCCTACGCACGGCCCCAGCAGCAGATCAAACTACCCACAGTAATTAGGCCCATAACCTGACCGGCAACTCTGCTCATGATCACCGCACCCTCGCGCTGCTCATCAGACGCGGATTCCGGTATTTCCGCAGGAAGCAGTGCTCATGAGATCGCGCTCCCTACAGAGTTTCCGTCTCCCTGACGACCGCAGTCGACTCGGAACTTCCCCATGAGGCGAACCACATCCGTGCGCAGCTCGGCAGGTCAGCTCTGCGGGCCATCGAGACGTGGCTCGCCGAAACGGAAAGCTTCGAGCGGCAGGTCCGCGCGGTCGCGCAGGACGAGGCACCAGCCCTGTCTCACGCACCTGGCCCGCGCGCGCTCACTGTCCGCCCAGCTCTACCACCTGCACTTCCCACGATTTCGGCTCACCGCTGACCTTTCCACCCCACCAACGAGAGGGGAAATCCACCCCCTTGCAACCCGGCCCCCACTTCGCCTTCGCCGACCATGACACCCACGGCTTCGTCGCCTCCTTCACCCCCGCCATGCCCGCGCACCTCGCCCACTGGTTCCTGGAACGTGAGCAGTTCGAGCCCGTTCCCGGAGAGGCTGGCCTGTACCGGCTCAGTGAGCCCGAACGTGACGGTGCTCGGCGCATCCGCCAGGCCGTCCACGACCTGCGCCGCAAGGGCTACACCGTGCAGGCCGACATCCGCCTCGACCCGTCCCTCTCCGCCGGTCCGCCAAACCCGGTCCGGCCGAACGGACTCATGGAACGTCGCAGCCGTCTCGCTCAGGCTGCCGCCAGTCGGACGACGCAGCGCTCCGCACCACCCACCACGTCCCCGCCCTCGGCCCGGCCGATCCCGCCGAAGCCCACCTACGCTCCGACCGTCCACCTGACGGCCTCCGGCGGCGGGCGGTCCCGATGACGCCTTCGAGTAATCCGGCCCCCGACAGCCACCAGCCGAGCGCCGCCGAACTGGCCAACGGTGCAGGCGACTTCCGGGTCCGCATGGCGGTCATCGACTGCGAGATGGAAGCCGCGCTCGACATGACACGCGACCGCTACGGCCGCACCGTCCACGCAGGCGCCGCGGAAGCCGTACGGGCCCACCGCGACAAGGCGGCGCTTGAGGCGTACAGCATCCACCTCGCCCCCCACGCCGAAGCGCTGCTCGATACCGCCCGCCGCGTACTCGACGAGCTGCCGTCCGCCCGGCACCTGGCCGGATGGTGCGCCGTGCTGGAGGGGCTGGCCACCTCCACCACCGAGCTCCGCCGGGCACTCGACCGGCCGGCCGCCCCAGGCTCCCCGGCCGAACGCGCGCAGCACTCGGCTCTGTGGCCGCACCTCACCGCCTGGGCGGACCACAGCGTCGTCGCCGGCAACCTCGCCGGCCAGCGCGATAAGCAGCACCACAAAGCGCCCCTGACCAGCGAAGAACAGCAGACATGGACCGAGATGGCCCAGGCCGCGCAGCGGCGTGGCGAGCTGGAGCTGACCGAGTCGTGGTACGCCGCCGACGGACAGCCGATCACCCTCGCTTACCTGGTCGAGGACGACGAATCAACGGTCGTCGCGCTACACGGCGACCCGGGCGCACCGGGCTGGCAGGTGATCGGGCACTACGCCCACGAATACCAGGCAGGAAAGGTACTGCCCGCGCCGGTCCCTCCCGGCGTGCTGCGCCCCGACGTCTCCCGGTTCAACCGTCCGGTGCCGGCCCCGGAGGCGTCCCTGCAGGAACTCATCCGCGACGCCGTCGAGGCCCAGCAGGCCGGCGACGCGTCCAACGCCCTGCTCAGTGCCACCCAGCGCGACTACGACGCGGGCCCCATGGTCCGCCTCCAGGAACTCCTGGAAACCAGTGGCCAGTTCGCCACCGCCCTGGAGACCGCGCAGGGCCGCCAGATCGGCGCCCGGCTCTCGGCGCTCGGCCGGCAGATCAAGTTCCTCACCCGCGAAGTCGAGGAGGCGGCCGAGGACCTCGGGGCGACCGTCGCCGTCCTGCCCCCGCACCGCACCCCCGTGCTGCGTACCCGCCCGCGCCCGGCGGTGGACACCACGCCACCCGCGCCGCCGCCCCGCGCCAGCACGCCCGCCACCGCTGAGCACCGAGAAAGTACCCGTTGTCTCTGACCGCACCCCCGACCCCGGCACCGCGCATCACCTATGGCGCGGTGCTGGGCAGTCCGTACGTCGCCCGCCTCCTCGGCGGCACCCTCACTGGCCGACTCCCCAACGGCATGGCCCCCGTCGCCATCGTCCTGTGGGCCACAACGAGCGGATGCGGCATCGCTTTCGGAGGACTGCTCAGCGCCCTGTATGGGCTGTCCTCGGCGCTGGTGCAACCGGTCAAGGGCCGCCTCATGGACCGCCACGGCCAGATGGTGGTGCACCTTCCGGCCGCCCTGCTCAACTCGGCTTTCCTGGTGGCCCTGCCCCTGGCCGGGTCGTTCGGCGGATCCGGCCTCGCCACGGCCATCGTCGTCGCCGGCGGCCTCACGACCCCGCCTTTGGAGGCAGGTCTGCGGGCGCTGTGGCCGAGCGTGCTCCCCGACCCCCGGCTGCGGCACGCCGCGCTCGCCCTCGACACTGGCACTCAGGGCCTGCTCTACATCGCCGGCCCCCTGCTCGTGGCCGTGCTCGCCTCCACGTACGACCCCGTCGTCGCGCTCGCCGTGACCGCTCTCCTCGGGCTGGTCGGCACCGCCGTGGTCGCCCTCGCTCCGCCATCGCGGCGCTGGCGGCCGGCATCGTCAACAGACCCGCAGAACGTGGCGAATCGCCGGTTGACCAGCCCCGGCCTGGTGCTTCTGTTCGTCTCTCTCACCGGCACCGGGTTCGCGATCGGCGCGATGAACGTGTGGTCGATCGCCATGGCCGAGCACCACGAGCAGGACATGCTCTCGGGCATCATCCCCGCCGCGTTCTCCACCGGCAGCTTCCTGGGCGGCCTCATCTACGGGCGCCGCACCTGGAAGGGAACCACCGCCCACCGGCTGATCACCGCCGGAGCCGTGTTCCTCGCCGGGTGGCTCCCGCTCATGGCGCTGCCCGGGCCCTTGGCGGCCACCATCGCGGTCACCGTCCCCGGTGCGCTCCTGACCGTCGTGGTGGCCTGCGCCTACGTGACCACGGACGCTCTTGCCCCGGCGGGCCGGACCAGCGAGGCGTACGCGTGGCTGATCCTGTCGATCGGCGTCGGACAGTCCGCCGGCACTGCCCTGGCCGGACGCCTCGCCGAGCAGCCGCTCGCCAGCGCGGCGCTCCCTGCCGCCGGAGCGGCCCTCGCTCTCGCTGTCCTGCTCGCCGCGCGTCGGCACCTGGGCCCCACCGGACAGCTGCCGCGCGGCCGACCCCGCCGCCCATTTCGAGGCCAGCACAAGACGCCCTGATCAGGGCGCCCCCACTACCTTCCAGCTCTTCTGAGGAGACCCATTCATGGCTGTTGTTGGTACACCCGGCTACCAGAACGTGCGGAAAGGCGAGTCAGGTAGCTGCGGGGCGGTGAGGCCCGCCCTGGAGCATGTCGGCAGTCATTGCCCATCGTTCGTGGTCCAGCCACGCACCGGAGGCGTGCTGGAAGTTCCGGGCCCGCCTCGCTTTCGCCCAACACCCCACCGCTTTCCCGCCACCACCGATAGGAGATCCGCCTTGCCCGAAGCACCAGCAGAGCCGTTCATGACGATCCGGCACACCATCACTGGCGAGATCACCACCACCGGCTACAACGCCGCCGCCCGGCGGATCCTGCTCCAAGACGGCTTCGAAGAGACGCCCAGCTGCGCCTGCCGAGCGACGGAACGCGGTACGGAGCGGACGCACGGGCCTGCTCGTCAGCAAGCGAGCTGCTCGTCGCCGACCACCCCCTGCACCTGGACCGAGCCCTCGGTCGGCCGGTGAGCGCCGACGGTACCCCGTTATCTTTTTCGCGGTCCTGCAACGGGGCCGCTGGCCTCTGGGCCCGGCATGACTGTTGCCCCCTGTCGAAGGAATGACCTGGGGGGGTGGTGTCAGTGCGCCGTGAAGCGTTGTGAACTCGTGCGGAGGTGAGAGACCGTCGCCGCCGTCCTGTCGCAGCAGGGCGGTGAAGCTGGGGGCAGCCTGATCCGGGAGATGCCGGTGAGGGCGAGAGCGGCCCCGACAAAGCCGGGACGGGCCAGAACTGCCAGATGGTTCGGGTCCGGCAAGCGTGATGGAGAGGAGTACGAGAGGAACCAGCGTCTACGTCTCTCAACCCCCCGCCGGCTCAAACCTGTGCAGATATGGGCCGGATGCGGTGCGTCCTCGAACCGGGTGACCGGAGCGGGGAACTTCTGGACGGGCTTTGACATGCCCGTCAGGAGGCCACGGTGAAGTGCTGCGGGGTAGCCGTGGCGAGGCCGCAGGGACGGAGCTGGGCTCCTACTTCGTCGAGCGAGTTGCAGTGAACACGGGAACCGTTCCGGCTCTCGCCCTTTGCCAGGGATCCGCTCTGGTAGAAGGGCTGGGTTCATCGTCGGCCGATCGGGCCGGAGCGGGGCGGAGTCGCCGTAGTACTCCGAGCGCGCGAAAGGCGCGTACATGGGGAAGGGCGGCAACGGTATCGAGAAGGGAAGGAGGCTGCAATGCCGAAAGACGCACCGTTGAACGACGGTGCCGCGCTTATCGAAGACTCGGAAGAGTCCGATGGGCGGGTATCGGGGATGCAGGCCAAGCTTCACCGTCGGGCAGCGGCCGATCCTGGCCGCAGGTTCGACGACCTGTTCAATTTCGTGCACGATCCGATGACGCTGCGACATGCGTTCAATCGGATCGCGGGCAACAAGGGGGCCCGAACTGCGGGCATGGACGGCGTCACTGTCGCCCATGTTGAAGAGCAGATCGGAGTTTTCCGTTTTCTGGACGGCCTGCGGACCAGCCTGAAGGATGGCTCGTTTCGGCCCCAGCCGGTGCGGGAACGCAAGATTCCCAAGCCGGGTGGTTCGGGGAAGGTTCGCTCCCTCGGGATTCCGACGGTGGCGGACCGGGTTGTCCAGGCGGCGCTGAAGTTGGTGCTGGAACCGATTTTCGAGGCCGACTTCGAGCCGGTCTCATACGGGTTCCGGCCCGAGCGGCGAGCCCACGACGCGATCGCTGAGATTCAGCTGTTCGGCACCAAAGGCTATCGCTGGGTGTTGGATGCTGACATCGAAGCGGCCTTCGACACCGTTTCGCATTCCGCTCTCCTTGAGCGATTGCGCAAGCGGGTCAAGGACAAGCGGGTCGTGGCACTGGTGAAGGCGTTCCTCAAGTCCGGGGTTCTTACCGAACTTGGAGACCGGAGGGCTACCGACACCGGGACGCCGCAGGGCGGTGTTCTGTCTCCATTGCTGTTCAACATAGCCATGTCGGCGCTTGATGAGCGCCTGCAAGGGCCGTGGAAGGACGGCGGGACCATGGGAACCGCTAGCCGACGCGTGCGACGGCGCGCAAAGGGCCTGCCGAACTGGAAGGTCTGCCGTTATGCGGACGACTTTGTGGTGCTCGTGCACGGCTCCCGCGACGACGTCGAGAAGTTGCAGCATGAAATCACTGAAGTGCTCGAACCGCTCGGGCTGCGGATTTCACCTGCCAAGACCCGAATCGTGCACATGAGTGAAGCGTTCGACTTCCTTGGGTTCCGCATCCAGTGGAAACACAAGCGAGGAACGGACAAGTGGTACGTCTACACGTTCATTGCGGACCGGCCGATCCGGTCGCTGAAGGACAGGATTCGTGCCCTTACGAGCAGGAAGTCGCAGCAGAATCCCAGGGATGTGCTGGTCAGAATCAACCTGATCATGCACGGTTGGGCCAACTACTTCCGGCACGCGGTCTGCAAACACACCCTGAGCAACCTGGCGAATTTCGTCTGGTGGCGGATGGTGAAATGGATGCAAACCCTGCATCGCTGGAAGTGGAAGGACGTTCGCCGGTGGCTCAAGGCTCCAGACGGGAGCTGGAAGCCGATTTCTGCGGACGGAGTCGAGTTGTTCGATATGGCGGCGGTGCCGGTTACCCGCTACCGCTACCGGGGCAACAGGATTACCAATCCCTGGACCTCCGCATAACCACGCACGACGGCAGAGACCGTGGAGAGCCCGTTGCGTCGTAAGGCGCACGGCGGGTTCGGCGAGCGGCCTGGGAAAACGGACCGGGAGCAATCTCGGCACCGCGTCCCAGGCCGACTCAACCCGGGTCTGGAGGTGTCGTCACAGACGCTGATGAGAGGTCCGGCCACCGTCCGGTCCGGCGCAATGCCGGACGGTTCGCGGGCGGCAGGTCTGCATAACGTGGATGCGCGAGCACGACACCAACGCCGAGGCCAGCACTGTGAACACCCTTTGGGGAGAGGGAGTAACGATGTTCGACACCACTGAGGTGAGCGTGTTCCTCGGCCTGGACGTCGGCAAGAGCGCCCATCACGGGCACGGGCTGACCCCGTCCGGCAAGAAGGTCTTCGACAAGCAGCTGCCCAACAGCGAACCGAAGCTGCGGGCCGTCTTCGACAAGCTGGCCGCAAAATTCGGCACAGTCCTGGTGATCGTGGACCAGCCCGCCTCCATCGGCGCCCTGCCCCTGGCCGTGGCCCGGGACGCAGGCTGCCAGGTCGCCTACCTGCCCGGCCTGGCGATGCGCCGGATCGCCGACCTGTATCCCGGTGAGGCGAAGACCGACGCCAAGGACGCCGCGGTGATCGCGGACGCCGCCCGCACCCTGCCCCACACCCTGCGCGCGCTGGAACTCACCGACGAGATCACCGCCGAGCTGACCGTCCTGGTCGGCTTCGACCAGGACCTTGCAGCCGAGGCCACCCGCACCAGCAACCGGATACGCGGCCTGCTCACCCAGTTCCACCCCAGCCTGGAACGCGTCCTGGGTCCGCGTCTGGACCACCGGGCCGTCACCTGGCTCCTGGAACGCCACGGATCCCCGGCCGCCCTGCGGAAAGCCGGCCGCCGCAGACTCGTCGATCTCATCCGCCCGAAAGCCCCGCGCATGGCCGCCCGGCTGATCGACGAGGTCTTCGACGCACTGGACGAACAGACCGTTATCGTGCCAGGGACCGGCACCCTCGACACCGTCGTGCCGTCCCTGGCCCGCTCCCTCGGAGCTGTCCACGAACAGCGCCGGGCCCTGGAAACCCAGATCAGCACCCTGCTGGAGGCACACCCTCTTTCCCAGGTCCTGACCTCGATGCCGGGAGTCGGCGTCAGGACCGCAGCCGTGCTGCTGACCACCGTCGGCGACGGCACCAACTTCCCCACCGCCGCCCACCTCGCCTCCTACGCCGGCCTGGCCCCGACAACGAAGTCCTCGGGAACCTCGATTCATGGCGAACACGCACCCCGAGGCGGAAACCGACAGCTCAAACGGGCCATGTTCCTGTCCGCCTTCGCCTGCATGAACGCCGATCCCGCCTCCCGGATCTACTACGACAAGCAACGCGCCCGCGGAAAGACCCACACCCAGGCCCTCCTCCGCCTCGCACGCCAGCGCATCAGCGTCCTCTTCGCCATGCTCCGCGACGGAACCTTCTACGAGTCCCGAACCCCCGCCGTCACCCTCGCCGCATGAACGGGACCGACACCCCCAAAACCGACAGCGCAGGATTGACGAACGACATAGAGGCACCCCCCCCCGGTTGGCCCGGTCGCCGATGTCGGCACAGTCCGCGATCCGCTCCGAGAGCGGCCAGCCTCTCCAGCGCATCGCCAACCCCGCCCGCACCCGCACCTGTTGAAGGGGCCTCGTTTTGACCACACCCGGACCGCCTATCAGTCCAGCGCGCACCAAGGGCGGCGAGCTACGGGCCAAGGTGGCCCGACTGCTGGGTGACCGGCCGGCGGACACGCTCACCATCGGGGACATGGCCAGGCAGCTGGGCCACTCCCACGGCGCCGTCCGCAACGCCGCACTCACCCTGGTGCGACGCGGCGAGGCCGACCAAGGCCGAACCGGAAAACCGGAGTTCCGCGCGAACGCGAAAACCGCCGCAGCCGCGCAGAGCGCTGTGATCAGCCCCCCGGGCACCCACTCTCCCCGCGCCCAGGCGGCCAGGGCCCGCACGACCATTCCCGCAGCAGCCACGCCCAGGCAGACCGGCCCGATCCGCCGCGCGGGGGGCCAGCTCTACCACCCTCGGGAGCTGGCCGATCTGCCCGACGTCGAGGCGTTGAATCGCTTGCGCGACGCCGACGTGCCGGTGCTGCTCTACGGCCCTCCGGGCACCGGCAAGACGAGTCTGGTCGAGGCGGCGTTCCCGGACCTGCTCACCGTCGCCGGGGATGGCGACACCACGGTCGGCGACTTGATCGGCGAGTACACACAGGACGACGCGGGAGCGTACGTCTTCCAGTACGGTCCGCTGGTCACCGCGATGACCGAGGGCCGCGCCCTGCTGATCGACGATGCCACCTTGATCTCACCGAAGGTCCTGGCGTCGCTGTATCCGGCGATGGACGGGCGCAGGCAGATCCAGGTCAAGGCCCACAAGGGCGAGACCATCAAGGCCGAGCCGGGCTTCTACGTGGTGGCGGGCCATAATCCCGGCGTCCACGGGGCGGTGTTGACGGAGGCGCTCGCGAGCCGGTTCAGCGTGCAAATCCAGGTCGGCACGGACTATGACCTCGCCCTGGCGCTGAGGATCGATGCCCGGGTGGTCCGGGTCGCCCGACACCTCGCCCACCAGGTCGAACTCGGCGAGCTGGGCTGGGCCCCCCAACTGCGAGAGCTGCTCAGCTACCAGAAGACCGAGGCCGTCCTCGGCACCAAAGCCGCCCTCGCGAACCTGGTCGGCATCGCTCCTGTGGAGGATCGCGACGCCGTTGCCGCTGCCGTCATCAAGGCTGCTGGCGTCAAGGAGGTCGCTCCCCTCACCCTCGGCAAGCAGCTCTCCGCCTCGTCCGTCCGGCAGCCCCCGTGCAGCACCGGCTCCGCACACCGGGGCCGCTCGCGATGAGCGCCCACCACCACGTCCAGTCCCCCGCCACCACGCCGGACGACGACGCCGACCTCGCGCGCTGGGACGACGACGGCGCCCCGCCCGCGCAACCCCGTTCCTCCCCGGACGCGTGGCTGCGCGTGGGAGCCGAACTCGGCGACCGGCTGGTCGCCCTCTCCGGCCGCCAGGACCTCCTCGTCACCTGCCGCCCCGGCACGCGCAGCGGCGCACCGGCCGCGTTCTTCCCCACTCTGGGCGAGGTCGAGTTCGACGCCGGCCTGTTCGCCCCGCTCCAGCCCCACGAGATCAATCCGCGGATCGTGGGCGACGAGGACCGGTATCCCGCCGCCTGGGGAGTGTTCGTCCACGAGGCCGCCCACGCGGCCCACTCCGTCTGGACACAGCCTGCCGGGGCGAACCCCCGTGTCGTCGAGGCCGCGCTCCTGCTGGAGGAGAGCCGCGTCGAAGGCGCACACCTCATCACGCGGCCCACGGACCGCACGTACCTGCGCACCAGTGCCCGAACCCTGGTCATGCCCGACATCGCCCACCCCACCCTCCAGGGCATCGAGCACGCCGCCGCCGTGGCGGCCCTGGTCCTCGGCCGCCGTGACGTCGGCATCCTGGACGCCGGCGAGACCCGGGCCGTCGCCGATCTGTGCGAAAAGGTGCTGGGCGCAGACCTGCTGGCCACACTCACCCGCATCTGGACCGCAGCCCACCAGTGCGCCGACCACGACGCCACGACTATGCTCGCGCACGCTCAAAAATGGTGCGACGCTCTGGCCACCGCGGCCCCCGCCCTGCCCGTGCCGGAGAACCTCACCGATCTGCTGTCCGGCGCCGTGGGGGTCGTCATGGACAGCACGGCAGCCACCGACGCCGCCGACCTCGCGGCACAGGCCGCAGCGACCAACGCCCTGGCCGCGCAGTCCAAGGCGCAGGCTCAGGACCGCGCCCAGCGGGCCGGTCAGCGACGCAAAGCCGCCGCCACCGCCAAGTCGGTCTTCAACGCCCGTGGTGCCACCGTCACCCCCGACGGCACACCGGCGCCCTACGGCAACCCGGTCACCGGCACCCGCAGGCCCACCGCCGCCGAGCAGAGTGCCGCCGCGCGCCTGAGCCGCGCCCTGCGTGCCGCCGCCTACCGCGAGCGGACCGAGGAGCGGACCACCAGCCCCACCCCGCCCGGCCGCCTCAACATGCGCGCGGCCCTCGCCCGCGACGCTCAGCGCGCGGCCGGATCGGTCCCCACCGCAGAACCGTTCACCCACACCCGCCGCCGGAACTCCCCCACCCCACCGCTGCGTGTGGGGATCGCCGTCGACGTCTCCGGCTCCATGCGTGCCGCCTGCGCGCCCGTCGCGTCCGCTGCCTGGATCGTGGCACGCGCAGCAGCCCTGACCGACCCCGACTCCCTTACCGCCACCATCGCCTACGACCAACACCTGACCGCATTGACCCGGCCCACCCACCGAGCACCAGAGCGCGTGACGACGTTCGATGCCAACGGCGGCCACCACAACCTCGGCGACGCCATCGACGCTCTCGACCACGGCCTCGAACTCAGACGCCCCGGCACCGGCCGCCTCCTCGTGATCGTCACCGACGCCCGGTACGACAGCGACGAAACCGCTCAAGCCGTCACCCGCGTCAAGCAGCTCACGACCGCCGGCTGCGCCGTACTCCAGCTCACCCTCACCGCGAAGTCCCGCCACTTGCCGGGGACCACCTTACTGCACCTGCCCCAACCCTCCAGCGCGCCCGTCGCCATCGCCACGGCGGCCACAGACGCCATCCGCAGGACACGCTGAGACGACGCAAAAAGCGGAAGCGTCCCCGAGACCACCGCCAAGCACTCCGGACCACCTCCGTCCGCCGCATGAATCGTGCATCTGATGCACGACCCTCCGCAACGACGCAGGCCACCACCCCAACCGCCGACGAAAGGCACTCGATTTGAAGCCCCAGACAAGCAGCCCGACCTCGAACGTAACGCCCATCAAACGGAATTCCCCGGGGGTCAGTACGCACTGGACCGTGGAGCACGCCTGCTCCCACCAAGTGGATCATGACCTGTCCAGCCGTCCTGCCGACAAGCGGGCCGGATTCGCACGCTGGCTCGCGTCGAAGGACTGCACCGACTGCTGGAAAGCGGCGCGCGACGGCAACACCGAGTCCAAGGAGGAGTGGCTCGCGGCCAAGCGTGCCGAGGAGCAGGAAGCCGCCGTCGCGTGGGCGGAGCAGTTCGACATGCCGCAATTGGAGGGCCCGGAAAAGGCCCTGGACTGGGGCGGGCGCGGCCGCCACCAGCTGATGACGGCCGCGCACACCGCCCTGGTAGTGGAGGGGAGTTGGGACGAGGCGGACTGGGCGGAACTGGAGGAGAAGGCCCGTTCCATCACCCGAGCCGGATGGTGGATAGACCAGCGCGACGCTGAAGGCACTGACCTGCTCGAACTCCTCGACGCAGCCAGTGAGGCGGACCGCGGGACGGAGAACCCGTTCCGCTGACGGCGAGGCAACATAGCCGGGAAACGCCGGTTAGCCAAACCGGCGTTCCTCCGGACTATTGATGCTCCCACCCCGCCAGCCCTTGCGTGGAAGGAACTCATGTCCCAGCCCCCGCCCACCTCGGCGTTCGCACCGACGCCCGACCCGCTCACCCCCGACCGGGACATCACCCACCAGCACTTCCAGGCGGGTGACACCGTCGTCGTACTGAAGGGGGTGGCCGGCGGGGAGCTGCGGGGCGACGCGATGCGCGTCATCGCTCCCTCCTGGCACACCCCAACCGACGAGGACGGGTGGCGGCTGCGGGATGCGACCGGAGGCGCCCAGTCCTACGTCACCGCCCACCCTCGCTACCTCGTGCACCTCTCGCGGCGCTGCCCGGACTGCCTGATCTACCTGCGAGCCATGGAGGACGCTCTCCTTCCGCGGTTCGCCGACCGCAACGAACTGATCGACTGCGGCTGGTACACCACCACCGCCCTGGGCCAGCTGGTGCACATCGCCGACATACGGGGCGGCCGGTGATCCCTCGCCTCCACGAGCGGACCCACACGCCGCACGACCCGCTCGCCGATGCGCTAGGGCGGCCAGTCTCCCCGGACGAGGGCCTGACGGAGTACACGGTGGTTGCCCACTGGCCCGGCCTGGATTACTTCACCCTGGACGAGGAGCAGAAGATCTGGACGTCCGTCCAGTGGGCCGAGCACCTCGAAGACCCCTACTTGGAGCACCCGTTCGCCGCCAGCCCGGACGACGACCGGCACGCGATCCTCCACCTCACCGTCCGGCTTCACCCGGACGATCGGCAGCTGACCGGCCCGGAGTGGGCCGAAACCGCCCACCGGCTCGCGCGGGCCGCAGGTATCGAGATCCCCGGCAGGGAGCACGGCTGCCGGTGGATCGCCGTCCAGGCCCAGCCGCAGCGCCTCGACCTGATCGCCAACCTGATCTATCTCGACGGTGCGTGGCACACCCCGCCCACCGATATCCTGCGGCGCCTCGCGGACGAAGCGCGCCGCATCGAGCAGGACCTCCACCTGATCTCTCCGGTACGCACCGAGCCCACAACACGGCCCGCCATCAGGACGGCGCCCACCGGATCGGCCCAGCTCGCGAGCGTCCTCACTCAACTCGCCGACGAACAGGCCGGCCCCCTGGCCGCAGTCCGTGGACTCGTCGAGCACACCGCGCACCGGGTAGCCCGCCAGCCCGGAGCGACCAGCACCGACACCGCTCACCGCCTGGAGCTGATCGCTCGCCGCCTCCACGCCATCCAGCAGGACCTGGACACCACCGCCGCTCACCTGGTCCAGCCCCGTATCGCCGCCGCAACACCCACTACCCGGCGCACTACCCACCGACCGCCGTAGGAGAAACGCCTCTTTGACCCTCGCCACCTGCTTCGTGGACATCCGCCGCGACCCACACGCCGAGGAAGTCCTCGCCCGCGGGGGCGACTCCGAGGCGCACAGCGTCCTACAGCGGGCGGGGGCGGGATTCATCGCCGTCGTACGCGTCCCTGACACACGCAACGCGCTCACCGACCGGCACGCCCCGCACCCCGGCCGCAGCACCTGCAGCGCAGAGGTCCCCGCCACCGAACGCGAGCGCTCCGCCGTGTGCGCCTGCCCGCCCTCGCCCTGCACCCTCCCGGCCCCGCCGCCCCCGGTGGCCGCCGGACTGCGCCGCTGACTCCCACCTCGCCCAAGGACACCATGTACGAACACCACGACACCTCAGAGCGCCTCGCCTCCTACGCCGACGTCCTCGCCGGCGAACTCCCCGACACCTGGACCAGCTCCCACCTCCCGCCGGACGCCAAGGACGACCTCGCCGAACTCGCCGACCGGATCTGGGACCTGGATCTGGTCGCTGCCTCCCTGGCCGAGCAGCCGCTCCAGCAAGCGGCCGTCCTGAGCCGCCCCGACGGCGCCCAGCTCGTCGTCCTGGACCGGCACGACGAGCGCGACGGGTTCCTCATCGCCGCCGTCGCCCCGCACGCCCTGCCCGACGAGGCGTACCGCGCCGTCCCCGAGCCCAACGGCATCGCCCTGGCGGACGATCCCTTCCTCAGTGCGGAGCAGGTCGCCGGCGACCTGCTCGCCCGCTACGACACCGCGCTCGCCCAGGTCCGGCACAACGCTCTGGGCGGCCTCCAGCCCTCCCAGGCGGACCGGGTCGTCCTGACCTGGCAGCCCGATGGGAGCGTCGCCACCGCGCCCGTCGACAACCGTGCCGGTGCGATCCTCATCGCCCACGGCTTCGACCAGGACCCGCAGAGCGGCATCTACCGCCTCAATGGCGACGACACCCAAGCGCAGGCCCGTGCCCTGCGCGAGATCGGCCCACAGCTGGAAGCGATCGGCATCGGGACCGGCCTTCAGCATCCCGCAGCCCGGACCCCTCCCACGTCCGCCCCGGCTTCCGTGCCGCCGGTTCCGGCGAGCACCCGCACGCCGGCAGCCCGCGGGCGATGAAGCAGACGGAGCCCGACTTCTGGGTGGTGGAGTACGCCACCACCACCCTGGATCCGCGCACCGACCTGGTCATCGCCATCGGCGGCACCGAGGAGGCGGCGGACATCCTCCAGCGAACGGGCGGGTTCCTCTCCGCTGCTGAGCCCCGGCCTCCCGGCGGCGTTGGACCCGGAGGAACGTACATGGCCAACCTGGCCGACGAATACGGCACGGATGTCGAGATCCACATCAAGGCCCTGACCACCACCATCCACGCCGACACGCCCACCGGAGCCCCGCCAGGCTGCACGACCTGCTGGAACAGCTCGGCCTGGAACGCCACGAATACCCCACGAGAGGACCGCTCTACATCTGGCACACGGTGCCCGAACACCTCGGTGCGGACGAGCAGAAGCACCTGGCGACCCGCGCCATCCCCGCCCTGCTCGTGGCCGGGTACGAAGTCAACTGCACGCCTGATGTCTTCGACGAAGCCGCCTACCGGCAGGCCGTGCGCGACTTCCGCACTCGTGCGGCCCGCCCTGCCACGCAGCATCCGGCACCGGCCGGCTCTCCCTCACGGCCCGCACCGGCTCACCACACCCCGTAAGCCCCCGGGCGGCCCCGGCATCGCGCCGGGGCCGCCCACCCAACCGCCCCAACTCCCGGAGAACCCCGTAGCAAGCCGCACACGCCCACAGATCAGCAACCGGCTCAAACCCCGCCTCGCGACCGCCCTGTTCCGCCGCTACCTGCGGGCCTGCATCCCCACCGGGCCCGACCGCACCTCCCCGCTGGCCGGTGCCCGCCCGGAGGGCGCCCTCGCGGAAACCCAGCGCGTCGGGCAGCGCCACCACCACTGACCGTCCACCGACCCGGAGGAGCATGTCCCACCCCACCCCCTACCCGGTGAGACTGGCCGACGAGATCACCCGCCAGCTCGGCCAGCTCGCCGACCACCTCTCCCAGCTCCCCCCGCCCCAGGCCGCGCGGGTCATCGCCCGCGTACTCGACCCGGACGCCGGAGTCCTCGGCGGCATCACCCACCTCGTCGCCACCGGCAGTGCGTTCGCCAAGGACCAGGCCGAACGCGGCGCCCTCCCCGCAGAGGTGTGGCTCGCCCTGGGCCGCGCCTCGAACGAACTGCACGACATCACCCTCGACCTGGACGAACACCAGGACACCCTGCGGCACGTCGGCACCCAGCCCGCCACCACCGCGGCAAAGCCCCCGGCGCCCGCACCGCTCGTCGTCCGGCGGCGCCGGTGGAGAAGAAGCAGTGGCCGGGCTGGGGGCCCAACGAGCAGGCCGAGCAGCACTACCTCGTCCAGCCCCGCACCCTCGCAGGCGGCGGCGACGTCCGGCACGTCTCGGAGTTCCTGCGCGCCTCGGGCTGGCGGGACAAGTCGAAGACCGGCGGCCCTCTGCACATGGAGAGTCCGGACCGCACCCTGCGTGTCGTCTACGACCCCTACGTCCTGCCCGGCGGGTGGACTATCCACGGAAGGGCGGACGGTGCGAACGGCGAGTGGTCGGCGCACCTGGGCCGGCAGACCCCGGTGGAGATCGTCGCCGGCCTGACCGACGCCGTCACCCGTCCCCGCTCCGCCCACGCCCCCAACGTCTGGGCGCCCTTCGAAGAGCAGGAGTGGGACATGCGTTTCGAGGGCGAGAACTACACGGCCACCAGCCCCGAGGGCACCGCGTGGATGCAGTACCACCAGAGCCCCGACGGCTCGGCAATGTGGTGGACCGGAGCGAAAGACAAACAGGGCAACGGCTGGACGGCCAACTTCACGCCGAACACCCCGATGCACCTCGTGCAAGCCTTCTCGACCGAACTCGCCCGACCTGATCCCGTGATGCGCCCGCGCGGACGCGTCCCCCTGAGCGCGCAGATCCGTACCTGGTCGGTCTCCGTCAAGCCCTCCCAGCTCAGTGCTTGGCAGCAGGCCCGCATCACGGCCGCCCGAGCCGCCACCTGGGCCCGAACCAGCGCCCAAAGCGCCCGGCCGCGCACCAGCGCCCGCCCCTATACCCCGGCCGGCGGCGCACGCACCCGCCGCTGAACCACCGCCCCGCTCCAAGGAGACCGATGCCCGCACTCACCCCGGACACCATCCGCACCCTGACCGAAACGCTGGCAGACCTCACCGACTACCTGCGCGGGGACCCCGACCCCGAGGAGGCCCTCGCGCTCGTCGAACCGCTCCTCGACGAGTACACCGGACTGCCGGTCCAGCTCGCCGACACCCTGCGCGCGCTCGCCCGCGCCGTACAGGACAACCCGGCCACGCCGCGCACCGCGCCGGTCGACCTTCTGATCACCGAACTGCGCACGGCCGCCTGGGAGCTGGCCGACCGGCACACCCTCCACTATGCCCTCGACGATCTCCGCGACCTGTACGGCAGTTCCCCGACGAGCGAGGAAGGGTGCTGCTGGTGCCGCTGAGCGAACGGCAGCTCGCCGCCTTCGCCGACAAGCACGCCTGGCAGATCCCGTTCGACACCAGCCCACGCCACCTCGCCGGCCCCGGAGATGCCCGCCACGTCACCCACGGCCTGGCCGCCGCCGGATGGAGCACCGTCTCCGACCCCCTGAGCGCCGAGATCGTCCTGCGCAGCCCCGACCTTCGCCACAGCCTCCAGTTCGACCCGCAGTCCGCCACCTCCGCATGGTGGCGGCTGCGGGCCGAGCCCACCGACGACAAACCCAGCTGGTACGCCGAGTTCGGGGAACTCGTGCCCACCGAGGTCCTCGCCGGCTTCACAGACGCTCTCATCAGCCCACCGTCGCAACCGACCGACCCGTGGCAACCGGTGACTGCGGCGGGATGGCACCACGACTCAGAGGGCACAGCGCGTTCACCGGACGCCATGTGTCACCTCGAACGGCGCCCGTTGAACGAATTCCACGACCGGCTGTCCTGGCACGTCGAGACCCGTGAGCCCGGCCACGGGGAGTTCTCCGGGCCGCGTCTCTGGCACGCCTACTTCGACGAGCACGTCCCCGCCCACCTGGTCGGCTCGTTCCTCACCGCACTTGCCGAACGTAGTCCGCTCCAGCGCGGCATGTACGACCGCACTGGCCACTACAGCGCCGTACACGAGCCCAGCGCACTGCGCCCGCAGCAGGTGGTCGACGCCCACACCACACGGATCAACTCTCTCCGCGCGCAGGCACGCTCCGCCCGCCGGCAGCAGACGAAACCCGCGACGACTCCGGCGAAGGCCACCACCGTGCACCAGACCGCCCGCCTCTGAATGGACAGGACTGCACCTTATTCCCGCCAACCACCACGCACACCGCGACGTCCTCCGCCACCTCGACCATTACGTGCGCGACAGCAAGAAGATCCTCGACGCCTGGGACGTCTACTCCGACGAGCACACCGACCTCGACGGCTGGCCCCACGACGACCACGCCTACGGCATACGCGCCAGCCAGCGCGACGCCGACACCGCCGAGGCGTTCGAGCCGCTGCGCTACGGCGCCCGCCATCTGCTGGCCACGGCAGAGACCCAGCTGGCCCAACTGCCGGAGAACACGGTGCAGGGCCGCTGGGTCAACCAGTTGGGCGTCCTGCGCGATGCCCTGGACCGGCTGGACGACCTGCACGAGCAGTGGCTGGAAACCCGAGACGCCCTCCCCGCCACCGCCAAGGCCGGCACCGCCGACTTCGACGACGCTCTCGCCGAGCACCACGCCGAATCGTGGAGCTACCTCGACGACTGGGCCACCCACGGCAAGGCGGTCCGGGAGGTCAACACTGCTGCTCGCAAGGCACGTTCGCCGCTGGCCCCCGTCCCGGTCCCCGCGTCGGCCCGGCGCACTGCGGCACGGAAGTGAACATGCCCCCGACTCCCGCAACCGTCGAGGTCGACTTCATCGCGCCCCATCACCTCGCGGGCGGCGGTGACCCCGCCTGGGTCACCGTCCCGCTCCATCGGGCCTGCGGCTGGAGTCACGGCAACGACCCCTTGATGCCGCGCGTCCTGCTCTCCAGCCCCGACCAGAAGACCCTCCTGCGCCTGGAGCCCGTCCCCGACGGGCAGTGGTGGACGCTCACCCACGCCCCGGAGCCCGGCCGGCCCGCCTGGTACGCGAGCTTCGGCGGCCACACCCCGGTGGAGCTGATCGCCGCCTTCACCGACGCCCTCACCGACTCGGCTCCCGCGGACTCTGTGTCTGATCCGTACGAGGCGCTCGCCGATGCCAACTGGTGCCCGGTGTACGGGAGGAAGGGCATCGTCTCGCCCGACGGCACCGCCCGGATCGAACGCGTCGTCGCCCGCAGCACCGATCACTGGGTCGCCACCACCGCCATCGGCGACCGCACTGTGTGGCAGGCCCGGTTCGGCGAACACACCCCACCGCGCCTGATCACGGCGTTCACCACTGCCCTGGCCGACAGGCACCCCGTGGCCCGTACGGACAGCCCACACGGACTCTCAGCCCTCACCCCGGGCCTCGTCACCCGCAGAGCCACCGAGGTGCCCGCGGTGCTCGTCGCCTCCGCTCTCGAAGAACGCGTCCTCTCCCTGGCCGCCCGCCACTCCGCCCCTGGGCCGGCACAGCGACCAGCGCAACCGGCGCCGCCCGCGAACGGCCGCAGTCGCTGAACCCACCGCCCCCGCCCGGAAGTACGTAGCCCTTGCCCCCTTCCTCCTCCAACAACACCGACGGGTACGACCTCGTCCTGCGCCTCATGCTCGGCGTGCTCGCCGTCGTCCCCCTGTCCCACCTTGCCTGGCTGTCCGGCAACATCACCGCCCACCTCACCGGAGGCACCTGGGCGAGGTATCAGCCGACCGATGCACTGCTCCATCCCGAGCAGGTCTGGCCCGGCGCAGGGGAAACGTCCCTGCTGATCGGCGCCCGCATCGTCCCCGTCGTCCTGCTCCTGGCCCTCGGGACCGGGGCAGGCGTCCTGTGGGCCCGTCACAAGAACCGGAGCGGCGGCCGAAAGAAGATCACCGACATGGCCAAGGCCCGGGACATCGAGCCGCTGATGGCCAAGGCGATCACCTACAAAGCCCGCTCCCTGCGCCCCAGCCTGAAGAACAGCAAGCACATTGCGGCGAAGGACACCGGGATCCTCCTGGGCAACCTGCAGGGCAGCCGTCACGAGGTACGGATGGGATTCGAGGACGTCGCCGTCGCGATCATGGCGCCCCGGTCCGGGAAGACCACCTCGCTCGCCATCCCCTCCATGCTCAGCGCCCCCGGGCCGGTCCTGCTCACGTCGAACAAGGCCGCCGGTGACGCCTTCACCACCGCTTACGAGGCGAGGGCACAGGCGGGGGCGGTGTGGACCATGGACCCGCAGCAGATCGCCCACGCCGCCCGCGAGATGTGGTGGAACCCCCTCGCCACCGCGAAGAGCCTCGACGGCGCCGGCCGACTGGCCGGCCACTTCCTCGCCGCGAGCGTCGATGCGAGCGCGCAGGGCGACTTCTGGTCGAAGGCCGGCAGCAACATCCTGAGCCAACTGCTCCTGGCCGCCGCGCTCGACGAGCGCCCGATCACCGACATCATGCAGTGGCTGGCCTTCCCCGCCGACCGCACCCCGCTCGACGTCCTCCGCGACCACGGCTTCGCCGCCGTCGCCGCCCAGCTCAAGGGCACCGTGGAGGGGCCGCCCGAGACGAGGGACGGCATTTTTGAGACCGCCCGCCAGTACGCCGCCGCCCTGCTCAACTCCGAGATCGCGGCCTGGGTGACCCCGCAGAAGGACGTCGCCGAGTTCCGGCCCGCCGACTTCGTCACCTCCACCGACACCCTGTTCCTGCTCAGCAAGGACGGCGGAGGCGGCGCCTCGGCGCTGATCGCAGCGTGCGCGGACTCGGTGATGCGGGCCGCCACTGCCCAGGCCGAACGCGCAGGAGGTCGCCTCGACCCACCCATGATCGCGATCCTCGACGAGGCCGCCAACGTCTGCAAGATCTCGGACCTGCCGGACTTGTACTCCCATCTCGGCAGCCGCGGCATCATCCCGATCACCATCCTCCAGTCCTATCGCCAGGGCCAGAAGGTGTGGGGCGACGCGGGCATGGACGCCATGTGGAGCGCCTCGACCGTCAAGGTGATCGGTTCCGGAATCGACGACCCCGACTTCGCGGACAAGCTGTCCCGCCTAATCGGCGACCACGACGTGGAGACCACGTCCACCTCGCACTCGGACTCCGGGAAGTCGACCTCGGTGAGCATGCGGCAGGAGCGGATCCTGCCCGCCGACGCGATCCGCGCCCTGCCAAAGGGAACCGCGCTCTGCTTCGCCACCGGCATGCGAGCCGCGATGCTCGACCTTCGGCCTTGGTACCGGGAGCCCGGCGCCGACGCACTATCCGCAGCCTCCGCCCGGGCATCGAAGGCCATCACCGCACGGGCCATCGCCAAACTCGACGACCACGGCGCCAGCGCGTAACTCTCAGCCAGTCCACCGCCCTGCGCGCCCCGGGCCTCCGCATCGCGAACGGTGCTCACGGGCCTGCTGAAAGAAGAGGTCCACCGCACCCCTCGACGGGCGGCGCGCGCTCGGGCGCCAGGGTTCCCCGGCGGAGCGGAGCCGCCCCTGCCACACGTCGGCTCGCTGAGCGGCATCCACGCCAAGTCCCCCCTTTCCAAGGAAGTCCTGCCATTAGTCCGACACCCTGCCCCACCCACACGCGCCACCTCTCCGTCTGCCCGACGGTGCGAAGGTGGCCGCCTATCTCGACGGACCGGCCGACGCACCCGTCACCGTCCTTCTGGTTCACGGGCTGTCCGTCACCGCCGACCTGTGGCGCCTGCACAGCCGGGCGCTCACCGACCAGGGCATGCGGGTGGTGCGCTACGACCAACGTGCACACGGCCGCTCGACCCGGGGAACAGCCCGGATCACGCTGGAGCTCCTCGCCGAGGACCTGGCCCACGTCATCGAACGCCTCGCCCCGCACGGTCCGCTGGTCCTGGCCGGCCACTCGATGGGAGGCATGATCCTGCAGACCCTGACGACGTTCCGCCCGGACCTTCTGCCCCGCATTCAAGGACTCCTGCTGGTCTCCACGCCCGACGGGCCCGTCACCACCCGCCCGCAGCCCGGTCTGCGTACCCGCTTCCTGGGCTGGGGCCGTGACCTCCTCGCTGTCGCCTGCACCCGCAGCCCTTCCACCGTGGACCTGATGCGGCGCCGTCTGCCCCGTTCCAGCCCTTGGGCCCTGATCACCCCCTCCGATCACTCCAGTGACGGTGGCACCCCCCTCGCGTGCCGGCGCGGCCTGCACCACACCGCCACCAGCGACATCGCCGCTTTCTGGCACGCACTTGCGATCAGTGGCGCCCGCCCGGTCGAGGGGCTACGCGTCCTCGGTCCGCGCCTGACCCTCCTGGCCGGGGCTGTGGACGCCCACGTTCCTGCACGCCATACACGTGCCCTCGCCCAACGAGTTCCCAGGCACGGTTCGTTGTCGCCGACCATGCCACCCACGCGCTGCCCATCCGCCATCCCCAGCTGGTCGTCGAGCACCTCACCCGATCCGCGCCGTCGGACGAACGCCGGACCCGTCCGTGAGGAAACCAACCGTCGGCGCGGAACCCCACGCCTGGAGATGACCTGCACACCTACGACCCTCACGACCTCGAAGACATGACCGCACTCGACGCCGTAGACGCCGTGACCGCGGACATCCGCGACCACCGCATCACCGTGGACGGCACCGGCCTGTTCAACGTGATGCGACACATCGGCCTGCTGTGTCACCTCACCGCGCGCATGGCCGCCGACGCCGAGTACCAGCTCACACCGAACGTCGCCGACCTCCCGCCCGCCAAGAATCTCGGTGCGAGCGCCGGCCATCTCGGGCAGGCAGTCGCCCACTACAGCCAGGCAGTCGCCCCGCTCATCACCCTCACCACCACGGCGCGGGACACGCTCCAGCAGAAGCTCGACGCATTCGGTCACCACAGCAGCCTGCGGATCCACCTCGACGGCGGCAGCCGGGCCCTGGCCGCCGCCCGTACCGCACTGGAAGCGCAGCAGCCCCTCACTGCCGCGAGCGCACCCGCCCCAGCTCCGCGGCAGGCTCCGACGATCCGGCGGCGAGCGTGACGACACCGCCCGCTGAGGGCCTCCTGTTTGACGTTGCGGCCCCGCCGTCTCCGGTCGAACGGCTGCTGCAGCTCGCCGACCAGTACGTACAGCACAACGACATGCTCGACCGGCTCCTGCGAGCCGGGCCGCCTCCGCCCAACGCCCATGTCGCATCGGCCCGGCAACTCGCTGCCGCGACCCGCACCGCCCTCGAAGGAATCACCGACGAACGGCTCTTCCAAAGTCAGGACCTGTCGGACGCCATGGTCCGTCTCCGCCAAGTCGCCTTCCTGAGCGTCGCTTCCACCGAGCAACAGCTCCCGATGGCCCGCACGCTGACCTCCCTGGCACCTGAGGCGGCCACCGGCTGCGCGGACACTGTCGCCCGAGAACTCCGGCGCCGCCGTGGGCCTTCGACCGACGCTGGCGACCACCGGCTGACCAGTGCGCACCGCACGGCCCTGTGGGAGATCGCCTGCGGAAACGTCGTGGCGACCAGTTCTCTGGGCCGGCAGTACGTCCACTACCGCGACGAGCGCATCCTGATCGGCACCCTGCGGTCACTGGAAGGCAAACGGACTCGCGGAGCGTGTCCCGAAGTCCGCGCCTTCGGCCTACGTGGGCGGACCGCTCCAGGACCGCATCCGCCTCACCGCCGCCGGCGCCACCGCCTTGGCCGCCGCCATCAGCAGCCCTCCTGCCAGCAGAGCGCCCGGCACCGCGCCCGCGCCCGTTCCCGCCGCCGCGAGAACGGCCACCCGAAGCCGCTGACCGATCCTCCCGGAGCCACACCACCCCATGCCCGCGACCGACCTGACAGAACAAGCAAACCAACTGCGTTCCCTCGCACGCGACTTCGACGCTCTGCACGCCTGCGTCCGAGATGTCTCTTACACGCCCGGCACCGACGCGCTTCGCCGGATCAGCCCTCTCCTACTCAAGACCCAGCAGCTGACGGCCACCACCCTCGTCCGCCTGGGCGCACTCGACAACAGCGCTTACACCAGCATCGCCGGCAGTCGCGCCAGCCTGGAGCGCCTGTCCTCAGTCGTGGTCGCCTCCTCCCTGGCCGGCCAGGACCTCGCCAGCGCGCTGTACGCCAACCCCTACGACGGTGCGCCATTCCCCGGCTACCCCGCCGACGACGCATCCGTGCGGACGGCTCGCCACGCCGAAGCCATCCCGAGGATCACCGGCCACCTCGCGGACGCCGCCCACCATCTCGTACTGAGCGCGACCGGCTGCCACTACGTCGCCACCGGTATCACCCGCGACCTCGCCGCCGCGCGGGAAGCAACGGCCACCTCTCAGAGGGCGGCCGGCCCCGCACTGTCCGACACCCAGTACGACGCGCTCAAGACCTTCTCCGCCGGCACGTGCCGACTGTACGAGACGAGGCCGGGCATGATTCGCGTCTACACCGACGATGGTGCCCGCGTCTCGATGGCCACGTTTCGGGCCCTGACCAAGCGGGGGTTCATCGACAGGAACACCAGCACCTCACTGTTCCGCGGGCAGAAGATCACCGTCACCGCAGAAGGGCAGCAGGCCCTCGCCAGGCCACGCCCCCCAGGCACAACCGCGACCCCCGCGAAGGCCGCCCCCAAGCCTCCTACGGCACAGAGAGCACGCCGGTGACGCGCTTTCAGCCCCAGGACCGTGTCCTGGTCTCCCCACGACATCTGGCAGGCGCCGGGATCGACCGGCTCGCCGACGCGGTCGGACCACTGATCCACCTCTTCGGCTGGCCGAGTGAGAACGAACGCGCCAGCGGACGCATCACCGTGAGCAGCCCGGACGGCAGCCTGTTCGTAAACCTCAACTCCCGCCATACACAGGGTCAGTGGTGGACCATCTCCCACCACGAGCCGTTCTGGGAAGCCCGGTTCACCCGGCAGACCCCGGTCGAGGCCATCGCCGCCGTCACCCAGGCCCTGCCCCAGCTGAACGGTGACGACCGCCACGTCGAGCGGATCCCGCTCACGAGCAGCACTCTCGCGCAGATCGCCGACCTGAATCACTGGAGCGGCGACGCCACCACCTACACCTCGCCCGACGGCCACTGCCGCATGCAGCACACCCTCGGAGACGAGCACGTGTGGCGATTCCGGCATCACGTGTACGACGGCTTCGATACGCATTGGGACGCCTCCTTCACCCAGGACACTCCTGAACGGATCGTCGTCCAGTTCTTCGCCCATCTCGCGACGACCGCCCCGGTCGAGCGTGCTTTCCGTGACGTCCCCTACCTCGTGCAGGACCTGGACGACGCGCTCATCACGCCCGTCCGCGGAGCCGCCGTGAATCCGCACGTCGCCCATGCAGGTGCCCAGCTCGACCGTGCCGTGCGCCGCCGCTGACCCCGCCCTCGAACGGAACGCTCCGCCCTCGATGAATAGCCCGACCGCGCCCGCGGAGCACCTCCTGCTCCTGGCTTCCGACTTCACCCGCCACAACGATGCCCTGCCCCGGCTCAGCCTGACCGGCTCCAGCCCCGCCACGGCCCTCACCCACCAGACCGCCCTCACCCAGCATCTGGCCGATTCGGCGCTGCACATCGTGGACATTCTCAACGTGCAGTCGATGTACCACAGCCCGGCGATCCGCACCGTGTACGCGCGGGTGCGGCAGCTCGCCCACCTGGCCACCGACGCGGCCGACCACCTCCTGGACGCCGTGGACATCCTTGACGAGACCCGCGCCGGGATCCCCGTCCAGGGCGAGGGCCCGCTCCTGACCTACGAGCAGGCCCTCGGTGAGGCCGGCAGCCGCCTCGTCCTCGTACGGGACCTGACCGCACTCGGTGCCCCCGACGCCCTGACGACCGCCGATCTGTTCGTCACCGAGCGACGCCGGCGGGGCGTTCACCCGCTGCATCAGCCGCCTGCGCTGTCGCCCGCGCAGGACGCCGCCCTGCGCGCCGTCGCGCAGGGCGCGTTGCTCCCGCCTTCAGCGACCGGCCTGCCAAGGACACCCCGCCCGGCCTGCGAACCACTCATGGCCTGAGCACCACCGCTCCCGTGGCCTCTCCGCCATCCCCGGCCACACGCCACCGCTGACCTGCGGCAGCAGCCCTCCCCGCCGAGAAAGGCCACCTCCTGGCCACCGCCGACTCCCTCCACAACCTACTCACCCAATCCCAGTGCGCGCTGGGCGTGTTCGTCCCTGCCGGGCTGCACCCGCCCCACGCCGAGCGCCTCCATCTCGACCAGATCGCACGGGCAGGCACCTCCCTGTTCGAGATCGGGCTCGCCCACGATGACGCCAACCTCGACGGACACGTTATCCAGGGGGCCTACCGCCGCGCCCTGCGCCGCGGGAACGTCCTCGACCACACCCTCCGCACCGTCGAGCACGCTGCGGGCCTTCGACCGACCGTCGTCATGACGTACTGGGAACCCGTCCATCGGTACGGCCCCGAACACCTGGCCCGCCTGTTCGCCGATGCCGGTGCCGCTGGCGTGATGCTCGTCGACCTGCCCGACCACCAGGCAACCCGCTGGCAGGCAGCAACCACGGACGCGGGCCCTCACGCACCTCGTCTCGTCCCACGTCACAGCGCCGGCACCGACCTCGCCCGTGTGGCCTCCCTGGCATCGGGATGGCTCTACGCACCCGCAAGCACGGCGCCCACCGGCTACCGCGGCCCGCTCGACATCACGGCGCTCGCCGACTTCGCCGAGCACCTGCGCGCCGCGAGCCCACTGCCTGTGGTCTCGGGCGTGGGGCTCTCCACCCCAGCCCTCGCAGCACGCGTCGCGCCTCTGGTGGACGCCGTCGTCATCGGCACCCCCATCGTCCGCGCCCTGACCACCGACCCCGGTCAAGCCCCCGCACTGGCCGCCTCGTTCGCCCAGGCCCTGACGCCGAACACCTTCACGGAGACCCGTGCCTGACCGCTTCGCCCCGGCCCAGATCCTCGACCGGATCACGACTGACACCCTCGCCCTGCACCGGGCGCTCCGCACCCCCGCTCCCGATCACGCAGCCGCACTGCCCGCCCGGATCGCCGACGCTCAAGAACTGGCCGGCGCCGCCCTGCGGTTGTTCCTTGAACTCGCCGAGCACACGCCGCACCCCTCGTCCACGGACCTGCTGCTCCTCGAACGGATCGCGCAGATCGCCGGAGCCGCCCAGGACGCGGCGGCCGAGCTGAGTGCCGCCGTTGCCCGCGCCGTGGAGAACCGGCGCCGGCGAGCCGAAGCCGCATAAGGACGGGTCGTGCTCATCGGTCCCTCACCAGAGCAGTTCATCGAGTCGGCCATCGACCTCCTCGACCGCATTCCCGCCCTCTACCGCGCCATACACCGCGACCGGCTGATCCCGCTTACAGATCAGCCGCACTGAGGGCACACCCTCGAATTCCCCACCTCCAGGACAGACCATTTCAGATACTCCTCAGTTCCGCGCCCTTTCTCTGGGTGCGGGAGTTCAGTCCAGTACCCTCCTCGCCCTGTCGGCTGAGGGGCTTCTCCCCAGGGTCGACTACGCGATTTTTGCCGACACCGGATGGGAACCCGAAGCGGTTTACACCCACCTCGACCGCATGGAAGAGGATGTGGCCAAGCCCGCCGGAATTCCCATCGTGCGCGTGTCGTCCGGAAACATTCGCAGTGACGCCCTGAACCCACATCACCGATTCGCATCGATGCCCCTCCATATCCTCAACAAGGACGGGCGACCTGGGATGACCCGAAGGCAGTGCACGGGCGAATATAAGATAAAGCCAATAAAGCAGAAGGTTCGCGAACTGCTCGGGCACCCCTATCCTTCGCGCATTCCCAAGGGGGTATTCGTCGAGCAGTGGGTGGGAATCTCCACCGACGATTTCCACCGGGCCAAGGATGCCGACGTCAAGTACATGCGCAACCGGCACCCCCTTCTGGACATGTCTTGGAGTCGGGCCGACTGCGTTCGATACCTGACCTCGCTCGGGCTTGCCGATACGCCGAAATCGAGTTGCCTCGGATGCCCATTCCACGGAAATGCGCAGTGGCGGCATATCAGGGACACCTCTCCGTCCGAGTGGGCGGATGTCGTCGAATTCGACGCCGCCATCCGACAGGGCAATGCCCGCGCCACCGCATCGGGTAGCCAACTGCTCGGCGAGGCATTCCTGCACCGCTCCCGCGTTCCCCTGGACCAGGCCCCTATCGACCATGTCACCGCAGCCGAACGGGCAGCGCTGCGCATCGGGGCAGACGAGGCCGACGTACTGGAGAACGGCGTCGAGGACGGCTGCTCGCCCTGGGCGTGCCGCGGTGACGCCGACGCACTGAGCCGGGACGACCTCGGGCTGGCCACGTGATACTCGACCTATTCGCCGGTCCCGGCGGCTGGAGCAGTGCGCTGCATGTCCTCGGCGTACGCGACGTCGGGCTGGAATGGGACCAGTGGGCGTGCAAGACCCGTGCTGCGGCTGGCCAGTTGACCATCCGTACCGACGTGGCGATGTATCCGACGCACCCCTTCATCGGCCGCACCCGGGGTGTGATCGCCTCTCCGCCGTGTCAGGCGTGGAGCATGGCCGGCAAGCGTCTGGGCCTGCGCGACCAGCCGCTGGTGCACGCGGCGGTCAAGGACCTCGCCCTCGGACGCGACACCCGCGCACGCCTCCTCGCCGCCTGCCGTGACGAGCGGTCCCTGCTCGCGGCCGAGCCGATGCGTTACCTGTACGCCCTGAACACGGTCGGCGAGCCCGACTGGGTCGCCATGGAGGAAGTGCCGGACGTCCTGCCGCTGTGGAAGCAGTACGCGGCTGTCCTGCGCGGGTGGGGGTTTTCCGTCTGGTACGGGATCCTCAACGCCGCCGACTTCGGCGTTCCGCAGACCCGGAGGAGGGCGATCCTCCTGGCCTCCCGCGTCCGTACGGCGCAGCCGCCCACACCTACGCACGCTCACCTAGCTGAGCCTGACTCGCTGTTCGGGCCGGGCCGCGCCCGTTGGGTGAGCATGGCCGAGGCTCTTGGGTGGGGTGCGACCGACCGGCCTGTTCCCACCGTCTGCGCTGGTGGCGGCCCCGGGGGTGGGCCCGAGCCCTTCCCTTCGGGCTCCCGAAAGGCGCTCTCCGACGCCCGGGAGAGGGGCACTTGGACGCCCCGGGCGGACGGTGTAGTTCTGCAGTCCCGCCGCGAAGGCGCAGGATGGGCGGCCCGGCACTGTGTCCGTGAGAACCGGGCTACCGACGCTCCGGCGCCGACGTTCACCGCCGAGGCGCACCGCTGGTCCTGGTCCCTGCGCAGCAACAACCAGGCCAACGCCACCGTCCGTTCACTGTCGGATCCGGCGGGCACGTTGTTCTTCGGTCACCGGGCGAACGAGTGCACCTGGGTCGCCGAACCGGCTCCCGTCGCGGCGGAGGCCGCGGATACACGGGTGGTGCCGGAGCCGATCCGGATCACCGCCCGCGAGGCCGGGCTTCTGCAGACCTTCCCGGCCGACTACCCCTGGGCCGGCAACAAGGGCCAGCAGTTCTCCCAGATCGGCAACGCCGTACCCCCGCTGCTCGCCGGCCACCTCCTCGCCCCGCACCTCGGCGTCGCTCTCGACCCGAACGACTTCACCCTCGCCGCCTGATGTCCCGCGCCCGCGAACCCGACGAAAACGACCTCGGCGCCATTACACCGCCGCAGCCGGTGTTCCACGTCGAGCAGGCCCTGCTCGGCGCCCTCCTCCTCGATCCCCACCGACTCGGCGACGTCACCGGGATCGCCGCCGACTCCTTCTCCACCGCCGCGCACGCCGCCCTTTACTCCGCGATCAGCACCCTGCCGCCGCCCGACCCCGCCGAGCACGCGAAGAACACCAAATGGCTCGACCGCGTCCTCGCCACGGGACGCGAGCAGGCGCGCGGCCTGACCGCCTCCTACGTCCACACCCTCATCCAGGTCTGCCCCTGGCCCCGCCACGCACCGGCCTACGCCCGCATGGTCGAGGCCGAACACGCCCGCCGCCGCTTGCAGACGGCCGCAGAACGCCTCGTCAAGACGGTCCACGACGTCTCCCTCCCGCACCCCGTCAAGACGGTGCTCGCCGAGGCCGATGCCCTCGGCGCAGTCGTGGACAACATCGCGAGCCGCTTCCCGCCCCGCGCCGGAGTGCTGCCCCGCGCCGCGGTACCACCGCCGCGGGTCGCGCCCGATCGCAGCGAGGCAGTCGAGGAGGAACAGCTCCTGCTCGCCACCGCCACCGCCCGACCCGAGGACATCGATTCCGTGCGGTGGCTGCTCCCCGACGACCTCACCCTGCCCTTGCACGCCGGCCTGTGGCAGTGCCTGACCGCCCTCGCCTTCCGCCACGAGGCCGTCGACCCCGTCACCGTCCTGTGGGAGGCCCAGCAGCGCGGTCTCCTCGACGGCAGAAGCGAACCCCGCGACGTGATCCGCCTGCTGGCCGAACCAGCCGGCTCCCTGGACTACTGGGGCGAGCGCACACTGCAGCGCTCCCTCCTCGCCACCGCCGACCAGGCCGGCCGGCGCATCGAGGCATACGCCGGCGACCCGGCGAACACCCCCTTCCAGCTCGTCGTCGGCGCCCGCCGCTCCCTCGCCGACATCGCCGCCATCCGCACCCGCTGGCAGCACGCCACCGGGCCGGTGCCGACGCGACGACCTCGACGTGCGCCACCCACTCGTGCCGGGCCGCCAACGACCACCGCCGCCATCGCGCACACCGCCCGCGCCGCGCGAGCCACCCGATAGCACCCCGCAGACGCCGGTGGCCGGACCCGAAGACCCGGCCACCGGCAGAAGAGACGACGCCTCATGCCACCCGCAGCCTCCATCGACGCCCACGTCCGCCTCGACGTCCACCCCACGCACCCCAGCGCCGTGACCGCCACCCTGACCGGCACCCAGGCCCGCATCGCCCACATGGGCCTGGAGGCAGCCGACTGGACCGTCGTCGCCAACAACGTCCTCGCTCTGGTCCGCATCGACTCCGAAGAGCCCTACTGGGCACGCGACGCTGCCAAGCAGCTGACCGCCGAGGGGATCACTGTCGAGATCACGCCTCGGCTCCAGGAGGCCATGGACGAGGAATGGACCTGGGCCAACTACCCGATGCCCTGGTGCACCCGCAGCGAGATCCGCGAGGTCTCCAACGAGGCCCAGAAGATCCACGACGACATCCGCAACGGCCACCTCCTCATCCACGCCCACGCCCACGACGGCCACACCACCGTCGCCGTCGGCACCTACCTGCACCGCACCGGCAAGTCCGTCTACCTCCACGGCGAGAACCACCTGCGCCAGGTCGCCGACACCTTCGACTCACCCGCCCAGGCCCTGCTTACCTTCGAGAAGGTCCACGGCGCACAAATGCGCCCCGGCCCAGCGCCCCTGACCGACACCGAGCGCTCCGCCGCCGAAGCCCGCACCCCGCTCGCTCTCACCACCAAGCCCGAACCGGTCTCCGCGGAACCGGAGGCCGTCCCCGTCTACCTGGCCAACGCCGGCGACCACGACGCTCTCCTCGACGGCTTCCTCGATACGCACGGCGAGTTCCAGAAGTGGCGAACCTGGTCCGACGAGACGGCCCACGCCATCCACGAGTCCCAGACCCTGCGCATCGAGCGCGTCCACGAATCACAAGCCCGCGAGACGGCCTGGACCATCGCCGCCTACGAAACCCCCGTCTCCGACCGTATGTGGTTCCTCACCGCGACCGGCGCCACCCCCGCCCCGGTACTGCAGGAACTGCTGAACCACCTCGCCGACGGCTGGGACACGGCAGTCGGAGCCCCGGTGGACGAGAAGACAGTCACCACAGCCACTCAGCCGCTCACGGAAGCCGGGTGGAAGCACACCTTGAATGGGTACGGGATCCGCTGGACGTCCCCCGACGGGGAGGCAGGTGTTCAGTTCGACCCACTGACCGCGCAGCACCCCCAAAACCCAGCCACCTGGACCATCTGGGCCGGCCCCGACCCGGACCGGCCCACCTGGGCCATCACCGCGTCCCCGCGCACCCCGAGTTCGCTGATGTCCGATCTCTCCGAAACCCTCGCCCACGACACCGGACTGCGCCGCCCCCAGACCACGGGAACCGGACCCAGGACGAGCCTCGTCACCAGCCCACCCGCCATACCAGCGGGTGCGGCCGGCCCTGCCCCCAGCCGTTCACGCTGACCATCGGCGCCCGAGAGCGGGGCAACATAGCGCGGGATCGCCGGTTAGCCAAACCGGCGATCCCGCGCATCATTGACAGTCCACCGCCACGTCCCACCCGCACGTCGAAAGGCATCACCCCACGACCTCAGAGCAGCCACGAAACGGCCGAGAGGCCGGCAGGCGATCACGCCGCCGCGTAACTCGCCCGGAACAGCTCCTGCGCACGCTCCACGTCACGCAACGTACGGAGCTGCACCTCCAGATCACCCGTCCCGTGGTGACCGAGCCCGGACACGTCCCGGGTAAAACCCGAGACGAGTTCCACGTCCTTCGGGTCGACCTTAAGGTAGACCAGCAGCTTGCTGCGCTGCGGCGGACAGAGGCAGGCGAAGTTCCGCAACCGCTGATACGCCCGGTACTGCTTGCGCTCCACGCGGTTCACGCCGTCCCCGAGCCCGAGCAGGGCCTCGTCGACCGCGCTCGCCAACACCACCATCGCCCCGTCCCCAACGCCAGCCGCAGCCTGGGCAACAACCTGGCGCCGTGCCCGGCGGGCCACCTGCATACCGCCGCTCACAGACGCCACGGTCTCAAGGCCGAGCAGGTCGCTGCCGAAGAGTCGGTAGCAGACCAGGTCGATCGAACGCCGGTGCTCGCGCACGGCGTGCACGTCGTAGCGGGTGAAGTCGCCAGCGATACAGATCAGGCGCGGGCCGCTCCACAGGACCTGGGACGCGGCCGTCACCCCGAGTCGGTCGCGGACCAGGTGCTCGAACTCGGCCCGGTGGTCCATCAGCCACGTCAGGTAGAACAAGCCCTGGTTGATCACGCCTGCGTCCGTGCCGCGTTTGTACTCCACGATGACCGGCGATCCGTTCTCGTCCAGCCCCAGCGAGTCGATCCGGCCCCCATGGACCGGCCCAGTTCCGTACTCGCTCGCCAGGAACCGCACCCCCAGCAGAGTCTCCATGTGCGCCTCAACGAGACACTGCACATCGGCCTCGACCTCAGCAAGACGCGGCGTGACCTCAGTCATGCTGCTATCCGTTGCATCCGTGCGGAACAGCTTCAGGCCCGACACCTTCCCCTCCTCGACTCGAAGATCGACAACGCCGAGTAGATGCAGGATTGTTTCCGTGAGGGGCTTCTGAGCTGTGAAGATTGTGCGAGATCCTACGTGCGGCCCAGCCAGGGAACGCTTGCGTCTCCCCACCATCGGGGATCTACGATTCCCCCATGTGTCCCCCGCTTCCCGGGGGACAGCGCAAGGAAGCTGCGTTTTCGCAGGTCAGCCCCCGTAGCTCAGTGGATAGAGCAGGTGCCTTCTAAGCACACGCTGGCTCAGACTGCAGGGGCCAGATGATCCAGCGACGTTGCTGCGTTCGCAGTCGATCAGGCCAGCAGCGCTCTCCCCAGTCGGGCGTCCGATGCCGCACGCCCGTAAGGCGCCATCTGGGACGAGTTCATCGGATCTTCCGCGTCTGGCAGTAGCAAGTTCTTTGGCAGGAACCGCTTGTGTGCACGCGGGCCCCGACGCTCCGATACATCAGCCAATAACCACACCATAAATAGGCCATTCGTTCGAATTCTACGGTCATTGTCAGTGCCGCCTGTCAAGGTATGCGAGATGCGACTCGAGACGAGGGGCAGCATTGGTGTTCCAGCGAGATGACTCGGGAGTTTCCGAGTCATTCGATCTTGATTCATTGACAGTGGGCGACCGCCTGCGGCTGTTCAACTTCACCCAGCGCGATGACCACGTGGCTTACCTGTGGGTGCTGCGGGCGATGAACGTGCTACGTGCCGTCCACCAGCTGCAGGTCCACCCCGACGACGTAGCCAGCGCTCTCAACGAGCTCGCGACAGCGCATGACGAGGTGCCGTCTGCCGCAGACTTGAACCTACGAGCCATGCTCGACAACCTGTCCGCGGACAATGAGCAGGTCCTCTACCGGGTGGAGGACGCGGCGCGGTGCGGCAATTTGGCCGCGTACCGAAACCGGCAGTCGGTCTACCAGTTCACGGAGATTGGTTACCGCGTCTATTGTGCCGTGGAGGAGGTCATCGGCTCCCGCGTGCAGGACGCGAACCTGTCACGGCTGGTCTTCGCCGACATCCTGTCGGACTTCAAGGCGCTGGCGGCCGCGAACCGGGAAGGCGACCGGGACGAGGTGTATCGCAAGCTCGCGCGCCTCGACAGTGTGCTGGAGGACATGACGCAACGGGCGGCGCGTTTCTATCTGACCCTCAACGACGTGGCGCGTACGACGGATATCTCCCCGGAGACGTTTCTGCGCTACAAGCACGCGTTGCTGGCGCACATGAGTGAGTTCACGGCAGAGCTGGAACGCTACGCACCCCGGCTGGCCGAGGCCGTGTACGAGGTGGAGGACAGCGGGGTGGAGACCCTGTTGGAGCGGGCCGCCGGTGTAGATGAGCGGCCCATGATGCGTCCGGCCGCGCGGCTTGAGGACTGGCGGCGGCGCTGGACGGGACTGCGCCAGTGGTTCTTGGCGGAAGGTGCTGGGGAGACCAAGGCCGCCCAGTTGCAAGGCGCTACCCGCACCGCAATCTCCGGGGTCATCGCCCTATTGCGGCAGGTGACGGAGTCGCGGCGAGGCGGGGTGAGCCGGACCACCCAGCTGCGGCATCTCGCCACCTGGGCGGCCGGGGCGCCGGATGAGCAGGCGGCCAACGCTCTGGTGTCCGCTGCTTTCGACCTGCGCTCGGTGCGGCATCTGTCGGGCGCGCATGACGATGGTGATCAGATCTCGCCGCGTACGACGTGGTGGGATGCGCCCGGGGTGGAGGTCAGCATCAGCTTGTTCAGACATGGCAAGCGGCCGGCGCCGGGCGGCCCGCAACCGGTCCGGGCGAGCCGTGGTGCCCATGCCCGGCTGCGTGAGCAGCAGTTGGCGGAGCGGGCCGCGGACCGGGAGGCCGCCACGGATCTTCTGGACCATGGGCCCCACGATCGGGTGCTGAACGCGGCGGAGACCCGGGCCGTGCTCAAGCTGCTGACCCGTGCCCTTCAGGCGCGGACGATCGTGGCGGGCCGACTGCGATCGGGGACCGGCAGTAGCGACGTCCTGACGCTGCGCCTGGTCCCGAACGAGCGCGGCAGCCAGCTGCGGACCGAGACCGGCACGCTGCACCTGCCTGGCTTCACTCTGGAGATCAAGCCCCATGGTGCGATGCGTCGACGCCGAACGGAGACGTCCTGATGCCCGCCCATCGCGTAGCCGCAACTGTGGAGCCTGCGGACCTTGGCTCGTACCAGCAAGCGGCCCGGCTCATGCTGCTGCACGGCGTCGTCAACGAGAGCTATCCGCGGGCCAAGGCCCTTGCGCTGGTGCTGCAGTGGGCCGACGAACTGGCCAAAGATTTCCGGGATCTGTTCGGCTACTCCTTGCAGACCAGCGCCCGTCACGCACGGCTGCTGCGGCGGCTGGATGCCTTCGATGCCAGTCAGGCGTTCCTCACGGTGAAGAGCAAGAAGCCGTTCGACCGGCGACGGCTGGCCTATCTTTGCCTGATCCTGGCGTGCCTGCACCGGTCACGGGTCGAGATCAACCTCGCCGATCTCGTCAAACTCCTTGCGCCCTCCGCCAATGCGATCGAGCACCTGGGCTTCGATGCGACCGCACCGGGTCACAAGGATGCGGTCGTTGACGTGGTGGACTGGCTGGTCGACCGCGGTGCGCTGCGGATCTCCGACGGGTCCATGGAGGACTGGGCCCGTGACCACGACCGTGGGGACGCGCTGTTCGACATCGACCACGACGCCTGCGCGGCTCTGTTCCGGCCGAACAAGCCCCTGCAACATCTGGTCAGCGCCTCTGGCCTGCTGGACACGCCGACCGCCGGCACCGGACGGGACCCCCGTCGGCGGCTCGCTGCCCAACGAGCCCGGCGGTTGCTGATCGAGTACCCGGTAGTCTACTTCGGCGACACCGACGCGGAGACGGCGATAGCGCTGCGCCAGCCCACCCTGGCCGAGGACATCGCACGGCTGACCGGGTTGCCTGTCGAGCGCCGGGCCGAGGGAATCATGCTCGTCGACACCACAGGGCACTTCACCGACAAGAGGTTCCCCGGCCGCGGCGGAGCGGTCAACCGCACCGCCGGGCTGATGCTCGCGAAGATCGCGGACCTGCGGGAGGACCCGGACCGAGTCGGCGGTCTCCAGTACCTGCTGCCCCCCGATCCGATGGACGAGCACGCGGACCTGGTGAGCCGTCTCGATATGGCCCTGCCGCAGGCCGGCACGCTCGAAGCCCTCGCTCACGACCCCCACGCGGACAACGGCCAACACGCGGACGAGGCCGATCCGGACGCCCCAGAGCATGCAGGGCAGACGGACTTGCCCTTCGTGGAACACGGCACGCTCGAGCAGATGATCACCGAACTCTATGAAGAGTTCGGCCCCTCCTCCTTCACCAACAAATGGCAAGGCGATCCCGGCGGGCTGCTGGCCGAGGCGATCGCGCTCCTGGCGGACCTGTGCCTTGTCCATATCGTCCCCGGCGGGGTCCTTGTGCGGGCCGCGGCCGGCCGCTACCGCAACATCACCGCCGTCCTGCCACGTCCCGCGCTCGACGGCCAGTTCGCTCTCGACTTCCCCACTGAGGAAACTTCTCGATGACGCTCATCCCTCATTCCCGCACCGCTGACCAGCCGGAGGTTCGCTTCAAGCCCACGCGCGCCGGGGTGATCGGCCTCTGGGACTACACCGACGAGGAGTTCGTCTTCGCCGACGGCCGCCTGGTCCTGCGCGGGCACAACGGCTCCGGCAAGACCAAGGCCCTCGAAGTGCTGTTCCCCCTCGTACTGGACGGTGTCCTTGACGCGCGGCGTCTTGATCCGTTCAGCGGCGAGGAGCGGACCATGAAGTCGAACCTGCTCTACAAGGAGCAGGAGTCCGCTTACGGCTATGTGTGGATGGAGTTCGCCCGCACCGGACCCGATGATGAGGTCCTGGAAGCCGTCACAGTGGGGATCGGCATGCGGGTGACCAAGCCCATGTCTACTCCGGCCCGCTTCTTCTTCGTCACCGAGGGCAGGGTCGGTATCGACTTCGGTCTGCTGGATGCCGCCTCGCGCCCGCTGCGGGAGAACGCCCTGAAGAAGCTGCTGGGCGAAGGGACCATCTACGCCACGGCGGAGGCATACCGTGAGGCGATCGATGACCGGCTGTTCGGGCTGGGCCGCGAGCGCTACAACCAGCTGGTCAATCTTCTGCTCCAACTGCGGCGCCCTCTGCTGGCCAAGGACCTCGACCCGGTCAAGGTGTCCGACACCCTCACCGCCGGACTCCGCCCCGTCGATGATGCCCTCGTCCTCCAAGCTGCCCGCGACTTCGAGAACCTCGCCGAGATCCAGGCGCTTCTCAACGCCCTTATGGGGGCGGATACTGCAGTCCGGAACTTCCTGCGTGAATACACCAGTTACCTGCGTGCCCATGCCCGTGACCGCGTCGACCATGTTTCCGGGCGCATCCAAGACACGGCCACCCAGTGCGAGACGATCATGGAAGCGGCGGGCGACCGCCGCACCGCCGAGCGGCAGCTGACCGCGGCGCAGCAGGAGCGGGACACCGGCGAACGCCGGTGCAATGAGATCGACGCCCGCCTGACCGAGTACAAGAACCACGACGCCATCAAGGAGCAGGACGGGCTCAAGGAGCTGCGCGAGCGCGTACGCACCGAGCGCCTGGGTATCGCCGGCAGTGAACGCCACCTCAACCGGGCCCAGGAGAGCTTGGCCACTCTCAAGCGAGAGGCGGACCGCGCCCTCCAACGGCACGATGAACTGCGCAAAGCTGCCTCCCGGCACACCCACGACCTCATGGACGCGGCGCGCCGTTGCGGCATCCTCCACGACGACGACACGCTGGATCTCGGTGCTGAGCTGGACACGCATATCGCGGGTCGGGTTGCCGCGCGTCGCAGCGAACTGCAGGACGTACAAGACCTGCTCGGCGCCTTCGAGAACGCCAGAAAGGACCAAGAACGCGAGCAGGAGCACTGTGACACGGCGAGCGGCGAGCTGACTGAGACCGAGCGGCAGTCCGCCGCAGCGGCCGAGAAGCTCACCATCGCCCGCATCGAGACCGGCCAGGAACTGGACGACTTCATCAGCCGCTGGAGCGGCAGCGACGACACCCCAGTCCTGGTCGCCGCCGACGGCGACGTGCTGCGCGCGGCCATCGACCCCGTAGAGGAGCCCGAAGCGGCCCCACTGCCGGAGGTCTTCCACACTCTCGCCGACCGGCGCCGCACCAGCGCACTGACCCGCGTCGAGACGCTGAAGCGGGAGCACCGCGACATTGCGGACGCCCTGCGAACCAGGCAGACCGAGCGCGACACCGTGGCAGCCGAGGGCGACGATGCACCCCCCTCCAGTGACCTACGCCCTGCCAGCCGCGATAAGCGGCCGGGCGCTCCGCTGTGGCAGCTCGTACGGTTCGCCGATCACATCTCCGACAGCCACGCGGCTGCGGTGGAAGGCGCCCTGTACTCGGCCGGCCTGCTCACCGCCTGGCTGCACCCCGACACTGCACTGACCGACCAGGCACTGCACGACAAGGTCGCCGACGCCTATCTGCGCCCACTGCCTCCTGCTCAGCGCCCCACCGGACGCACCCTGGCCGATGTCCTGCTCGTCGAAGATCAGCAGCACGTGAACTCTGCCGCCGTCCAAGCTGTTCTGGCCTCCATCGCCGTCATGGACGACGCCCCGGCAGCGGACGATGCCCTGTCTGCCCCCTCGGTGACCACGGGGTCGCACTTCTGCCTCGGAGTCCAGGTCGGTGCGCACCCCAAAGCTCAGCCGGAGTACATCGGGGCCACCGCGCGGGCCGCCCGCCGGCGCGAACGGCTGGAACGCCTCGAAGAATCCATCGCCGTACTGGAAGCTGAGCTCTCCGGCATCGAGGAACAGCAGCAGTACGCGCACGAAGCATTCGACGACTTCGACCGCGCCAGGCGTGAGCTCCCCCGCACCCAGGCGATCACCGAAGCCGTGCGTGAGGTGGCGGTGGTAGCGGAGAAAGTCGCCGGAGCCCGCCGCCGCCTCACCGAGGCACGCAAGCGACTCGACGGGGCGATCGCCCGGGCCCATGAGAAGAACCGGCAGCTTCGCCATGCCGCCACGGCCGCGCGACTGCCCACGCATCGAGAGGAACTGGACAACGTCGCCCAAGCCGTCGACGATTTCACCGACGCTGGCAGAGCGCTCTCCTCCTGCCGTGAGCAAGCCGATGATGCCGAGCGCGACATCGCCGGCCGCAAGGAGATCGTCGAAGAGCAGACCGAGTCCTGCGCAGAGCAGGCCGAGGCGCTGCAGGCACGCAAGGACGAGTTCGCCGTTCAGGAGGAGCGTCTACGAACCCAAGAGGCAACGCTCGACGCCCCTCTGCAGGAGATTCTCCAGCAGATCGCGGAATCCGAGGAACAGCTCGCGAAGGCACAGACGACATACGCCCGTGCGAAGAAGGACGCGGAAGAGCAGCGAGACCGGCTTCTGAAAGCCGACCATGCCCTGCAGTTCGGCCGTACAGCACTGGCCACGGCCGTGGCCGAGCAGGTGCGCACCACACTCACGCTGGAGCCGTACGCCCGGCCCGACCTTCTCGGCCTGCTCGAAGCAACCGCCGACACCCTCTGGCTACCGCACGACATGTGGCCGAGTCCCGAGCAGGCAGTCCAAGCCCTCATGGACAGCCTCACCTCGCCCGATACCTCCCTCACCGGCACGGAGGCCGCCCGACGCGTCGTCCCCGAATCCGTCGCCTCATTGATCACCGCGCTCGACGAGGCGACCCGTGGGCGCCCGATCACCGCGAGCCTCCTGAAGACCGTCACGACAAAGATCTCCACCGCCATCACCACGCTGGAGTCAGCCCTGCTGGAATCCGACCAGGGCTACCTCTTCGAGTGGGAGCCGGCCGGCGACATCATCCTGGCCCGGGTCACCGACAGCGAAGGACCCGCACCCGTAGCGGACTTCGGACGCCGTTTGGCCGAACAGCTCGCCGACCAGAGCGTGCTGCTGGAAGACAAGGAACGCACCGTCCTGGAGGACGGGCTCCTGACCGGACTGGCCCAGCAGATCCACGACCGCACCATCGCCGCCCGCGACCTGGTCAAAAGCATGGACGCCGATACCCGGGCCAAGCCGATGTCCTCCGGTGCGACAGTTGGCATCAACTGGGTCGTCTCCGACGCCCTCACCGACTCCGAGCAGGCCGTCAACAGGCTGCTCGACAAGGACGCCTCCGGCCTGGGCCCCGCCGGGCTGGCCGAACTCCGCTCCCACCTGCGCAGCCAGATCCGCGCCAAGGCCGCTGCCGACAAGAAGCGCAGCTACCAGCAGGTGATCGCCGAGGTCCTGGACTACCGCACCTGGCGCAGATTCGAACTCCGCCTGTTCCGGCAGGGCATGAGCCCGGAGGAGAAGAAGAAGGGGGAGCTCCTCACCAAGGCCAAGCACAGCGTGATGTCCGGCGGTGAGAAGTCCGCCTCGATCCACCTGCCGCTCTTCGCAGCCGCCCACGCCCAGTACAGCTCCGCCTACCCCACCTGCCCGCGCCTGATCGCACTGGACGAGGCATTTGCCGGCATCGACGAGAAGTACCGCCCCGACCTTCTCGCCCTCACCGCCAAGTTCGACCTCGACCTCTTCATGACCGGCTACGACCTGTGGATCACCTACCCCGAGGTGCCTCAGATCTCGCACTACGACATGAAGCACGACGAGGCATCCCACACCGTCTCCGCCATGCTGCTCGTCTGGGACGGCGAACAGATCCTCGACGACCTCGAATATCCCGGATCCGACGACCTGGCCGCCGAACTCCTCGGCTTCACACCCCGTCGCCACGTCCCCGCGCAGGCAGGACTGCTCGGTGACATCCCCGACGACGAACCGACGAGCAACGACGCCGAGGAGTCAGCATGACCAAGGCAGCAGAGATATACGAGCGCTACCAGGGCCCTGAGTTCCGTCGCCTCCTGGCCGCTGCCCGGCGTTCGCTCGAGCGCAACGGCGGTGAGATCGAGGGCTCCATCGGCCTGACCAACCCGACCACAGCCGAACGCAACGCGGTCATCGGCATCACCGGCACCTACCGCTCGGCCGACGTCCGCCGCATCACCATCCCCCTCGCGGTGCTGGAGGAGAGCGTCCGCAACGTCGCGGGCATGTCACTCCGCGAGGTCCTGGAACGGATCGGCCCCGAGCTGCGCTTCCGCGCCGATGAGCGGACCACACTCGAACAAGCCCGAGAGAGCATCCTGGCCGAGGGCGAGTCCAGCCCACTGCACACCGAGCACCCCTGGTACCGGCAATGGCTGGCCGGCCTCGCATCCGACGGCACCATCACTGGCCTGATCAACAAGGAGGACACTCACCTCCTCAGCCAGGCTGTCCGCGTCCTGGAATTCCTCTACAGCCGACCCAGCGGGTCACCGCCGGTCATGCTGCCCTCCCTGGCCGACGCCACCACAGGAGACACCAAAGCCCTCAACCCCGGCCGCGGCTCGCTGCCGACCCTGGTCCTGCGAGCCCTGGCCATGGCACGCGGAATGCCACTCGAATCAGGAGCCGAGGCCCGACGCGAGCTTTGGGACGCCTTCGACGTCATCGTCGACGACCTCGCCAGCCGCGCCCTCGTCCTCAACCTTCCCGCGACCGGACAAGGGCTGGGCCAGTGGCTGACCGACGCCGCCCGCTACGGCACCCCCTTCCACATCACCCTCCACCAGCTCATCACCCTGCCGATCACCGTGAACCTGCCAACGGTGTACGTCTGCGAGAACCCCGCCGTGCTGCGCCGCGCCGCCGGCGAACTTGGCACAAGCAGCCCACCACTGATCTGCGCAGAAGGCCGCCCCTCAACCGCCTTCCACCGCCTTGCCCGGCTCATCGTCGACAACGGCGGTCTACTCCGGTACCACGGCGACTTCGACTGGCCCGGCATCGCGATGACCAATGCATTGCGCACTCGCTACGGCGCCGCGCCCTGGCGTATGAGCAGAGCGGACTACCTCAACGGTGTCCGTGCCGACACCGACCACGTCCCACTCAGCGGCAAGCCCCAGGGCACATCGTGGGACCCGAAACTCGCCGAGACCATGGCCAGGGAGAGAGTCGCCGTCTATGAAGAAGCGGTCGCCGACACTCTCCTCAACGAATGGGCGACGGCCACGTACCGCTCCACGAGGGAATCCGGATAGTCGCGCCTCTCGTATCGCCTACGAAGCTACCGGCGAACTCTGTGGTTGTGAGGCAGCCCGGGGCTGCGGTGCCAGGGCCGCCCGTACCGCGTGACAGGGGGCTGCAGTCCCGTCCCGGGTTGGTGATCGCTTCGCTAGAGTTGTGGCGCAAGTGGTCAGGCGTCCGTTGAGCGAAAACAATTCTGGGGGTAGTGAGGCGATGGACGCGGTACCCATGACAATCGGCCGGTACGCGGTCGAGCGCAGGCTCGGAGCGGGAGGGATGGGAGAGGTCTACCTCGCTTACTCGGCCGCAGGCGAACCTGTTGCGGTGAAGGTGATCCGCCCCGACCGCACAGATCCCCACACCCGCGCCCGCTTCGAACGTGAGGCGACGATCGCGCGCACGATCTCGGGAACCGGCCGGGTGGCCCGGTTCATCGATGCCGATCCATTCGCGGAGCAGCCTTGGCTGGCTATGGACTACGTTGCTGGCCGGCCGCTTTCCGACGTAGTCAAGGACCAGGGGCCACTGGCCCCGGCACTGGTAGCGAGCCTCGGCGCACTGCTGGCCGAGGGTCTGAACGCCGTCCACGATGCCGGTCTTGTGCACCGCGATCTGAAGGCGCAGAACGTCATGCTGGGCGACTTCGGTCCGGTGATCATCGACTTTGGGCTCGGTGCGTTCCTCGGCGCGTCGAAAGGTTCGCTCAGTCAGGCGGGGATACTCATCGGCACGGTCCGCTGCATGCCGCCCGAGCAGGCGCTGGGACAGGTGGAGGTGACGCCGGCCGCCGACGTGTACGGACTGGGCACGGCACTGCTGTACGCAGCGACCGGTCACTATCCGTACGACGGCGCCCACTGGGCGGCCGTGGCCGCACAGGTCGCCAACGCGGAGTCCGGGCCGGACTTGTCCGGGATGCCTGGCGAGCTCGCCCTGGTCGTCGTGCCGATGCTGGCGTACCGGCCTGAGGACCGCCCCTCGCTGGAGGAGGTGACACGGGAGTGTGTCGATCTCATGCGTACGCTGGGGACCAGCCCGGCCCGTGCACGGCGTGCACTGATCCAGGCGACGACGGCCGTGGAGCACCCCACGATGGTGCTGCCACAGCCGGACGCACGAATGCTGGACCGGCTCGATGAGCTCGAAGTACAGCTTCGCGAGGAACCGGACCCCAGCCCACCGACGCCCCGTGGCCCGACAGCGGGCGAGGGACCGGCGGCCGAGGACGGGACGACTCCATCGACAGAGCCGTCTCCGGTAACTGCCACGAGGCCCGGAAGGCCGGACGGTCCCAAACTCCGCCCGGCACGCCCCCCTGCTTCCCGCCGCGTCGCACAGGAACTGCGCGGGCGCTACGCGAGGGGCCCGGCGCTCGCCTGGCCCAAATCTTGACCCGCTGCCGACAATCCGCATCCCCCTCCTGCCGACGGGCAGACCCGTGCGCTACACAGGGCAAGGAGCGGACCCGCACATGAGCACTCCGCAGACCACGAGCACCCGCACCCCTAGGAGCACCACGTGACCACGGCGATGCAGCCCGAGGTTCCCGAGGCGAGCAACGCCGAGCCGGGCCGGACCGGCCCATATGTCGGCACGCGCCCCACCTTCGCCCCCGGCGCCCAGGTCCGCATCCGTGACGAGCAGTGGCTCGTGAAGTCCGTCGAGGGGTCCCTCGACGGACTGATGGTCGAGGTCAGCGGCGTTTCCCCGTTCGTACGAGGCACCGACGCGGTCTTCTACTCCGGGCTCGACCAGATCGACGTACTCGATCCGCGGCGCACCCGACTCGTCGCCGACGACACTGCCCGGCATGCCAAGGCCCGCCTCTACCTGGAGGCGGTCATCCGCAAGACCGCGCTCCCGCAGACCGAGCACGGTGTCGCGCTCGCCGACTCCTATCTGATGGACCGGCAGGATCACCAGCTGCGCCCTGCCGAGCTGGCACTGTCCATGCGCAACCCACAGCCCCGCCTCCTGATCGCGGACGTGGTCGGCCTGGGTAAGACGCTGGAGATCGGTGTCACGCTCTGCGAACTGATCCGACGCGGGCGTGGCGAGCGGATCCTCGTGGTCACTCCGGCGCACGTCCTGGAGCAGTTCCAGCGCGAGCTGTGGACGCGGTTCTCGCTGCCGCTGGTGCGCCTGGACTCCACCGGTATCCAGCGCGTCCAGCAGGAGATCCCGGCGGGTCGCAACCCGTTCGCGCACTTCAAGCGGGTCATCGTCTCTGTCGACACCCTCAAGTCGGCAACTTACTCACACCACTTGGAGAGCATCGACTGGGACGCAGTGGTCATCGACGAGTCCCACAACCTCGTTAACAAGGGCACCCGCAACAACCGCCTCGCCCGCCGCCTCGCCGAACGCACCGACGCCCTGATCCTGGCCTCCGCCACCCCGCACAACGGTGACGCCGCGTCCTTCGCCGAACTGATCCGGATGCTCGACCCGGCGGCCATCGCCGACCCGAAGAACTACAAGGTCGCCGACCTCGACCACCTCTACATCCGGCGCACCAAGACCGACCGCGAGGTGCGCGACGGCCTCAAGGGCAAGCCATGGGCCGACCGAGGCGCCTCCCTTCCGATCGCGGCTGAGGCGACACCGAAGGAGGTGGCGGTCCTGGAGCGGCTCGCGGACCGGTGGACCCCCGGTGATCCGGCCCGCTCCTCGGTATGCGCCGACCCCCTGGTGGCCTACGGCTTCCTGAAGGCGTTCCTGTCCTCGCACGTCGCGCTCAGCAAGTCCCTGGAGAGCCGCCGCGCGTACCTGGAGGACCCGAAGCGCCACAAGGCGGCAAGTGACAAGCCCGAGCGCCGTGCCGCACTCGCCGCTGAGAGCGGCGCACTGGCAGAACTCGAAGATCTCCTCTCAGACTTCACCGACGAGGACTCCGCCAAACTCGAGGCGCTCGTGCGCACCTTGAAGGAACTCGGTGTCGGCCCGCGCTCCGAGCGACGCGTCGTGATCTTCTCCGAGCGGGTGCACACCCTGAACTGGCTCGCCCGTGTGGTCCCGGACAGGCTCGGCTTCAAGGCGAAGCAGCCCGCCACGCCCGACGCGACCCGCCCATGGAAGGCGTACGGGGGTGCCATCGAGGTCATGCACGGCGACACCGCCAACGACCAGCAACAGCAGGAGATCGTTGACCGCTTCGGCCGCCGCGAGGAGCCCGTACGCCTCCTCTTCACCGGCGACCTCGCCTCCGAGGGTGTCAACCTGCACCACCAGTGCCACGACCTCCTCCACTACGACCTGCCCTGGTCCCTCATCCGCATCGAGCAGCGCAACGGACGTATCGACCGCTACGGGCAGGCCGTCAGCCCCGAGTTCCGTGCGATCACCCTCACCGCACGCGTGCCCTGGCGCCGCGACGAGGACAGCGGCGAGACGCTCACCCTCGACGACCGGCTCGTCGGTACGCGCCTGTTGCGCCGCGAGGAGCAGGCCAACCAGATCGAGACGGGCGAGGGCAGCGCCGAGGCCGTCACCGGCCTCTACAACGACAAGAAGGAAGAGGACCGCCTCACCCGCGACCTCATCAAGGGATCCACCGTGGACCGCTCCATCAAGGAGTCCCGGCAGGAGGCGGGCGATGTCCTCGCCGGGCTCCTCGCCAACGTCACTGCCCGTATCGCCGACCCCGCGGCCGCACCTGCCGCCGTCGGCAAGGCGCCGGTGCCCGAGGCCGACGTGCCCCACGTGTTCGCCGGCACCAAAGCGTACTTCGGCGCAGCGCTGGACCTCATCTACCCGCTGGCCGAACGCGAGGCCCTCGACTTCAAGCCCGAAACGGCGGGCGGCCGCATCGAGTTCACTCCACCCGACGACCTGCAGTACCGGTTCCGCGAGCTACCGAAGTCGTACCTGGAACAGGAGAAGATTCTCACCACGCCCCGGTACGACGGCACCCTCCGTCTCACCTTCGACAAGCAGTACGCCGCCGATCGTCTGGAAGCCGCCCGCAACGCCAAACAGGGCAAGGGCGACCAGCCCACCTCCCAGTGGCCCAACGTCTCCTACGTCTCCGACATCCACCCCGTCCTCGACTGGGTGACGGACAAGGTCCTCGCCAAGCTCAAGTACGACGAGGCGTTCGTCCTCGCCTACCAGGCCGACCCCGCCAAGGCCAAGAAGATCAACGAGGCGCTGCCCGCCGCCCTCACCGGCCCGGTCTACCTCCTCCAGGGCGTCTACTCCAACGCCGCGGGTAGGCCCACGGTCGTGGAGTGGATGGCGGTCACCGGCCTCGCCGAAGCTGGTGCGACCCCCCGCGTGTGGCGGATGGACTCGGCGTTCCTCGCGGCGTGCGGCGTCGGCCCGAACATGCCCGGCCGGGGCACTCCCGTCGACCCCGACCAGCTCCAGGCGCTAGTCCCCGCCGCCGTCGATGCGGCAGAGACACATCTGCGCGAGCGCCGCAGCGATTACGACAGGCAGGTCGACGCCTACCTTGCACCGTACGAGGACCGGGTCCAGGTCTGGGAGCAGGCCGCGCTGATCGCCGTAGGCAACCAGCAGAGCCGTCACGACCAGGTGAAGGACACGGCCGCCGGCCGCCGCGCCCTGGTCCGCCGCCTGCGCACCGCGGGCGACCCCATGCTGCGGGTGCTCGGCGTACTCGAGCCCCTCCACACCGCCACCGCGTACGACGCCGAGGAGTCCGCACGATGAGCTACACCTACGACTCCTTCGCCAACCGTGGCGAGTACCTCTCCGCGCACTACTTCAGCGAGGAACTGGAGAACACTCTCAAGAAGAAGACCGCGGGCGACGAGGGCCTGTTCACTCTCTGGACCACCCGCGAGACCGACGAGCTCGACCCGCGGCCCACTCCGCGCGAGACACTGCCCAGGCTCCGCGGCGACTACCAGGCCACCATCCGCCCGTTCCTCGCCGCGCGCGTGAAGGAGGAGCAGGACCTCCTCGGGAGCACGTACGACGACCCCTCCGGCGCGTGGCCCGAACGCGTCTCTGCCTGGCACGCCCAGGTGCTTGCCGCCCTCGGTTACGACGGGACGGCCAAGACGTCGCGTCCGCTCGCCGTGCACAGCGCGGGCAAGGAGTACGAGGTCCAGACCGCCTGGCACGGCGACGGCATCGTCGCGCTCGACTGCGGCTGGACCGAGCGCCTCGACGACGCGCTGGACGCCGACGGCGGATCCGGACGCCTCCTCCATCCCCTCAAGACGGCGGACGGCCTGATCGAGGCGGGCGAGAAACTCGCCGGGTGGCTCTTCCAGAGCGAGCTGTACGAGTCCGGCGGCGACGCACCCCGCTTCGTCCTGCTCCTGTGCGGCGGCGTCCTGGTCCTCGCGGACCGCAACGCCTGGGCGGAAGGCCGCTACCTGGCCGCCAACCTGGATGCGGCCTTCGCCCGCAACGACCTCGCGAAGTCCGGCGAACTGGCCCTCCTCGCCGCCCTCTTCTCGCACGACCTGCTCGCACCGCGCGCCGACGGCAGGGGCCGCCGCGTCGACGCCATCGTCAAGGCGTCCCGCGACAACGCCGTCGGCGTCAACTCCGAGCTGCGCAAGGGACTCCAGCGCTCCGTCGAGATCATCGCCAACGAGGTCCTCGCCCGGCTGCGTGAGACGGGCGTCGAGCCGCGCGACATCGAGGACCTCACACAGGGCCCGTTCGCCCGGCAGCTCACCCGCGAGTCCCTGCGCTATCTGTACCGCATTCTGTTCCTGCTGTACGCCGAGGCCCGCCCCGAGCTGGGCATTCTGCCTGCCGACGACTCGACGTACGAGGCCGGCTACTCGGTCGCCCGGCTGCGCGAGCTGGTGGCGAGGGAGCGGAAGCTCGTCGACGAGGAGAGCCGCACCGGCTTCCACCTGTACGCGTCCCTCGACGTCCTCTTCAACAAGGTCAACTTCGGGCACCGTTCGCACGGCACCGAGCAGGGCGACCACCTCCCCGCCGAGCAGCGCAGCCAAGGGCGCGGCCTGCGCTTCGAGGCGCTGCGCAGCGAACTGTTCGACCCGAAGAGCATCACCCTCATCGGCAGCCAGATCCTCGACCCCGCCTGGGACGAGGACGGGAGCACGGACCCCCGATGGCTCGACCTGCGGCTGCGCAACGACGCCCTGCACGAGGTGCTGCGGCTGCTCACCATGAAGGAGGCGGGAACGAAGGGGCGGCAGGGCGGCTTCATCTCCTACCGCAACCTTGGCATCAACCAGCTCGGGGCCGTGTACGAGGGCCTGATGTCATACACCGGCATCATCGCCGACAAGGAGCTCGCCGAGGTCGCAAGGCCGGGAGAGAAGCGGGGCGGCAAGCAGTACGGCGACCCGGAGAAGGGCTCGTGGCTAATTCCCGCGGACCGGCTGGGCGACCACCCGGAGAACACCCGGGTCGTCTACTCCGCCCAGGACGCCGAACAGCACGGCCTTCGCGGTCCGAAGAAGTACGCGGCGGGCGAGTACGTCTACCGGCTGGCCGGACGCGACCGCGAGACGTCCGCCTCGTACTACACGCCGGAGTCGTTGACGAAGGTCACCGTCGAACTGGCTCTCAAGCACCGGCTCACGGACGAGACGCGGGCTAGCGACCTCCTGAAGTACACGATCTGCGAGCCCGCGCTCGGCTCCGGCGCGTTCCTCAACGAGGCGATCAATCAGGTCGCCGACGAGTACCTCAAGCGGCGGCAGGAGGAGCTCGGCGTCAGCCTGGACACGTCGAAGGCGCTGGACGCGAAACAGAAGGTCAAGGCGTACATCGCGCTGCACAACGCGTACGGCATCGACCTGAACGCGACGGGCGTCGAGCTCGCCGAGGTGTCGCTGTGGCTGAACACCATGCACCCCGGTATGCGCGCACCATGGTTCGGACTACACCTGAGGCGCGGCAACTCGCTAATCGGAGCGCGGCGATGGGTGTACGAAGCGGACCGCATCAAGAATGAGCGGACCGTCGGAGGTACGACGCCGGTCAAGTTGCCGTTCCGCGACACAGAGGGCGATGGCGCGGAGCAGGCGCTGCCCGAGGGGGCGGTGCACCAGTTCCTGCTGCCCACGCCGGGGTGGGGCGCGGTCGCCTTGGTCAAACCAGCAAATCCTGCGGGCAATCTCATCGGGCAGTCGGCCAAGCCGGAACTCGACCGACTTACCGAGTGGCGAAAATCGGTAGGCGCCAAACCGAAGGCCACGGGTGGCAAAGGGAGCCAGCTCGCGCGGCTACAGGAGGCGGCCAAGCGTGTGGAGTTCCTGTGGCAGCTCGTCGCCAAGCGGATGGAGCTGAGTGAGCGCGAGATTGCCCGCACTATCGACGTGTGGGGGGCCGGGCGGGAGGAGGATGCGGAGGAGTACGCGTTCCTACGCCGTGACAAAAGGAACGCGGAGGGGGACTCCTTGCCGCTGACCAAGGAGCAGGTCTTCCAAGACTTGTTCGACGCAGAAGGTTCTCCGTACTGGCGGCTCAAGCAGGTCATGGACGCGTGGTGTGCGTTGTGTTTTTGGCCGCTGGACCAAGTGGGGCTGCTCGACGGGACGGACGCGGAGTACGAGACGTCGCCAGTGGTAACGGTCGATGCGCTGTTGTCGTCGGGGGTGCCGCAGGTAGGCGAAGTGGAACCTGCGTCTGAACCTCAGTACGTCGAGAGCGGGTTGCTGTTCGCGCTGAACGGGGACCAGCTGGCCCTCGGAGAGCGCGCGGACGCGAGTGAACTGGTCGAGAAGACGCAGGTTAAGAGGCGTCGCACGCCGTCGACGCCGAAGAAGGGCGGCGGAACGGCGGAGCGCCGCCCCGTCATCGCTCTGAAGGACCTGGACGACTGGCTTGCCTTCCTGGAATCCATGGTTGGCACGGGCCCGGTCCCGGAGGAAACATTCGCCACCTCCGTTGACTCCCTGGAGGAGCTGAAGGTCCTCGAAGGGGCCATCCAGGGCGAGATGGGCATGGACGATGCTCGAAAGGCCGTGGAGACGCGATATCCGTGGATGCGGGTGGTGCGGGATATCGCGAAGGAACAGGGGTTCCTGCACTGGGAGCTGGACTTTGCGGGAGTATTCTCAAGTGAAGTAGGAGGTTTCGACCTCCAGGTCGGGAACCCGCCTTGGGTGGAGATCAAGTTCAACCGTACAGCCAGTTTCTCCGAGTTCGAACCCCACCTGACGCTGCAGGAGAGCCTTACCCAGGAGCGCGAGGCAGAGTTGCGCGATCGTGTCTTGCAGGTGCCCGAGTGGCGCATCCGGGTACTCCGAGACGCGGCCACGGACACAGCCCTGGCGAGCTTCTACTCCAGTGCGGTCGTGTACCCGATTCTCGCGGGGACACCGGCGCACCTGCACTCGCGCTTCATGAGTCAATGCTGGGACCATGCGGCCGCGACGGGTGCCATCGGGCTGGTACACCCCGATGGTCACCTGAGTGGGAAGCAGAATCGGCGAATCCGTGCGGAAGCGTATCGCCGGCTGCGTGTGCACGGAGCCTATGTCAATGTCTCGAATTGGGCCTTCCCGCAACCTGTTGGACACAAGAAGGAGTTTGCAGCCAACATCTACGGCCCTCGTCAAGGGGTTAACTTCAAGCACCTGAGCTTCCTCTACAGGGCCGATGTGCTAACAGAATCCCTGCGACACGATGGATCTGGTCCGGAACCAGGTCTAAGGTTCGACGGGCAGTACGACACCCGGCCGCATCGGGCGCGGATCATCAATGTGAACGCAGAGACTCTCGCCCTGTGGAGTGAGCAGCAAGGCAGCGAGTTCCCGGCGGCGGAGGCGCAGATTATGTATCCGCTGACGCAGAGTGAGCAGAATGCGATCGCTCTGATGGCGAAGTATCCCGTTCGGCTCTCCCGCGACGAGATCAGCATGAGCCGTGGCTACGACGAGGAGCGCGACCGCACTGCGGGGTACATCAACTACCGAAGCCAGCGTCCGCATTCCTGGGATGAAGCGATCCTGCACGGCCCGCACATCGGTCCTGGAACACCCTTTTGCAAGGAGGACCCCGAACTTAAATCAGAGGGGGCGCGGATCGACCTGACCTCCGTCCCAGCCGACTTCTTTCCCGCCACCAAGATGGCCAGGGCATGTGATCGGGCCATGTTCGAGTCCATGGCTATGGTATGGAAGGATTGGCAGGGGCTCTCCCATGCCCGACACTACCGCTTGGCCTTTCGGCGCCGGAACGACGGCAAGACGGAGAGGGTCCTGCAAGCCGGGATCATTCCTCCAGGGGCCACCCATGTGGACGCCGTCCACAGTCTTGCCTTCCGGAATCGTCAGCATCTACTGCTGGTCGCCGGCTTCTGGTCGGCGATCCCGCTGGACTACATGCTGCGTGCCTTCGGAATGAAGGACCTCCGAGAACCCGGCGTCCAGCGGCTCCCTGCTCCCTCCCCGGACCACCCGTTGGCGGGAGCCCTAGCCGTCAGATCGGCCCGCCTGAACTGTCTCTCGAGTGCCTACGCAGACCTGTGGGAGTCGGAGTTCCGCTTTTCCTGGCTTCGCGAGGAGTGGGCAAATCCGTGGACGGGCCGGCCGCTGAACGCGGTGGAACCCCGCTGGTCGTGGAGCACACCACTCCGCACGGAGTTCGAACGCCGCGCCGCGCTCGTTGAGCTCGACGCGTTGGCCGCTGTGTGGATGGGGCTTCCCGCAGACGCACTGATCGCCGCGTACCAAGCACGCCTGGACGTGCTGTCTGGCCGTGAAGAGCAGATGTACTTCGACGCGCGCGGGCGGCAACTTGCCGCAGATAGGTGGGTTTTCGGCACCGGGCAGACCAGCGAGCATTGGAATGCTCTGGTGGAGCATCTGGCAGCACCCGACGCCAGCTCCGTCCCGGATGGCTACACCGCCCCCTTCTACAAGGCCGACCGCGAGCGTGAGATGCGCGCCGCGCACGCCTATTTCAAGCAGCGCCTCGATGAGGCAGTCGCCCAGGGTCTGTGGGACCCGGAGACCATGGAGGTTCCGACCCGATGAGGCCGACGCTCGAAGCGCAGGGGCTGAAGGAGAGCTTGCTCCAGTACCTGTCCACGACCTACGGTCTCGCGGACGAGGGGGCTCGTAAGGCGTTGGAGACGTTCCTAGGGAATGAGACGACGGGCATGTTCCGGGGCCCGTACCTCCGGCTCCGTACGCCTTTCACCCGGGCCGAGGAGGGCTGGCAGCAGCATCTGGACTGGCGGCGTACCGACGGCTGGTCTCCGTACGCGCACCAGGCCCGCGCCTTCGCCCGCCTGACCAGCAAGGACGGCCGCATACCGCAGCCCACCCTCGTCACCACCGGTACCGGGTCCGGGAAGACCGAGTCGTTCCTGTACCCCGTCCTCGATCACTGCGCCCGCGAGCGCGCAGCCGGCGGCGACGGCGTCAAGGCCGTCTTCCTCTACCCGATGAACGCCCTCGCCACCGACCAGGCGGGACGTATCAACGACCTGCTCACCGAGTACGACGAGTTGAGCGGCGTGCGCGCCGGGCTGTATATCGGGGACAAGGCGGCGACCCACTACGACAAGGTCTACACCCGCCGCCAGGACATGCAGCTGTCCCCGCCGGACATCCTGATCACGAACTACAAGATGCTGGACCTGCTCCTTCAGCGGGCGTCGGACGCACCGCTGTGGGAGAGCAGCGACATCCGGTACGTCGTGGTCGACGAGTTTCACACGTACGACGGCGCACAGGGCACCGATGTCGCCATGCTGCTGCGTCGGCTCGCCGTCGCCGTCGGGGCGGCCCGGCAGGACGAGCCGCTCGGGTCGATCACACCCGTCGCGACCTCCGCAACGCTCGCGTCCGGCACCGACGAGGCCGGAGTACGGCGGCTCCTGGACGTGGCGACCCAGGTGTTCGGCAGCACGTTCACCGAGGACGCGATCGTTGGTGAAGACCGTTTGACGGTGGATGAGTTCATCCCGGACGCCAAGTTCCTGCCCGGGGAGGTGCCGCCGCCCGAGGCGCTTACCGTGATGCCCGATCCGGCTTCCAGTCCCGATGCGTTCTCGGACCTCACCGAAGCCGTCACCGGCATCCGCATCACCGATCCGGTTGTCCTCGGTGCCGCGCTGAAGCGGAACCGGCTGACGTACGCGGTCCTGAAGGCGTTCGACGGTTCGGTGCACACGTACGACGAGGTTCTCGACGTGATGCGCCGCAGCGGGGCGAAGGCGTGGGACGAGGCGATCACGACGCGGCCGCAGATCGCCGCATCCGCCCTCGCCCGGTTCGTGGCGCTTCTGTCCGTAGCACGCGACCCGGACGCGCCGAGCGGGATCAGCCGCCCGCTTGTGCAGGTCGAAGTGCACCAGTGGGCCCGGTCCGTGACACGGATGCTACGGGGTGTACTGCCGTGGCCGAGAGCGGAGTTCGCGTGGGACGCGGCCGGGTCGGCGCGGCAGCCGCGTACCACCCCTGACACCACCACGTCCCAGGACACCAAGGTGTTCCTGCCCGCCGTGTACTGCCGGGAGTGCGGCCGCTCCGGCTGGTCGGTTCTCGCGCCCGAGTCGGACTTCGAGGAGCTGGGCTTCGAGGCGCACAAGATCCGCCGGGCCACCGTCACCGCCGCCAAGGCGAAGGTGCGCACGCTGGTCGCGGCCACCGACAACGAGGCCCGCGAGGGCAACGGGCGCACCGCCATGGACCGGGCGGCCCAGAAGTCGCTGACCACCGGCGGCGCAGGCGTCCTCATGGTCCTCGACGGGCAGACCCAGCGGCTGAGGCTGCCCGACCCGCAGGGCGACTACGACGACGAGGGCAACCCTCGACCGGCCGGACCCGACTCGGCGTTCATCCTCGTCCAGCTCGGCGACAACGCCGAACGAGCCGCCAAGGACGACTGGTGCCCGGCCTGCGGTACGCACAACGCGATCCGCTTCGTCGGTACGGGCTCGGCCGCGCTCGCCGCCGCCTCCGTCACCCAGCTGTTCACCGGCGGGGAGATGGACAAGGAGCAGCGGGAGACGAAGACGCTGATGTTCAACGACTCGGTGCAGGACGCTGCGCACCGGGCCGGTTTCGTCGCGTCCCGGTCGTACACGTTCTCGCTGCGGGCGCTGTTCACCAAGCACCTGGAGGAGGAGCGGGCGCTCGCCCTGAACGACCTCGTCGCCGATGTCGTGGAGGCGACCACCGACCGGGAGACCCTCGCCGCCGTCGTGCCGCCGGACCTGCACGACGTCACGGGTGTGGCACGGCTCCTGTCCGGCAAGGGGCGCGGAGGAGATCGCAGGACCTGGGACCTTATCGGGGAGCGGTTCGCGTTCGAGGCCGTGATGGAGTTCGGCCTCCGGTCCCGCAACGGACGCACCCTCGAACTGACCCGCACCGCGGCCGCCTGGGTGGACATCCCCGACGAGCAGGCCGCCCTGGCGCTCGTACGGGCCGCGCACGAGGAGTCCACGCAGCACGGACTCCCCCTCACCGCGCACGACGACGCGCGCTATCTGGCCTTCCTGCGGGCCTTCCTGGAGCGGTTGCGGACGCGCGGCGCGCTCGGCCACCGGTGGCTGGAGAAGTACCTGGAAGAGGCGGGCACCAGCCGGTTCTTCATCTGGGGCGGCCGCCCGCGCGGCATGAAGGCGTTCCCCAGAGGAGTATCGGCGCCCAGCTTCCTGCTCGCGCGACCCAAGACGGGCAGCGGGTTCGACGTCGCCGCCGGGCGGCTTTCCTGGTACCAGACGTGGGCGCAGCGCTGCCTCGGCATGACCCGGGAACAGGCCGATGACTTCTGGGTGCGGCTGCTCCCCCGGCTCACCGACGCCGGGCTGATCGCGTCGGGCACGCCGCGCGACACCGCGGCCCGCTTCCACGGACTGCAGCCGGGCGCCGTACAACTGCAACTACTGTCGGACTCGCAGGTCAACGAGGCGTACGTACGCTGCCCCAAATGCTTCTGGGAGCAGACCACACACCCCTCTCTGCTCGCGCAGTACCACGGCCAGCCGTGCCCGGCCTACCGCTGCGCATCCGGCCGTCTCGTGGCAGGAGACCAGTGGCTGGAGACCGTCGACCGGCACGACCGGGACCGCGACTACCGCAACGACTACTACCGCGGCCTGTACCGGCGGGCCGGCACGTACCAGGTCGTCACCGCCGAACACACCGGACTGCTCACACGTGCCCAGCGGGAACGCACCGAGGATGCCTTCCGCAAGGGCGAAGGCTTCAACGACCCCAACGTGCTGTCCTGCACACCCACCCTGGAGATGGGCATCGACATCGGCGACCTGTCCGCCGTCGTCCTCAGCGCGCTGCCGCGCCGACCGGCCAACTACGCCCAGCAGGCGGGGCGGGCCGGGCGCCGTACCGGCAACGCGTTCCTGCTCACCATCCCCGACCGGTCCCGCCGCGACCTGTACTTCCTGGACCGGCCGCGCGACATGATCGACGGGCGGATCGTGCCACCCGGCTCCTACCTCTCCGCCATCGAGATCCTGCGGCGCCAGTACACCGCGCACCTCCTCGACCTGGCCGCTCGCGGTCGGCTGCTGCGCGAGGACGGCAAGCCGCTGGCCGCCCTGTCGCGCCGGGTCGACGAACTCTTCGGCCCTTCCGGCTATCTCACCGACTTCACCGAGGCCGCGCTCGCCCACGGCGAGGATCTCGTCGCCGGATTCCTCGCGCTCTTCCCGACCGGAGTGAGCGAGACCGCCAAGGATGAGCTCGAGAAGTACGCGGTGCGGGGCATCCGCAGCGCGGTGGAGAAGGCCGAGCGCGCGTGGGAGCGCGACAACCAGAAGCTGCGCACCCGGATCCGTACGATCCGGGCTGCGATTGATGAACTCAGGGACGGCGACGAGGAACAGGCGCGCACGAAGGCCGAGTTGGAGGCCGAACTGCACGCCACCTCAAAGCAGGGCGCCGCCCGACAGCGCAGGCCCGCCCAGGACGTTCTGTGCGACCTCGGCCTGCTGCCCAACTATGCCCTCATCGACGCCGTGACCATCCTGGACGCCACCGTCTACTGGCCCGAGGGCAAGACTGCCGAGGGACGCGACATCTACAAGTCGAAGTCGTATCGCTATGAGAGACCGCGCGGCTTCGCGCTGTCCGAACTCGCCCCCGGCAACACGTTCTACGCCGAGGGCTACAAACACCGCATCACCGGCATCGACATCGTCACCGGCAGGGACCAGGACTGGCGTCACTGGCGGTTCTGCCCCTCATGCGGCTACGTCCGCACCGAGAACGCCGAGAGTGACATCTCGCCCTGCCCGCGCTGCGCGGACCCCGGCATCTCGGATTCCGGCAGCCTGCGGCAGATTGTCCAGCCCACCGTCGTCACCGCCCGCGACAAACGGGAGGACGCCAGAATCGGCGACGAGAGCGACGACCGAGACCGCCGCTTCTACACGACCATCGACATGGTCGACATCGCCCCCGGCGACTTTGCACAGGGCAAGTCCTGGCGGCACAAAAAGCAGATCTTCGGCGTCGACTACACGCGGCGTGCCGTCATCCGGAAGATCAACGCGGGCCCGCTCAGCATCGGGGCGCAGGAGAACGACCAGATCGCCGGGAAGCCCGTGCGGATCGCCCCGTTCCATGTGTGCACCGCCTGCGGAGCCGCGAGCGCAGACGGACGCCCCGTCTTCGACGACGACCGCGACGCCGTCGACAACTCCGCCAACCGACAGCGTGCGCTGAAGCACCACACGCCCTGGTGCCCGCAGCGACGCGGCACGGCGGACGTGCCGCAGGAACCCGTACTGCTCGCCCACGAGCTGACGACCGAGGCGCTGCGGATCCTGCTGCCCGCGGCCACGGTTCTCGTCGAGGAGAAGGTCCACTCCTTCCAGGCCGCCCTGCGGCTCGGCATGGACGCCGCCTTCGGAGGCGACCCGCAGCACCTCGACACCACGCTCGCCACCATGCCCGACCGCGACACCGCCGAGACGCGGCACTTCCTCGTCCTCTACGACCGCCTCCCTCATGGCACCGGCTACCTCGACCGTCTCACCGACCCGGCGGCATTCCGGAAGGTCCTCGAAGACGCCCGGCGGCTCATGGTGGAGTGTCCCTGCAGGGAGGAGCAGGGGTCTGCCTGCCACCGGTGCTTGTACCGATACGCCGACGAACGACACATTGAAAGCGTCTCCCAGCAGGCCGCCCTGGAAATCCTCGACGAACTCCTCGGCACCGAGACTGATGCCTGGGACACCGTTCCGGTTGGCAACACCGACCGGATCGGCCTCGACGGACAGGTCGAATCCGACCTCGAAGCCCGTTTCCTCAAGGCTCTGCGCGGCTGGTCCGCACAGCGCAAGGACACCGACCTGGACGAGAGCGGTGACAACAGCGGCTACCTGCGCCTGGAGGACGCCGGAACCGTCCACGGCTGGCGGCTGACCGCCCAGCGCAACGAGGGGTTCACCCGTACCGACTTCACCTTCGAACGCACCGACAGCCCCAAGCAGAAGATCACCGTCTACCTGGACGGCCACCGCTTCCACGCCTCCCGCCGTCACAACCGGCTCGCCGGCGACGCCGACAAACGCAACCGGCTGCGCGCGGACGGCCGCATCGTCTTCCAGCTGACCTGGGACGACCTCGACGTCTTCGAGCGGGCGACGGGCACAGCACCGAGTGCGGCAGCGGGCCGGGAGCCGGCGGAGCCGGTGTGGCCGCCATACCCGCGCAGCGCTCAGGACCTCGCCCGGCAGCTGCACACACAGGACGGCGACGACCTGTCCGCGACCGTCTTCACCGACCCGATGAGCATGCTCCTCGCTTATCTGCGCAGCCCCGACGAGGCGGCCTGGGGTAAACGGGCGTCCGCCGTGGCCGGCGGACTCCTCGGTACCGGCAACGACCCACTCGTCGCCAACGGAACCCCGGAGCGGACTCGCCAGGTGCTCGACCAACTCCTGGACGCCTGGGGGCGCGCCGACGGCATCGATCCGGTGCCGGTCCAGGACAAGGGCACCCTCGGCCTGTTCCAGACCAGTGACCAGGTCGGACTCCCCATTGCCTTCCTCGTGGACGCCGCCTCCCAGCGGTGGACCGCGCTGGTCTGCCTGGACGACACCGTCGCCGACCAACTGGGCACCCCCGAACACAAGGCGCGCTGGCGTGCCTGGCTGCAGTGGTCCAACCTGCTGCAGTTCCTCGTCCACGACGGCGGCGACGGCGTCCAGCTGACCACGTCCACCGCCGGAGGGTTCGACACCTCGGTCCTCAAGGCGTTCGGCGGGATCGGGGAACTGGAGTCCCTGGTCGTCGAGTTCGGCACCGGAACTGCTGTGCCGCAGAATTCGGCGGACCACCACCTGGGCGACTCCTCCGCCGAAGCGGCGCTGCGCGACCTCCTCTGGGACCAGGAGATCCTCGAATTCCTCGACGAGGACGAACCCGACGCGGCCCTCACCCGCCTCGCCCACACCCTCGCGGACCACGGCAAACAGGCCCCCGCGTACGGCTACGAGCTCGGCGAGCGCGGCTGGCTCGCGGACTTCGCCTGGTACGACTCTGCCCAGGGGCTACGGATCGCGGTGATGGCCGAGGCGCACGACCAAGCGGACGAAGAGAGCGACAGGACCTGGCGTGCCTACCGCGACGCTGGGTTCACCGTGCGGTCGGCCGACGAGTGGCTCGCTGACATCGGCGAGTTCCTCACCGTTCTCCCCGACGCGACGACCCGCCCCGATGCCGCCTCCGACCTCGACGAACAGAGTGCCGACCGATGACCGCACGCCTGAGCCTGTACCAGAAGGCCGAGAACGAGCTCTACAAGATGGACTCGTCGGTCAAAACGAAGTTCTACGACTTCTGCCACCAGTTCCGCAACGACCCCGACCACCCGAGCCTCGACCTCAAGCCCCTCAAGGGCGACGGCCGCATCTTCCGCGCGAAGATCGACCGCTCGTACCGAGCGCTTCTCGCCCGCGCCGGCACCGGTGCCGACGGGGTCCAGCAATGGCTGATCGTCGCCGTCCGGCATCGCAAGGATGTCTACGAAGAACTCACCGTCGCCATCAACCGGATCACCGGTGAGATCGAATTCGTCGACCTCGGAGTCGTCGGCCAGAGCGTGCTGCAGCGCGCAGGGGTGCAGCTCACCCCTGCGCCCGAAGAACAGACAACAACGGCTACCCCCGAGCACGCGCCACCCACCGAGGGTGCCACCGCCCCGCACACCGCACCACTTCTGGCCGGACACTCCGCCGAGGACCTGCGTCGGCTCGGCGTTGCCGAGGCGCTGATCGACCTCGCCCTCAATGTGACCAGCGAGGACGAACTCGACCAGCTGATCGCCAGCGCGCCTCGGCTGACCGCGGAGATCCTCACCGGCCTCGGCTCCGGCATGCCGCTCGAGGAAATCGAACAGGAGATCACTCGCCCCGCCGCCACTGTTCTCGAACCGGGCTTCGAAGACGACATGGCGGCCGCCCTGGCCCGTACTGCGGTCACTACCGTCGACGACGACATCCGCAACGTCCTCGCCGAGGGTGACTTCCGAGCCTGGAAGGTCTACCTCCACCCCACCCAGCGCAAGATCGTCGAGCGGAAGTACACCGGCCCTGCCCGCGTGAGCGGTGGCCCCGGCACCGGCAAGACCATCGTCGCCCTTCACCGTGTCGCCCGCCTCGCAGCCGCCCTGCCCTCCGGACACAACAAGCCGATCCTGCTGACCACTTACACCAAGAACCTCACTGCCGACCTGCGCTCCCGGCTCACTTCCCTGATGGGGCCCGAGCTGCTCGGGCGCGTCGACATCAAGCACATCGACCAGCTCGCCCAGAGCGTCCTCAACGAAAACGTCGCACCCGGATCGCAGCGCAGCGTGATCGGCGACGAACCCGCCCAGAACGTCCTGCGGGAAGTCCTCTTCGAGCACGACGAGCAGCGCTGGGACGCCGAGTTCATCTTCGACGAGTGGCAGCAGATCGTCCTCGGCCAGTCCCTCGCCACCCGGCAGGACTATTTCAAGGCCCGCCGCGCCGGCATGGGCCGAGCCCTGAGCCGCCCTGAGCGGGCCGCCATCTGGAAACTCCTCGAACAGTTCACCCTGCGCCTCAGCAGCATGAGCCGCGAGACCTGGGCACAGGCCGCCGAACGCGCCGCGCGTTACGAGTACGAGCGCGCCCGCAAGATCCAGGCCCGCGCCGAGCGCAAGCAGGACATCGGTGGCGGAGACCTGATCCACCTCGATGACAACAGCTCCGGCATGCGATATCTGCGCCATCGCTACCAGCACATCGTCGTCGACGAAGCCCAGGACCTCAGCCCCGCGCATTGGAAGATGCTCCGGGCGATGTCCGCACCGGGCCCCGACGACCTCTTCATCGCCGGCGACACCCACCAGCGCATCTACGACCGCCAGGTCACCCTTTCCACCGTCGGCATCAACATCCGCGGCCGCGCCTCAAAGCTGACCCTCAGTTACCGCACTACCCAGGAGATCCTCGACCAGGCCGCCAAGGTCGTCGGCGACACCACGTACGACGACCTCGACGACGGGACCGACACCCTCAGCGGCTACCACTCCCTGCTCCACGGCCCCGCCCCCGAACTCGCCGCCTGCACCGACTGGAACGACGAGATCACCCAGCTCGCCGGGACTCTCAAGGAATGGCGCGCCGAGATCACCCGGCCCGCCGAGGACGGCACCGTACGCGACCCCAGCGGCACCATGGCCGTGTGCGTCGCCGACAGCGACATGGCTGGTCGCGTCGCCGCCGACCTGGAGATCAAGCACGGCATCACCACGGCGACCCTCACCAAGGAGGGGCCGCAGGGCGGCGGCGAGGTCCACATCGGCACCATGCACCGTTTCAAGGGACTGGAGTACCAGAAGCTCGCCGTCGTCGGTGCGAGCGACGGCATCCTCCCGCGCAGCACCATCGTCGAGAAGTACGCGACCAGCGACCCCAGGCGCTACGAGCGGGAACTCCAGAAGAGCCGCAACCAGCTCTTCGTCGCCACCACCCGGGCCCGCGACGCGTTGCGTATCTCCTGGCACGGGAGTCCGAGCCCGTTCCTGCCGGTGTAGGCGATCTGGTGATGTTCCCCCGCAAGCCTTTGATCCCACCGTGACGCGGTTCCTCAAGCCGATGCCCGGCCGGCAACCGAAGTGCCCCGACTGATCGTGCGCCCAACAGAAGTTCGGCCCTCAGGGCGGCACGTGCGCATTCGAGCATCACCTACCATAGCTGTCCTTGTGGTAGGTGAGCCCGATAGCCTTGGATCATGACGACTCACCGGGACCGCACCGCCGCGTCCGCCACCGCGGACCACACGGCGCACGCCCCAACGGCCCCGCGCACGGCGGTTACCGGTGCCTGAGCACAGCACAGGCTTCACCGGCGCCGTGCCGCCGACGCCGCGCGGCACCGAGAACTGGCAGCGACCTGCCGGACCCGTCTCCGCGGACGCGGGCGGACAGGTACACTTCCCGCCGATCGCCAACGGCCTAGACTACCTGCTGAGCGCCACCGAACATCTCGCACCCGACCCGGTCTCGGAGCGGGCGCTGAAGTACGCCATCCTGCACCTCGCCGCCGGCGCCGAGGTCCTGCTCAAGGCCCGACTCCAGTTGGAGCACTGGTCGTTGGTCTTCAAGGACCCGGGCCAGGCCACCCGCAAGGCCCTGGAAGGCGGCACGCTCACCAGCTGCACCCCCCAGGAGACGCTGCAGCGGCTGCGCGACATCGCTGGCGTGGTCATCGACGACAAGGACATGCGGATCCTGACCCAGCTGGCGCAGCACCGCAACGCGCTGCAGCACTACGGGCTGACCGGACCCACGGCGACCGTGGGACCGGTGGAAGCGCGTAGCGCCGCGGCGCTCGACTTCCTTATCCGATTCCTCGACGAGGAGCTGCTTCCGGCACTCACCGCGGAAGAACTCGTCGCTGTACAGGACGAGATGACCACCATCCGCGGAAAGCTCGAATCGATTGAGAGTTTCGCGAGGAAGCGGTTGAAGCGTCTGCGCGCCGTGCTTGAGCCAGTGCGTGCGAACACCGTACGGTGCGGCGAATGCTTCCAGTTCGCCCTCGTCATCGGCGGCCCCCGGCCGCGCTGTCACTTCTGCTGGAGCAACCCGCCCCTGGCCTACACGCTCGCCGTACACGCCTTGCTCGAGCTGGGACGGCGCGTGCCCGACGCGGCCTTCGAGCACGTGCTGACGGGGAGCGGGCGTTTGGGGGAATGCTGCGACCGCTGTGGGTGCGACACCGTAATGCACGGGGTCATGACCGCGGCGTACGCCGATGCGGACGGCGGCCTAGTGGCCCTGTGCTTCTTCTGCGCCGAGGTCTCGCCCACCAAGCCGACGTGCCTAGTGTGCGGTGCGCCCTTCGAGCCGGGCCGCAGCGAGCTCGGCTGCCCCTCCTGCGTGCGAGAGTCGGAACAACAGTGAGTGAGCCGGGCCGCACGACTACTTCGCCCTGCTGGACGCCGGCGCCGACGAGGTAGGCCGCCTGTACGTGGCGGGCGACGACATCACCGCGATGCTGCGATGCTGCGATGCAACGCCGAGCAGTGGCAGAAGGAGGCCCGCCAGCGCGGCGAGCTCGACGCATGCACCCTGCTGGTGCTCTCCGACCGGCTGACCGAGCAGGCCGACCGGCTCGATGGACAATTCCGCGACCACGTGGACACGCAGACGGGCCGCGATTACCGGTCTGCCGCTTTCTCCGAACTAGGCTCCGGGAGTCATCCGTTGATGCTGAGACGCTCCTTGCGGAGCGTGAGGCAGACTGTGGCGGCGATGCCTGCTGCGATGACGAGGGATCCGGCGAGGGCCAGCAACTGGCGGTTGGAGGTGACGACGCCAGACCAAGCGAAGATCGCAGCACCAACGGAGAGTTCGCCGGCGACCATGCACGCAATCCCCTCGCCCGCGGACCAGCGGGAGCTCTGTGGCGTGAAGAGCGTGGATACCTCGCTCGAGGTTTTCTTGATCATCGAAGACTCCTGCGAACCGGATTGGGTTGCCACGGCGTGAATGTGAAGGCCGCTGCCGTGTCCTCAACGGTTCCAACACGGCGCCGCCAAGTCCAGGCTTTCAAGTCTTCGGAGTTCACTGTGAAACCCGAGACATGAAACCCTCCACGCACATAGCGCGGGCCAATTATGTTGTCGCCTATGAACGTTGTTGCGCGGAGAAGCACGACTCCTCCGGAGCGCCCACCGTGGACTTGGGTTGAAGCGGTGCCGTCCTTCCACGACGGCGAAGAGGACTGGCAGTCAGACCAGCTCGTTGCCGTTGGCAGGAAGGGGTACCCGCCCCGGTTTCGGATCGCGATCACGTGCAGGACGACGGACACGGCTGTTTGCGTCCCGGTCCACATTGTGACCGGCGGGTTCACGGTGCCCGACCTTCAGGTGACCGCGCATTGCCCGGAGGGCTATGCCACTGCGATCCCTCCCGTCATGAAGGGGCGATACCCGTTTCTGGCCAGGGCGCTCATGATGGTGCCGGACTCGGTGGAGGTAGCACCCGACGGTACGTGGAGCTGGGTCCCCGCCAGCTGGGGCTGGGGCGGCCCCATTCCTGAGCGGGCCGTCATGAGTAAGGCTGAAGTACGGTCTGCGGCGACACCTGAAATGCTCCGCGAGATGAACGAGAGAGATAGACGCGAAGAGGAACTCTTCTCCGACATCAAGCGGCGACTCTCCCCAAAATGGAAACGAGACATCGTTCCTCGGCTGAAAGAATACGCCGACTTCATGGTGATCCGCGGCATCTCCCGCGCCGAACTCGCTGCCGAAATCGAAGTCCGGGAGAATATTTCGCGGTCGGAAGCACACAAGCGCCTCGCGCTTGCGGTTGAGATCGGCTTCATCCCAACTCGCGACGGCCACGCTCCCTTCTATGAGTCGTCCCATTGGACTCTGAGCGCACAGAAATAAGGAGTGATCATCAATTCTCGACCCCGAGGTAGCTAATTGGGGAAGTTCAGACTTCCTACATCTGCCTCAAGGGGCCTTCGCTTCGCTAGTGCGAGCAGCGATCTGCTCAAAGAGAGGTATTCCTATAAATACGGAGAATTCTTTCCGCTCTAGCCTCGAGTCGAGCGCCAAGCCAACCCTCGCGTTCAGCCTCTTCGATCCGGTCACCAAGGTTTTCGTGAATCTCGACCGGACGAGACCTGTCTGCAACGTCAATGATGAGAACTGGGCAACGGATAAAGGCTTCTCCGAACTAAGTTGAGCCGAGCCGTCGGGACTCCGCCAACCGCATCGCAGCGGTCGCTGATGGCGGTCCCAATTGCAGTAGCTGCGGGACAACCCAAAGCAGGTATTCAGATGGGCGCATACTCGATTTCCGTGCTTGCCCAAGTCCCAAGCTTGGCGACCACAACGCCTACCTCGTGCTCCACAGAATCCCCCAACCTTACATAGCGGATCGCTGCAGACAATGACTCGGCGAGCTCGGGGTCTTCAACTTCCACGGCAAACGCACGCAGGGCACGGAGTTTAGGCACACTGCGCATCCCGCCACTAATCGCGTCGATGGCCTGCCACCCTGCCCAGCAACGAACCTGAGCTGCTGTTACACAGGGCTGGCCGTCGTACGCCCAGACCCGCTGAAACCGTGCAGCGGCAAGTCCATAGTTGTCGCCATCTCGATCGACTGGATCCAGGAAAGCGCGCAGGAGCGATACTGGGCCACTCAGGATGTGCCAGCCATCTTCGCGCTTGGCGTTAAGGGTGAGAGTCTCGACGCCGTCGGGAATTAGGGCGGATATTCCCCCCACCAAGACAGTCAATAGCGAACCTTCTGGCGCTTCTAGATGAACCGTCCAGGAATCCTGATGCTCCTCCAGGAAAATTTCTTGGCAGCCCATGCCTGACATTCCCACACTCAGCATGACGGCTGAAGATATTCCAAAAGAACGATAATTGGTCGCATCGACAAGGTTCATATTGTCTAGTTGATTCAATGCAAGCGTGAGGCCAACGAGACACCCCATGGCGCTTTCGCAAGTTTCGATGATCTCATCGATCAGTTCACCCCAGGAAAGCGACCGAGAGCCGGACTTAACCTCTACATGCACCCCGTCGTCCAGATAGCGCACCATTCGATGCGCTTGAGCTGTGCGCAAATCTAGGTTGAACCCACCTAGCAAATCCTCCATCGCGGGACGTGTGCGAGCACTGCGCAACAGATCCGTTGCATTATCTTGCCGGAGCTTATCATAGGGCCTGGATTTTTGCCCCGCCGCCGTCAGAAGGGAAATTGCGACTAGCTGCCCTGCCCCCTCCACCAAGGTCGCAGCGATATCAACCAGAGATCGTCCCACTTGGCGCGGTATTCCGTCATTCACTGCCTGCGCGACCTGAGAGGATGCGTCGAACAGGTCTAGTATCGCTGCCTCATAATCAGATTTAAAGTGAGGACTCACCGTCAGACTCGAAAGGAGCTCAGGATTCCGGGACAATGTCTCGAAACTTCCCTTTACGATGCGCTCAAATCTATTCTCGTCTCCGTGTGCGATCATCAGGGCCCGCTGTAGGGCAAACTGCAGACCGCCCCCATGCCCATACTGAGGGGGAATCCCGAGGATTCGCGCAACCTCAGTCTCGGCTAGCACGCTAAGCTCCGTCAGGTCTGTTGCCCCCAATTCCACCATTGACTGCTGCAGCAACACAGCCATCTGATCTTGGAAGCTATCAACCTCCAACAGCTCGTTGAGCCGGTTAACCTTTTCCATGTGCATACCCAGGACGTCACCAGAGGCGTCCATTCGTTTCTGCGCAACATCTGCGTGACGCTGCGCTTCTAGCGGCGTAGGCGCGTCTAGCGCAGATAGATATGAACTTACTGTCTCTACGAGGTGCTCAATGCATGCTCTCGCGCCGTCCACCAAGGGTAGGTACGGGCGATGCCGAACAGCGGCGGATACCAGCGCGCGCTCATTCACCAGTTCCTGAACGACATCTCGAAGAGTCTCGTCGGACCCGGGAAGGGCTTGGCTTGCCGAGCGAACGGCAGCGAAGAATCGATAGAGCCATGCCTCTAGTCGCCTGACCAGCATCTCCATTTCAGCAGCTTGAAACGGACTTGGAGGTAGTTCCACTGGAGAAGAGGTCAGCAACTCGGCTGTAGCGCGTATCGAAGCCCGACGCGCCGCGGCGCGACGATCTATCTCCCACGGAGCAGGGCGTGCTCCACAGTCGGCGCAGTCAACACCGCGAACTCGCTTGATCCCGCACCTCGCGCACAAGACAAGGTCGTAGGACAAACGGAATCGCAGTTGGTTCTCTGAACTAGCCATGTGCTTCTCCCGGTTCGAGGGTTGGCTGCACTCAGGGAGGCGGCTCCCACGGGCATCATCTCGCGAACGGGAGGGGAGGACAGGAAGATTTTCATGCGCGTAGGTGAGCACGTCCACCAGCTACTGGCAGCAGGCTATTGATCCGAAACGCCTTGGGTTCAGGCTCGTTGATGGTGTGTGAGTGATCTGGTGGGGGGACGCGCGGACCTGGTCGCCGGACGCGCAGGAGGCCGTGCGGTTACTGGCGGTGTCGGCGCTCGTGGAGGGCCGGGACCGGACGGAGGTTGCCGCTCTGTTCAAGGTGTCGGTCAGGGCCGTGGACAACTGGTGGGCGAGGTGGCAGGCCGGCGGGCGGGACGCGCTGCTGTCCCGGTCGCGGGGCCGGCGCGCGGGTGAGCATCAGGTTTTGTCCGAGGTCGAGTAGGCCGCCGTGCGGCAGGCTGTCCTCGATCACACCCCGTCCGGCCTGGGGCTTTCGGGCCAGCTGTGGACGCGGGGGCAGATAGGCCGGCTGATCTTCAAGCTGTACGGAGTCCGCTTCACCGAGCCCGGGGTCGGCAAGTACCTCAAGCGCTGGGGACTGACCTTCCAGCGGCCGGACAAGCGGGCCGTCGAGCAGGATCCGGAAGCGGTCCGGACGTGGCACGAGGAGACCTGGCCGGCGATCCGGGCCCGGGCGAAGGCCGGTGACGGCGAGATCCTGTTCGCCGACCAGGTCGGGATCCGCTCGGACCAGGTCACCGGCCGCACCTGGGGTATGAAGGGGAGGACTCCGGTGGTTCGTCGCACCGGGAACCGGTTCTCCGTGAACGCGATGTCCGCCATCAGCACCGAGGGCCGGATGCACTTCATGGTCTGCACCGAGTCGTTCGACGCGACGGTCATGTGCCGCTTCCTCAACCGCATCGTCGGACACTTCGACCGGAAGGTCCACCTGATCGTCGACCGGCACTCCGCCCACCGCTCGAAGACCGTCCGGGCCTGGCTCGCCGACCACGAGGATCAGATCGAGCTGCACTTCCTGCCCTCGTACTCACCCGAACTGAACCCGGACGAGCTCGTTAACGCCGACCTCAAACGCAGCCTGCCCCACACCCACCGGGCCAGGAACCGGACCGAACTCGCCGCCGAGACCCGCAGGTTCTTCCACCGCCGACAACGCCAACCCCACGTCAGCACCGGCTACTTCAAAGCCCCCCACGTCCGCTACATCCTCGACGAGTGAACCCAATGAGTTTCTGATCAATACTGCGTCATCGGGAACATGAAATCGGCGTATCTCCTGCTACTCCAGTCGCGTATGCGAAGGCTGGCGCATACGACGAATCTCATCGCAAACGGTAGCCACCTCCGGATATCTCGTAGCAGGCGAGGGGAACATAGCCGCACATCGCCGGTTAGCCAAACCGGCGTTTGCGCGGACGATTGTTGTCCACCGTTTACTCCGAGCACCACGCCGGATCGATCCATCTGCGAGCAGCGACACCTGCCGCCGACGGATTTCCCCGGAGTCACTTTGGTGCTCCATACCACCCGGAGATTCAACACACTTGCCCACCGAACCGATAACAGCCTACCCAGACCGCCATCCGCGCACGAATAGTGTGGACGATGCCCCTTTCGTCCAAGATGACAGCAGGTCTTCCCTCCTGGCTAACGCCTGGTATTCGACGAGCGACCTCGCCACCTGCCTGCGTGTAGATTCCTCGACCCTGCGCCGTTGGCGCACCGCTCGGCCTCCCCAGGGCCCGCCGTTCGTCGCCGTTTCGGAACGCGTCATCATGTACAGCGCGCTCGACGTTGAGGAATGGCTGCACAGCCACCGGACCGTCCCGCGCCAAGAAGCCTGATGGCCGAGAAATCCGTTGTACCGGTCGGTGTCCGGCTCACCACCGACATCGAGTACCGGCCTGATCGCCTAACCCCCTACCGTGCGCGAGTCCGCTGGTTCGATCCGGCTACGAAGCGCCGTCTGTCCCTGTCGGCAGGAAAGGCGGACGAGGACGAAGCACAGGAGTGGCTCCAGTCCATTATCGAAGCCGCGGAGGCAGGACTGTCCCCGTCGCTCGCCACCATGAAGCTCGCCGAATACGGTGACGCGAACATGGATCTCGCCCTGCGCGGCCTGGAGTTGAAGACACTCGACCCATATCTCGCGGGCTGGCGTACGCGTGTCGTCCCCGCCCTGGGCCATCTCCCGGTCCGAATGATCACTAACGGCGTTGTCGACCGCACCGTGCAGAACTGGATCGCCGACGAGCACAGCCGCTCAACAGTGAAGAACACCATCGCCGTCCTGGTCCGCGTCATGGAGCAGGCTGTCCGTGACGGCATCATCAAGGTGAACCCCGCTCGGGTCACCGGCTGGCAGAAGCTCTACAAGCAGGCCGAGGACGAGCTCCTCGACCCACGCGCGCTGGCCCTCCCCGACTGGGAGACGCTCATCGCACTGGCCGACGCACTCGTCGCCGCATCCCACGACCAGTACCGGGGGTGGGGAGAGGTGGTCACCTTCGCCGCGTCCACCGCCGCACGAATCGGAGAGATCTCAGGCTGTCGCGTCGGGGACATCGACACGACCCAGTGGATCTGGACCGTGCGGCGCCAGACCACACCCGCGCCCGGCGGACTGACCGACAAGGGCACCAAGGGCAAGCGGGCCCGCAAGGTTCCCATTGTCGAGGAGATTCGCCCTCTCGTCGCCCAGCGCATCCTGTCGGCCGGCCCCGATCCCGACGCCCGACTGTTCACTGGCCCACGAGGCGGACGCATCTCCACCGCCGTCCTGCGCGACGCCACACACTGGGACGACGTGGTCACCAAACTCGGCTACGAACATCTGCGCCGCCATGACCTCCGGCACACCGCACTGACCTGGTTCGCCCACGCCGGGGTCCACGTCCATGTCCTCCGCAGGATCGCCGGCCACGGTTCACTGACCACCACCCAGCGCTACCTGCACCCGGACGTCCACAAGATCACGGCCGCCGGGGCGGCGCTCTCGGCCCACTTCAACGTGCTGCGCGCACCGCGCTCACTGCCGGGCCCAGTCGTCATGACCCGCTGACCCGGTCAGGGACGCCGGACCTCCGGTTGGTCCCCAACTGGTCCCCAAAAATGATCAAGGGCCGGTTTCGGATTGCTCCGAAACCGGCCCTGATCTACGACTGTCTCCAGTCGGGACGACAGGATTTGAACCTGCGACCCCTTGACCCCCAGTCAAGTGCGCTACCAAGCTGCGCCACGTCCCGTCGCGTTTCCCCCGGTTTTCCCCGGTTGACCGCGCAGGACAAACATTACCTCACTCGGAGGACCGTATCGACGCGCGTGCCTGTTGGGCGCGGGCGGCGAGCCCCTCGGCGCCGCAGGCCATCGCCTGCTTCTGGGCGCGGGCGAGCTCCCGGTGCGAACCGATCGCGATTCCGTAGTCGACTCGGGCGAGGGCGTGCTCGTAGGCGGAGGAGGACTTCTCCAGGTGCCCCACCGCCTCGGCGAGCAGCTGCGCGGCCCGCTCCGGGGGTGCGAAGAGGGCGACGCAGCGGAGCGCCTCGCCCATGGCGGTGGGCGTCCCGAACCTTTCGGCGTGCACGCGGTTCCGGGCGGCGAGGTGGGCCGCACGGGCCGGGTCGTCGTCGGCCAGGGCACGCGCCAGGTCTCCGGCCCAGGGAGCCCAGACGCCATTGAAGCGTTCGCGCGACTCCAGAGCGGCGCCCGCCACTTCGAGCTCGGCGATCGCGTCCTCCTTGCGGCCCTCCGCCAGCAGCAGGCGGCCCCGCATGGATGGCCCGTCGGGCAGCACCATGGCGCTGGGGTAGGGCGGGCCGAAGTCGTAGCGGTCGGCGATGCGGCGGGCCTCCTCGGTGCGCCCGCGGGCCAGCAGGGTGTCGATGAGCAGGCAGGCCGCGTCCCAGTGGACGGGGAGTCCGGAACCGACGCGGTCGGCGAGACGGAGCCCCTCGCGCAGGAAGCCCTCAGCCTCGGCGAGGCGGCCGCGACGGCGGTGGACCATGCCGAGCAAGGTGTGCGCGAACGCCAGGTGGGCCCCGCTCCAGCCGGAGATCTCGAAGGCCCGTACCGCCTCGCCGAAGAGGCTCTCGGCGCGGTCCAGCTGGTCGACGAAGGTGTAGGTGATACCGACCATGGTGGGGAGTTCGAAACCCCACTCGGAGTCGGTCCAGCCGAGCCCCCGGGCGGGACTGCCGTCGATCAGGGCGCGTTCGCACAGGTCCACGATGAGCTGGGCGTTCTCACCGCGCACCATGGCGTCGAAAGCCCGGAGCGTGAGCAGCGCCCGCTCCGCGTTGTCGCGGCCCTTGAGGTGGTCGGCGTTGCGGGTGAGCCGCCGGGAGCGGGCGGGTCCGTCGTCCTCGGTGGCCTGCATGCCCTCCCACATGAAGTGCGCTGCCTGCAGCCGCATCAGCCCGGGGCCGGGGGCGGTGCGCGCGGCCTCGGCGGCCAGCGAGAGCGCCGCGTCCTTGAGCTGGTTGTTGTGGGCGAGCGCGGCGGCGAGCCGGAAGGTGGCGTCGACGCGCAGCCCGTCGTCGAGCCCCGGCATGTCCAGGGCGGCACGCAGATGCTGGACCGTGGTGGGCGGGGAGCTCAGCAGCGTCGCGCAGCCCAGCTCGTACAGCAGGACGGCCCGGTCCTTGGGGCGCGGCGGCTCCTCCAGTGCCCGTTCCAGGCAGCGCCGGGCCGCTTCGGGCGCACCGACGGCGAGGTGCTGGCCGGCGGCTTCCCGTAGTTGCGCGACCAGTTCCTGGTCGTCGTCCGGGTGGACCTCCAGCAGGTGCCGGGAGGCCGCGGCGGCGCCGAGGCCGGCCCGGGTGATCGCCCAGGCGGCGCGCCCGTGCATGGCGGTGCGGGTGGCCGGCGGGATCGAGCGGTAGACCGCCGTCGCGATCAGCGGGTGGACGAACTCCAACGGGTCGAAGCCGCTGACGATACGGGCGTCACGCAACCGGGCCGTGCAGTCGGCGGCCTCCGCCGAGCTCATTCCGGCGAGTGTGGCGGCCAGTTCCTGCGAGATGTCGGTACCCAGCACGGCGGCTGCCCAGGCGAACCGGTTGGCGTTCGTGCCGAGCCGTTCCAGGCGGGCGACGAGGCCGCTGCCCCTGGCGGACGCGCCGAGTTCGCGCAGTTCGCCCGCGGATTCCTCCACCGGCGGCAGTTCGCGGTCCTGGACCTTGGCGACCAGTTCGACCGCCTCGTACGGATTGCCTCCGGTGACGGCCCACACCTCGCGGCAGAACGGGTCGTCGGCGTGATCACCGAGGCCCGCGCGGACCAGTACGGCGGTGGCGTCCGGGGTCAGGGCCCGCAGGGCGACCCGGGTCACCGTCCCCTGACCGCCGAAGCCGCGCTCGGCCTCGCGGTCGGCGATGTAGTTGGCGTCGCGCTCGGCCAGCTCCTGCGGGCGGTGGGCCTGCACCACCAGGAGGGGCAGTTCACCGAGACGGGCCGTGAACGAGGCCAGCCAGGCGAGGGATTCACCGTCCGCCCAGTGCGCGTCGTCCACGATGAGCAGTAACGGCCGGTGGCTGAGCCGGGACGCGAGTCGGCCGACGACGAAGTCCAGGCCGTCGCGCACACCCTGCGGATCGGGCTGCGGCCCGCTCGGCTCGGCGAGCCCCAGGGCCGGGGCGGTCGTCTCGTACCAGTCGCCGAACAGGGCGCGGGTCTCGTCGGGCGGGAACTGATCGAGTGCGGGCTGCAACAACTGCCGTACGACGTGGAACGGTACGGAGGTGATGGTCTCGCCTCCCCGGGCGGACCAGACGGTGCAGCGGTCGGCGGCCATCCTCCGGATCTCCGCGAGCAGTGCGGTCTTGCCGATCCCCGCCTCTCCGCTGAATACCAGGAGTCCGCCGACGGCCTGCGCACCACAGAGGGCGTCCACCGCCTCCGCGGCGGCGGCGAGTTCCGGTTCACGCTCGTACAACGGTTGGGACGGCTTCATGCCCACCCTTCCCACAGAGGCAGTCTTCTCGACGGTCGAGCCTAGTCGTGCGCGGGTGCTCGTCGACAGGGTTCGCGCGATTCTCCGCAGGTGCGGGGCACAATCGAGGGGTGAACGAGACGCGCAGAGACCGTGATGCCGAGGGCCGGGCGCGCAACGCGCGCCCCCGTGACGGGCTGGGACGCCCCCTGCCGTACGGCACGCCCGGCGTCGAACGACAGCCGGAGGGGGTCGTCCGCACGCCCTCGGAGACGCTCCGGGAGGCGCAGCGACTGCTGGACGCGGGAATGCCGTTCCACGCGCACGAGGTCTTCGAGGACGCCTGGAAATCGGGTCCGGAGGACGAGCGTGAGCTCTGGCGGGGGCTGGCCCAGCTCGCGGTGGGGCTGACCCATTCCGCGCGGGGCAACACCGCGGGCGGCGCGCGGCTGCTGCGCCGGGGCGCGGGGGCGCTCGCCCCGTTCACCGCGTCCGGGCCGCACGCGATCGCGGTCGCGGGACTGTCCGACTGGGCTCGGCAGTTGGCGGACCGGGTGGAGGCAGGCCCGACGGTTGACGCGGCGGCCGAGGCGCCCCGCCTGCGGAGGTAGCCCGAAGGCCGGGGCCGGGGCGGGGCCAGGAGCGGAAGAACAGGGTCCGCGGGTCCCGGCTCCGTGCAGCTACTACGATCCGGCTCCATGAGCACTTCTGACCAGGACCAGGACCACGACCAGCACCGGGAGCAGCACGCGAAGGACGGGGGCGCCGACTCCCCGATAGCCGACGCCGCCACGGAGACGGAAGCGGCCACGGAGACGGCCACGGCCACGGCCACGGCTACGGCTACGGCTACGGCTACGGCTACGGCTACGGCTACGGTCGGAGTCGACGTTCCCGGTGGTGAGGACCGTGGGGACGGTCAGGACGGTCAGGACGGGAAGAGACTCACCCCGCGCCAGGCCCGGCGGCTGCGGATCGTGCTCTCCTCGGTGGGCATGGCGGCGATGGCCCTCGTGCTCGGGCTGCGCATCGCGAGCCGCTCGTCGGTACTCGTCGTCGGCGTCTACGGGCTCGCGCTCATCCTGTGCGGCGTGGTCATCGAGCTGAGCAGGAACGGACGCACCCGGCTGGCCAGCTGGCTGCTGGGAGCCGGGCTGCTGGCCGCCGTGGGAGCGGACTGGCTGCTGCTCCCCTGAGAAGACGGTCCGGCGGTCCGGCCCCCTCAGATCAGCAGCAGTTGAAGTCCGCCGATCACCGTCGCGCCGATGACGATCCGGTCGAAGACCTTCTGGTTGATCCGGTCGACGCACACCCGGCCCAAGTAGGCGCCGGGCAGGACGAACAGCAGCAGGCAGGCGTCGAGCAGCAGGGAGCGGGCGTCGATCAGGCCGAGGCCCACGCTGAACGGCACCTTGGACACGTTCAGGATCAGGAAGAACCAGGCCGAGGTGCCAAGGAAGCCGAGCTTGCGGAAGCCGGCCGAGAGCAGATAGAGCGACATCACCGGCCCGCCGGCGTTGGCCACCATCGTGGTGAACCCGCCGAGAACCCCGTAGCCGCGCGCGGCGGTCCGACCGGCGCCGGTAGCGGCTTCGTCGGCCGCGGCGGGACCGGTGCTCGCCTCGGTTCCGGTCGCCTGCTCCTCGGTCCCGGTCGTCTTCTCCGCGATCCGGCGGCGCCACAGGGTCACGCCCGTCATGAACAGCAGGATCGCGCCGATGGAGGTACGGACCGCCGCGTCGTCGGCCCACAGGAGGAACAGGGCGCCCGCCACGACGCCCACGGCGACGGCGGGGAACAGCCGGAGCAGGGTGGGCCAGTGCGCGTGACGGCGGTAGACGCGCACGGCGAGGAGATCGCCGACGATGAGGATCGGGAGCAGCACCCCGGTCGATTCGCGGGCCGGGAGAACGGCCGCGAAGACCGCGAGGCTGATCGTATTGGCACCGCTGACAGCTGTCTTGGAGAAGCCGACGAGGGTGGATGCCGCCGCGAGTGCGGCCAGTTGCCAGAGGCTGATGGTGTCCATGTCGGAAAGCATGGTAAGTGCACCGGTTTTCCGGCCGCCGGGCCCTCACCCTCGCCTCTCCATGAGCGTTTGATCGATTTAGACGCTTTTGATTGATCCATTGACCCTCTTCGATCAGTCGCTCAGGATTCCCGTATGACCGTCTCCCTTGGCGCCCTCTTCGAACTCCTCCCGGAAGACCGCGCGTCGAGCCCGTACACCGGATACACCCGCGCCCACTGGGAGGCGGCCGCCGACGGGATGCTGGACGCCGCGTGGAAGTGGGCCACGCCGCGTGGCGCCCGGCTCGACCTGCCCGGTCCCCCATCGCACTCGGGCGTCCGCTCCGACGGGCTGGAGGGGTACGCGCGCACGTTCCTGGCGGCCGGCTTCCGGGTCGCGGGGGCGGGTGGCAAGGACCCGAACGGCTGGCTGGAGCGGTACGCGGACGGGCTCGACGCCGGTACGCGGGCACCGGGCCGGGACGACGCGGAGTCCTGGCCGCTGATCCTGGACCACGATGTGCAGGGGCAGCCCATGGTGGAGTCGGCCTCGGTGGCCCTCGGGCTGCGGCTCACCCGGCCCTGGCTATGGGACCGGCTGACGCCCGATGTGCGGGACCGGGCGGAGCACTGGCTGCGGGGCTCGCTGCGGCACGTTCCGGCGGGCAACAACTGGTATCTCTTCCCGTACACCGTGGCCGGTTTCCTGGAGTCGGTGGGCCGGGGCGACGCGGAGACGGCACGGGCGCGGGAGCGGGCTCTGGAGCTGCTGGAGAGCTGGTACCGGGGCGACGGCTGGTACGCCGACGGAGACGGGCGCGCCTTTGACCACTACAACGGCTGGGCGCTGCACCTGTATCCACTGCTCGACGCCCATCTGTCGGGCGACGCACGGGAGTCGGCGCGGCACGGGGCGCGGTTGCGCGAGCATCTGGAGAGCTTCGCGCTGATGTTCGGCGGCGACGGGGCCCCGCTGTATTTCGGGCGGTCGCTGACCTATCGCTTCGCCGCCGGCGCGGGTGTGGGTCTGGGCGCGGTGACCGGGCACACACCACTCGCGCCGGGGGCGTCCCGGCGGGTGGTCAGTGGGGCGCTGCGGTACTTCCTGGAGCGCGGCGCGGTCGACGGGAGCGGGCTGTTGAGCCTCGGCTGGCACGGCCCGCACGCGGCGACGCTGCAGACCTACTCCGGCCCCGCGTCACCTTATTGGGCGTCGAAGGCGTTCGTGTCCCTGTTGGCTCCCGCCGAGCATCCATTCTGGTCGTCGCCCGAGGAGGCGGCCCCGAGCGAGGGGCCCGACCGGGTGCTGTCCGTGCCCGCGGCGGGCTTTCTGGTGCAGTCGACGCGGGCGGACGGCGTGGTGCGGCTGCACAACCACGGCAGCGACCAGGTCCGCCCGGACGAGGGCGAGTCCGCGGCCGACGAGAACCCGCACTACGCGCGGCTCGCGTACTCCACCGTGACCGGGCCCACCTCGGCGGCGAACACCGCGGACAACCATCTGTCGTTGACGGTCGGCGGGGCGCGCAGCGCACGGCGGCGCATCCATCCGCTCGGGTCCGGGCACGGCGACGGCTGGGGCTGGGCGGCCTCCTGGCACCTGCCGGTGTTTCCGGCGGGCCCGTCCACCGTCCCCGGGCTGCGAGTGGAGAGCGCGATCGTGGCGCGGGGCTGCCATGAGCTGCGGGTGCACCGGGTGCTGGGCGCGCCGGACGGGGCGCGGGCCGAGCTGACGGGCTGGGCCACCGACCCCGGCGGCACGGTGCGCTCACGGTTGTGGGGGCTGCACGGCTGGGAGGCTCCCGAGAACGTACGGGTCCCGCAGGGGACGGCGTTCACCCGTTGGGCGACCGTGCCCCGGCTCGCCGCCGAGGTGACCGGCACGGTGGTCCTGGCCGCCCTGGCCTCCCTCACCGCCGGCCCGGAAGCCGACCCGGAGCCCGCCGAAGTGGTGGGCCAGGTATGGGTGACCGGTGACACGGTCGAGGTGCGCTGGGCGCAGGACGGGGCCCGGACGCGGGTCACGTTCGGCGGTGCGGTGGTGACGGTGGATCACGCGCCGGAGGGCACCGCCGCCTGAGGCCTCGCGCGGCGGGCACCGACGCCTGAAGCCTCGCGTTCGGATCAGGCCGGATCGGCAGTCAGACCTGAACCAGTGGTCGGGCCTCATCATGTTGATCCGGTCTCGGGCTTATGGTCCGACCTCACCTCACGTACAGCGCTCCTCCCTCTCCGTACGCGCGAAGGCCCCTGGAACCCAAGCAGAGGTCCCGTACGCGAAGGCCCCGCCCGGAGGTCCGGACGCGGCCTCGACGCCGGCCGGCAGGGGTCGGCGGGGGCGGTGCGTGCGGGCACCGCCGGGACGAGGGGCGCGGGTCAGCGGGCGCTGGGGATGTCCCGCCCGTGCAGACGTCCGCGCTGCGGGTCGAAGAGCTGCGCCGCCGCTCCGGAGACGACCAGGCCGGCGGCGATCAGAAGACCGTGGCCCACGGCGATACCGGTGCCCAGTGCGGCGAGCCCGACGACGAGCCACGCCCAGGCGTTGCGGCGGCGGTACTCGCGCGGGGGGCGCGGGATCCCGCCGGACATCGCCTCGACGAACCCGGGATCGTCGTGACGCAGCTGCTCTTCCAGGTCACGCAGCCGCCGGTCGTACGTGGGCATGGTGGCTCCCTCCCGGTACGGAAAACCTCTCGGCTCCTGTTGCTCCGGACCCCGCGGTGCGGCACGGGGCAGGGCCCCCTGGGGCCCTGGCCTCATGGGGCCCTGGCCTCATGGGGCCCTGGCCTCATGGGGCCCTGGCCTCATGGGGCCCTGGCCTCATGGTCGTCGGGGGAGGCCTCCGGGGACCATCGGGGACAGCACCCATTTCCGGGGGTGCGCACCATGCAGACCGGGCGCGCGCGGGGTGCCGGGGCCGGGCGGCGACGGCCGCGCACCCGCGCGGCGGCGATAGTGGAGGCTGTCAGCGCGCCCGTACGACCCGACCTCCGAAGGAGCCGTTCGACCTTGTCCCTGTTCTGGCGGATCTTCCTGCTCAACGCCGCCGTGCTGGTGGCGGCCGGCGCCCTGCTGCTGCTCGGGCCGATCACCATCTCCACCCCGGTCCTGCTGACCGAGGCCATGATCCTGACCGGCGGCATCGCCTTCATGCTCGCGGCCAACGCCGCCCTGCTCCGGCTCGGCCTCTTCCCGCTCCAGCGCGTCACCCGCGCGATGACGACCACCGATCTGCTGCGTCCGAGCCCGCGGCCCGAGGTCGCGGGTCACGGTGAGATCGCCGCGCTGATCGAGACGTTCAACACGATGCTGGACCGGCTGGAGGCCGAGCGGGCCACCAGCAGTGCCCGCGCGCTCTCCGCGCAGGAGGCCGAGCGCCGCCGTGTGGCGCAGGAGCTGCACGACGAGGTCGGGCAGACGCTGACCGCGGTTCTGCTGGAGCTGAAGCGGGTCGCCGACCACGCCCCGGAGCCGCTGCGCGGGGAGTTGCGCCAGGTCCAGGAGATCACCCGGGGGTCGCTCGACGAGATCCGCCGGATCGCACGCCGCCTGCGGCCCGGCGTGCTGGAGGAACTGGGCCTGGTGAGCGCGCTGACGGCGCTGATCACGGAGACCCCGACGCCGGACGGGCTGACGATCCGCCGCCGGATGGGCAAGGACCTGCCCGAGTTGGGCGCCGAGGCCGAACTGGTCGTCTACCGGATCGCGCAGGAAGCCCTCACCAACACCGTCCGGCATGCCCGCGCCACCCGGCTCGACCTGTCGCTGCGGCGCAGCCCCGGCGGAGTGGAGCTGCGCATCCGCGACGACGGCCGCGGCCTCGGGAACGCCCCGGAGGGGGCGGGCCTGCGCGGTATGCGCGAACGCGCTCTGCTGATCGGCGCGGAGGTCTTCCTCGGTTCCGGCCCTCGGGGCGGCACCGAAGTACGTCTCGATGTACCCGTCCGGAACGGAAGCAAGTGACCATGCCCACCTCACCGTCCATCGCCACACCTTCCAGGGGCGCGACCGCTCCGACCCGCATCCTGCTGGCGGACGACCACGCACTCGTGCGCCGCGGCGTCCGGCTGATCCTCGACGGCGAACCGGACCTGACGGTCGTCGCCGAGGCGGGCGACGGCGCCGAGGCCATCGATATGGCCCGCGCCGAACGGCCCGACCTGGTCATCCTGGATATCGCGATGCCCCGCCTGACCGGCCTCCAGGCGGCGCGTGAGCTGTCCCGGGTCATGCCCGGTGTGCGGATCCTGATGCTCACGATGTACGACAACGAGCAGTACTTCTTCGAGGCGCTGAAGGCGGGGGCGGCCGGGTACGTCCTCAAGTCGGTCGCGGACCGGGACCTGGTGGAGGCCTGCCGGGCGGCGATGCGCGACGAGCCGTTCCTCTACCCGGGCGCGGTGACCGCACTCATCCGCAACTTCCTCGACCGGGCCAGGGACGGCGAGGACCTGCCGGCGCGGGCCATCACGGAGCGCGAGGAGGAGATCCTCAAGCTGGTCGCCGAGGGCCACTCCTCCAAGGAGATCGCCGACCTGCTCGTCATCAGTGTCAAGACCGTGGAGCGGCACCGCGCCAACCTGCTCCAGAAGCTCGGTCTGCGCGACCGCCTGGAGCTCACCCGCTACGCGATCCGCGCCGGGCTGATCGAACCCTGACCCGCGGGATCGAGGGCGGCGCGGGCAGTTCATGTGATTCTCACCCGGTCCGCATAGGGTGCCCCCGTGACCCAGATGACCCCGCCCGGCTGGCATCCAGACCCCGGGCACTCAGGCAATGGCCCCGCTCAGGAACGCTGGTGGGACGGAGCGCAGTGGACCGGCCATGTCCGCGCGTCGCCCGGCGCGGCGCGCCGTCGCGGGATCCGCATCGGTGTCGGTGTGACGGTGGGCGCGGTGGTGCTCGCCGCCATCGGGGGCGGTGTGTATCTGCTCGGCGAGGACAGCGGCGGCAGGCCGGACACGGTGGCCTCCTCGCCGTCCCCCGTCCCCGATCCGCCGGGCGCACCGGACGGCGGCGAGAAGGACGGCCAGGAGGGCGACGGGGGGAACGGCGGGGAGAACGGAGACGGTCAGGGACCCGGCGACCGGCTCCCGCCGGCCGAGCCGGGCTTCGCCACGGACCTGGCCGCGGGGATCAGCCTTCCGGTGCCCAAGGGCTGGAAGGGAACCTCCGGGGCGGTCGGCGCCGGGCTGACGACGGGTGAGCACGCGTGTCCCGGCGACACCGCCGAGACCTGTGTGCGCGGTGGGGTGTTCTCCGCCCCGGCGGCTGCCATGAAGCTCACCGCGGGGACGCCCGAGGAGGCGGCCAAGAAGGACATCGTCCTCAACGCGCAGGAGTCCTACGGCGGTAAGAGCTACGGGAAGATCTCCTCGCACGAGGAGCTGAAGTCCGAGGCCGTCACGGTGGCGGGAGGCAAGGGCTACGTCGTGCGCTGGAAGGTGGTGACGGAGAAGGGCGACGACGGCTACGTGGAGTCGCTGGTGTTCCCCTCCCCCACGTCCAAGGACATGCTCGTCGTGGTCCGGTCCGGGTTCGACGTCAACAAGGACGCGCCGAAGCTTTCCGTCCTGGACGACATCACCCGCGGGATCAAGGCCGCGTCCGGTGCCGGAGGAGGAGGCGGAGCCGTCTGAACGGCCCCGCTCGGCGTCGTGTGACCGGCGGGGCCCGGACCGGGTACGCGGATACGGTCCGGGCCCCGCCGTTTCGCTGTGGGGTGGTCCGTCCCGTCAGACCGTGGCCGTTGCCGGGTCACTGACCCCGTCGGCCCCCGTCTCGACATGACCGGCGAAGCGGCGCAGGAAGACCGGGTCGCCCTCGGCCGTGACGGACACGTCGTACCAGCGCTTTCCCGCCCTCAGGTCCATGGTGCGCGACACGGTGGCGCCGGGCCGGACGGTGACCGACCGCTCCGCTCCCCCGTAGGCGTCGGCGTTGGAGAGCGTGAGGCGGACCTCGGTGTCGCCGGGGTTGGTGAGGGTCAGGTCGAGGTTGCCGCTCCCGTCGTTGTGGCGGGCGGCGACCTCGGGGCCGACGGTGGAACCCGGGCTCCTGAACGTACGGAGGAAACCGTTGGGGCCATGGACCGTGAGGTCGTGGGTACCGCCGGAGTAGGCGGAGTTCCAGGCGTCCGACACCGTCCGGCCGGCCTCGGCGGTATACGTCCACGGGGCGTCGGTCCGGTTCCCGGAGGTGACGTAGAACTGCGCGCCGGCCGCCGTGCCCGGGCTGAAGGTGAGCGCGATCTTCCCGGTGCCCGCGTCGACGGCGCCGTCGACGTACGGGGCGTACGGGAGCGGCCGGGCGGGCCGGCTGCCCGGCTCCTGCTGCGGCAGTGCTCCGACGGCGGGCGGGGTGGGCCGGTAGTCGGGGTGACGTTCGCGGTCCGGGGGCTCGTAGGCGGAGGTGTCCGGCAGGTCGCCGGGGGCGGGCCCGGTGCGGGCGAAGTCGAAGGCGGAGGTCAGGTCGCCGCAGACGGCACGCCGCCACGGTGAGATGTTCGGCTCGCGCACGCCGAAGCGCTGCTCCATGAACCGCAGCACCGAGGTGTGGTCGAAGGTCTCGGAGCAGACGTAGCCGCCGGTGCTCCAGGGCGAGACGACCAGCATCGGGACGCGCGGCCCGAGGCCGTAGACACCGGGGCCGTACGAGGCGCCGCCCGCGTACACCTCGGTCGAGGTGTCGGCCGTGGACAGGCCCCGGTCGGCGGAGGTCGGCGGATAGGGCGGCACGACGTGGTCGAAGAAGCCGTCGTTCTCGTCGTAGGTGATGAACAGGGCTGTCCGGCTCCACACCCCGGGGTCGGACGTCAGCGCGTCCAGCAGCCGCGCGATGTACCAGGCGCCGTAGTTGGAGGGGAAGTTGGAGTGCTCGGTGAAGGCCTCCGGGGCGGCGACCCAGGAGATCTGCGGCAGTGTTCCGGCCCGGACGTCGGCGGCGATGCCGTCGAAGTAGCCGTCGCCGCCGGCCACGTCCGTGCCGGTGCGCGCCTTGTCGTACAGCGGGTTCCCGGGCCGGGCGTCGCGGTACCTGTCGAAGTAGAGCAGCGAGTTGTCGCCGTAGTTGCCCCGGTAGGCGTCGTCGATCCAGCCCCAGCCACCGGGTCCGTCCAGGCCGTCGCCGATGTCCTGGTAGATCTTCCAGGAGATTCCGGCCTCTTCCAGCCGTTCGGGGTACGTCGTCCAGCCGTAGCCGCGCTCCTCGTTGCCGAGGACGGGTCCGCCACCGGTGCCGTCGTTGCCGGTGTGCCCCGACCAGAGGTAGTAGCGGTTGGGGTCGGTGGCCCCGATGAACGAGCAGTGGTAGGCGTCGCACACGGTGAACCGGTCGGCGAGCGCGTAGTGGAACGGGATGTCGTCCCGGGTCAGATGCGCCATCGTCGTCGGCGTCTTGGCCGGGATCCAGCGGTCGTACCGCCCGTCGTTGTACGCCCGGTGGCCGCCCGCCCAGTCGTGGTTGAGGCCCTGGAGGAACTGCATCCCCAAGTCGTCGGCGGTCGGGTGGAACGGCAGGGTCTCCTTGCCCGTCGCGTCGGCCTGATGCCAGACGGACTTGCCGCTCGGCAGCGTCACGGGCCGCGGATCCCCGAACCCCCGCACGCCTTTCAACGCCCCGAAGTAGTGGTCGAAGGAACGGTTCTCCTGCATCAGGACGACGATGTGTTCGACATCCTGGAGCGTCCCGGAGGCCCGGTGGGCGGGGATGGCGGCGGCGCGGTCGATGCTGCCCGACAGTGCGGCGAACCCTGCCGTCGCACCGGCTATCCGGAAGAAGCGGCGCCGATTCATATCAGCCATGAGTGAGGGGCCTCTTGGAGTGTGGGGGAACAGAAGCGAACAGGATGTTCCAAGAGAATCGAACAGAAAGGAAGGGGTCGTGACGGACCGGTTAACGCCGTATGAGTTCCTCCAGGAGTTCGGCGAGGAGACCGGGGTGCCCCACGAACGGGGAGTGGCCCGTCCGCCACTCACGTACCTCCGTGCACCGTGCGGCCATCCTCCGTTGCAGAACAGGGTCGATGACCCGGTCCTGGCCGCAGACGACGTAGGTGGAGGGCGTGTCCTTCCAGCTGTGGTGGAGCGGGACTCCTCGTCCGCAGCCGGGGGCTTGCGGACGGAGCAGGCCGGCCGCCCAGGCGGCCAGGGGTTCGGAGCAGCCGTTGTAGAGAACCTCGGTGGCCAACTCGGGACGCAGGCTGGTCGATCCGTCGGGCTCGGGATTGATCGCCTCCTGGAGCCGCGGCGACGCCCCGCCCAGGGTGGCCGCGCTTTCGCCGGTGTCCGGCACGAAGGCTGCCAGATAGACCAGCTGTCCCGCTCCGCGCACCCCGGTGATCACCGACCCGCCGTAGGAGTGGCCGAGCACGACGGGAGGCTCCGCCCATGCGTCGACGGCGGCCTGGACCGCCGCGGTGTCGGCGGCCAGCGAGCCTCGGTGGAGCTCGGGCACGACGACCTCGATTCCCGCGGTCCGCAGGCGTTCCGCCACCCTGCCGAAGTGCTCGGGACAGTGGTACAGGCCATGAACCAGCAGTACGACAGGCAGAGCGTCCGCCTCCTCACGTAACGTTCCGACAGGTGGAACAGGTGGAAACGCACGACGACAGCGAGGACCGATAATGAACCGTCCGGCGATTGTGTCGAGAGAAGAATGGTTGGCGGCCCGAAAGGAACTGCTGGCGCGGGAGAAGCAGTTCGACCGGGAACGGGACGCGCTCAGCGCACAGCGCCGGGCCCTGCCCATGGTCGAGGTCACCGAACCGTACGTCTTCGACGGTCCGGACGGCACGGCAAGCCTCGTCGACCTGTTCGACGGTCGCAGCCAGCTCATCGTCTACCACTTCATGCTGGCACCCGACTGGGAGGCCGGCTGCACCGGGTGCTCGCTCCTCGCCGACAACATCGGCCACTTGGCGCATGTGCACGCGGCCCGGACATCGTTCGCCGCGGTCTCGCGCGCGCCTCTCGCGAGGATCACGAAGTTCCGTGAACGCATGGAGTGGACCTTTCCCTGGTTTTCCTCCCACGGCACGTCGTTCAACTACGATTTCCACGTCACCATGGATGAATCCGTGACGCCCGTTCTCTTCAACTTCCGCACGAAGGAAGAGCTGCGGGAGGCCGGAGTCGGGTCCTGGGCCCTGAGCGGCGAGCAGCACGGGCTCAGCGTCTTCCTCCGCGAGGGCGACCGGGTGTTTCACACCTACTCGACGTACTCGCGTGGCACCGATCTCCTCAACGGCACCTTCAACTACCTGGACCTGACCCCCCTCGGGCGCCAGGAGGAGGCCGGGATCATGGACTGGGTCCGACACCACGACGACTACGGCGGGTAGCCGTCAGGCGAGGTCGTCGAGCGGCCGGAGGAAGCGGCGTTCGTACCGCTTGATGCAGCGGGTGTCACGGGCCAGCCGAAACGCCTCCTGGCACTCCGGGTCGGACATGCTGTCCGTACGGTACTGCTCGTAGGCGGCAAGGCCGGGAAAGGAGAAGAGGGCGTAGGCGATGTCGCTGTCGCCCTCACTCGGCAGGAAGTAGCCGTGGTGCGTTCCGCCGAAACGGTTGACGAGGCGGACCCAGCGGCGACCGTACTCCTCGAAGTCCTCGAGCTTGTCCGCGTCGATCTCGTACTTCAGATGAATGGTGATCATGCCTGCATGATGCCGTGTGCCGGTTCGGACCTCGTGAGCGGGGACGTCGGAGTGGGCAACGCCTGGGCAAGGCCCTCCTGCGCCGGTTCCCAGGCCGCCGAGCACAGGGACTCGGCCACGGCGGCCGTGTAGCGGGCGGCGGCCAGCCAGTGGGAGGCGAAGCCGTCCGTGTCGGCGGGGAGGAGGCGGCCGAACAGATCGCGGTCGCGTTGGGCCGCCGATGCGCACAGGGCGGTGAGGAGTCCGGCGGCCGTGGGGAGACCCGCGCGGCGGATCCGGCGGGTCTCGGCGGTGACGTCGCCGAGCAGGCCGAGGGCTGCACGGCCCGCCGGGACCGTCTGTTCCACCCGGCGCTCCAGGAGGTACAGCGGCGCATGCGCGCCGGAGTCTCCGGGCCGGGGCGGGGCGGGGTGCACGGGGGCGTTCGGGTCCGGGAGGTCGGCCCGGCGCAGACGGTCGAAGCCGAGGTCGATCGTGCCCTCGCCGGAGGGATGCGAGCAGGCGAGAAGGGTGAGCCGGGGGTGGGGGGCGGGCACCAGACGGCCGATGATCCGCAGCCGCGTCCCCGGTGCCGCGGCCAGCAGCATCACGTTGTCGCGATGGGCCAGCGCGGGGTCGTCGTCGGCGACGGCGAGCCGGACGAGAACGCCGCCCTCGCACCGCGCGAGCAGGCAGGAGCCGCCCGACTCCCGTACCGCACCGAGGAGTTCGACGTCCAGGAAGAGCAGGTCGCTGCCGCCGCCCTCCGGGTCCGCGTAGCGGGCGGTGGACCGCAGGGCGTGGGCGGCCTGTTCGGACGGCGGCGTCTCCCACAGGGCGGCGAGCGGCGGTTCCGTCCATGCCGCACCCCGGGCGGTCACGGCCTTGACGCCCTTCCCGGCCCCCAGTCTGCCGTCCGGCGACACCGTCGCCCCGGAGACCGCCAGGCCGGCCCGGCCCAGCTCCCGGTGGGTGAGCGCGCTGTCCCCCAGGCGCACGGCCCGGTCGGCCACGCCCAGGGCGCGTCCGACGCCGCCGGGCGCCACGTCGCCGACCGTGAAGAGGCGGCCGTCGGATGCGGCGACCCAGGTGCGGACGCCGCCGTGCCCCGAGTCGGTGACGACGGGTTCGGTGAACAGGCCGTACAGGCGCAGCGAGCCGTCCGGGCTGTACGGGCGGCGGGCCCGGCCTCGGACGGCGGCCAGCTCCGTCCCGGACGTCGTCCCCACCCGGTGCGCGGTCCCGAGGAGTTCGGCCAGGGCCGTGACGAGGTCGGCCGTGCGGTAGGACGGGTCACCTGCGCGGGCCGCTCGCAGCAGGGTGACGACGGACAGCGCGGCGGCCGCGGCACGGGGAAGCTGCCGGAGCCGGGCGGTGTGCGCGGCGCGGAGAAGGGCCGACTGGGTGACGGCGCCGGCCCCGTCGACGCCGGCCTCCAGCACGGCGGCGCCCGCCGACCACAGGGCGCCTGCGGCGGCGCGCTGGGCCGGGCTCGCCACCTCGGGCGGGGAGTCGGGAGCGGAAGCGGGGGCCGGGTCCGTCACGGAGCCGGGTGCACGGGCCGGGTCCGCTGCCGAGCCGGGTTCGGGGGCCTCCGCGGTGGGCCGGTCGACGGGCTCGGGCGGCAGGGCCGCCGCGGGGGCGGCGCAGGCGGCGGCCGCGCGGTGGACGCATGCGGGGGCGAGGAGGCAGCCGCAGGTGATGGCGTCGGTCGTCGCCACCACGCCGCCCGGGGCGTGCAGGCGCAACTCGGTCTCGTCGTCGACCTCGATCGTCACCGTGTCCCCGTCGCGGCGCTTCGGGCGGGCGTCGATCTTCGTGACCGCCGCGTCCAGCCGCTTGCGCAGCCGGGGCGAGAGGTCCTCCACGAGCGTGGCCGTGACCTCCGGTGCGACGGGTGGCAACCGGTCGTCGTTCATGCGGTCTTCTCCCCTATCCAGCGGGCCAGTTCGAGTGGGCTGAGGGCCGCCACGGGCATGCCGGCGGCCACGAGCTGCCCGGCGACGCCCGTCGAGTAACGGGGCCGGCCGGCGTCGTCGAGGCTCGCGCACCCGAGGACGTGGCAGCCGGTGGTCACCAGGGCCCGCACCTCGGCCAGCAGTCCGGCGAGGGGCGCGCCCTCCTCGAAGTCGCTGATGACGACGGTGAGGGTGCGGCTGGGCACCTCGATCAGGCTGCGGGCGTGCCGCAGCCCGGCGGCGATGTGCGTGCCCCCGCCCACGCTCACCTCCAGCAGGAGGGAGAGGGGATCGTGCACATGGCCGGTGAGGTCGACGACCTCCGTGGAGAAGGCCAGGAAATGGGTGCTCAACGTCGGCACCCCGGCGAGCACCGAGGCGGTCAGCGCGGACCAGATCGTGGAGGACTCCATGGATCCGGAGACATCGGTGACCAGGATCAGCCGCCAGTCGGCGGACCGGCGGGCACGGCTGCGGAACACGGGATTCTCCGGGATCACCTGGATCGTTCCGTCGGCCGTGCGGCGGGCGGTGGCCAGGTTGGCCCGCAGCGTGCGCGGCAGGTCCAGCCTGCCGCCCGGGCGGCGGGTGGGCCTGGCCGACATCGTGCCGGTGAGGGCGGGGCGCAGCCGGGTGGCGAGCTGCCGGGTCAGTTCGTCGACCAGGTGGCGGACCAGGGGCCGGAGCGCCGCGAGGCGGGCTTCGGGGAGCCCGCCGGCGTACCGCAGGATCGTCCGGAGCAGTTCCACGGAGGGGGTGGCGGCCGCCGGGTCGAGTTCGGCGAGGACGTCCTGCCGCCCTGTCACGGCCGCGGCGGCGAGGACCTCCTCGCGGACGCCGGGGCCGAACAGCGCGGCCAGTTCCTCGGACCACTCGCGGACGCCGGGGAACGACGGCTCCCGGCCACCGCGCGGTCCGGAGCCGCCGTGACCGGGCAGGCCGCCGCGGGATCCCTCGCCGTGCCCCGCGCCGTACAACTCGTCCAGAGCGGTCGCCAGGCGGGCGGCGCCGGACGGCAGTTGATCGGTGCGCCGGCCGAGCACGAGCCGCCAGCGGTCGGCGGGCGCGAGGGTCCGCGCGGGGGCGGCCTCGGTGGAACCCGTGGAACCCGTGGGAGGTACGGGGGCGGCCTCGGCGTCGGGTGTGGGGGCGAGGGCGGCCTCGGTCGTGGGCGTGGGCGCCGTGGCGGCCTCGGCGTCGGGTGTGGCGGTGGGCTCGGTGCCGGGTGTGGCGGTGGGACTCGTTGTGGTGGGGCTCGTTGTGGTGGGGCTCGTTGTGGTGGGGCGGCCGGACTGCGGTGGGACCGGGAGCCGGTCGTCCCGCGCGGGTGGCGGGACGGGCAGGCCGAGGCCGGTCAGGAGTTCGCGGGCCGCGAGGTCGGCTGTCGTCCGGCGGGCCAGCTCGATCGGGTCGTCCGCGTCGAGGGTGTCCACCCGTTCACCGAGCCGCTCCTCGACCGTGTCCAGCAGCCGGTCCCGGGCCGCCGGGCTCAGGGTGTCGAAGCCACCGCGCAGGGCCGGTAGCCGCGCCAGGAACGCGGTGTCGTCCAGCTCGACGACCCGGTGCAGCAACGGGTCCAGGGCGCCGACGCCGACAGTCAGCAGCGGGCCCGCCACCGTCAGGACGCCGGTGAGGCGGGCGGTGAGCGCGACCCTGGAGGCGCTGCCCACGGCTCCGTCCACCCAGGAGGCGACGCGCCCCCCGAAGGACTCGGCCTCCTCGTGGCCCGTGAGCACCCTGACCGCTCCGGCGGCCGCGGCGATCAACGGGGTGCCGTCGGCGGCCAGCCGGGCGAGGGCGCCGGTGAGCCGGATGCCGCCCACCCGGTCGGCCCGCTGGGCCAGTTCGAGCAGCGCCCGCGCGTCCTCGGGGTCCTCGGAACCGGTCAGACCGTCGACCTGGCGTACCGCGGCCGAGGTCAGCAGTTCGGCCGCGTGCGCGGTACGGGCGGCACGGGCGCTGGTGTCCGGCGCCGTGGAACCGTCGGGCGAGGCAAGTCCGGGCAGGTGGCCGGCGCCCACACGATCCAGCAGGTCGAGCCCGGCGAGGAGTTCGGGAAGGGTCCCGCTCGCGGGGAGTACGGCGGCGAGTTCCGTCAGCCGTTCGTCGGCCAGGGCGGGGAGTCCGCACGCGGCGGACTCCCCGAGGCCGCCGACGACCTGGGCGGCCGTTGGACCGCCCTCCGCGCGCTCTGCCGCGTGCCGCTGCCGCAGCACGCCCTCGGCCGCCTGGGCCGGGGTGACGCCGCGGGCCCCGGCAGCCGTGAGCATCGCGGCCGTCGCCGGGGTCCACCGCACCTGCCAACGCGTCGTCAGTCCTTCACCGCCCGCCGCACCTGCCACCCCCTGCTCCTGCGCGTAGGGGATGCCGCACACCGTCAGCCTGCGCAGCAGCAGTTCGCGGCGTCGGTCCAGGGTGGAGCGCGCCGGGTCCAGCCGGAGGTCGCGCGGTGTCTTCTCGTGTGCGTCCTCCGGCCCGGGAAGCGCGAGCGCCGCGGTCTCGGCCTCGACGGCGGGGCCCAGTCCGCTGCGCGGCGCGGCGGGCGCGGGGCGTCCGGTGCGGGCTCCGACCAGTACGCGTTCGAGGGCTCCGGCGACGGCGCGGCCCGTGCCGTAGGTCTCTCCGCGCCCGAGCACCGTCTGTACGGCTTCGAGGAGTTCACCGCGGCCGGGGGCGGGCAGGCCGCGCAGGCGGGCCAGGTCACCGGCCACCCGGACGACCTCGCGGCCGTCCGCCGGGCCGTAGGGGTGGCCCTGTTCGCGGAGGGCGGCGCAGACGCGGACCGCGGTGCGGATCAGCGCCTCGTGCAGCGCCGCCGGGTCCCCGGCGGCGTCCAGGACGGTGTGCTGCCACTCCGGGTCCCGGATGCCGGCCGGGTAGCCGGAGCGTGAGTCGAGCAGTGGGTACGTGTACGGGACCAGGGAGACCGTGCAACCGGTCGTCGTCCCGGCGGTGCCGTGCAGGTGGCCGTCCGCACCCTCCGCACCCGGCTCGGCGGCCTGGTTCGGCGTTTCCGTGCCTGCCGCCGCTTCCGGCGTTGTTGGTTCTGCCGGCGCTGCCACCGGTCCAGGCGTTGCAGATGCTTCCGGTTCTTCCGGCGCTTCCAACGCTTCCGACGAGTGCGGCGCGCGGTCCCCCACGGCGGACGTCAGCAGCGCCGGGGTGTGGAAGGCTCCCACCACCACTGCGGGCCGCCGCCCGCTCGCCAGGGCCTCGGTGACATGTCGGCGCATGCACGCCTCGCGCACCAGGTCCGTGCCGTGCACACCGCCCCGCGCTTCGGCCTCGTAGCGCAGTGCCCAGCCGGTGAGCAGGGCGGCGCGGCGGAGCGCCTCGGGTGTCGAACCGGGCGCGAGGGCCTCCACCAGCCGGTCCCACAGGTCGTCGCCCTCGCGGCCGGTGAGCCGGGACCGGAGCGCGGCGGACAGCCCGCGCCCCTCCTCCGGTGCCGGTGCGGAGTCGGCGCCGGGGACCGGGGCGGGGCTGTCGGGGCCGCCCCCGGCCCACGCCCGGTCGGCCAGCGGCAGATCGCAGGCCACGGCCGGGACCCCGTTTCTCGCCGCCCAGCGCAGGGCGACCAGCTCCGGCGAGAAGTCGGCGAACGGGTAGAAGGCCGGCCCCCGTTCGCCTGCCGGGCCGCCGCCGGGCCCGTCCGCGGGCACGGCGGCCAGCGCGACCGGCGCCTCGGTCTCCTCGTGGGCGAGCCAGCCCAGCCACGGTTGGAACTCGGCGGGAAGTTCGACGAGGAGAACGTCGGGGGCCGCCGCGTCCAGCAGCGCCGGGAGGGCGGCCGCCAGCGAGGGCGCGTGGTGGCGCACCCCGATCAGGAACGGCTGCCCCGGGCCGGTCGCCGCGAGGGCCGCCACCGCGGCCTCCGAGGTGGACCGCGCCCCGGGGATGGTCGACTCGCTCATCCGTCAGTTCTCCAGCACCGCGCGCAGGTCCCACAGGGCACGCCAGGTGGCCGACCCCTGCTCGGCGCGTCTGCGCACCGGGCCGTCCCAGTACCCCAGCAGCCGTGCCGCGTCGGCGGGATCGTCCTTGCGGACGACGCCGAGCAGATGGCCGGGCAGGAGGGAGAGCACATCCCGGTCGCCGGGGAAGTAGGCGGCGGCCAGGCCGAGGGAGCCCGCGACGGACACCGCCTCCGCCGTGCTCATCACCGTGGAGGGGCGCTCCACCTCCCAGCCCTCCACGGAGCGGCCGTCGCGCAGGTCCCGGAAGGCGGTGACCAGGGCTTCGAGGACCGCGTCGTCCACCTGGTAGGCGGCGCCCACGCGTTCGACGGCTGCCCGCGACTGGCGCCGTACGAGCGCGGTCTCGGCGTCCACGTCCCCGATGGGGCCCACGGTCTCGAAGTTGAAGCGACGCTTCAGCGCGGCGGACATCTCCGAGACGCCCTTGTCCCGCAGGTTGGCGGTGGCGATGAGCGTGAACCCGGGGGCCGCGTGCACCTGGGCACCCTCGCTTCCCGCGAGTTCCGGGACCGCGATCCGCCGCTCGGAGAGCAGCGAGACGAGAGCGTCCTGGACCTCCGGCAGGCAACGGGTGACCTCCTCGACGCGGGCGACGGCCCCCCGGGTCATGGCGGTGAGCACCGGGGAGGGCACCAGGGCCTGCTCGGTGGGGCCCTGGGCGAGCAGCAGCGCGTAGTTCCAGCCGTACTTGAGCTGATCCTCGGTGGTGCCCGCGGTCCCTTGCACGGTGAGTGCGCTGGTCCCGCAGACGGCTGCCGACAGCAGTTCGGAGAGCATGGACTTGGCGGTGCCGGGTTCGCCCACGAGGAGGAGCCCTCGCTCCCCGGCGAGGGTGACCACGCACCGTTCGACCAGGGCGCGTTCGCCGACGAACTTCTGCTCGATCACCAGGCGGCGCGGCACCCCGGCACCGGGGGCGGCGCCCTTCGGCAGGCCCAGTGGCTCGCCCGCGCTGCCCGTCACGAAGGTGACGACGGCGCGCGGGGTGAGCAGCCAGCCGGGTGGCCGGGGGCCGGGGTCGTGGGCGGCGAGGAAGGCCAGCTCGGTGGCGTACCGGTCCTCGGGGAGCGTGATCTGGCGGTGCTCCCGGCCGGGCGCCTCCGTCTGGCCCGGGTTCCCGCCCTTGGTGGTGCCGTCGGTGGTGGCGCCTTCCGAGGTGGTCGTGGTCGTGGTGGTCGTGGTGTTGTTCGTCATCGACGGCGGCCCTTCCTGGTTGCGCGGGTGTCCAGTTCTTCGAAGGCGGGTGCGTCACCGTCGCGGACCCGTGTCCAGGCGGCCGCGTACAGCGCGGGCACGGGGAGGTGGGGCAGGGTCCGGGTGGACCCTGCCACCGGGTACAGGCGTTCCTTCCAGGTCTCCAGCGGCAGTCCGGGGGCGCCGCGTTCCAGCCAGCCGCAGGGGAGGAACAGGGTGCGGCCGGCGCGGGAGCGCTTCGCCTCCACGACGAGGTCGGTGGCGGCGAGTTCCGCCCGGGCCTTCTTGATCCGTGCGGGCTTCCACTCGGTCCAGCGGACGCAGTTGCGGTCCGTGGGGTCGGGCAGGGCGAGCAGCATCAGATAGAGGGCGGCGGTGTCCGCGCTCAGGTCGAGGGCGTCCGCGGCCTCGGCCACCAGCTCCGGCACCGCACGCGTCGGGTCCTGGGCCGGGTGGTGCGGGGAGCCGTCGGGGACGCCCACCGAGGCAAGCGCGTCGGTCGCCTCGCCCAGCAGCGCGCGCAGGGCGAGGAGATCGCCGGTGCCGTGTCTGGCGACGGTGCCCTCGACCAGGCCGAACGCCGGGTCGTCGGGGCCTGCCAGGCCGGCGGGGCGAATCAGCAGCTTCTCGTTGTCGCCGTAACCGGGGGCGAGGAGCAGCGCAGCGCCGGCCCGGACCAGTCCGTCGGCGTCGGCGCCGCCGGACTCGGGGAGCCCGTGGGCGGCGCGGACCGTGGCGCCGATCGGGCCTCCCGACTCGGTCCAGTGCAGACCGAGGTCCAGCACCAGGTCCGGGTCGGCGAGGCGGCCGCGCAGGGCCGCGAGCCCGACGGGCAGGTGCGCCCGCAAAGGGTGCCCGTACGGCAGCGTGTAGGCGAGGGTGTGCAGGGCGGTCAGGGCGGAGGAGACCGTACCGCGTGCGCCCGTCACGCGCGGGCCCGGGCGCCCGGTGCCGTCCTGGACGGTGGTGCCGTGGGCGAGCCAGGTCCGGGAGGCCGCGTTGAGGACCAGGTCGACGTCGCCCGGGGTGGTGCCCGAGAGGTCGAGGTCCAGCTCCTCCGGGACGCGGACGAGGGAGGCCAGGCGCTCCTGCCAGACCTCGGCGGCGGCCCTGACGTCGGGGCCGGTGGACCACAGCTCGGCCGGGTCCTGGGGCAGCAGCGCCCGGAGCAGGGCGTGCCGGTCGTCGCGCGGCAGGGCGTCCAGCCGTGCCCCGGCTTCCTCGAAGGCACGTGTCTTCGCGCCGAGCAGCGCGAGCGCCTCGGCGCCGGGCTCCTGGACGGCCGCCGACAGCAGCGTGGCGGACTGGAGGGGTCCGATTCCGGTGGCGGTGTGGAACGCCTCGGCGGCCTCCGGGCGCCAGGGCGCCGGGCCCCGCTCCCGTACCAGGGCGGTGAGCCGGGTGAGCCGGTCGCGGGCGATGCCCTGCCGGTGAACGCGCTCGCGGTCCAGGGTGAAGCCGGGGACGGGACCGAAGGCGCCGGTCGGGTCGTGGTCCAGGGCGAGCCAGCAGGCCGCGTCTTCCCGGGAGTTCCGGCCGCGGTCGCGGAGGACCACGACCGTGCGGGCGCCCTTGCGCAGCACCTGGCCGAGGCGGTGCACGGCCTCGGGGCGCCCCCGCCCGGGCGTCGCTCCGCCGAGCGGTTCGACGAGCTCCACCTGCCGGACCGTGCCCGCCGGGTCGGCCAGCGGGCCCGCGGCGAGGGCTTCCAGCAGCACGAGGAGCCCGGAGCGGTGCTCGGCGGAGGTGGTCTCCGAGGCGGCCCGGTAGGCCAGTTCGGGCAGCTTGTCGAGGAGGGAGAGCCAGGTGAGGGAGTCTCCGGGCACGGTGTACTCGTCCCGCTGCCAGCCGTCCACAGGGGTGAACGGGACCTTCGACGGGGTGGGCGGGCCGAACGCCGGCCCGCCGCCGAGAACATGGTTGACGGCGAGGATCTGGCGGATCACGGTCCACCGGTGCCCGCCTCCCCACCAGCTGCCGTGCATCCGCTCGGAGCCCCAGGCGGAGGCGTCCCGCAGCGTCGCGTCGTCGCCGTGCTCGGGCTCGTGGTCGAAGAACATGCCCTTGGTGCGCGCGGTGTCGCGGGGCGTGGTCGGCTCCACGGGCTCGGGCGGTTCCACATACCGGGCGGCGGAGACAGCCTGGTCCACCGCGTTCCGGACGAGCGCGGTGACGCCGGTGAGGAGCCGGGCGTCGGACACCTCGGGCAGCACCCGGGCGGCGGCCTCCTCGGTCAGCTCCCGCGAGGAGGGGCCGGTGTACTCATCGACGGCCCGGAACGCCTCCAGGTGCCGGGCGACCGCGGCGGCGACCATGTTGAACAGTTCCTGCGCCCGGGCGTCCGTCAGGTTCCGCAGGGCCAGGGAGCCCCGCTCGTCCCTCGGGCGCAGGGCGTGCCAGTAGGAGACGGGAGGCACATAGGGGGTGCCTGCCGCGTCGTTCCCGCCGGAGGAGTCGGTGGTGACGGACCACAGCCTGCCGCCGGTGCCGTCGGTGTCCGCCGGGTGCGCCTCCACGGAGCGGTGGTTCAGGGCCGCTACCAGCCGTGAACCGCCGGGCAGTACGAGGGCGCCGAGCGGCACCGGGGAGCCGCCGCCGGGCAGCGGGTGCGGCAGGCTGACCGTGTGGCCGTCGGGGGTGCCGGCGATGATCCGGTGCCCGTCGGTCGGGGCGGCCGTGCCGGTCTCGGTGACCGTGCGGCGGACCCAGCGGCCGAGGACCGTGCCGTCCGTGCCGAACGGGGTGGTCTCCAGGCCGGGCTGGAGCGGCAGCACCTGGCAGTGCTCGGCGAGCAGCCGGGCGCCGTCGCGCACCCCGGAGCGGAGGAAGGCGGGGAGGGAGGCGCGACCGTGCGTGCCGCCGGCCGGGTCGTACTCCAGCCACACCCGCTGGGTGCCCTGGTGGCCCTCGCGCCAGTGGCCGGTGCCGTCGGAGATGACGGCGCGCTGGGGCGGGAGGGAGGTGTCGCCCGCGTGGAGGGCCTTGCCGCCCGTGGCGCGGCCGCCGCCGGGCAGCGGCAGGCAGACCTCGTCCGAGGGGCCGGAGCCGCCCCAGCGGGGGAGTTGCTCGCCGCCGACGGTGAAGACCTCGTCGGGGCGGTGCGACCAGTAGCCGCGCTGCTTGCCGTCCTCCCACCAGATGACCAGCAACTCCCCGTCGACGTAACGCAGGGCGATCGTCCGCCAGTGGTCGATGGTGGCGGGCAGCCGCAGGGTGTGCCGCAGCAGGACGCCTTCCGGGCCGACGACGACGGCCCGTTCGAGGGTGTTCAGGATCAGTGCTGGCCAGGCGCCGGTGACGCCGGCGGTCTCCCGCCGGTTGTGTTGCCGGCGCCCGGCGGCCGCGGCCTCGGCGGCCAGTTCGGCGTAGGTCTCGTCGAGCGCGGGCCAGCCCAGTTCGTCGAGGACGCCGGTGCGCAGGGTGGCGGCGAGCAGCGGCACGACGTCGTGGCTTTCGACGAGTCGTACGGCTTCCGGGGCGACGTCCTCGACCACGGAACGGAACGACGAGAGCCTGTTGAGGGCGGTGCGCAGCCCGGGGAGTCCTCGCGCGGCCGTGTACTCCTCGGCGCGGGCGGTCAGCCACTCCCGCAGGATGACGGAGAGCACCGGGTGCGCCGCGACCTTCGCCAGGCCGGCGTCGCTCAGGCGCTGGCGGTGTCCGTCGCCCAGGTTCCCGACGTTCCGGCTCAGCAGGGCGCGGAAGAAGGGGCTTTCGGCGACGGCGGTGAGATCACGCGCGCCGGGCGTGGTGTCGGTGAGCCACGGGCCGATCGGGAATCCGAGGGACCGCGCGGTCCCCGCGTCCTGGTCGTCCGGCTCGGCGACGGGGATGCCGGCGGCCAGGCAGAGGTCGAGGAGGTCCAGGTCGGCGGTGCGCTGCCAGCGGCCCTGGAACAGTTCGACGGGGTGCCCGTCCGCGCGCAGCCGGTCCGCCATCCGGGCGGCCAGATCGAGGGTCCCCGGGCAGCGGCCCGAGGTGACTCGGCCGCGCCCGCGGTGTGCCTCCCAGCGGGCGAGCCAGTCCGCCGGGGAGACGGACGGGGTGGAGAGGCCGGAGAGGGTGGCGGAGTCGGACATGGGGGCGCCGGAGGGGTCCGGGAGGGCGGTCAGCAGCTCATCGGCGCCGGACTCGGCCAGCAGGGCGAGCCAGCCCGGTCGGCCGTGCGCGTCCCGGCCGCTCTCGCCGAAGGTCTCCGGGAAGAAGCCCAGGAGCCGGGCCTTCACGGCCGCGTCCCGTCGGGCGAGTTCGATGAGTGAGGAGCGGTAGGTCTCCCAGAACGAGGCGGGTGCGCGGACGACTCCCGGCGAGCCGATCAGATCGGCCACCAGCTCGCGTTCGGCGGCCTCGCGGTCCAGCCCGGCGGCCTTGACCAGCGCGCGCACGTCCTGCGGCAGCGCCGCGTACGGCGGCATGCCGGCCGCACAGCGCTCGACCAGCAGACGACGGAACTGGGCCCAGGCGTCCGCCGGTGCGAGCCGGGCCACCAAGTCCCGTACGTACTGCCGGAGCGCCTTGACGGTCAGCGCGCCGACGAGGGCGAACTCCAGGAAGACAGCGCGCTGCCGCTCCTCGTCCACGACGAGCCCGTGCACCCGCTCGGCCTCGCGGGCCTTGCCGAAGAAGGAGGCCGCGTAGCTGGTGTTCTCGGCCTGGATGAAGAGGCGTGCCACCTGCTCGTAGTAGGTGGGGAGGAAGTGGGGCACCGCCCGGCCGAGCCGGGTACCGAGTGCGTCGAAGCCCTCTTTGGCCGCTCCGGCACGGCTCCTGGCCTGCCGGCCCAGCCGCTCGATGTCCTTGACCAGGGCCAGGGCGTGGTGCCCGTTGGCCGGGTCGTTGACCAGCGCCCAGGCCGGGAAGCCCAGGGTCTCGCGGCGCACCTGGCCCACGACCGGGGCCTCTGCGGTCCGGGCCAGCCCGAGGAACTCCAGGGCCAGGTCCTCCGCTTCGCCGAGTGTGCCGGGCACGAGGCGGACCACGGGGCGGTCGCCGAGGGCGGTGTGCGTGTAGGTGCGAGCGGTCAGCGCGTCGGCGTCGTCCCGGTCGGTCGTGCCGGCCGGGAGGATCGCGCCCGCGTCGAGCAGTGCTGTCGCGCGGGCCCGGGCGGCGGGGCCGGCGGCGCTCTCGCCCCGGGCCTGGCCGGGAAGGGACGCCTCGTCCGCTGCCGTCGTGTTCGCGTCCGTGTTCGTCGTCGTGATGCTCATGCCGCCCGCTCCTCGTCCTCGACGTCGCGCCCGGCGTAGAGCGCCGCCGCCATCCGCATGCCCTCCGACCACGCCACGGGGCCGATCTCGGCCGCCGTCAGCGCGCGCCCCGCGGGGTCGGTCCAGCCCAGGGGCCCCGTCTCGGTGTCGTACGCGTCGTATCCGTCGTGTTCGCCGACCCAGATGCGCGCCTCCGCGGTGACACCGTCCTCGACCACCGGGCAGACCGCGTATCCTCCGCGTGACCGGTACCCGAGCTGAGTGACGCGGCCGTGCAGGAAGCGCAGTTCCTTGAACACGCCGCCGGCGTACGTATCCACGGAGGTGGTCTCCGGGGCGAGGCCCGGCGGGCGCCGCCACACCTCACGGAACAGCTGCTCCACGTTCTGGCGCACTCCCAGCTCGACCGCGAACTCCCGCAGTTCGTCGAGGTCGTCGAGGAGCACGGGGTGGGGCACGCTGACCACGTCGGGGGTGATGCGGACCGTGTCGCCGTCCAGGTCGACGAGGCCGAGACCGCGCTCGGGATCGACGTCGCGCAGGAACCCGGCGACCCCGCCGTCCGCGCCGGTGACCACCACGTCCCGCAGGGCCGCCTGCCACGCCGGGTCGGGCCAGACCCTGGCGAGCACTGCTGTGGGAACGGGCAGCGAGCGCACCATCCACTGCTCGACGTCGGTCAGGCACCGGCGTTCGTGCCGCTCCATCCACTCGGTCAACTGCCGGAGACCCACGACCGCCGGATCGTCCTTCAACTTGGCCGGAACGGACTTCAGCCGCCGCCCCTTCCCGTTGCGGCAGACCACCTTGCCCGCCTCCAGAGCGACTTCGTAGTCGCCTGCCGACACCCACCCCATGCGCTGTTCTCCCCTGTTTCCGAACGGCCGCCGAACCGGTGGCACGCTGATGAGACCCGTCGACGGCAACGCACCGTGACGAGTGGGAGAGACTCTAGGCGGCCCCAGTGACAACGGGTTCGGACCCCCTCCGCAGCGTCCCGCGGCGGGCGCCCCAGGAGGAGCGCCCGCCGTCCGGTCCCGCACGTCGAGGGACCCGCCGGAGCAACGGGCGGAACGTCCGGCGTGTGCGGCGCCGACGGCCGAGGGCGCCGAGCACCTCGACGTCCACGGTCGGCTGCCGGGCCGAGAAGCTCGCGACGCGCTCGGCCCGGCTGCCCGCGCCGAACAGTGGACAGCGTGCGGCCCGCTCGGGTGCGGTCAGGGAGCGAGTACGACCGTCTTGCCGGGCAGGCGCCCGGCGCCGGCGTCCTCGTGTACGGCGGCCAGTTCGGCCACCGGGCGGTGGGCGGCGACGTGGACCCGGAGCTTGCCGGCATCCACCTTGGCGACCAGCTCGGTCAGCTGGGCTCCGTCGCTGCGGACCCACAGGCTCGCGCTGCGCACGCCCCGGGCGGGGTCTTCCGGGACCGGACCGGCCGTACTGGCGGAGACCCCGCCGTCGGCGACGTAGCTCGTCAACCGGGCCAGCTCCTCCGGCGAGACACGAACGTGGTTCACCACGACCTGGAACGGGCCGCCCACGGCGCGCGGGCCCGCGGCGAGGTCGAGGGGGCCGGCGACCCGGTCGGCGCCGTAGCCCCGAAGGCGGTCGGCGTGCCGTGGTGCGTCAACCGCCGTCACGTGCGCCCCCGCGTCGACGGCGAGCTGCACCACGAGACTGCCGACCGCGCCCCCTGCTCCATTGACCAGCACGGTCTGACCGGACTTCAGCTCGGCGAGCTCGAACAGCGTCTGCCAGGCCGCCAGGCCGGTCAGCGGCAGCGCCGCGGCGTCGACCAGCTCGGTCGTCCGGGGCGCCGGGGCGAGCGACTCGGCCCGGACGAGCACGTACTCGGCGGCGCCACCGGCGGAGTCGAGGGGCAGCATCGCCACGACGCGGTCGCCGACCTCCGGGCCGGTCACGTCCGCACCGAGTTCGGCCACGGTGCCCGCCAGGTCGAGCCCCGGAACGTACGGGAAAGCGATCGGGATCATCTCGGCCAGAAAGCCGGCGCGGATGTGGTCGTCGACCGGGTTGAACGACGTGGCCGCCACCCGCACCAGCACCTGACCGGCGCCGGGGACCGGACGCTCGACGTCCTCGTGACGCAGGACCTCGCTGCTGCCGAACTCGTGGAAACGTATGGCCTTCATGGCACTTTCCTCCAGGGAGTGCTGACGCCGCCGCCCACGGATGGGGCGGTCGGGCGGGACGGTGCAGCGTTTCGGGGCACTCGGCGTCCGGCGGTCGCACGACCGGGACGTCGGCCGGGCTGCTCGCGCGGCCGCCATCGAAAATCAACCCCTTAACTTGCCCAGGAAAATACTTTCACTTGCCTGGGCAAGTCAGAAAGTAGCCCACGAAGGCTTGCCCAGGCAAGTGATGGAAGTTGCCTGGGCAAGTATGATGAGGCGCATGGACACACAGTCACCCTGGCTCGACGACGACCAGCAGGACCTCTGGCAGGCGCTCCTCACGGTCGTCATCGCCCTCCCGGCGGCCCTCGACCGTCAGCTGCAGCGAGACGCCGGTATCTCCAACTTCGAGTACGGCGTCCTGGCCCAGCTCTCCATGGCCGACGAGGCCACGCTGCGGCTCAGCGAACTGGCCCGGCTCTGCGACAGCACCCAGCCCCGGCTGTCGAAGGTGATGGACCGGTTCGAGGCCCGCGACTGGGTCGCCCGCCGAACCGACCCCGGCGACGGCCGATACACCCTCGCATCCCTGACCGACGCCGGACAGCAGAAGCTCGTCGAGAGCGCACCGGAACACGTCGCGCAGGTGAAGCGACTCGTGTTCGATCCGCTCAGCGCCGCCCAGCGCCGCCACCTCGAAACCGCGCTGACCCGCGTCGCCGCCACCGTGCGCCGGGAACTCGAAGGAGGCTGAGCACCGGGGCCGCGGCGCCCGCACGGATGTACGCCGGTCCGTGCGGCGCGCGCTCTTCCTCGCTGAAGAAGGGCGTCTCAGCTGGGACGGGGTGGTCGGCTCGCGGAGGGGGTGAAGGTGACCGGGAGGGCCTGGGGGCCGCGGAACGTCGGGGCGTAGCCCCATGCGACCTCGCCGCTCGGGATGTCCAGGGTCAGGTCCGGCAGGCGGCCGAACAACGTGGTGATCGCGATCTCCGTCTCCAGCTTCACCAGATGGCTGCCCAGGCAGGTGTGCGCGCCGTGGCCGAACGCCAGGTGCGGGCGGGCGTCACGGGTGAGGTCCAGGGCGCCGGGGTCGGGGAACCGGTTCGGGTCGCGGTTCGCCGCCGCCAGCGACAGCAGCACCACGTCGCCCTCCGCCACGCGGGTGTCAGCGATCGTCATGTCCTCGCCCGCGTACCGGTACTCCGCCACGTGCGACGGCGAGTCCAGGCGCAGCAGCTCGTTGATCGCCCGGGACCAGTCGATGTCTCCACCGAGCAGGGCGGCTCGCCGGCCGGGGTGGCCGAGCAGGCGGAGGATGGTGGTCCCGAGGAACTGGATCGTGGTGATGTGTCCGGCGCCGATCAACGTCATGACCATCACCTCCAGCTCGTCCCCGGTCAGTGCGCCCGACTCGATCAACCGCGTCGGCAGGTCGTCCCCCGGGTGCGATCGTTTGTAGGCCACCAGCTTCCGGACGTAACCCAGCAACTCGGCCAGCCTCACCTCGTCGCGCGGCTGCTGGAACTTCGCGCGGTACCACATGTCCAGCACGTCGGCGGCGGGCGCACGCTCGGCTTCCGGGACGCCGAGCAGGTCGTGCATCACGGCGACCGGGACCTCCCGGGTGTACTCGGCGACGAGGTCCGCGCGCCCCCGCCCGGCGAACGACTCCACGGCGTGCGCGCAGGTCCGGGCGGTGCGATCGCGCAGGCGGGACACGGCGGCGGGGGTGAACGCCGCGGCGACGAGCCGGCGCAGCCTGGTGTGTCCGGGATCGTCCAGATTGGACAGACCGGGCGGGTGCGGGTCGGGGTTGACCGGGGCGCGGCTGCCCAGGCGGCGATCCGCCAGGCAGGCGCGGACGTCGTCGTACCGGGTGACCAGCCACATGCGGCCCGGTACGTGCGGGCCGCCGACGGGGCAGACCGGTTCGTGCTCGCGCAACCAGGCGTAGCCCGGGTACGGGTCGGCCGTCACGACGGCCGGCCGGCGATCAGCAGCTTCTCCAGCGGGGACGCGGTGAGCCGCACGACCCGCGTCTCGGTGAGCCCGGCCTCGCCCAACCATGCCGCGAGGTCGGTGTAGCGGTGTACGCCGCCGGCGTGGCCCTGCCACAGGGTCAGGTCGAACATGGCGAGGTACCCGCCCGCGGCCGGGCCCAGTTCGGCCGGTGGTTCCCGGTCGTGGTCGAGGATGGCGATGCTTCCAGTGGGGGACAACGATTTGGCCGCGCGCCGGAACAGTTCGCGGCATTCCTCGGGGCGGTGGCCGTGCAGGACGTTGAACAGCAGCACCAGGTCGTGCCCGGAACCCAGGTCGTCGGTGAGGTAGTCGCCCGCCCGCGCCGTCACCCGGTCCGGCGGGGCGTCCTCGCGGAGGGCCGTGATCGTCTCGGGCCGGTCGAAGACGGTGACCCGCACGTCCGGGCGACGGCGGCACAGTTCGACGGCGTGGTCGCCGTGGCCACCCCCGATGTCCAGGACGGTCGCCGCGGGAGGCAGCGCGGCGGCGATGTCGTCGGCCAGCTCCACGGCGGCGCCGGCGAGCATCCGGCGCAGGCGGGCCCCGGAGGCGGGGCGCTCCAGCCAGCTGTAGAAGCCGCGGCGGGGCGTGCCGGTACGGATGGTCTCCTCGATGTCGGCCCAGTGCTCGAACAGGACCTCGTGCCAGAACAGTTCGGCGTCCACCGGGCCGGGCTTCGCGACGGTCGTGACCCCGTCCTCGTCGTGCCGCAGGTAGCCGAAGGTCACCAGGACGTTCACCAGGCTGCGCACCCCGGCCGGGTCACCGCCGATCGTGGTGGCCAGCTCCCCCACGGACAGCGGGCCGGCTTCCAGCGCGGTGAACACCCCGAGCCGGACGCCGGCGATCATGGCCCGGTAACCGGCCGCGCCGAGCCGGTCCAGTACCGGAGCCGGGACACCAGAGGATTCTTCGGGCAAGGGCATGATCATCCACTTCCGGAAAGCGCGCCGGCACCGGTGAGGAAGTCCAGGTGCCTGCGCAGCATTCGCTCGTCGGCCGGGGGGAACCCCACTCCCGCCCCGGCCGCGGCGGCCCAGGTGCGGGAGCAGTCGAACCGCGGGTGCGGTCGGGGGCGTTCGGGCAGGGAGAAGGCGAGCGGGGCGAAGGGCCCGGCCGGGTCGGCGAGCATCCGCTCCCGCCATCGGTGGTACGGCACCACCTCGACCGGGTGACCGGCCGAGGTGAGAGCGGCGGCGAGGGCGGCACGGGTGAGGCCGCCGTCGCCGTGGTAATGGTGGTCCCGGCCCATCGGGTTCGGGGCCTGTGAGAGCGCGACGATCGCCGCGGCCACCGTGTCCACGGGCACCATGTCCAGCACCTCGGCGGTGTCCGGGACGGCGCCGACGGCGACGCATCCGGTGAGCCAGCGGCTGAACGCGGAGCGCGGGTCGGCGGCGCCGGTGGCGGTGTCGCCGACGATGGCCGCGATGCGGTGGATCGAGACGGGCAGACCGTGGCCGCGGGCGGCGACGGCCATGGCGTCGGCCACCCATTTACTGAGGTCGTATCCGCTGGTGAGGCCGCTCGGGTCGGTGGGAGCGTCGGCCTCGGTGACGACGCGGCCGTCGTGGGTGTCACCGAGGAAGACGCCGAGGGTGGAGATGAGGTGCAGCGGGGCGCCGCCGGCGCCGGCCAGGCGCAGGATCGCGGCGGTGGCGTCGACGTGGGCGGGTTTGAGGGCGTCGTAGGACGCGGCGAAGTGCGTAACGGCGGCGTTGTGGTAGATCGCGTCCACGGTCGTGAGGATGTCGTGATCCTCCGTGGACAGGCCGAGGCCGGGTGCGGTCAGGTCGCCGGGGACCGGGATCACGCGGTCGGTGACCGGCAGCCGGTCGATCGAACCCTGGCGGACGAGGCAGTGGACCTCGGCGTCGGTCCGGGCCAGGAGCTGGTCGAGGAGGTGGCGGCCGAGAAAGCCGGTGGCGCCGGTGAGCAGGATCCGGCGCGGGGTGCCGGCCGAGGGGATCCCGGGTGTGTGGACGGTACGCAGACGGATCCCGGATGCGTGGACGGTACGCAGACGGATCTCGGGTGGGGGGACGGCGTCGGCACGCAGCCGGTCGACCGTGGGCAGGTCCGCCCGGGCACCGTCGTCGATGGCCGCCGCGAACGCCGCCACGGTGGGGGCGGTGAACAGTGTGCGCATCGGCACCGTGACGCCCAGGCGGTCGCGGACGGCGGCGAGGACGTGGGCGGCGATGAGCGAGTGCCCGCCGATGGCGAAGAAATCCGTGGTGCGGTCCACGTCGGACCGGTCGAGAACGGTGGCCCAGATGGTGGCGACGGCTCGCTCGGTGGCGGTCCGGGGCGGATCCGCCGGGACGGAGGGGGTGGTGGGTGGCTCGGGGAGGGCTGTTCTGTCGACCTTGCCGGTGCTTGTGGTGGGAAGGGCGTCGAGGACGACCACGGTGTCCGGCACGAGATGCGCGGGCAGGCGGTCGGCGCAGAAGGCGCGCAGACCGGGAACGTCCGGGACGGCGACCCGCGAGTCGAGGGTGGTCGGGGCGGGAGTGTTCCCCGTGGGTGCGGTCGGGGCCGGGACGCCGACGTAGCCGATGAGACGGTCCCCCCTAACCACCACCACGGCCTCCGCGACGGCCGGGTGGGCGGCGAGCACGGCCGCCACCTCCCCCGGCTCCACCCGGTTGCCTCGGATCTTCACCTGGTCGTCGGCCCGGCCGACGAACTCGAGCGTGCCGTGCCGGTTCAGCCTCGCGAGGTCGCCGGTCCGGTACATGCGGGCGCCGGGGCGGTCGCCGTACGGGTCGGCGAAGAACGCCGCGGCGGTCGCGGCCGGGTTTCCCCGGTACCCCCGGGCGGGCGCCCGCCCTCCGATGTAGACCTCACCGACCACGCCGACGGGTACCCGGCGCAGAGCCCGGTCGAGGAGGTGGACGCGGACGTGTCGCAACGGGCGGCCGATCGGCAGTCGGGAGGGGTGCTCGCGGCCGTCGACGGTGCGGTGGCTGGTCGCGCAGACGGTGGCTTCCGTCGGGCCGTAGTGGTTGTGGAGGGGAATGCCGTGCTGCGCCCACGCGCGGACGGTCGCCGCCGGGACGATGTCGCCGCCGACCATCATGAACTCCAACGGCAGGCGTTCCCCGGCGAGATCAGCCACCCAGCGCTGCCAGAGGGGGGCCGCCGTGTCCACCGCGGAGACCCGGTGCTCGACGCAGAGCCGGAGGAGGTCCGGTCCGGTGAGGCCGCCCGGGTCGGGGTGGATGACCAGGGTGGCCCCGGCCGCGAGGACCGGGAAGATGTCGCCGAACGCGGCGTCGAAGTGCGGGGGCGGAACCATGAGGAGGCGGTGCGCGGCGGTGAGGCCGTGTTCGGCGATGAACGCGGTGGTGAGGTTGAGGAGCGTGTCGTGCTGTACCTCGACGCCCTTGGGTTCGCCGGTGGAGCCGGAGGTGTGGACGACGTAGGCGAGCTGGGACGGGTGGAGGGGCGTCGGTTCGTGGCGGCCGGTGGCGGGGAGGGCGTCGCGGGTCAGGACGGTCCTCGCACCGCTGGCGGTGATCAGGGCACGTTGGCGGGAGGGCGGCTGGGCGGGGTCGATGGGGACGAAGCATCCGCCCGCCTTGAGCACGCCGAGGATCGCGATGATCGCGTCGGCGCTGGACGGGATGGTGATCGCGACCGGGTCCTCGCTCCGGATGCCGGCCTCGCGCAGGTGGCGGGCGACCGCTGAGGATCCGCGGTCCAGGTCGCGGTAGGTGAGGGGGGTGGCGGCGAGGTCGAGGACGGCGATGGCGTCAGGAGTCCGGGCGATCCGGGCCGCGATCAGGTCCACGACGGTCGTGGCCGCCGGTCGCGCGGGGGCGGCCGGGCCGGTGGACGGCGTGTCCGGTCCACCGGGGGAACCCGGGCCAGTTGACAACGTGTCCGGTCCACCGGCAGCGGCCGGGCCGCAGGACGGCGTGTCCGGTCCACCGGGGGAGGCCGGCTCGGACCGGGTGCCGAGGGCGGTGTGGACGGCGTTGTCGGCCGGGGACAACAGGTCCAGGTGGGACAGGGGCAGACCGGGGTGGCGGGCCACGGTCTCCATGACCGCCAGCACCTGGTCGGCGATCCTGGTGATCGTGTCCGCCTCGTACCGGTCGGTGCGGTAGTCGATGAGGGCGGGCCAGTCGCCCTCGCGTTCCCTGATGTGGAGGGTGAGGTCGAAACGGCTGGTGGCGCGGTCGATCGGCAGCGGGGTGGTGGTCAGGCCGGTGAAGGTGACGGGGGCCTGCTCGCGGTTGAGGACCAGCATCGTCCGGAACAGGGGGTGGTCCTCCCGGGGGGTGGGGACCGTGGTGAGGATGTCGGCCAGGGAGATGTCGGCGTGGTCCATCGCGTCGGCCACCACCCCGGTGGCGTCGGCGAGCAGGTCGCGGGGGGTGGCTCGGCTGTTCGTGCGGAGCCGGAGCGGGAGGGTCGTGACGAACATGCCGACCACGTCGTCCCACCCGGCCGGGCGGGTGCTGACCGGGGCGCCGACGACGAGGTCCCCGCCGCCGTCCCGGGTGGCGGAGACGATGGCGTGGACGGCGAGGAGACCGGCGAAGGTGGTGGCCCGCTCGCCCCGGCACCAGGTGGCGAAGCGGCGGGCGAGCCCGGCCGGGACGGTGAACCGGTGGGTGGCGCCGGGGGCGGCGCCCGCGCGGCGGGGGTGAGCCGGGGCCGGGCCGGATTCCGGGTGCGGCGGTCCGCCCGGCGTGGGAGCCCAGGCCGTGCCGTACGGGTGGTCCGGCGAGGGTCCGGAGGCAGGTGGGGCGTCGCGGAGTGTTTCGGCCCAGAATGCGGTGGTTCGTTGCCGTGGAACCACGGCTGCCGGTACGGGGACGGGTAGCCCCGGCGCGCCGGTTCCCCTGCTGAGCGCGGCCTGCGGCCCCTGGACAGCCGTGGCACCGGGCAGGGGCGAGGGGATCGGATCCGCGGTGGTCAGGGTCGTCAGCAGGATCGACATCGAGGTGTCGTCGCAGATGATGTGGTGAGCCGTGATCGTCAGGAGATGCGTCGTGGGGGCGGTTCTGATCAGGTGGGCCCGCACCAACGGGCGGCGGGTCAGGTCGAAGGGGTGGTCGGCGTCCCGGGCGGCCAGGCGTTCGGCCTCCGGCCACGGGTCCGCGTGGGCGCTCAGGTCGGTGGTGCGCCAGGCCCGCGCCGACAGTTCGTCCGTGCGGGGCGCCGCGATCAGCCGCGGGGTGTCGTCCTGGACGACGATCGCCGATCGCAGGGCGGGATGGGTGGCCAGGGTGTGGGCGAACCTGGCGCGCAGCTCCGCCTCGTCGAGCGAACCCTCCAGCCGGACGGCGGCGTGCACGACGTAGGCGCCGTTGTCCTGACCCGTCTGGTGGATGATCCACAGTCCGTGCTGCGGGCCGGAGAGCCGTCCTGGTGAAGCGGGCACCGGCCCGGAGTCGTCCGGAATACCGGGTTCTCCCCGGCCCGCATCGATCGCGGCGGCCAGGGCGGCGACGGTGGGGTTGGCGAACAGGGTTCTGATCGTCACCTCCACGCCTACCGCCGCCCGGATCCTGGCAACGGCCTTCGCCGCCGCCAGGGAGTGGCCGCCGGACAGGAAGAAGTCGTCGTCACGGTTGACCGGGCGAGCCAGCAGGCGGCCGAAGATCTCCGCGAGCGTGGTCTCCAGGCCCGGGTGGGGCGCAGGGGCGGTGACATCCTCGGCTGCCGGTGGGGGCAGAGCGCGTACGTTCAGTTTTCCGGCGCTGGTCAACGGGAACGCGTCCACGGTCACCATCGCCGACGGCACCAGGTAGGCGGGGAGGACACGGCTCAGCCGCTCCCGTACCTTCGGCCAGCGGGGACGGCCCCCGGCCGGGATCACGTACGCCACCAGGCGGTCGCCGTCACCGGCCACGCGGGCGTCGGCGACCTCCGGGTCCGTGCGCAGCGCCGCCTCCACCTCGGCCGGTTCCACCCGGTGACCACGTACCTTGAGCTGCGCGTCCACCCGCCCGACGAACTCCACGAGGCCGTCCGGCCGGCGCCGCGCCAGGTCGCCCGTCGCGTACATGCGCGCGCCGGGGACCAGTGAGAAGGGGTCGGCGACGAACCTCGTCGCGGACCGGCCCGGTGCGCCGAGATAGCCGCGCGCCAACGGGAAACCACCCAGGTACACCTCGCCGACCACGTCGTCGTCGACCGGTCGCAGGCCCGCGTTCAGCAGATGCGCGGCCACACCGTCGAGCGGGTCGCCGATGCCGAACCGGCCGCCTCCGCGCACCCGTTCGGCGGTCGACCAGATCGTCGTCTCGGTCGGACCGTACGCGTTCCACAGCGCGGCCCCGCCCAGCGACCCGGCAAGCTCCGGCGTCAGCACCTCCCCGATCGACACGCGGACCCGCACGCACTCCGGAACGCCCCCGGCCGCCACCAGCACCGCCCACACCGACGGGGTGACCTGGACGACCGTGACCGCCTCGGCCCTCAGTCGCCGCGCCAGCGCGGGACCGTCGCCGACGGTCTCCGGCGGTATCGGCGCCACCCGGGCGCCCACCGTCAGCGGCGCCACCAGTTCCCACACCGAGATGTCGAACGCCGGGGAGGTCATGGCCGCCACCACGTCCCCGGCGGCCAGCCCCACCAACGCCGTCGACCGGGCCAGCATCCCGGCCACCGCCCGGTGCGGCACGCCCACCGCCTTCGGGCGGCCGGTCGACCCGGACGTGTGGAACACGTACGCCAGTGACTCGGGGCCGATTGCGGGCTCGACGCGCTCGAACTCCTCCGGCAGGTCCGGGATCCCGGTCAGCACGACGCGGGCGGCCCCGGTGACGGCCCGGCGCCTCGGCTCGGGCCACAGCGGTTCCACCGGCACGTACACCGCGCCCGCCCGCCAGATCCCGAGGATGGCCACCACCAGGTCCGTGCCGCGCGGCAGGTCCACCGCGACCCACACCTCCGGCCCGGCGCCCTTCGCCCGCAGCACCGAGGCCAGCGCCGCCGAACGGCGCTCCAGCTCGGCGTAGGACAACTCCCCCACCGCGAGGCCGTCCGCGCCGAACCGGATCAGCTCCAGCACGGTCGACGGCGCCGGAGCACCGGCCGGCCCGGCCACCGACGCGGCGGCCGAAGTTCCCGCCGTCAACGCCGACAACCGGCGATCGGGGTCGGCGCACGCACGGTCCAGCAGGGCCAGCAGCCGCCCGGCGACACCGTCGACCGTCTCCCCGTCGAACAGATCCGTGTCGTGCTCGGTGACCACGGCCATCTCCGTGCCGCCGGACTCCACCATCACGGTGAGATCGACGTCGGCCGTGCCCGTGTCCGGCGGCATCCGCTCGGCCCGCACGCCGGGAAGCACCAGCTCGGGTGGTTCCTGCATCACGAGGTGCGCCTGGCACAGCGGCGCGTGGCTCGGGTCGCGGGAGGCGCCGACCGCCTCGACGATCCGGTCGAACGGGACCGCGGCGCCGCCCAGTCCCGCCGCCACCGCGCTGCGGGCCCTGGCCACCAGTTGGCGGAACGTCGGATCGCCGCCGATCCCCATCCGCAGCGGCACCGGGTTCACGAACATTCCGACGACATCGGCGAACTCCGGGCCCGGCCGCCCGGACACCAGGGTGGCGACCACTACGTCGTCCTGACCCGCCGTCGTGCCCAACGTGGCGGCGTACGCGGCCTGCAGCACGACGAACCGGGTGGCACGCGTGGCGCGGGCGAGCGCGTCGACCCGCGCGGTGAGACCCTCGGGGACGGCATGGCGGCGCAACTCGCCCCGGAAGGCGCGCATCCTCGGGCGGGGCCGGTCGGTGGGCAGGGTGAGCAGGTCCGGCACACCGTCCAGATCGGACGCCCGGCGGGACGGGTCTTGGTCGATGATGTCCGGCGGCGCTCCGGGATCCGGCAGTGGCCGGGCCGGGTCGGCGTACAGAGCGCTGATCTCCGCGCACAGCACCGACAGCGACCTGCCGTCGACGACCGCGTGATGCGTGTTGATCACCAGGATGTGGTCGGTCGGCGTGATGTGGCCCAGGCGGATCCGGAACAACGGCCCGGTGCGCAGGTCGAACGGTTCCCGTGCGGCCCGCGCCGCGAACGCCTCAACGTCTGCGGCCGGCACTGTACGTATGACGACGTCCGCGGCGCCCACCGGACCCACCCGTCCGACCGGCTCGCCGTCGACCTCGTCGCATGTGGTGCGCAGCACCGGGTGCCGGGCCACCACCAGATCCGCCGCACGCCGGAGCGCGTCCACCGACACCGGGCCGGCCAACCGGAACACCGCCGGGTTGTTGTGCAGGGGCGCGCCATCGGCGAACGCCTCCAGAAACCACAGGCGCCGGGCCCCGGGCGGGAGCGGAACCGTCATCGACTCGCTCCCCGGTCTCCGAACCGCCGTTGGTACGACGCCAGTTGCTCCGGGTCGGCCCGTAGGAACGGCGCGTCGGCGGACACCATGTGCCGCACCGCCAGCAATGGCAGCGGGCTGCGCATCGGCCGGAAGTCGGCGTTCCAGAGACCGGGTGCGGACGGTGGTCCCGGGTGGAACTCACCGATCATCAGGCCGCGTTCCACGAATCCGGGCTTCAGCTCCCGCTGCGTGCGGTCGATCTCCCCGGGCGTGACGTCCGGCAGCACCACCAGGACCGTCCGGTATCTGGCCCCCGGCCCCTCACGCGGAGGCAGGTCGGGGAACCAGTCGCGGTAAGCGGCCATCACCGCGCGCAGGTCGGGCCGGCCGGGGTGTACGGCGAGGAAGAGCCCGCCCCGTTCCAGCGCGCGGGCCGTGTACGGGCAGACGTCGCCGCCCCGGCCCAGATCGGGGTGCGGTCGGCACAGGTAGGACCGCGCCCACGCCAGCACCACCTCGGCGGCGGCAGGCAGGTCCGGGTGATCCGGCTCGAACAGCGCGACGTCACCCGCCGGGTGGCTCAGCATCTCCCGCTCCGCTTCCGCCGTGCCGCAGCGAACAACGTGACTGCGCCGAGCCCGCCGAGTCCACCGAGTCCACCGAGGAGGCGGTCCTGGCGGCGGGCCCGGGCGAGCGCGTCGCCGTACGGGAGGCTGCTGTGGCTGATCATCGCGTACAGCGTCCGCCACCCCGGTAACAGGCGGCCGAGCTCGAAGTCGATCCGTTTGCGGGCCCGGAACACCGGTGACCGCACCCGGTCGCGCAGCTCCACGAAGTTGCGCGCGGACAGTTCGGCGAGCACGTCGGTGTGCGGGCGGCGGCGGGCCTCGAACGCGGCGAGCGCGTCGCCCGGGGCGTGCTCGGCGAGACACGCGTCGAGCACCGCGCAGTCCTCGAACGCGGCGTTCATCCCCTGGCCGTAGAACGGGAACACGGCGTGCGCGGCGTCGCCGACGAGGACGACACGGTCGTGCTGCCACGGCGCGGTACGCACCGAGACCAGGGTGCCCGGTTCGTGCGCGAGGAACTGCGTGACCAGGTCCGGCACCAGATCGGTCAGGTCGCCGAACTCCTCGGCCAGGAACGCGCCGGCCCGCGCCGGGTCGCGCAGCCCCGAGAACCCGGTGTCGCCGTCGAACGGCAGGAAAACGGTGCCGGTCAGCGATCCGTCCGGGTTGGGGTGTGCCACCACCAGTCCCCGTCGGCCGGGCCACACGTGCAAGGCCTCCGGTCGGTCGACGGCCGGGATGGTGAACTCCCGGTAGCCCCAGTCCAGGTGCGTCTGGTGGAACTCGGCGCGCACCCGGCGGTGCAGGTGCGTGCGCACGGTCGAGTACGCGCCGTCCGCGCCCACGACGAGATCCGCCGGGAACGTCCGGGCGGGGGTCCGCACCTCGGTACCGGTCAGGCCGGTGACGCGGTGCCCGAACCACAGCCGCACCCGGGGAACCGACGCGGCGGCGTCGAGCAGGGTGATATTGAGGTCGTGGCGGCGGACCGCATGCAGCACCTCGGTGTCGTCCGCGCCGTAGGGCTGGTAGCTGACCCGGCCGCTGTGATGGACGATCCGCCCGTGCATGGGAACCGCTGCGGCCAGGGCCTTTTCGAGGAGGCCGATGTCGCGCAGCGCCGCCCGCCCGCGTTCGGAGAGCCCGACGCTGATCGATCCGGCGTCCGGGCCGTTCGTGCCGCGTGGGTCGCCGCGCCGCTCCACCACGTCCACCCGGTGGCCGCGGCGTGCCAGCCGGATCGCCAGCATCGTTCCGGCCATACCCGCCCCGACGATGACGACGTTCATGTCCGGCCCCGGGCCGAGTTCGCCGGGTCCGCCGTGTTCGCCGTGTTCGCCGAGGCCGTCACGGACAGGGCGTTGGCGAGTTCGGCGGGTGTGGAGGCGTCGAACACGGTGGCGACGGACGCTTCCACGGCCAGTTCGAGCCGGATCCGGCTGACCAGCGCGGTGGCCATGAGCGAGGTGCCGCCGAGGGCGAAGAAGTCGTCGTCCGGCGCGACCGAATCCACCGACAGCACCTCGGCGAACAACCGGGCGAGGTCGTCGGCGAGCGTGCCCGACGCCCGCGGCGCGGGCTCCGCGAACGCGGCCCGGTCCAGCTTCCCGTTGGGCGTCAACGGGAAATGCCCGACCACCTCGATCAGGTCCGGGACGAGGTGCGCCGGCAGCCGCTCGGCCAGGTACGCGCGGAGGTCCGGCACGCTCGCGCCGCGCGGCACCACATAGCCCACCAGGTAGGCGCCGAACGGTCCGGGGCGGGCGACGACCGCCGCCCGCGCCACCGCCGGGTGAGCGCCGAGCGCGGCCTCCACCTCGGCCGGTTCGACCCGGTGGCCGCGGATCTTCACCTGATCGTCGGCCCGGCCGAGGAACAGCAGGTCGCCGTCGGGCAGCACGCGGACCAGGTCGCCGGTGCGGAACATGCGTGACCCGGGCGGCCCCCACGGGTCGGCGACGAACCGTTGCGCGGTCGGCCCGGGGCAGCCGAGGTAGCCGCGCGCGACCCCGGCGCCGCCGATGTACAGCTCGCCCTCCGCGGCCGGGGCGCACTTCTCGTCCAGCACCCGTAGTCCGGTGCCGGGGATCGCCGCCCCGATCGGCACCACCGGGCTGTCGGTGAGCGGCGCGCTCATGGTGGCGCACGCCGTCGTCTCGGTCGGGCCGTAGGCATTGATCATCCGGCGGCCGGGGGACCATCGGGCGACGAGGTCCGGGCCCGGGGCCTCCCCCGCGACGATCAGGCAGGCGACCGAGGGCAGCGCCAGGTCCGGCTGGGTGGCGAGCGCGCTCGGCGGCATGCACACGTGGGTGACGCCGTGCTCGGCGATGAACCGGGCGAACGGTTCGCCGGGCGGAAGGCCTTCGGGCGGCGCGAGAACGAGCGTGGCCCCGGTGAGCAGCGCCATGCACAGGTCGGCGACGGCCACGTCGAAGCCGACCGACGCGTACTGCAACACCCGGGCACCCGGTCGGGCACCGAAGCGTTCCCGTTGCGCCGCGACGAGATGAGCGATCCCCGCGTGGGGAACGACCACGCCCTTGGGTTCTCCGGTCGAGCCGGAGGTGTAGATGACGTAGGCGGCGCACGCCGGATCGGGTTCCGCCACCGGGGCGGCGGACGCCTCGGCGGCCTCCAGCACCCGCAGCTCCCCCGGTGTCAGCACCAGGGCGGGGCGGGCGTCGGCGAGCAAGGCGGCCACCCGGTCCGGCGGTTGGGTGGAGTCGACCGGCAGGTACGCGGCTCCCGCGGCGAGCACGGCGACGACGGCCACCACCATGTCCGCGCCGCGCGGGATCACGACGGCGACGATGTCGTCCGGCCCGATCCCGCGGTCCCGCAACCCGCCGGCCACCGCGGAAGCACGGGCGTCGAGCTCACCGTAGGAGAGCGGGCCGTCAGCGGTGACCACCGCGATCGCCTCCGGGGCCCGGGCGACCTGGCGACGGAACGCCCCCACCATCGTCCCGGCCGGTAGGGAATTCACCGTATCTATTCGCGCGTCCACTGCCGTTTCACACTCCGTGACCCACGGAAATCTATGAGAGAGAACGGGGGGAACTCTGTCTCATAAAGCAGATCGGTGTCAACGAGGTCGACGAGGCGCTTACCTCGAAGCTAAACCGACGCGCCGACCAGGGCAATTATGAGAATTTACTAAGGGAATCTTTGTCTCGCCGGTCTGTTCGGTGCCATAATCTGGCCAGTATCTTGTAGCCGCTTCCCGAGGTCCGATCAGTCGCGCTCCGCCGAGCGTGAGCGTGGCCGCGTCGTGCTCGGAAATGGGTTGGCCCATCTGGAGGAGTTCGGATGAGCGGGACATCGCTGGATACGCGACCGAGGGACACGGCACCGACGTTCGTGCCGGTCGACCAGGTGACCGAAACGTCTCTCGTGCGGGTCGCCGGCTCCCTTCCCGACCACGTCAGCGCGCTCGCGCAGTGCCCGGACGACCTCCCTCCGATCCTCGTGCACCGGCCGACCATGCAGGTGATCGACGGCGTGCACCGCCTGCGTGCGGCCAAACTGCGCGGGGAGACCACCATCGGTGTGCGGTTCGTCGACGGCACGGAGGAGGACGCGTTCGTGCTGGCCGTGAGCGCCAACGTGACCCAGGGGTTGCCGCTGACGCTGGCCGACCGCACCGCCGCCGCCTCCCGGATCCTGTCGTCGCATCCGCACCTGTCGGACCGCCTGATCGCGTCGACGGCCGGATTGTCCACCAAGACGGTGGCCGCTGTCCGGCAGCGTACAACCGGGGAAATGACTCAGTTGCACACCCGCCTCGGCCGCGACGGGAAAGTGCGGCCACTCGACGCCTCCCACGGGCGCACGATGGCGAGTCAGGCGATTTCGAACAATCCAGATCTTTCGTTGCGTGCGATCGCCCGCATCGCCGGAATATCGGTCGGCACCGCCAGGGATGTCCGGGAAAGAATGCGCCGCGGCGAGGATCCAATTCCGCTGCGGTATCGCCTTTCCGCCGGACACCGCACGGAAAGCAGCGCACCGGAGGACAAGGCATCGGGCCCCCACCCCGGTGGTGACAACAGCTCCCCCGACACCCCTGGCGCCCCCGGCACGCCTCGCGCCGAACGCGACCGGTTCCTGCTCTCGCTGCGCACCGATCCGTCGTTGCGGTTCTCCGAGATCGGCCGCGCGCTCCTGCGGCTGCTCGACGCCAACACCCTCGACACCGCGCAGTGGGACCGTCTCGCCGCCGCCGTGCCCCATCGCTGGTCACCGGTGGTCGCCGACCTCGCCATGGACTGCGCGGCCGACTGGTCGGCACTCGCCTGCCGGGTCCGCGAACAGGTCCGCGTCAGCGCGTGAGTCCGGCGCGCACGCCACGGCGATCGCCGCCGCCAGCTGGACCACCGCGAACAGCGCGATCACCGGAAGCAGCGACGACGAGTCGCCGGTGATCGCGACCGCGACCAGCGGCCAGAAGCTGGAGACGGTGACGCCCACCTGGTAGGTCACGGCGATCGCGGAGAACCGCACCATGGTCGGGAACAGGTCCACCAGGAACGCCGCCAGGCCACCGTAGATCGCGCCGTGCGCGATGGTCAGCGCGGGGACGAGCACCAGGACGGCCAGTGTCGGATCGCCCGAGGACAGCCAGGCGCCCGCCGGGATCATCGCCGCCACCGAGACCGCGTAGCCGAAGATCATGACCGGCCGGCGGCCGAACCGATCGGACAGCGCGCCGAACACCGGCAGGGTCACGCACTCTCCCAGGGCCGCGATCATCAGCGCGGTCAGCACGGTCGACCGCACCTCCGGCCCGGCCTTCGCCGCGTGAGCCACCAGGAAGACGGTGAACATCGCGATCACCGACCCGGTGCCGAGCGAGGCGAGAATGCCGATCACCACGCGGCGCGGCCACCGCCGCAGCACCATGATCACCGGCACTTTGGCGGGGCGGTTCTCCGCCCGGCCACGCACGAACTCCGGTGTCTCCTCGATCCCCAGCCGGACCCAGATGCCGATGCCGACGAGGACGATGGACCCCAGGAACGGCAGCCGCCATCCCCAGGTCAGGAAGTCGTCCTCGGGCAGCTTGGAGATCAGCACGAAGGTCAGGTTGCTGCCGAACAACGCCAGCGCGAAGCCCATCGCGGGCCAGCTGCTGAAGAAGCCGCGACGCTTGGGCGGCCCGTGTTCGGTGCTGAGCAGCACCGCGCTTCCCCATTCGCCGCCGATGCCGATGCCCTGCGCGACGCGCAACGTCACCAACAGGACCGGCGCGAGGACACCCGCCGTCTCATAGGTGGGCAGCAGGCCGACGCCGAACGTGGCGAAGCCCATGACGAGCAACGTCCACACCATCATCGACTTGCGGCCCACCCGGTCGCCGAAGTGGCCGAACAGCAGGCCGCCCAGCGGGCGCGCGACGAACCCGGCCGCGTAGGTGGCGAACGACGCGAGCACACCGCCGGCAGCCGACGAGCCGGGGAAGAACAGCGGGCCGAACACCAGCGCGGACGCCGTCGCGTAGAGATAGAAGTCGTACCACTCGATGGCGGTGCCGATCGTGCTCGCGATCAGCACCCGGCGGACCGAACGGGGCGCCGAGGTCACCCCTGGTGTCATGCGTCCTCATCGGACACGAGAACCCGCCCGCCGAGCTCATCGGGATCGGCGGCGAGATCATAGGCCCACACCTGCCGCCCGTCCGCCTCCCAGATCACCTTCCGCCCGTCCGCCCGTACCGCGTGCAGCGCCTTCAGGTCCGGGTATTCGTCCGAGGCGGCGGCCCGCTCCTGCGGGAAGTAGGTCTCCGAGTACGCCTCGCGGGACACCCCGGTGCCGTCCGCGAAGAACTCGGTCAGCGAGGCGCCGTCCGACGACAGCGGGTCCAGCCCGAGATGGTCGAGCACGGTCGGCATGATGTCGACCAGCCGCACCTGGCTGTCCACGCTCATCCCCACCGGTACCCCGGGACCGCTGATGACCAGCGGCACGTGCTGGGTCGCGTCGAACAGCAGGCAGCCGTGGCCCTCCTCGTACGGGTGGCCGAGGTCGCCGGCGTGGTCGTTGGGGTACCACCCGGCCAGGTCCTCGCCGTGATCGGAGAAGCACACCACCAGCATCGACTCGATGTCGTGGCCCATCTCGGCGATGCGGCGCAGCAGGAGCTGGACGTAGTGGTCGGTGTAGGCGATCTCGCCCTCGTACGGGTTGGCCACCTCGACGCCGACGTCCTCCGGCGGCTCGTACGGCCAGTGCGCGTCGAAGAAGTGCGCGAACAGGAAGAACGGGGCGGCGCCGTCCAGCGACCCGAGCCAGCGGGTGGCGCGTTCGACCACCACCGGCGCGCGCTTGAGCGCCAGCCCGCGCAGCTTCACGTCGCCGACCGACAGCGGGTCCCGGCCGTCCGGCAGCAGCGGGATCTCGTCGTCGTAGAAGTCGAACCCGCGATCCATCCCGTACCACTGGTTCATGCCGGGGCAGGACACCACCGCGCCGGTCGTGTACCCGGCTGCCGACAGGCGCTCCGCCAACGTCGGTACCCGCTTGTCCAGCGCTTCGCGGAACAGGTGCCTGACCCCGTGGCGGGGCGGCTGGAGCCCGGTGAACACCGTGGCGTGGCTGACCGGCGTCAGCGGGCACGACGAGATCGCCTGCGTGAAGCTGACCCCGCTCGCGCGCAGCCGCTCGATGCCGGGGTACTTCCCCGAATAGGCCACGTCGGCGCGCACGGTGTCCAGGGAGATGAACAGGATGTTCGGCTGTGTGGTCACCGGGATACCTCGGTATTCCTCTGTCGACTCCAGCGGCCCCGAAAGGTAACAACGAGCTCGCGGCGTACGACAACGACGAGCTGTGCGACCTGAACACACGTGCTCAACAGCGCGTCCGGCTCCTACAGTTACGCGGCGGAGACTCCACGACCGTGAAGCGAGGGAGCATTCACATGGCACGTAAGTTGTCCCTGGCCCTGGAGCTGTATGCCGACGCGAACGGCACCGTCGACCAGCGCTACATCGATCAGATGCGCGATCAGGACGCCGAACCGGTGCCGCTCGATCCCACGTTGCCGAGGTTCACCCTCGTCGTCGGGCCCTCGCCGTTCACCATGCCGCGTGGCTGGGAGTTCTTCCTCACCTCCCCCTACGAGGGTGCGACCTACATCTCGACCGTGCTGCACAACGCCGGATATCCGGTGCGCATCGTCGACGTCCGCTACACCCCGAACCCCCTGCAGGCGGCGTACGAGCAGATCAACGAAGGCACCGACGTGCTCGGCATGTGCACGTTCGAGGACAACTTCCCTTTCTGCCGCGCGCTGATGGACATGGTCCGCGCATCGCACCCGGACGTACCGATCATCTGCGGCGGCTCGCTGGTCACTTCCGCGCCGGCGGTGTTCATGTCGGACACCGCCTGCGACATCGCGGTGATCAGCGAGGGCGAGATCACCATCCTGGAGCTGATGGAGAGTTACGCCCGCGGATCGTGGAAGCAGGACCTCCCGACCGTCAAGGGCATCTGCTACCGGGACGAGAAGGGAAACGCCCGCCGCACACCGCCGCGTGGCCAGATGATGGATCTCGACGCGCTGCCCAGGATGCGGCTCGACCTGTGGCCCCAGTCGCGGTCGCCGCTCGGCATGCAGCCGCAGGTGATCTCGTCCTACAGCCGCGGCTGCAAGATGGACTGCTCGTTCTGCTACCGCACCACCCCGCAGGTGCGGGCGAAGTCGCCGGAGAAGATGGACCGCGACCTCGACTGGCTGAAGACCCAGTACGGCGTGGAGTTCTGCTTCTTCGTCGACCTCACGTTCAGCTCGCACCGCGGCCAGACCATCGAGATGTGCGACGTGATCTCCCAGCACGATCTGCGGTGGACCTGTCTGACCCGGTGCGCCGACATGGACGTACCGCGCATCGACGCGATGCGGGAGGCGGGAGCGGACATCATCCTGTACGGCGTCGAGTCGCTGGGGCGCGAGGTGTTGCGCGAGGCCCGCAAGGGCAGCAGCGAGAACCTGACCGTCCGCGCGATGCGCACCACGTTCGAGGGCGGCGTGCGGTTCGGCTCGCTGCTCATCGTCGGTCTGCCGAACGAGACGGAGGAGTCCCTGTCGGACATGGTGCAGTTCGCCGAGCAGTACAACCACGTGACCCGGGTGAAGTACCTGTCGGCAATGCCCGGCACGACGGTGTACCAGGACGCGGTGCGGAACAAGGTGATCCGCACCGAGATCGACCACCTCAACTGGCTGTCGGTCGAACAGGCGCTGCACGAGGACGAGTTTTTGAACGTGAGCGGGCTGCCCGAGCAGGTCTGCCGGGACGCGTACAAGCGTGTGTACGACGCCTATCAGCCCGGCCCGGTGATGGACTTCCAGCACTGGCCGGAGCACTTCGAGTACTTCCACCCGCAGTCGGCCGACGGCACCGAGCGGTCGACGTCGTACGCCGGGAACGGCTGGCGCGCGGAGTGGAGTTCCGCCGCCGCGCCCCTGGTCCCCGGGTCCGAGCAGTACACCTTGGACAAGGTCGCCGACCCGGAGGTGGCCGCGGTCGGGAGCACGCTGATGGACTGCGGCGCGAAGAAGCTCGCGGTAGGGGGCTGACCCGTGTCCACTCAGGACGGCCCGATCCTGATCATCGGGACCGAACGCTCCGGGTCGAACCTGCTGCGGCTGGTGCTCGACGCGCACACGCGGATCGCGGTCCCGCACCCGCCGCACTTCATGCGGTACCTGTCCGGCATCCCGTACGACGGTGATGTCGACGCGATGGTGGGCGACGCGATGTCGTTGCTGGGCGACCACATCCACCCGTGGCCGCACGTGATCGACCGGGCCGCGGTGAGCGAGGCGGCCGGCCCGTCGCTGTTCGGGGTGGTGGCGGCGATCTACGACCAGTACCGCGTCGCGGAGGGCGCGGCCCGGTGGGGGTGCAAGAGCACGTTCATGGTCGAGCACGTCGACGAGGTGCTCGCCCAACTCCCGGACGCGCGGTTCCTCTGGCTGGTGCGCGATCCCCGCGATGTGGCCGCGTCGGCGAAGCGGGCCGTGTTCGGCCACTGCCACCCCTACCGGATGGCGCTGCGGTGGACGGCTGAACAGGAGCTCGCCCGCGCGGCCCTGGAGCGGTGGGGGCCGTCAGTGGTGCACCTGGTGCGGTACGAGGACCTGGTGTCCGCGCCCGACCGGGAGATCCGGGCGATCTGCGACTTCATCGGTGAGGCGTTCGAGCCCGCGATGCTGGCGCACCACCTCGGTGGCAACGCCCGGGTGACCGCGTCGCTGTCGGCGTCCTGGCGCACGGCGGGCGACCCGATCACCACGGCCCGGATCGGCGCCCACCGGCGGGGGCTGTCCGACCGGGAGCGGCGGCAGGTCGAGAGCGTGACCGCGCGGGCGATGGAGACGCTCCGCTACCCGTTCGACCGGGCCTCGCTGGACGAACCGGCTCCTGGTCCGCTCGGCGTCGCGCTGCGCGGGTTCGCGGTCCGGATGGCGGTGGAGGCGCGGTCGCTGCGCACCGACCGCAACCACTTCCGGCGCTGGCGGCGCGACGCCACCGTCCGCCGGCTGCGCCGCCGCGCGAAGACCCACCGCGCCCTTGTTCCGGCAGGAGAGAGCAGATGAACGAAACGGGAAGCGTTCGCACGCACTTCGCCGACCGGGCGGGCACCTATGACCGGTCCAGCTCGTGGTGCACCGACGACGCGCTCGGCGAGCTGATGCTGTCCGCGGCCGCGCCCCGGCCGGGCGACGCGGTCCTGGACGTGGCGTGCGGCACCGGACTGGTGTCGAGGCTGTTCGCCGGGCGGGTGCGGCGGCTGGCCGGCGTGGACATCACGCCGGAGATGGCCGAGCAGGCGCGCGACGTGCTCGACGACCTGGTGATCGCCCCGGCGGAGGAGCTGCCGTTCGACGACGGCACGTTCGACATCGTGGTCTGCCGTCAGGGGATCCAGTTCATGACCCTGCCGGACGCGGTGCGGGAGATGGTGCGGGTGACCCGGCCGGGCGGGCGGGTCGTACTGACCCACCTGTGCGCCTACGGGGACGACGACCGCGACGAGTACGCCGAGATCCTGCGGCTGCGCAACCCGGCCCGGCGGCACTTCTTCCGGCCCGGCGATGTCGAGGCCCTGCTCGCCGGCGCGGGGTGCGACCCGGTGCGGTCGCAGCGGTACGTGTCGGTGGAGGACGTGGACGTGTGGTCGGACAACGGCGCGATCGGCGAGGACGCGCGGGAGGCCATCCGGGACCGCTACAGGAGGGCGTCACCCGCGTTCCGCGCACGGCACGCGGTGGCGGAGGCGGACGGGCGGATCACCGACCGGATGCTGTTCGCCGTCGTCTCGGGAACGAGGGTCTGACATGCAACCGGACCAGTCCCCCGCCGACGGCGTGCGGGCCGCGTTCCTCGCCGAGGCGGCCACCGCGGCGCGGTACACCTACTTCGCACAGGTCGCCGAGATCGAGGGCCACACCGAGGCGGCCCGGGTGTTCGGCGAGCTCGCCGAGAGCGTGGCCTGCGCCGCCCACGGCCACCTGGATCTGCTGCGCGACCTGCTGGGCGGCGACGACCCGGGCACCGGCCGCGCGCTCGGCGACACCCGCCGCAACCTCGCCGCGGCGATCAGCGGCGACCTCGGGGAGGCCACCGAACGCTATCCCGGCCTGGCCGCGCGGGCGCACATGGACGGCGTGGCCGATCTGGCGAGCTGGCTGGAGACGCTGTGCACATTGAAGAAGACGCACGTGGACCGGCTGGAACAGGCCCTCACCGGGCTGGACGAGCCGCGGTTCGCCGGGAACGGAGCGCCATGACCACCGCATACGACGCCGAGGCGATCACCGTCTACTCCGGTCTTGAGGCGGTGCGCCGCAACCCGTCGATGTACGTCGGGTCGACCGGCCCGGACGGCGCCCACCACCTGGTGCTCGAACTGGTCGACAACGCCGTGGACGAGGCCGCCGCCGGGCACTGCGGCGCGATCTCGGTGGAGCTGCACGACGACGGCTCCTGCTCGGTCACCGACGACGGCCGGGGCATCCCCACCGCCCCGCACCCGGAGGCCGGGATCCCGGCGTGTGAGCTCGTGCTCACCACGCTGCACTCGGGGGGCAAGTTCGACCACTCCTCGTACGCGACCTCGGCCGGGCTGCACGGAGTCGGCCTGGCCTGCGTGAACGCGTTGTCCCAGTGGTTGCGGCTGGACGTGTGGCGCGACGGCGCGCACCACAGCGAGTCGTTCGCCCGAGGCTCGGTCGAGACCCCGCTCAAGCGGGTCGGCGACAGCGGCCGCCGCGGCACCCGGGTGTGGTTCCGCCCGGACCCGGAGATCTTCTCCTCCTGCGTGCTCGACGCGGATCTGCTGCACGCCCGGCTGCTCGACATCGCGTATCTGCACCCGGGCCTTCGGGTCGAACTCATCGACCACCGCACCGGGCGGAACGAGTCGCTGTGCGAGATGACCGGGGTGCGGGGCCTGCTCACCTACCGCGCCCGCGACGCCGAGAAGGTGCACGCCGAGCCGACCACCATCACCTGGGCGGGGGACGGATGCGTGATCGACGCCGCCGTCCAGTGGACCGAGGGGTACGCGGAGCAGATCTTCGCTTACGTCAACACCATCCGCACCGACCTGGGCGGGTCGCACGTGGACGCCCTGCGCGCGGCGCTGGCCGGGGTGGTGGCCGAACACCTCGGCCCGGCCGCGGACAAGATGACCGCGGTCGACATCCTGGAGGGGCTGACCGCGGTGATCGCGATCCGGATCCCGGACGCGCGGTTCGACGGCCAGACCAAACGCACCCTGCGCAACGACGAGGCCGGCGCCCGCGTGTTCGACGTCGTCACCGAGCAGGCACGGCGGGCGCTGGCGGCCGACCCGGAGCTGGCCCGCCGCATCGCCGAACGGGCCGTCGACGCGAGTCGGGCGCGGCTCGCCGCGCGGCTGGCCGGGCGGACGGCCCGCTCCCGGACCCGGGCCGTCGAGGTCGACTACGCGGTCTACCAGCGGCAGTTCGGGATCCGCTCGAAGGACTGGCACGATTCGTGCTCCTGGCTCACCGACGAGGACCTGCTCGGCAAGCACGCGGAGCTGTGCGCGGTGCCGCCGGACGCGCGGATGCTGGACGTGTGCTGCGGCAGCGGTGTCGTCGGCGGCGCGTTCCGCGGCCGGGTCGGCGAGACGGTCGGGCTGGACCTCACCCCGGAGATGGCCGCGCTCGCCGCCACCCGGCTGGACGTGGTGCACCAGGGCACCGTCTACGACCTGCCGTTCCCCGACGCCAGTTTCGACCTCGTGGTCACCCGGGAGGTGCTGCATCTGCTGCCTCAGCCGGAGCGGCCGGTGTCGGAGATCTTCCGTGTGCTGCGGCCGGGCGGGCAGTTCATCGTCGGGCAGATCGTGCCGTACGCGGACGTGGACGCGTTCTGGATGTTCCGCGTGTTCAAGAAGAAGCAGCCACTGCTGTACCAGATGTTCCGTGAGGAGGACTTCCGGGCGTTGCTCACCGGCGGCGGGTTCACCGATGTGCGGATGGAGGAGTACTTCCTGTGGGAGTCGATCGACCGGTGGATCGACACCCACGAGACGACACCGGCGAGCCGGCAGGAGATCTACCGCCTCTATTACGACGCGCCGCGCGAGGTGCGCGACGTACACCCGTTCGAGGTGCTGCCGGATGGTTCGGTGCGCGACCGGTGGCGGTGGTGCGTGTACTCGGTGCGGAAGCCCGACCATGCCTAGCCGCGCCGTGGAGCACCCGGTCGCCGAGGTCGTGCGCCGGCTGGAGGTGCTGCGGCCGCTGCGGGGGACGCCGGTGGAGCACCTCTGCGCGAAGGTGCGCGATCTCGTCGTCGTCGCGTCGAGCTCGCGGGGCGGGTCGAGCATGCTCGCCGAGCTGCTGCGAACCTCGCCGCACCTGCTGCACCTGCGCGGTGAGCTGAATCCGCTGCTGCGGCTGATCGGCCTCGACCACCCCCGCAGCGGCACCGGATCCGACGCGCTGGACGCGGCGCACTGGCACGGGCTTCCGCCACGGTCCCGGGCGTTGTTCGAGGCGGAACTGGCACTGGACGCGGGCTCTCCCGGGACCGACGTGGAGAACCTGGCGGTGGACGCGGCGTGGCGGCTGGTCGTGCAGTGGCCGGGGCGGGACCTCGATCCCGTCGACCTGGTGCGGACCGCCGAGAAGGTACTGGACCGTGATCTCCCCCGGTTCGCACGGGCGTTGATCGCCAGCGCCGGTGTGAACCCGTGGTACTACGACCTTCCCGGGCGGTCACCGGGACCACGACCGGTCGGGCCGCCCGGTGACGTGCTGCTCGAAGAGCCGCCCTTCGTCCTCCCCCGTCCGTGGCGGCCGGCGGACGAACACGATCTCGCCACGAAGCCCCTGGTGATCAAGACGCCGGGCAACGCCTACCGGCTCGGCTTCCTGCGGGCCGTCTTCCCCAACGCACGCCTACGGGTCCTGCACCTGACCAGGAACCCGGCCGCGTCGATCAACGGCCTGATCGACGGGTGGCTGCACCACGGGTTCCACGCGTACCGGCTGGACGAACCCCTGCGCATCGCCGGATACGCCGATGTGCGGCCGGCCGACCGGCACTGGTGGAAGTTCGACCTGCCACCCGGCTGGTACGCGTACACCGCCGCCGCCCTGCCCCGGGTCTGCGCCCACCAGTGGGTGTCGAGTCACCGTGCGGTCCTCGCGCACGGGGCGGATCACACGGTGCGATTCGAGGACCTGATCAGCGGTCCGCACAGCCGCGCGGACACCGTCGAGCGGATCACCGACTGGCTGGGGATCCCGTTCGACGGGCCGCTGAAGCGGGCCGCGACCGACGGCATCGCCGCCACCGTGTCCACCGCCGCACCACGCCCCGGCAGATGGCGGGCGCGGGAAGAGGAAGTCCGGTCGGCACTGAGTACCGACGTGCTCGCGATGGCGGAGAGGCTTGGTCATGCCCGTGACGACCACTGGATCTGAGCTGAGCACCCACGGCGGCCCGGGGTGGGCCCCCCGCGTGGCGTCCCACGTGGACGACGTCGCGGCCGGGAGCGTGTGGGCGCCGTGCGGGTACCGGTCGGAGACGGCCGCGCTGCGGTCGGTGCTGCTGGTCCGCCCGCCGGACAGCATCGCCGCGGTGCGACGCCCGGGGGCCTCGCTCATGCTCGGGCCGGTGGATCTGCCGGCGATGCGGGCGCAGTGCGACGCGCTGGCGGACCGCCTGCGGGGCCACGGGGTCGAGGTACACCTGGCCTCCCCCGAGGCGACGCCGAACGTGGTGTTCGCGCGGGACCTGTTCTGGATGACCCCGGCCGGCGCGGTGGTGGCACGGATGGCGTCGGCGCAGCGGGCCGGTGAGGAACGGCATGCCGCGCTCGCGCTGGCCGGGGCGGGGTTCCCGATCCTGCGCACGGTGTCGGGCACCGCCGTGTTCGAGGGCGCCGACGCGCTGTGGATCGACCCGTCGACGGTGATCGTCGGTACCGGATTCCGCACGAACGACGCCGGCGCGGCCGAGGTCGCCTCGGCGGTCGCGGGACTGGGAGCGCGGGTGGTGACGGTGCCGCTGGCGCCGGGCGTACAGCACCTGCTGGGGACGGTGGTGTTCCTCGACCCGTCCACCGCCGTCGTCCACCGGGCCGCGACCCCACCGCAGCTGGCGGCGCTGCTCGCGGAGTACGGCTATCGGGTGATCGCGCTGCCGCCGGACGAGGAACTGCTGGTGGGGCGTGGGATGAACCTGCTGGTGCTCGCGCCGGGGCGGGTGCTGATGCCCGCGGGCTGCCCGGGGATCCGCCGGACGCTGGAGCGGGCGGGCGTGGCGGTCGACGAGATCGACGTCGGCGAGTATCTGTGGGCGGCCGGCGGGATCGGCTGCGTGACCGGGGTGGTGCGCCGTGAGCACTGAGAGCCGGCCGGTCACTGGGCCGACTACTGAGCCGGGTACACCGTGGGGTCGTCCAGCGGTACCTTCAGCCAGGAGATCATCTGCCGGAGCTGGTGGTACGCCGCGAGCCGCTGCTCGTCGGAGTCGGCCTCCTCCGCGGCCGCGATCGGCTCCCACAGGCGCGGCACCATCACCGGCCCGAGTTCGAGCAGGCCGCCACTGCCGCCGGTGGCCCACTTCGCCAGCACGTACCGGACGATCGCGCCGACCGGGATGTCCAGGTTCCGGGACATGCCGCGCACGGTCTCCAGCGGATCGAGGAGCCCGTAGTCGACCACCTCGGCCTTGAAGTTGGCATGCGGGTCATCCGGTGGCCAGCACCGCTCCCACTGGCGCAGCCGAACCGCCGGCGTACCGGTCACGTCGTAGGCCAGGTCATCCATGTCGCCATCCATGCCGCCACCCTAAGGCGGCACCGAGCTTGTCCGACCGGGCAGGGATGAACACCGAAGTCAGGAAAGGAGAACCAGTGAACGAGAACCTTCGTGAAGAGCGACTCGCCCTCGTTCCGACCGACTCGGGCGCCGCGACCAGCGGCACCGCCACGGCCGACGACGAGGCGATCCGCCAGCAGCTGCGCAGCCTCGGCTACCGCATCTGACCGAACACCGCCCCGGTCCGCCCACACGGGCGGGCCGGGGCGTCCCGAGCAGGGTCGCCGTGCTGGAGGGCGGGAGTGTTGACCACCCGACGGCGCGTTGTAGCGTGCGGCGACCTGGAGGCGGCATGGCTGAGACGACCAACCCGTTCGACGACGACAACGCACCGTTCTGGGTGCTGCGCAACGACGAGGACCAGCACTCGCTGTGGCCGGAGTTCGCTCCGGTGCCCGCCGGGTGGCACGTGGTGCACGGCCCGGACGTACGGGCGGCGTGCCTGGCCTACGTCGAGGAGAACTGGACCGATCTGCGTCCGGCCTCCCTGCGCCGCGCCATGGACGACGCGACCGGGTGAGCTACCGGATGGATGCGCGGTCTTCGCAGGGGCGGCGGCGTTGGACCGCTTCGTCACCCGCGTCGCCCGCGGGAACCTGGCGGCACGGCCGCATGGGGGCAGAACAGTGAGCCAGTCCGCACTTCCGTTTCCACGACCACGATCACGTTCACGGGAGAAGCGCGGGCGCGCGCTGATCGTGCAACAGGGCGCCTGGGACATGCCGAAGGAGTCGATGCCGCTCGCCGCCGGCTATCTGACAGCCGCGGCACGGGCCGATCCCCTGGTGGGACCCGAGTTCGACGTGGCGATACAGAACTTCCGCGGTGGAGAATCGCTCGGCTCGATGGCGCGCACGATCTTCTCCGGTGTGGTGCCGGACGTGCTGGCGTTCTCGGTCCTCGGCTGGAACCTCAACCAGTTCGGCGCGCTCGCCGAGACCTACAAGTCGGTGCGCCCGGACGGCTGGGTCGTCTTCGGCGGAACGCACGTCGCCCACCAGGCGGAACGCGTCTTCCGGCGTTTCCCCGAGGTCGACGTCGTCGCCAACGGCGAGGGCGAGTTCACCTTCCGCGACCTGCTGCTCGCCGTTCTCGAGGAGAAGTCGCCGCACGATCTGGCGCAGGTGCCGGGAATCTCCTACCGCGACGAGGAAGGCACGATCCACACCACTGCCGAGGCACCGCGCATCGACGACCTGGACATCATTCCGTCACCCTTCCTCACGGGGGCCATCCCGCTGCTCGACCACCGTGGCCGGTTCCCCTACGACGTCGCGCTGATGGAGACCAACCGAGGCTGCCCGTACAAGTGCTCGTTCTGCTATTGGGGTGGCGCGGTCGGCCAGCGGATGCGCGACTTCTCCCGCGAGCGGCTGCGCGCGGAGCTCGACCTCTTCGGCTATCACCGGATTCCGACGGTGGTGCTGTGCGACTCCAACTTCGGCATGCGACAACCGGACGCGGAGTTCGTCGAGGATCTCGTCAGGACGCGCGAGAAATACGGGTTCCCGAAGTCGTTGGAGACGTCATGGGCGAAGAACAAGTCCAAGACGTTCCACAACATCATCCGCCGGATGAAGGCCGAGGGGTTCCAGAGCTCGTTCACCGTGGCGCTGCAGACACTGGACGACACGGCGTTGCGTGACATGGGCAGAAGCAACATGCGGCTCAACCAGTGGAAGGAGCTGGCGGCATGGCTCGCGGCGGAGGGGCTCGACGCCTACGCGGAACTGATCTGGGGCGCGCCGGGTGAGACGGTCGACTCCTTCCTGGCGGGCTACGACCAACTGTCCGAACACGTGTCCCGTATCGCCGTATACCCCCTGTTGCTGCTGCCCAATACGAACTACACGGAGAACCGCGAGGAGCACGGCTTCGTCACCGTCCGCGGCGACAGCGACGACTTTGAGTACGTTCTCGCCAACCGCACCGTCACGGTCGCGGAGAACACGACGATGCAGCGGTTCATGTTCTGGGCCCGGATGATGAGCGAGAACATGTACTTCCGGCACATCTGGGTGCCGCTGCGGGAGCTCGCCGGGCTCACCCAGAGCGCCGTACTGCTGATCCTGTCGGACTGGTTCCAGGACTCGACCGACGCCGCCGTCGCCGAGTTGCTCGGCCACGGCCGCGAGTTCACCGACTCGGGCCTGGTCGTCGAGTCGCTGCACAAGCTCTACGCCGACCCGCGGTTCGCGCCGGTCTTCCAGCGGTGGTGGGACGAGGCGATCCTGCCGAAGGCGCCCGAGCGGCACAGGCCCCTGCTCGACGAGATCTTCCGCTACGACAACGCGACCCGCCCGGTCTACGCCGGCTCGGGTGCCGAGGACGCCGAGCTGCGCAGCATCGACGGCCTGCCGCACTACGTCCGCGGCGGCCAGCGGTTCCAGTACGCGATGCCGCACATTCTCGACGCCATCCGCGCCGGCCGGCCGTTCGACGACGTACCCTCGCCGGTCGAACTCACGCTCGCGTATCGCGTCGGATTCGACGACTACCTCGACAACCACGAACTCGCGACCTACTACGCCGGTCGCTGCCTCGAGATCCGGTAGCCGACAGCGCCACGGACGGACGCATCATGAGGTCGCGGCCCGCGACTGCGGTCCCACGGTCGATGGCTCGTGGTCTCCGGTCAGGACTCGACCTCGAATTCGAGTTCGTCGTAGCGGCGCTCCGCGATCTGCTCCCGAGACCCCGAGACGAGGGTGATGCAGTCCCCGCCGAAGACCGCGCTCTCCGGGATGGACATGAACAGTACGCTCCCCCGGTCCTCCAATGGATCATGCCAGGCAGGAGAGAGGCCGCCGAGCTGAATGCCGTAGCCCCAGCGCACGGCGAGAATCGCCCCCATCTCATCTATCAGGCTGTCCACAAGGCGGGCCCGCTCGGCGCCCCCCTCGGCGTAGTCGACCGCTTCCGCCACGTGCGACCGGTGGAGGGCGCCGGGCATGGTGGTTCCGGGCACCGCGCACAGCGGGAACGATTCGTCAGTGTTCAGGCCGCCCGGTTCCGCTTCCCGAGAGTGGCGTTCGACAGTTTCGGTCCCCGCCGGCAGGTGGATGACGAACCCTTCGTCCTGGTCCGTGACTTCGGCGAGGATGGCCACCTGGCCGTCGGCGGGAAAGTCGATGTCGAGGACGTCGGTGGGTATGGCCGCGCAGTCGACGGTCACCACGTGCGGCACGTACGCGGGCACGACCACATCCTTCGGCAGATGAGCGGGCCCGCCCGTGCGAGCGGCCGGAGCGGCGTTCATCCGCAGCTCCTCCGGCAGTTCCTCGTGGCGGCAGAGGTAGACGCAGGGGCGCAGGAGGCGGACGAGCGCCTCGGTCACCGGCTCGGGTACGCCAAGGGCCCGCCCGGCATCGCGGACGCTTTCAGATGCGGTCGCAGTCATGGATGTCACCGTGCCCTACCCCACTGACAGCAGTGACAGCACTGCGCGAGCGGCACCTGATCACGGCCGTCATCTCTACTGCCCTTTCCGGGCCGGACGTCAGGCTTCTGCCGGTTCCCGAACCGGCCCACCATCTCGAGAACGCGCGCGCAGTTCTCGCGCCCGTCGAACGCGCCCCGAACACCCCTCCCCGAAGAAGCGAGACCTCCGCGCCGCCGGCCGCCACCTCAGGTCCGTGATCGCGGCCCCCGCCGACGCGGGACGGCAACCGCGCGGCCCTCGGCATCATGCCCAACCGCGGCGCGGCCGCCCTCGAGAACAGCATGAACCCCGCTGATGCCGACAACGCGGCCGGTCGGATCAAGAACCGGTTCTTCTCCTGCCGGCACACCCTGCTGATCAACGATCAAGGACCCGACACACCCGTGCTGACCACGCGCGCGACCTCGTTGGCCGACCATGACCGTTCTCACCGGGAATCCCACTACCTCAACTACCCACACCCCGGCCTTCCGACGACGCGCTCTCATCGGATGCGCGACGCCTCGGGTCCGGTTTCAGATAGCTGGTGACTCGGCCGGAGCGGTCGTGGACGCGAGCGAGGTGTTGCTGCAACCGGATGTGCCGAAACTGGTACACGGCACCGGCCTGCCGGAGCACCCCTCGGCGATAGGCGTCATCCAGAAAGGCGGCGGTGTCCCACGGCAGCTTGCGCGTCAGCGGTAACCAGAACCGGGCCACCGTCACCCACTGCCCCCACGCCGTGAGTGCGAGCACGTACGTCGCGGAGCCGCCGAGCCCGCCGACCGCTCCCAGAAGCAGAGCCGTGTCCAACGGCCACACGACCGTCCAACGCAGCACCTGCTGGAGCAGGCCGACGACGACATGTCCGCAGACAGCGAGTCCGGCGGTGACAGCGGCGGCGAGCACGAGGAACTGCCGGGTGGCGGTCGCCCGGTTGACGGACAGCAGTCGCATCGGCGTGGCCGCGGCCGCGATGTCCACGGGCGCCTCGAAGGCCGCGACGAGCCCGAAGGTCAGGCCGGCCGTCAGGCCGAAGATCAGTCCCAGGATCAGCGTGTCCTGCGTCGCCGCGCCGATCAGATCCGCGTGGGGGACTGTTCCGGCCAACGCCCGGGACATCGCGTTCGTCCAGGCGTGTGCGACCCCCAGCGCGGAGCCGCCCAGCAGCCCTACTCCGAAGCGCGTGAGGATTTCACGAAGCGGCCTGTGCCCGTCCCGGGGGGCCACCGCCGCCAGCCGAAGACGTACCTGGGTCGGAACGGCCACGGCACGGCCCGCCGCGGCCAGGACGCAGTGCGCGATACCGAAGACGACCGCGGAGCAGAGCGCGAACACCGCCACCTCGAGCTTACGCAGGGCGGCGTTGTCTTCCTCCGGCCTGCCGAGTCACTGCAGACCAAGAGGGGGTGCGGGGACGGCCATCACCTCGCTGTTCCCCGAGCAACGGCAGCGGGTCGGCCACCGTTGGCGGGACGCCTGGGGGGGGGAGCATCTGGCCACCCGTCTGCACGCCGCTGCACGCACGGCATGTACGAGCCCTGCCCGCCTGCCTCGTACGTGCCGGCCCCGCCACCGAGGACGCCGAGAACACCTCCGCCGCTGTTGCCGGGGCGCCGGGAGCAGGTCGCCGAGCTGTTCGCCGCCCGCCGTCATCTCGGCCGGGTCGGCACCAACCTCAACCAGGCCCCCAGGGCGCTGAACTCCGGTGCCCGCCCCGCGGAACTCGACGCCGTCCTCGCCGCGACGCACCGCGCAGTCCAGCGCGTCCAGGACCCCACCGACCAGCTCCTCCAGCAGATCTGAGCCCCGGACCGGCATGGCTCCCAAGAAGCACAAGAACCAGAGGCGCACCATCGGCCTCCTCCACTACCTCTACGGGAAGGGCAACGTATACCCGCACCTCGTGGGCTCCTGGGACGGCAACGCCCCCGACCCCGGCCGCGACCCCGCGGCCACGCTCCAGAATCCCGACCTCGACTTCGACGCCGTCCGCGTGCAGGCCGAAGCACGCCGCTTGGAGACCGAGTTGGGGCTGCGGCCCCTGAACAAGGGCGACGGCAGCGCTGCGAAACGCCCCACAGGCTCCGAGCGTCACAAGGCCGACCGGGAAGGGCGGGAGGTGACTGCGCGCGAGGAACTGCGCGCGACTGTACGCCGCGCGGTCGCCTGCACCGACAGCAGAACCGAGTTCTACGACCACCTCGCCTCCGCCGCGCTGCCCGCCCCGGAACTGCCCGCCACACCGCTGAAGGGCCCGCGGCAGGACGCGCTGCCCCGCAGACCGCGGAGAGATCCTGCTCAGCCGAGGTGGGGTTCGGGCAGCGGTCGTCCGTCGGAGCGGGGCTTCGCGCGCGGTCTGCTCCAGCGGCGCATCGCAGGATCCTCGACGGTGCTGTGCAGCAGCCAGGCAAGCAGCAGGGACACCACGAGGAAGACCAGGGCGAGGGAGACCTCCCCCGCGGCCGAGGCCAGGGCTTCGGCGCCGGGTACCTGGCGTCCGTAGCGGATGACGAGGAAGTGGACCATGTAAAAGGCGAAGGAGACCTCGCCCAGCCACACCACGGTCCGGCCGCGCCACAGGGACGGGATGCCCAGCGCGTCGGTGCGGGCGGCCGCCGCGATGAGCAGGACCACCGGCAGCGCCGTGGGGGCGGCCATGCCGTAGACGGACGGGGTGAGGAGGAACTGGAGGCCGATGCCGCCCAGGAAGAGGAGGGTGGCACCGGTGAGGCCCAGCGGCAGGCGTCGTCCGGCGAGGACGTAGCGGGCGACCAGCATGCCGAGGACGAAGTCCAGCATCCGCACGGGCGGGAACGGATAGACGAACCAGTTCTGCCAGGTCGACATGTTCATCCCCGGGGCGGCGGGCCGGTCGGGGAGGACGAGGTCGGCGAAGACGGGGACGGCGACGATGGCCAGGGTGAATCCCGCGATCCACCGCCCCAGCAACTCCTCCCTGATCCTCCGGATCTGCCGGAGCACCCACGGGAAGCAGAGGTAGAAGACGAGTTCGCACCCGAGGGACCAGCTCGGCACGTTGATCGCCAGGAAATCGAGGTCCGGGATCGCGCCCTGGACGAGGAAGAGGCTCGGCACGGTCTGCTTCCAGGAGACCGTCCCGGTGATCGCCAGCACGATGACGAGGGAGACGGCCCAGGTGACCAGGTGGTTGGGGAAAATCTTGAGTACCCGGCGCCGCCAGAACCGGGGCGGCGTGTCGTCCTCGCGAGCGGACCAGGTCAGCACGAAGCCGCTGAGGACGAAGAAGAAGCCGACCCCCAGCCAGCCGAGCCCGACGGCGAGACGGAACAGCTCCTGGCTGCCTCCCGCCGGGTACGCCTCGGTGTAGACGTGGCAGAAGAAGACCATCAGCGCGGCCATGAACCGCATCCCCGTCAGCGAGGGAAGGCGGGAGTTCGGCGTGGGAGGCGCGTCCGGGGGCGGGGCCATGGTCATCCTCCTGATGAGGGTCCGCGACGGGCGGGCGTCGCGCCTATCCTCGCGACCTGCCCTAACAGGGCTCTGTACCACCGCTAAAGCCGTACGGCCGCACCGCACGGGACGCCCGCCTCACACGGCGTCGGCCATCAGCCAGGCCAGCTCGGTCCGGGAGGTTACGCGCAGCTTCCGGTAGATCCGGTTGAGGTGGGCGTCGACGGTGCGCGGGCTGACGTGCAGCCGTTTGGCGATGTCCTTGGTGCGCACCCCCGTACCGGCGATGCCCGCGATCTCCCGTTCCCGGTCCGTGAGCACCAGGAGGTCCACCTGGCGTCTGGTCCTGGCGTCCTCCGCCAGGTGGAGGTTCTGCTCCGTGGCGAGGCGGGCGGAGAGGCACAGGGCCGTCGCTTCCGGCGTCTCGGTGGGCAGGGACATCCCCTCGGCAGCGAGCAGGGCGGTGGCGAGGGCGTAGAGGTGCTCGGCCTCCTCCGCGCGGCCCTCAGCCCGGTGGTGGTGGCCGAGGGCGCAGTGGGCCAGAGCCTTCGCGTACGGGATGTCGAGCGTGCGAGCCGCCCGGTCGGCCCGGCGTGCCCAGCTCTGGAGGGCCGGGTGGCGGTCGCCCGCACCGATGCGGGCGAGGAGTTCGTACGCCTCCAGTCGCAACCGCAGGGGCATGTCGCCGAGTTCGTTGCCACCCCCCGCCGCGATCAGCATCTCCGTCGCGGCGCGGGCAGCCTCCGGCTCGGCCTGCGCGGCGGCGAGAGCGAGGACGGCGGCGTGCTGGTGCCACAGGGTTCCCGGACGCATCGTGCTCACCCGGTTCTGCGTCTGCTCCCAGAGCTCCGCCGGCCACTCGGGCCGTCGCCTGATCTCGCAGCTCGCGGCGACCGTCAGGGCCATGGCCTCGATGCCGGGGATGCCCAGCCGCTCGCCGCACTCGGCGGCGCGCTCGGCGATGCGCTGGGCCGCCTCCAGCCGTCCGGTACTGTTGTGCACCAAGGCGCGGCCCAACAGCAGCCCGGGGAGCAGGATCTGGAAGCTCTGTTCGCAGGCCAGGTCGGCGGCGCGGCTGAAGCGGGCGTCGGCGGCGGAGAACTGCCCGAGGGCCAGCGCGGCGTTGCCTGTGAGGGTCAGCAGGACGACCTCGTCGCCCAGCGCCCAGTCGGTGTGCATCTGCGGGGCGCACTCCTCCACGGCGTCCAGGGCCTCCCGCGCCGCAGTGACCTGGCCGAGGGCGGCGGCGCAGTACGCCCGCAGGCCGAGCGCGAGTGCCTGGTACATGGGGCAGCCGTTCGACCGGGCCGCGCGGGCGGCTCGTTCGACGGTGTCGGCCAGGGGCTGCTGCCCGTCGAGGAGTTGGACGAGGCAGGCCCAGATGGCCGGACGGGCGAACGAGGGCACCGGTGGTCCGACGGGCGTCTCGGTGGCCCGGTCCCGGGCGAGCAGGGCCGCGCCGGTCCGCCCGGAGAGGCCGTCGAGCAGGGCGCCCCAGGCGAGGGCGCGCAGCCGCTGATCCTCGGGGGCGCGGGCGCCGGGCTCATGGACGGCGCGCAGGGCGGCACCGGCCTCGTCGGTCCGGCCGCAGGACCACAGGGCACGGGCGGACAGCAGCAGCGCCTCGGCGCGGCGGGCCGGGTCGGTGGTGGCGTTGAGCGCGACCTGGACCCAGTCGATGGCGGTGTGCGGCCGCTCGCGCAGCACCTCCTCGGCGCCGCGCAGCAGGACGGTGACGTCGTCCTCGCCGCGGGTCTGCCGACACCCGGCGACGTGCCGGGCGCGGGCCGCCATCGAGACGCCCAGCTTGGCCTGGTGGTCGAGGGCCAGCCGGTGGGCGCTGCGGCGTCGGCAGGGGTCCGCGCCCGCGTAGACGGCCTCGCTGATGAGCGGGTGGCGGAACTCCAGTACGGCCAGGGACTCGGAGCGGCGCATCAGGTCGCGCTGGAGCAGGCCGGTCGCGGCGGCGCAGGCCCGCTGGACGCTGATCCGGCTGACGGCGGCGAGCGCCTCCACATCGAACCGGTCGCCGAGCACGGCGGCGCTCTCGGCCACGGTGAACTCGTCCGGGGTGAGCGGTTGGATCTCCCCGTGCACCAGTTCCAGCAGGTAGCCGCGGCGGCGGGGGTCGTCCAGCGCGAGGAGGTACTCCGGTATGCCGCGGCTCTCACGGTGCAGTCTGCGGGCCCGGTCGGACTCCTGGGGCAGGGAGAGCAGTTGGGCCGACTGCTCCGCAGTGAGCGGGAGCAGCTCGATCCGCTCGACGGTGCCGAGCTGCACGCCGTGGAAGAGGGTGCTGCGCAGCCAGGTGCCACGCAGCCATTCGGTGGCCTGGCGGTTGCGGTGGGCCAGGACGAGCACGAAGGGACCGGGGATCGGGTAGCGCACCAGGTGGTCCACGACGGCGGCGGTCTCGACGTCCGCCCAGTGGAAGTCGTCCAGGACCAGCGCGGTCGGCTGCTCCTCCACGAGCCGCTGGAAGAGGGCGCGGATCGCGACGAGGTGGCGCGCCGAGTGAGCGCGCTCGCTCAGTACGGCCCGGAGTGCCTCGATGTCGCCGGTGGCCGAGGAGGCCCAGATGCTGTCAACGACCGCTGCGTGGCGGGGCGGCAGGTGGGCGACGGCCTCCTCCGCCTCGGCGTAGGGCAGGGCTCGGGTGAGGGCCTGGAGCGGGGCGTGGTGGTCGGCCTCGGCGGCGAAGCCCCGGAAGACGCGGTATCCGCACTCCGTGGCGTCGTCGTGCAGCGCGTCGAGCAGATGTGTCTTCCCGGCTCCCGGGTCGCCGACCAGCTCGACGGTCCGCACCGGGTCGTCGGGCGATCTCAGCGGTGCCGCGATCTCGCGCAGTTCGCGCGGTCGTACGCTCCGGACTCTTTCAGCCGGCAGCCGGGATTCCTGGCTCGTTATACTCACGCTGACCTGTGCCTTTCCGATGAGTGCGATTGCACACCGAAGTTCGGCACTTTTGAATTGTACAAGCGAGTTGCTTCTCACACGTTGCGTCACGGGAGATTGGCGCAAAGTGACCGTTGCCCACGGGCCTCATCGCGCAGCGGCAAGATCTCCCGTGGGTACGGCGAGCATTTCTAGACACCGCGCCCGACGGACGACGCGCACGTCACCGCACGTCACCGCATGTCGAAGCGGAGCGACACGCATGACATCGGAGCGACATCTCCTTACGCTCCACAGAAACGGAACTGAGCGATCCGAATAGCCTGCCTCCGTGCGGCTCGAACGGAGATCCCCGGAAAACGGCGGTGTCCGTCACATGCAAGACACCAACCGGCCTCAAAGGAAAGTCGGGAAGGGCCATTTCACCGGAAACGACGAAGAGACCAGTCGGGAAATCGGAATTCGTGCGGTAGACATCGCCGACACCAGGGCACCCCTTCTCCGAGGGCGCCGGCATATGGGCGCCCCCCGGACGACGGGGCCCCGGCACCTCTCAGACCGCGACGCGGAGCTGGAGGCGGTCGTCGGCGAGGAGGATCGCGCGGTGCAGGTAGCGGAGCGAGGCGCAGGGCTCCAGGGCGAGTTCGGCGTCGAGCGTCGCGCGGGCGCTCTGGTAGGCCTGAAGGGCGTCGGCCCGCCGGTCCGAGCGGTAGAGGGCCAGCATGAGCTGCCGGTAGAACGCCTCGTGCAGCGGATGCTCGCTGACCAGGCTCTGCAGGACGCTCACCAGTTCGCGGTGGCGGCCGAGTCCCAGGCTCGACTCCACCAGCATCTCCGTGCACTCCAGCCGGACCTCTTGGAGCCAGGTGGTGAATCCGCGCACGACGGGGCCGTTCCCCGGCAGTTCCTCGTCATGCACGAGGGCGGAGGCAGCCTGGAGGGAGGAGACGGCCGCGGCGTGGCGCTGCTCGCGGATCTGGTTGCGGCCCTGGTAGAGCAACCGGCGGAAGGTGTTGACGTCCAGGTCGCCGCAGGGGATCTGGAGTATGTATCCCGAGGGCCGGGTCAGCAGGACCTCCGGCTCCCCCGGCCGCTTGAGGAACTTCCGCAACTGTGAGACGTAGACATGGAGGGCAGCCGTGGCCCGGCGCGGCGGGTCCTGACCCCAGATCTCGGCGATCAACTGCGGCGTGGAGACGACCTGGTTGGACCGGATCAGCAGAGCCGTCAGCAGGACGCCGATCTTCCGCGCGCTCGGGGCGGAGCTCTCGTCGCCGTCCAGTACGCGCAATCGCCCCAGAACTTCGAACTTCACGCTGCCTCCTACGGATGCGGGTGACGCGGTCGCGCCGTTGCGCCCGCCAGACCCCCAGATCGTCACAGCACCGAACATCTTTACGCATCGGAGAAACTACCTAGTTAGCCGTTCCTCGGCCGCGGTTCAGCGCCGCTCGGGCGGCGCTTCAGCGCGCCGACAGCGCCCCTGACCAGGCATCACACCTGCTCACTGACTAGCGAGGAGCCCCTTGGAGAGGGCGGGGAGGAGGCGCTCGGCGGAGGCGAACCCGTCGGTGGAGCGCTCGGCGACCCAGGCGACGGCGGCGACCAGTTCGAAGAGCACCGCGGCGTCGAACTCCTGGCGCGCGTTGCCCTCCTGCTGGGCGCGGCGCAGGATCCTTGCCCCCGCCTCGTGCATCCGGTCGCAGGAGGCACGCAGCGGCGAACCCTCGTCGTACATGCTGCTGACCAGGGACGCGGCGAGGCCGCGGCAGGTGCCCGCGTGCCGGGTGGCGGCGACGAGCCACAGCCGCAGCGCCTCGTCGGGGTCTTCCTCGGTGAGCAGTTCCTCGGCCCGCGCGTACAGCGCGTCGATACTGTCGGCCACCACGGCGGCGAGCAGGGTGTCGCGGTGCGGGAAGTGGCGGTAGAGGGTGCCGGGTCCCACACCGGCCCGTTTGGCGATGTCGTCGAGGGGTGCGTCCGCACCCTGCTCGCGAAAGAGTTCGGTGGCCACGGCCACCAGTCGGTCGTAGTTCCGGCGCGCGTCGGCGCGCATGGGCGGTCGCTGGTCGGCGGGGGTGGCCGGGGTCATGAGGACTCCTCGTCTCGCGGGCACGTTGAAAACGGACAGTGCCTCCGGTACGGTACCGACTCCAGACGGAGACTATCTCCGCTTGTCCCTCTCTTGCACCCGGACACAGCCCGTCCGCTGCCCCAACCCACAGGAGAAAGTCGGCACATGTCGCAATCAGCACGGCAGCAGAGCCAGGCAGACGGGACCATCCCCGAGGCGGGATTACCGACCCGCGGCCCGGCGATCCCCCTCGCCCTCATCGTGTCCTGCGAGTTCATGCTCCAACTGGACACCACGATCATGAACGTGGCCCTGCCCACCGTGCGGGAGGATCTCGGCTTCGGGGAGGCACAGCTCTCCTGGGTGATCAACGCCTTCCTCCTCGCCTTCGGCGGACTGCTGCTGCTCGGCGGGCGGGCCGGAGACATCCTCGGACACCGCAAGATCTTCGTCGCGGGCACCGTCCTGTTCACCGTTGCCTCCGCGATCGGCGGGCTCGCGCCCACCGCGGAGACGCTGGTGGCGGCCCGGGCACTGCAGGGAGTCGGCGCCGCTCTCGCCGCGCCGACCGGCATCGCCCTGCTGGCGACCAACTTCCGGGAGGGCGAGGAACGCAACCGCGCCTTCGCCATCTACTCCACCGTCGCCGGTTCCGGACTCGCCCTCGGCCTGGTCCTCGGCGGCATCCTCACCACCGGCCTGTCCTGGCGCTGGGTGCTCTTCATCAACATCCCGTTCGGCGCACTCGTCGTCGCCCTGGCTCCGCGGTACATCAAGGAGACCGGCCGCAATCCCGGCCGGTTCGACGTGGGCGGCGCGCTGACCTCCACCGTCGGCATGACCGCCCTGGTGTACGGCTTCATCCGGGTCTCCGAGGGCCCCTGGAGCGACCCGCTGGCGCTGGTCTCCTTCGCCGTCGGGGTCGTGCTCATGGCAGCGTTCCTCTGGATCGAGCGGCGGGCCGCGCAGCCCATCATGCCGCTGCGGCTGTTCACCCGGCGGACCCGCGCAGGCGCCTACGTCAACCTGCTGCTGATCGCCGCCACCCTCACCAGCATGTGGTTCTTCCTGGTCCAGTTCCTCCAGGGCGTCCTGGGCTACGACGCGCTCATCGCCGGCCTCGCCTTCCTGCCCATGGCCGCCGCGGTGTTCGCCGCCTCGCAGTTCGTGCCGAAGATCCTTCCCCGGTTCGGAACCAAGCCGGTGGCCGTGACCGGCATCGTCAGCGTCGGCCTGGCCACCTCGTGGCTCACCCGGCTGTCCCCCGACAGCGACTACCTCACCGGCGTGCTGGGGCCGCTGATCCTCTTCGGTCTGGGCGCCGGGCTCGCGCTCGTCTCGCACAACCTCACCGTGATGTCCGAGACACCCGAGGAGGACACCGGGGCCGCCTCGGGCGTCCTCCAGGCCATGCTGACCGTCGGCGGATCGCTCGGACTCGCTCTCCTGGTCACGGCGTTCGGCCGGTCCCTGCGGGCGGCGCAGGAGCGTCTCCCGGCGGGGCTGAGCGAGGCCGAGGCGGCCCAAAGAGCCCTGGCCGAGGGCGTCTCCGCCGCCTTCTCCCTCGGTTCCCTCTTCGCGGTCGTGGGGCTGCTGATCGCGGTCTTCGTGCTGCGCGGGAAACGCCCCGACCCCGAGGACGGGTGACGGGGTCCCGGCGGCCGCACCGCCCTCGGCCCCCGCTGTTCCAGCGAAAGCTCTGGCTCAGTCCGGCTTTAGCGCCGGTGGCCAGGATGGGCCTGCTCCGTACAGGCCATCCCCGGCGCGTGCGCGCGCCAGGAAACGAGGAGAGATCCAGTGTCCCTTCCTTTCCGGTTCGGCGTCAGCCTGCCGTTCATGACCTCCCGCGACGAGTGGATCGCCAAGTGCCGCAGAGCGGAGGAGCTCGGCTACGACGTGATCCTCATACCGGACCACCTCGGGATGCCCGCGCCCTTCCCCTCGCTGCTGCTGGCGGCGGAGGTGACGGAGCGGCCTCGGGTGGGCACCTTCGTCCTCAACTCCGGCTTCCACAACCCCACGCTCCTGGCCCGGGAGGCGTTCACCACGGACCTGCTGACTGGCGGCCGTCTGGAGCTGGGCTTCGGCGCGGGCTACGACCCCGACGAGGTCAAGCAGGCCGAGCTGCCCTGGCAGCCGCCGGGCCGACGGGTGGACCACCTGGAACACGTGGTCCGCACGGTCCGCCGACTGGCTACCGACGACTCGGTGCGGCCCCGGCCCACCCAACCCCTCGGCCCGCCGCTGATGGTGGCCGGTTCCGGGGACCGGGTGATGCGGTTCGCGGCGCGGCACGCGGACACCGTGGCGTTCAGCGGGGTCAAGCCCGCCCCCACCGGCGTCGACAATCCTCATGTCGTCGGTGACACGCCCAGCCCGTACACCCTGGCCGAGGCGGAGGCCGTCGACGAGCGGGTACGGTTCGTACGCGCCGCGGCCGAGGGCCGCGAGAAGGCACCGGAGTTCAACGTCATCGTGCAGAACGTCGCCGTGACGCGGGACCGCCGGGGTACGGCCGAGAAACTCCGCGAGGCGGGCCCCGACCTCTCCGTCGACCAGCTCCTGGAGGTGCCGACGCTGCTGATCGGCACCGTCGAGGAGATGGCCGAGCAGCTCCGCGCCCACCGGGAGCGCTTCGGGTTCAGCTACATCACCGTGGTCGAGCCCTTCATGGACGACTTCGCCGGCGTCATCGAGAAACTCCACTGACCAGGGCACGGCGGACGCCCGCGTGCAGTCCGCAATCCGGCGGCATCCCCCGTCACGCGGACGTACGCCGTGCCCTTCCCACCCGCACTCCCAGGAAGGGATGTCCTCCGTGACCGATCTCAGCCCGCTGCGCCTGTCGGTGCTCGACACCGTGCCCGTCTGGCAGGGCTCCAGCGCCGCCGAGTCGCTGCGCAACGCGCTCGATCTCGCCCAGCAGGCGGAACGACTCGGGTACGTTCGATTCTGGGTGGCGGAACACCACAACACCCCCAGCCTGGCCACCTCCTCGCCCGCCGTCCTGGTGGGCCAGGTGGCGGCGGCCACCACATCGATCCGGGTCGGTTCGGGGGCGGTCCTGCTGCCCAACCACGCGCCGCTGACGATAGCCGAGCAGTTCGGCGTGCTGACGTCGCTGCACCCGGACAGGATCGACCTCGGCATCGGCCGAGCCGCCGGAACCGACCCGTACACGGCCGGGCTTCTGCGCGGGGCGCGGGCGGCGGGCACCGAGCACTTCGGGCAGCAACTCGCCGAACTGGCCAGTTACTTCGCACCGCCCGGCGAGGCGGAGACGGACGTGTTCGCGGTGCCGCAGGTGTCGCCGGGTCCCCCGATCTGGCTGCTCGGCTCCAGCACTTCCAGCGCCGCGGCAGCGGCCCGCCTCGGGCTCCCGTACGCCTACGCGCACGTGATCAACCCGGCGGAGTGCACCGCGGCCCTGCGCACCTACCGCGCCGAGTTCCGTCCCTCGCCGCGCCTGGCCGCGCCGTACGCGATCGTCGCGGCCGGGGTGATTGTCGCGGACACCTCGGACGAGGCGGAGCGGCTCGGGCGTTCGTTCGCCCACGGCCAACTCCTCTCCCGCCTCCAGCGGGGCAGCACCCTGCCCAGGCCCGACCAGACGGAGGCCACGCGCTTCTCCACCGCCCATCTGGAGTTCATGCGGGAGCGGCAGGCCACCCAGGTCGTCGGCGATCCGGCCGGGGTGCGGGAGCGGCTGGTGGCGATCGTCGCGGACTCCGGCGCCGACGAGGTGATGGCACTGACCATGGTCTGGGACCACACGGCACGGGTCCGCTCGTACGAACTGCTCGCCTCCCTTACCGAGACGGCGCCGGTCGCCACACGCGCGGCGGGGGCCGAAGACCTGGGTTAGGGCCGCTTTAGAGCTCTCTTCGAGGATGGTGTCCTTGGCCGCCGCTGTCCTCGGGAGAGCAATACCTCATGGCTGATGAGAAGAAGCTGGTCGACTATCTGAAGTGGGTCACGGCCGATCTGCACCGGACGCGCCGTCTCCTCAAGGAGGCGCGGAACGCGCACCGTGAGCCCATCGCCATCGTCGGGATGAGCTGCCGGTATCCGGGCGGCGCCGACTCGCCCGAGGCGCTGTGGGGGCTGGTCGCCTCCGGCACGGACGCGATCACGCCGCTGCCCCAGGACCGGGGCTGGGACGTGGCCGCGCTCTACGACCCCGATCCGGCCCGGCACGGGACGACGACGGCGAGGGAGGGCGGTTTCCTGCCGGAGGCGGGCGCGTTCGACGCGGACTTCTTCGGCATCGGCCCGCACGAGGCCGGTGCGATGGACCCGCAGCAGCGATTGCTGCTGGAGGCGTCCTGGGAGGCCGTGGAGCGCGCGGGGATCGACCCCGCCGCGCTACGCGGCTCCCGCACCGGGGTGTACGCCGGGGTCGTCTACTCCGACTACGCACCCCGGCTGGACCAGGTCCCCCCGGAGTACGAGGGGCACTTCGTGACGGGCAGCGCGACCAGCATCGCCTCCGGCCGCGTCGCCTACCACCTGGGACTGGAGGGGCCCGCACTGACCGTGGACACGGCCTGCTCCTCATCCCTGGTCGCGCTGCACCTGGCGGCGCGGTCGCTGCGTTCCGGCGAGTGCGACCTGGCCCTGGTGGGCGGGGTGTCGGTGATGGGTTCACCCATGCTGCTGGTGGAGTTCAGCCGCCAGGGCGGGCTCGCCGCCGACGGCCGCTGCAAGCCCTTCGCCGCCGGGGCCGACGGCACCGGCTGGGGCGAGGGCGTCGGGATGCTCGTCGTGGAACGACTCTCGGACGCCCGGCGCAACGGGCACCGGGTGCTGGCCACCGTGCGGGGCACGGCGGTCAACCAGGACGGTGCCAGCAACGGCCTGACCGCGCCCAACGGCCCCTCCCAGCAGCGCGTCATCGAACAGGCGCTGCGCGACGCGGGCCTCTCCGCCGGTGAGGTGGACGCGGTGGAGGCGCACGGGACGGGCACCCGGCTGGGCGACCCGATCGAGGCGCAGGCCCTGATCGGGACGTACGGCGCGGCGCGGCCCGCCGGACAGCCGCTGCTGATCGGTTCGCTGAAGTCGAACATCGGGCACACCCAGGCGGCGGCCGGGGTGGCGGGCGTGATCAAGATGGTGCACGCCATGCGACACGGCACGGTGCCCGGCACCCTGCACCTGGACGGTCCGACGCCGCACGTCGACTGGTCGGCGGGGACGGTGCATCCCGTCGCCGCGAACACGCCGTGGCCCGAGCGCGAGGGCCCGCGCAGGGCCGCCGTCTCGTCCTTCGGGATCAGCGGGACCAACGCCCACGTGATCCTGGAGGAGCCCGTCGAGGAGGCTGTCGCGGAGCGCGACGAGGAACACGCCGCCTACGCCTCCCCCCGCCGTGAGCGCCCGGCGGGCGAGCACCCCGTACCGCTGCCGTGGGTGGTCTCCGGGCACACCCCGGCCGCCCTGCGCGCGCAGGCGGGGCGGCTGCGGGAGCATCTGGCCCGCGCGCCCGGCGCCGGTCTCGCCGACGTGGCGTTCTCCCTGGCCACCACGCGCACGGCGCTCGGACATCGGGCGGCCGTGGTCGCGGCGACCGACGAGGAGCTGATCGCGGGTCTGTCCGCGCTCGCCGAAGGCACCCGGCACCCGGGCGCGCTGCGCGGCCGGGCGGGCAGCGGCACGGTCCGGCCCGCAGTGCTTTTCTCCGGCCAGGGCAGCCAGCGCCCCGGCATGGGCCGGGAGCTGTACGCGACGTTCCGTGTCTACGCCGAGGCCTTCGACGAGGTCTGCGACGCGCTGGACCCGTACCTGGACCGCCCGCTGCGCGAGGTGGTCTTCGCGGAGCCGGACGGCGAGGCGGCTGCGCTGCTTGACACGACGGAGTACGCGCAGCCCGCGCTGTTCGCCGTCGAGACCGCGCAGTTCCGGCTGTTGCGGCGCTGGGGCCTGACGCCGGACCGGCTGCTGGGCCACTCGGTGGGCGAACTGACGGCGGCGCACGTGGCAGGCGTCCTCTCGCTGCCGGACGCGGCCGAGCTGGTCGCCGCGCGCGGACGGCTGATGCAGGGGATGCGCGGCGATGGGGCGATGCTGTCGCTCCAGGCCGCCCCCGAACAGATCTCCGTGCTGCTGGAGGGGTACGGCGGGCGGGTCGACGTCGCGGCGGTGAACGGGCCGTCCTCCACGGTGGTCTCCGGTGACGCCGACGCCGTGGAGGAGATCGCCGAGGCCGCGGCGGCCCTCGGGACGAGGACCAGGCGGCTCCGGGTGAGCCACGCGTTCCACTCCGCCCACATGGACGGCATGCTGGAGGACTTCCGCAAGGTCGCGGAGGGCATCTCCTACGCGCCTCCCGCGATCCCCGTCGTCTCCAACGTGACCGGCACCCTCGCCACCACGACCGAGCTGACCAGCCCTGGCTATTGGGTCCGGCACCTTCGGGGCACCGTCCGCTTCGCGGACGGCATGAGCTCCCTGGGCGAGGCCGGAGCCACCACGTTCCTCGAACTCGGGCCGGACGCCGTGCTGGCGCCGATGGCCGAGGCCTGCCTCGGCCGGGCCGCCACCGCGCTGCCCGTACAGCCGCGCTCCCGGCCGGAGCCGGAGGCGCTGATCACGGCCGTGGCCCGGGCTCACCTCACCGGCACCGTCTGGGACTGGCCGGAGGTGTTCGCCACGTGGGACGCCGGCCCGGTCGAGCTACCCACGTACGCCTTCCAGCACCGCACATTCTGGCTGAGCACGCCAGCCGCCGCGGCTTCGACGCTCGCCTCGCACGAGCACCACGGGCCCGACGCGGCGGAGCCGGGGGAACCGGAACGCCTCGACCTGGCGGACCTGTCCCCCGACGAGCAGGAGCGGGCCCTGATGGACCTCGTTCGGGGCTGCGCGGCCGACATCCTGGGCCACGCGGCACCGGAGGCCATCGAAGCCGACACGCGCTTCCTGGACATCGGTTTCTCCTCGTTCACCGCGCTGGAGGTGCGCAACCGGCTGTGCGCAGCGACGGGTCTGCTGCTGCCGCCGGTCGTCATGTTCGAACATCCCACCCCGCACGCGCTGGTCCGTTTCCTCCGGTCGGAGCTGGCACAGCCGGCCGACGCGGTCGCCGAGTGAGTCAGGAGCAGGTATGAGTGCACCGCAGCCGTCAGCAGGCGCCGGTGGTCCGCTGCCCACCCGGCGTCTGGGCCCCCTGGAGGTCTCCGCGCAGGGACTGGGCGGCATGGCGATGACCGAGGTCTACGGCCCCGTGGACGAGGCTGAGGCGGTACGCGCCGTCCACCGCGCCCTCGACCTGGGGGTGACCCTGCTGGACACCTCCGACGTCTACGGCCATGGCCGGAACGAGGAGTTGTTCGGGAAGGCGCTGAGCGGCCACCGCGACCAGGCCGTGGTCGCCACCAAGTACGGGGTGGTCCGGCACCGGGAGGACCGGGTGGGGCGCGGCGTCCGGGGTGACGCGCCCTTCGTCCGCCAGGCGTGCGACGCCTCGCTGCGGCGCCTCGGTATCGACCACATCGACCTGTGGTTCCAGAACCGGGTGGACGCCACCGTGCCCGTCGAGGAGACGATCGGCGCCGCCGCCGAACTGGTGCGGGCGGGCAAGGTGCGCCACCTGGGCCTTTCGGAGGCCGGGCCCGAGACGATTCGCCGGGCCCACGCCGTCCATCCGATCGCCGCGCTCCAGACCGAATGGGCGCTGTGGTCCCGGGACATCGAGCGCGAGGCCGCCCCGGTCTGCCGGGAACTCGGCATCGGCATCGTCGCCTACGCCCCGCTCGGCCGCGGACTACTGGCCGGGTCGGTCCCGTTCCTCTCCTCGCTGGGCGCGGACGACTACCGGCGGACCCTGCCGCGCTTCGCCCCGGGCAACTTCGAGCGCAACGCGGAGTTCGCCCGGGCACTGGCCCGCCGCGCCGCCCTGCACGGGCTGACCTCAGCCCAACTGGCGCTGGCCTGGGTGCACCACCGCGGCCCGGACGTGGTGCCGATCCCCGGCAGCAAGCGGCCCACCCACGTCGCGGAGAACACCGCCGCCGTACGGGCCACGCTGACGGCGGAGGAGCTGCGCGAGCTGGAGGAGCTGGTGCCCGCCGGGCAGGTGGCGGGCGAACGCTATCCGGAGAGCAGCATGCGGATGCTGAACCTGTAGGCGGTCGGCGCGGCGACGCGCGACCACGGACAGCAGGCCTCGGGCCCGGTCCCCCGTACGGTGGGGCCGGGCCCGAGGCATGTCCGCTCCCTCCGCCTGGCGGCCCGCCACTCCGGGCCGCCACCCCGGCGGCGGGTACGACGGAGCGGACCCGTGGGCGAGGCCGGGCGTCGTGTCCTGCCCGGACGACCGCGCCATGTGGCCGCGGAAGGGCGCGCAGCCGGGGCCCGCCTCTGCCTGCGCGACGGGGCCGGTCTTTCCGCCGGCGGGGATGGCATATCCGGTGAGGATGTCCGTGAGCAGGGCGGCGGTGGGCCGGCCGTCGAGGAGCAGGTGGTGGAAGTCCTCACCGCCCGGATGCTCTCCTCGGCGCACCGGACCGGAGTGAGCCGCATCAGCGGGGCCGGCTCCAGGTCCAAGCCCCGGGCCAGGTCGTCCGCGAGGAGATCACGCAGCGCGGCCTCGCGGGCGGATGGCGCGAGGTGCGACCAGTCGAGAGTGGTGACCGGCAGCTCGGCCCACTCGTGCACCGCCTGCACCGGTCGGGCCAGGTCACGCCACCGAGGGGCCGCCCGGTGTATCCGGGCGGCCCCTTTCGGGCACGTTCGCCGACGCCTCGTCAGCGGTCGGAGGCGGTCCTCAGCTCGCGGTCGATGAAATCGAACACCTCCTCCACCGAGGCCTCCTCGATCCGGTCGGCGTCATCCGTGCCGTCGTCCGGGCCGCTCCGCCAGGCGGCGGCCAGTGCCTCCAGCCGCAGGGCGATCTCGGCCCGCGCGTCCGGCTCCGCCGGGGCTTCGCTGAGCGCGGCCTCCAGTTCCGCCAGCCGCTCCAGCGGGGAGGAGGGCGCGGCGGAGGGCTCAGGCGACAGCTCGGCCAGCACCAGCCCGGCGAGCGCCCGTGGCGTGGGGTGGTCGAAGACCAGGGTGGCGGGGAGCTGGAGTCCGCTCACCGCGATGATCCGGTTCCGCAGCTCGACAGCGGTGAGCGAGTCAAGGCCCAGCTCCTTGAAGGAGCGGTCCACGGCGACCGTGCCGCTTCCGCCGTGTCCGAGCACGGCCGCCACTTGCTGCCGTACCAGCTCCTCCACGGCGCGCTCCCGCTCCACGGCGCCCACCGCGGCCAGTTGCTCGCGCAGGCTCACCGGGCTCGGCGCGGCCGCGCCGACGGCACGGGTCCTGGTGCTGACCAGCCCGCGCAGCGGCGGCTGGAGACGTCCCTCCGCGGCCAGTGCCCGCAGTCGGCCCGGACGCAGCGGTACAGGGAGGACGAGGCCGGAGTTCCCGGCGCGCGCCGCGTCGAACAAGGCCGTCCCCGTGCGCGCGTCGACCGGGACCAGCCCGCTGCGGGCCAGCCGCGCCCGGTCCGCTTCGCTGAGCCCGGCCACCATGCCGCCGTCCACGTCCCACATGCCCCAGGCGAGCGACACCCCTGGGAGCCCCTGGGCCCGGCGCAGCTCAGCGAGGGCGTCCAACGAGGCGTTGGCAGCGGCGTAGTTGGCCTGCCCAGGGCCGCCGAGCGTGGCGGCGAGGGAGGAGAACATCACGAACTGGCTGAGGTCCGCGTCCCGGGTCAGCTCGTGCAGGTTCCACGCGGCGTCGGTCTTGGGCCGCAGGACCGTGGAGAGCCGTTCGGGGGTGAGGGTATCGACCAGACCGTCGTCGAGCACGCCCGCCGTGTGGACGACCGCGGTCAGTGGATGGTCGGCCGCGATCGTGTCCAGCAGTGCCCGGAGCTGCTCGCGGTCGGCGGCGTCGCACGCCGCGACGGTGACCCGGGCGCCGTGTTCCGCCAGTTCCACGACCAGTTCCCGCGCGCCCTCGGCCGCGAGGCCGGACCGGCTGGTCAGCAGCAGGTTTCGGGCGCCGTGCACCACGACCAGATGGCGGGCGACCAGGCGGCCGAGGCTGCCCGTGCCGCCGGTGACCAGGACCGTGCCGTCCGGGTCGGGCGCGTGCGGGACGAGGCGGACCGACACCCCGAACGCCGTTTCGGCGCGCGGCGGTCCACCTGCCGCCGCCGTCGCGAAAGGCAGCGGCCGGACCTCTGCGTCACTCAGGAACTCCGCGAGGGCCTCTCCCCTCGGCTCGGCAAGATCGGCCGCATCCGCCAGGGAGATTACCCCGCCGCGCGGCGAGAGAAGGTGTCCGAGTTCCGCCTCCGGCTCCGTGCCGTCGAACCGGAGCAGCACGTCAGCACCGCCGGAGGGGGTGGAACGCAGCTCGGCCGCGAGGCCGGCGGTGAGCGTGGCGCTCAGGCGGTGCTCCGGCACCCCCGCGTCCCGCAGGCCCGGGAGGGTGTCCGGCGGGACCACCGCGAACACCTTTGCGCCCCGGCGCCGGGCCAGCCGTGCGGCGGCCACGGCCGTGCCGGGTGCCGTGCCGTGCAACAGCACGGTTCCGCCCGCCGGTAGTCCGTCGAGGGCGGGCGCGACCACCTGTACGGCCGCGGCAGCGGCGGCCCCCTCGGCGAAGGACCAGCCGTCCGGCAGTGACTCCAGGTTACGGGCGACGATCGCCACCCGTGTACCGGGGACGGTGTCGCCGGTTCCGGTCACCCGGTCCCCCGGGGAGAAGCGGGTGTGCCCGGCGCCGACCTCGGTGACGACTCCGGCGAGGCCCGCTCCGCGCGCGCTTTCCGCCGCCAGCGCCCGCACGGCGACGCGGACTTCATGGCCCGCGAGTGGCGCGGAACCCTCGGCACCCGGCTCCGCCTGGGGTTCCGTACGCAGCCGGGTCAGCCGAAACCGGTGCGGCACGCCGTCCCGGACCGCCCACTCGAACTCGTCGTACGCGGTCGCCAGCGCGATCAGCGCCGCCGGGTCGGTCAGCGGCCCCGACACGTCACCATCGACCAGCAGGAACCGGCCCGGCTGCTCCGAGGCCGCGGAACGGACCAGTCCGCGTACGGCGGCCGCCACGGGGTCGCCCGGCTCTCCGGGGCGTACGGCCACCGCGCCCCGGGTGGTGAGAACCAGTCGCCCGGCGGCGAGGGACTCCTCGCTCAGCCAACGCTGGATCAACGCGAGCGCGGCGGCACTCCGGACGTGCGTCAGCCGGGCGGGCTCCGCGTTCTCCGCGCCGGGGATGTGGGCGAAGACTGCCGCCGGTGCCGACTCCCCCAAGCCGACAGCGTCGACCAGCGCCTCCAGGTCCTCGTACGCGCGTACTCCCGGCATGTCGCCGAGGCGCAGCGGGTCGGTACCGATCACGGCCAGCGGGCCCACGTCGGCGCTGCCCGCGTCCACGGCGGGGGCCTTCTCCCACGCGGCGGTGTAGAGGTGGGCCGCGTCGGCGGGCGTGCGGCCGCGGCCGACCTCGGGGAAGGTCAGGAGGGACACGGACTCGGCGGTGAAGACCGGATTGCCCTGGGCGTCCGCCACCGCTACCCGCGTCCCGTTCTCCTCCGGGGAGAGCCGCACGCGTAGCTCGGTCGCCGCGACGGCATGGAGCCGCGCCGCACGCCACCTCGCCGGTACACGCGTCCCGTTCTCGTCCGCTCCGCTGGCGAGCAGCGGGAGGAGAGCGCCGTCGAGCAGGGCCGGGTGAAGGTCGTACGCCCCGGTCTCCTCCGGCGGAAGGGCCAGCTCCACCAAGTGGTCCGCTCCCTGGCGCCACGCGGCCCGGACGACGCCGGGCAGGCCGTGGTCGAGACCGGCGGCGACGGCGGCTTCCAGCTCGTCCAGGGCGACCGGCTCGGCTCCGGCCGGTGGCCACGTCGCGTCTCGCGCTCCGGGTACCTCGGGCGGGCGCACCTCCTCCGGAGTCAGCGTCCCGCTCGCGTAGGGGGTCCATGGCTGCGGTTCTTCGTCGCCCGAGGGCTCGCGACGGGCGTGCACGGTCAGCGGGCGCAGGCCGTCTTCGCCCGGCTCGTCGACCACGGCCTGGAGCTGGAAGGTGCCTCGCGCAGGCACGACCAACGGTGCGGACAGCTCCAGTGCGGCGACCCCCGCGTAGCCGACCCGGTCCGCGAGGTGCAGAGCCAGTTCGAGCAGGGCGCTGCCGGGGACGAGCACCGCGTCGTCGGAGGTGGTGTACTGCGCGAGCCAGGGGTGGGTGCGCTGGGAGAGGCTGCCGGTGACGACCAGCCCGTGGCCGTTGGCGAGGTCCAGCGTGGCGCCGAGGAGGGGGTGTTCGGCCGGGGTCAGCCCTGCCGCGCCGAGGTCGCCGGTGACGGCGGGTGCGTCGAGCCAGTGCCGGGTGCGGTCGAAGGCATACGTCGGCAGATCCACCAACCCGGCCGACGGACCGAAGACCGCCCGCCACTCCGGCGCCGCGATGCCCTCCACATGAACACGCGCCAGCGCCTCGACCACCGCCTGCGCCTCGCCGACATCGCCGGAAACACGCAGCGACGGCACACACACCACACCCGCGGAACGGACGAGCGAGGCCAACGTGGCATCCGGACCGATCTCCACGAACCCAGCCAGACCCTCCCCCCCGAGAACATCCAACGCCTCAGCGAAACGAACCGCCTCACGGGCATGCGCCACCCAGTAATCAGCCGAAGCCAAATCACCCCCAACAGCCCGACGACCCGTCAGCGTCGAAACCAGCGGCACCGCCGACGGACCATACGTCACCGATTCCGCAACCTCCCGGAACCCCGCCAGCGCCGGCTCCATCAGATACGAGTGGAAAGCATGACTCACCCGCAGCGACCGCGTACGGACACCCCGGCCCTCCAGAACAGCAGCCGCGTCCGCCAGCGCCTCACTCTCACCGGACAGCACCACCGACTCCGGCCCGTTCACCGCAGCCAGAGAAACCCGCTCCCCCAACAAACCAGCCACATCACCCTCACCGGCCCGCACAGCCACCATGCCACCACCCGCAGGCAGACACTGCATCAAACGGCCACGCGCCGCCACCAGCCTCGCCGCATCCCCCAACGACAACACACCCGCCACATACGCCGCCGCGAACTCACCAACCGAATGCCCGGCCAGCACACGAGGACGAACACCCCACGACTCCCACAACCGGAACAACGCCACCTCCACCGCGAACAACCCCGGCTGCGCAAAACCCGTCTCATGAACACGCTCGGACACCAACGCCTCCGCGAGAGGCACCTCCAACAGACCATCAAACGCCGCACACACCTCCGCCAACGCCTCCGCGAAGACCGGGAACACAGCCGCCAGACCCACCCCCATCCCCACCCGCTGCGACCCCTGACCCGCAAACACAAACCCCACACCCGAACCCGAACCCGAACCCGAACGCGAACCCCCGGACACCGACCCGGAGTTCACGATCACACCAGGCCCCCCCTCACCCACCGCCAACACCGACAACCCAGCCCGCAACTCCTCCACCGAACCACCCACCACAGCCGCCCGGAACGGCAACCCCGCCCGCGAACCCACCAACGACCACCCCACGTCCACAATCGACGTGCCCGCATCAACCGACTCCGCAAGCCGCACCGCCTGCTGACGCAACGCCGCCGCCGACCCTGCCGACACCACCCACGGCACCACCGCAGCCGGGCCGGGCACCTCGTCGGAGACCTCCACCGGCACCCGGACCGGCCCCTCTTCCACCACCACATGCGCATTGGTCCCGCCCATGCCGAAGGAGGAGACACCGGCGACCAGAGGGTGTTCCGGCCGGGGCCAGGCAGTGAGTTCGGTCTGGACGCGCAGGCCGAGATCGGCCAGGGGGATGTGCGGGTTGACGGTCTCGAAGTTGAGGCTCGGGGGGAGTTGGCGGTGCGCCACGCTCAGGGCGGTCTTGATCAGCCCGACGATGCCCGCGGCGCCCTCCAGGTGACCGACGCCCGTCTTCGCGGAGCCGACGAGCAGGGGGGAGCCGGCCTCCCGGGCGGTACCGAGGACCGCGCCGAGCGCCGACGCCTCGATGGGGTCCCCGAGGGGGGTGCCGGTGCCGTGGAGTTCGACGTACTGCGCCTCGTGGGGCTCGCGCCCGGCACGGGTGAACGCCTCGCGCACCACGGCTTCCTGCGCGGTGCGGCTGGGGACCGTGATGCCGTTGGTCGTTCCGTCGTTGTTGACGGCGGTGCCACGGATGACGCAGTACACGCGGTCGCCGTCGGCGAGCGCGGCGTCCAGGGGCTTGAGGACGACCAGCCCCCCGCCTTCGCCGCGTACGTAGCCGTTGGCGCGGGAGTCGAAGGTGTAGCAGCGGCCGTCGGGCGAGAGCCCGCCGAACTTCGCGGCCTCGACCGCGCTCTCCGGCACCAGGTTGAGGTTGACGCCACCGGCGAGGGCGAGCGTGGACTCCCCCTGGCGCAGGCTCTCGCAGGCCAGGTGGACGGAGACCAGGGACGAGGACTGCCCCGCGTCCACCGCCAGGCTCGGGCCGTGCAGGCCGAGGAAGTAGGAGACGCGGTTGGCGATCATGCTGCGGTGCAGGCCGGTCAGGGTGTGGCGGCCGATGGCGGCGGGGCCGGCGCGGTGCAGCAGGGTGGCATAGTCGTCCCAGATCGCGCCGACGTAGACGCCGGTGCGGCTGCCGCGGAGGTCGTCGGGGACGATGCGGGCGCCTTCCAGGGCCTCCCAGGCGAGTTCCAGGACGAGCCGCTGCTGCGGGTCCATGGCGGCGGCCTCGCGCGGCGAGATGCCGAAGAACCCGGCGTCGAACAGGTCGACCTGGTCGAGGTAACCGCCCCGGCGGGTGGGGACCTTGCCGGGGGCGTCCCGGTCGGTGTCGAAGTAGGCGTCGGCGTCCCAGCGGTCCGGCGGGGTGTCGGTGACCGCGTCCACGCCGTTGCGCAGGTTGGCCCAGAAGGTGCCGGGGTCGGGGGCCTGGGGAAGGCGGCACGCGAGGCCGACCACGGCGATCGGCATGTCGGAGCGGACCCCGCCCGCGGGGGTGCCGGCGGAAACGGACTCACTCACCATTGCTCGTCACTCCTCTTCGAACCGCTTCGAAAGCACGGAATCCGCCGTAGGCACCGCGGAAGAACAGCAGGGGGTCACTCGCTTCGGGCGGCTCCGAGGAGGTCGCCAGGTGGCGTACGCGGGCGAGGACGATGTCGTGGTCACCCGCGGGGTACTCGGCTTCCAGCGAGCACTCCAGCCAGGCCAGGGTTCCGGTGGGAACTGGCAGGCCGCCCGGGGTGTCGGGATGCCATTCCAGCCCGGTGAACTTGTCCTCGCCCCGGGTGGCGAGCCGCCGGCTGACTGGCATCTGTCCGGCGGCGAGGAAGTTGACGCAGACGCGTCCCGCCGCGCGCAGCACCGGCCAGGTGGTGCTGGTGCGGGCCACGCAGAACGCCACCAGCGGAGGGTCGAGCGAGACGGAGCAGAAGGAGTTGACGGCGAAGCCGGTGGGGGCGCCGTCGTCCGGGCCGGTGCCCGTCACCGCGGCGATGCCGGTCGCGAAGTGGCCGAGCGCGTGGCGGAAGGCGCACGGGTCGACTTCGGTGCGTTGTGGCACGTCTCGCTCCCTCGGTGGTCGAGGTCGGGTCAAGAACGGGCGTCGGCGGTCAGCAGGCCGCGCAACAGGGTGTGGACGGCGGCGGCCGAGTCGCGGAGGAACAGGTGGCCGCCGGGGATGCCGTGCACGGCGAACTCGCCACCCGCGTGGTCGGCCCACTCCGCCGCTTGGGCGCGGGTGAGCAGCGGGTCCTCGGTGCCGGTCAGGGCGTCGACGGGACAAGGCAGCGGTGGCGCTGTGGTGTGGCGGTGGCGGTGGCAGATCTGGAGGTCGTCGCGGATCAGTTCCAGGGCGGCGGTGCGCCACTCCGGGTACTGGAGCAGCAGGGGTGACATGCCGCCGATGTCGACGAGCAGTTCGCTGAGCTGTTCCTCGGTCATGTCGCGGGTCCCGGTGAGGACGGGCTGCCGGTGGGGTGCGGGATAGGCGCCCACGAGCAGCCGATCGGGCAGGCGCTGTCCCGCGGCGTGCCGGGCGCGGGTCAGGGCATAGGCGACGAGGGCGCCCATGCTGTGGCCGTACAGGGCGTAGGGGGCGTCGAGGTGGGGGCCCAGGTGGTGCTGGAGCTGGGTGACGAGGGTGCCGAGGTCGACGACGCGGGGTTCACGGACGCGCCGTTCCCGGCCGGGGAGTTGGACGGGTACGACGGAGATCCCGGGGGCGAGGGCTCTGTCCCAGCCGTTGTAAATGGAGGCGGTGCCGCCCGCGTGGTGGAAGCAGAAGAGGCGCAGGGGCGCCTCGGGGTCGGGGGGCCGCACCAGATAGCCGGGGGGCGGGGTGGCTGGCCGGGGCTGTGCGGGTCGGGCCGTCATGCCGGCGCCTCCAGTGCGCGCTTGCGGGAGCGTTCGTCGAGCAGGGCCTGGTGGAGCGCGGTGCGCCGGTCGGTGTGGTCGCGGCGCATGCGCAGCACGGTGAGGAACGTCCAGAGCCGGGTCTCGGCGAGGTGGCGTGGTGAGCCGTGCACGTCGTCGTGGCTGAGGGTGCGCAGGTGGCGACGGAGCATCTGGGCGTCCTCGGGCGGGACTATCTCGTCCCGCTCACTTGTGACGTGGCCGACCTGGGCGGGTACGGCGGCGAGCTGGGCCGGGGTGAGGGCCCGTGCGGGGAGGATGTCGGGCAGCAGGTCGGCAGGTGTGCCGGTGAGGTGGGCGATGGTGTCGGTGGTGACGCGCGGGAGGCCGCGCTGCCAGGCGGGGTCGGTGAAGAACCTGCGCACCGGGGTTCCGGCGCCGACGATGCCCTTGAGGCGGCTGTCGTCGATCGCGGCGCGCAGGGCGAGGTGGCCGCTGAAGCTGAGGGCGACGACGTACGTCTGAGAGGTGTCGGCGGTGTGGGAGACGGCGTCGACGAGCTCGGGCAGCATGCTCCAGGCTGCGGGGCCGTAGGGCAGGGTGTTCTCGCCGACGCCGGGGAGTTCGGTGACGACTCCGGCCATGCCCAGCGCTTCGATCTGGACGAGCAGCGGGCCCCACTGCTCCTTGGGGCTGACGATGCCGCCGAGAAGGATGAGGAGGGGGCGGGGGTGGCTCCGGGAGAGCCCGGTGGTCCAGCAGCGGACCCGGCCCTCGGGGAGTGGGACGTCCAGGGGCTCGATGGTCACGGGTGCCTGGCGCCGCCAGGCGTCGAAGGTGGCGACGCAGCGTGCGGCGGCGGTGCGCCGGCCGGGGCCGTCCGGGTACGGGAAGCGCGCCATGGCGTAGAACTGGCAGGCTTCGAGCAGTCGGCCCTCGTCCGCGAGGGCGTCGGCGGCCGAGGTCAGCTCGTGCGCCCAGGAGCCGGGGGCGCCGTCGCGGTCGTGGGTGATGCCGGTGAGCAGTCCGGAGTAGCGCTCGTCGGGGATGCCCTGCGCCCTCAGATGGCCGACGATGAACCGTTTGAGCTCGGCGATGTCGTTCACCGGGCGGCCTCCTCGGTGTCGGCGACCGCGGGGGCGGTGGCCTGTTCCCGTGGTTCGCGGTCCTCGGCGTCCGTCGGGTCGCCGTCCGCGGCGCCGGTGAAGGTCTCCAGTCCCCGGCGGACCTCGGCCAGGATGTCGGCGGCCTCGGCGCCGTCGATGACGCGGTGGTCGAAGGTGAGGTTCAGCCGCATGAGGGGCGCGACGGTGACCTGTCCGTCGCGGGCGACCGGGCGTTCGGCGGTCTGGCCGAGGCCGAGGGTGATCGTGGTGCCACCCACGGAGTGGAAGCCGTCGACCGGCCGGTGTCCGAGGGAGGTGACGGCGAAGGTGCCGGTGACGGCGGGCCGGGCCGCCAGGTCGCGGGCCGCCTTGCGGAAGCGGAGCAGCGCGGGGAGCCACGGGGCCCGGTGCAGGGCACGCACCGGGGCGAAGGCGGGTGCCGTACGGGGGTCGCTGTCGCGGTGGGTGTCGACCTGGTCCTGGACGCTGTCCAGGGTGGCGCGGTCGAGCTCGTGCAGTACCGCCCCGAGGACGACACGTCGGCCGTCCAGGGCCTTGTCTAGGGTGAGCTTTCCCGCGGCCGAGGAGTAGTGGGTCACGCGGGGGCGGAGCCGCCCCCGCACGGCGGCGTTGGCCTCGGGGTGGTCGGCGAGGACGCGGGCGGCGGTGTGCAGGACGTAGCTGACGGTGGAGTAGCGGCGGCCCGACCCGGCCCGGTGGCTGCGGACCGCGGTCATGTCGACCTCGGTGTCGAGGTGGACCGGGGCGAAGGCGCGGATCTGGTCGAGGAAGAAGAGGGTGTGGCGTCGCTGGGGCGCCATGAGGGCGGGCCCGCGCCTGCTCATCGGCCGACCGCCACGGTGTAGAGCTCTTCGAGGGTGGGTGCCTCCAGCGCGTCCGGCAGGTTGATACGGCGGCCGGTGAGGCGTTCCAGGTGGGTGAGGAGGGTCAGCAGGTGCACCGAGTCCCATCCGTCGATCTGGTCGAAGGTGCTGGCGATGTCCTCGCGGGTGATGTAGAGGCCGAGTTCATCGCGGAGGAGCTGGACGAAGTCGTCGATGGAGTTCACTGGTCGGACCCTTCGATGCCGGTGGACAACCGCACGTGGTCGGGTTGCGGCGGGACGGTCTCCAGGACGTGGCGGAAGGCGGTGGCGCCAGGTCCGCCGCCGGTGGCGGTCTCCGGTGGGTCGTCCGGGGTGGCCAGGGGCGAGAATCCGTGCCGGGGGTAGAGGTCGGCGACCTTCCCGTTCTTGTTGCTGGGCCGGTAGTGACCGTGGACGGCCCGGGCCCCGTTGGCCTGGGCATGGGCGAGGACGGCGCTGAGGCAGGCCGTCTCGATGCCCCGGCTGAAAACCCGGCAGCTGAGGAGGAAGTTGTCGATGTGCGTGACGTCGTCCTCGCTGCGGAGGAAGAGGGCGCCGACGAGCCCGTTGTCACCGAACCGGTCGGCGCTGCGGACGGTGAGCACCTGGCGCCCGGGCTCCTTCCGCCAGGCTTCGACGTCCGGCGGCTGGAGGCGGGCGGTGGTGAGGTTGAACTGGTTGGTGCGCAGGGTGATCTGGGAGAGCCGGGGCACGTCGGCGTCCCGGGCGGTCCGCAGGTCGACGGTGACGCCCAGTTCGCTCAGGTAGCCCTCCAGCGAGTCGAATCCGTCGCTGAAGTCCTGCCGTTCCAGCTCCTCGCGGTAGCGGGCGGGCCGGGCACGGTCCTCGGCGGTCAGTTCGCGGGTGTCGAACCATCCGTCGTGCAGAAGCCGTTCGACGTGCTGGGCGGGCTCGTCGTTCAGACGGACCACGGCCACTCCGGGCAGCTCCCGGGCAACCAGGCCGCACTCGTAGGGGCTGTCGTCGGCGAACACGAAGCTGTCGGCGGACACGTTGAGGTCGTTGGCGAGGTCGGTGAGGTTGAGGTGCTTGGGGCGCCAGTTGGCGAGGACCCGGACGAAGTCGTCCTCGGTGAGGGTCATGCCGGGGTGGTCGCGCAGCACCTCCTGTACGGGGGCGAGGTCGTTCTTGCTGACGGCGGCCAGCAGCACGCCCTGGGAAGCGAGTTGGCGGGCGGTGCGCTGGAAGGCGGCGAACGCCTCGCCGCGTGGGGTGCCCTCGGCCTCGATGCCCTCGGGTCCGTCGTCGCCGAGTGTGCCGCCCCACACGGTGCCGTCGAGGTCGAGGACGAGCGCCTTCTTGGTGCGTCCGGCCAGGTGGCGGGCGAGGTGGACCGCCTCGCGGGCGTAGCGGGCCAGCAGGGCGGGGCTGAGGTGGGCGCGGGCGTAGGCGGAGAGCCGGGTGTCGTGCGCGGGCACTTCGGCGGCGAGCGGGTCGAGGTCCAGGACGACGAGGGCAGGGTGTTCCTCGGCGAGGCGTAGCAGCCGCGCGTTGGCCTCGCGCCAGACGGCGCCGAGGCGGGCGCGGGAGCGCAGGTCGAGGAGTTGCGCGGTGAAGGTGCGCAGCAGCGGGACGGTGTTGACGACGAGGGTGCCGGACCCGGCGTCGGCGAAGGTGACGGCGATCCGCTCGACGAGGCGCAGCTTGGCGTCCCACACCTGCCGGACCTCGTCCGGGCCCCAGGGGGTGGGCACCTCGTCGAAGATCACCATAGGGTCGAGCACGCAGAGGGTGAGGTCGGGCCGGGCGGCGTAGAGGTCGCTGCCGGGGTCGGTGAGGTCGAAGATCCAGGCGTCGTACGGGGAGAGCTCGGTGCGCAGCACGATTCCGTGCCGGGCGGCCTCGGCGGACAGCGAGGCTTCCAGGGGTGCGACGGTCCCGTGGCCGGTGACGGCCACGGACAGGGTGGGCAGGCCGGGGTGGGCGTCGAGGACATCGTCCGGGCTGATCCGGGTCAGCAGGCGGCCCGCGCGGGCGAGTTCGTCGTCGTCGGCCTCGGCGAGGGCGGGGCCGAGCAGCGGGTAGTCGGCGGCGAGGCGTCCTTCCCGGTGGAGGGCGAGGACTCCGGGGGCGGTGCCGGGCGCCCGGGGCGAGGTGGTCATGGGTGGTCAGTCCCTCTCCAGTGCGAAACCCGACTTGATCCACTTGCTGGACTCGATGGCGATGCCGACGGCGCGTTCGCGGGGGCCGAGCTTCTCCAGGGCGCGTTCGAGCTGGAAGAAGACGAGCGCGTTGCCGTTGTTGCCGGTCTCGTCGACGCAGCTCACCTCGGCCGCGGTGGGCACGTCGAGGTGGGCGACGATCCGCTCGGTCATGCGGCCGGAGAGCTGGGGCGGCAGCAGGTGGTGGAGGTCCTCCCGGGTCCACCCAGCCTCGTCGAGCGTCTCGTCGAGCATCTGGGCAGCCATGAGCGGCACGTGCTTCTCGATGGCCTTGTAGTCCTCGGCCGCGGGGGCCCGGCCGGGGTTGCGGTCGACGGGGCCGCGCCACTCCAGCAGGGCGCCGGGTTCGCGTCCGAGGCCCACCAGCCGGGTGCGGACTGCGCGCAGGGTGGTGGTGCCGGGGGCAGGTTCGGTGGTCAGTACGACCGCGCCCGCGCCGTCGCCGAACAGCACGTAGTTGACCAGTTGCTCGGGCGGCAGCGCGGAGAGGTCGGCGGTCATGTCGTAGAAGCGGGCGACGACGTCGCCGCCGAGGACAAGGGCGGTGCGGTGGCGTCCGGTGAGCAGCATCTGCCGGGCCACGTCGAGGGCCTGTACGGCGCCGGAACAGCCGGACTGGAGCTGGTAGCTGGAGACGTCGTTGATGCCGAGGCGGTCCGCGACGACGTTGACGGTGGCAGGCATGAGCTGGTCGGGGGTGGAGGTGCCCATCACGAGCAGGTCGATCTCGTGGGGTTCCACGTGGGCCCGGTCCAGCGCGCGCCGGCCCGCCTCGGTGGCGAGATCGGCGAGGGTGGCGGTCTGGCGTCCGGTCGCGACGTCAACGGCGAGATGCCGCGACCGGGTGCCGATAAAGGCGTCGACCCATTGTTCCCAGAGCGCGTCCATGCCGAATCTGCGGGCGAGCTCGGCAGTGCCGACGGGGGCGCCGGGAAGGGCTGTTCCCACGGAAAGGATTCGGGTGTCCAAGACGTCGGGTGTGTGCATGGTGGTCCTTTCCGGTGGGGTGACCGCGGACGGCCTCAGGGCGGGAACACCGGTTCAGCGCCGTCGCCGCGCTCGGTGGCCGAAGCGCGGGTTCCATCCTGCGAACCGGCCCTAAAGCCTCACTAACCCCTCTCTTTTTCATCGGGGGAAACACCTTCTTCACATTCCTGAGCCGCCGTCGGGAACGCCGTCTAAAGCCGTGACAAAGCGCCCCTGATGAACGATGGCCGTGGGTGCCGGGCGGCCGTAGCGTGCGGGTCGCCGACTGCCGCCGGCCGCTGGTGCGGCGCGTGCTCGGCCACGTCCGCTGCCGCCTCCGGAGAGGAAAGCCCATGCGCTCCCCCGCCGATGTCTCCCCCGCACAGGTGCCCGCGTTCCCCCAGCCCCGTACATGTCCCCACGAGCCTCCGCCGGGGTACGACGTGCTGCGCGGGGAGGGGCCGCTGGCGCGGGTGACGCTCTTCGACGGCCGGGAGGTCTGGTTCGTCACTGGTTACGAGGAGGCGCGGGCCCTGCTGACGGACACCCGGCTGTCGGCCGACCGGACCCGGCCCGACTACCCGGTGCTGGCGCCGCGGTTCGCCGCCGCCGTCGCGCAGCGGCTGCCGCTGATCGCCATGGACCCGCCCGTGCACGACGTGCACCGGAAGCTGCTGAACCCCGACTTCAGCCTGAAGAAGTCCCGGGCCTGGCGGGAGGACGTGCAGCGGATCGTGGACGAGTGCCTGGACGCCATGGAGGCGAAGGGCCCGCCCGCCGACCTGGTGCCGGACCTGGCACTGAACGTGCCGTCCCGGGTCATCGCACAGTTGCTGGGTGTGCCGGACGAGGATGTGCCGTTCTTCCAGGACGCCTCACGGCGGCTGATGCAGGCCACCGAGGCCGGACCCTCGCAGGCCGCTGGTGCCGAGCTGACCCGCTATCTGTCCGAACTGGCCGGGCAGCTGAGGAAGTCGGGCGACGGGCCGGGCCTGATGGGGCGGCTGGCCGGGCGGGAGGTGCGCGAAGGCACCCTGTCCCACGAGGAGCTGGTGCAGATCTCACTGGTGCTGCTGGTCGCCGGGCACGAGACGACGACCTCGGTGATCTCGCTGGGAACGGTGCTGCTGCTGGAGCACCCGGAGCAGTTGGCGCGGATCCGCGCCGACGCCTCGGCGGTGCCCGCGGCGGTGGAGGAGTTGCTGCGGATGCTCCAGGTCACCGACCTGGCCGGGGCACGGGTTGCCGCTGAGGACATCGAGATCGCGGGGAAGACCATCCGCGCGGGTGAGGGCGTGCTGTTCTCGGGGACGCTCGCCAACCGCGACCCCCGGGTCCACGAGGCGCCCGACACCTTCGACGTGGGGCGCGACAGCAGGAGCCACCTGGCCTTCGGCTACGGCATCCACCAGTGCATCGGGCAGAACCTGGCCCGGCTGGAGCTCGACGTGGTCTTCCGCACGCTGTGGCGGCGGCTGCCGGGGCTGCGCCTGGCGGTGCCGGTCTCGGACCTGTCGCTGCGCGGCACCGGCACGGGAACGGTGCAGGGCGTCAACTCCCTGCCCGTCACCTGGTGAGGGAGGCGGCTCGATGCGGCGCTCGTCGCGCCTGACCGCCGGGGCGCTGGCCCTCCTGAGCGCGTTCGTCACGGCGGGGTGCGGGCTCTCGGAGGGCCGGGCGCCGCTGCCGGGCAACGTGGTCACCTTCGCCTACGACCAGCAGCCCGAGTGCCTCGACCCGCAGGTCAGCCCGAAGGACGTGACCGGCCTGGTCACCCGCAACATGGTGGACTCGCTGGTCAGCATGGAGCCCGACGGGACGTTCCACCCGTGGCTCGCGAAGCGGTGGGAGATCTCCGAGGACGGCCGGGACTACACCTTCCACCTCCGCGACGACGTGCTCTTCCACGACGGGACGCGGTTCGACGCCTCGGCGGTGGCGGCCACCCTGGACCACGCGGTGGCGCCGGAGACCAAGTCCCAGTACGCGGTGGCCCTGGCCCGCGGCTACCAGCGCACGACCGTCGTGGACGCCACGACGGTCCGCATCCGGCTGGAGCGGCCCAACGCCGCCTTCCTGCAGGCTCTGAGCAGCCCGTACCTCGGCATCCAGTCGCCCAAGGCGATCCGGTCGGCCAAGGGCGGGCTGTGCGGGGGCCCGGTGGGCAGCGGACCGCTGCGGTTCGTGGAATGGGCCCGCAACCACCGGCTGGTGATGGAGCGCAACGACGAGTACCGGTGGAACCCAGGCTCCGCGCGCCACCGGGGGCCGGTCCGCTACGACGGGCTGGTCATCGAGTTCATCGACGAGGACGCCGCCCGCTTCGGCGCCCTCACCAGCGGCCAGGTGGACGCCGCGGGGAACATCCCGCCGTCGAAGGCCGCCACGCTGGACGTCACCCGCGGCCTGCGGCTGCACAGCACACCCGTGCCGGGGGCGGTCTTCAACGTGGTGTTCAACACCACGCACGGCCCGCTGCGCGACGAGCGGCTGCGCCGGGCACTGATGCTCAGCGTCGACCTGGACAGCCTGGTGGAGACGGTCTTCTTCGGACGCAACGCCCGCGCCTGGAGCCCGCTGTCCCCGGCGACACCGCACTACTCGGCGCGCACGGAGGGCAGTTGGCGGTACGACCGGCGCGAGGCCGCCCGGCTGCTGGACGCCGCCGGCTGGACCGGCCGGGACGAGGAGGGGTACCGCACCAAGGACGGCCGCCGCCTCACCCTCTCCTGGCCGTACGCCGCGGATCTCCAGGCCAAGGCCGACATCCTCGGGCAGGGCATCCAGGCCGAGGCGAAGAAGTCCGGCATCCGGCTCCGCTGGTACCCGCTGGACATCGGAACCTACATCAAACGCACTACGGCGGGCCGGGGGCTCGACATGTACAGCACCAGTTTCGTACGCGCCGAACCGGACATCCTCCGGTTCTTCCACGGCTCCCGGGAAACCCTCGCGCAGGGCGGGGGCAACGTCTTCGGGGTCGACGAACCGGAACTGGACGCGGCGCTCGACGCCGGGGCCGCCGCGACCGACCCCCGGGAGCGGGAGCGGGCCTACGCCCGGGCGCAGCGGTACATCCTCGACCACGCGCTGGTCATGCCGGTGTACGTGCCCACCGCCCTCGTCGGCGCCTCCGACCGCGTCCGCGGGCTGACCTTCGACGCCTCCGCGTACCCCCTCTTCCACGACGTCGTACGGGAGGAGCCGTGAGGGGCCCGCTGCGCTGGCTGGCGCGACGACTGGTGCTGGCCGTGTTGGTGGTGGGGGGCGCGGCGACGGTGGCGTTCGCCGGGATGGAGCTGACCCCGGGCGACCCGGTCCGCACCCTGCTCGGCACCAGCCCGGCGACGCCGGAGATGGTGGCCCGGGTGCGCGCCGACCTCGGCTACGACGAGCCGCTCGTGGTGCGGTACGGGCGCTTCGTCGGCAGGCTGCTCAGCGGTGACCTCGGGGTGTCGTACCAGCTCCAGGAGCCGGTCGGGCAGGTGCTCGCCACCCAGTTCTGGCCCACGGTGCAGCTCACGCTGGCGGGGTTCACCCTCGGACTGGCCGGTGCCCTGGTACTGGCGGTCGCCACGTCCGAGCGCCCCGGTACAAGCCGACGGCTCTCGGCCCTCTTCGAACTGGTCGCCGTCTCCGCGCCGGGCTTCTGGACGGGCGGGCTGCTGCTGGGGCTCTTCTCCTTCCACCTGCGGATCTTCCCCGCCGCGGGCGATACGGGTCCGGCGAGCCTGGTGCTGCCCGCCGTCACGATGGCCCTCAGCGTCGTTGGCACCTTCGCCCAGGTGCTACGGGACGCCATGGAACGCGCCCTGACGCAGCCGTTCGCGCTGAGCGCGCGGGCCCGGGGCACCGGGGAACTCGGCCTGCGGGTCCACCACGCGCTGCGGCACGGCCTCGTCCCGCTGACCACGCTCTCCGGCTGGACCATCGGGGCGCTGCTGAGCGGCGCCGTGGTGATCGAGACCATCTTCTCCCGCCCCGGGCTGGGGCGCGTCCTGGCCGCCGCCATCACCAGCCGCGACCTGCCCGTGGTCACCGGCGTGGTGGTCGTGGCGGCTGCCGCCTTCAGCCTGCTCAGCATCCTCGTCGACTGGCTTTACCGAGTGATCGACCCCCGCCTGAGGAGTACCGGCCCATGACCCCACCCCCCGGCGCGGCGCGCCTCTACACGGCCGCGCTGCTCCTCACCGAACCCGGCGCCGAGCCCGTCCGGAACGGCGCGGTACTGGTCCGCGACGGTGTCGTCGCCGCAGCGGGCCCGGCCGCGCGGCTCCGCGCCGAGGCGGGCGCCGGCGTTCCGGTCAGGGAGTTCCCCGGCGGTACGCTGCTCCCCGGTCTCATCGACACCCACGTGCACCTGGTCTTCGACGCCGGCCCCGACCCGGTCGCCGCGCTCCGCGCCGCCGATGACCGCACCCTGCTGCTGGCCATGGCGGGCCGCGCCCGCCGCCTGCTGGACGCCGGGGTGACCACCGCCCGCGACCTGGGCGACCGGGGGCAGTTGGGCGCGGTGCTGCGTGACGCCGTCGAGCGGGGCACCGTGCCGGGGCCGAGGCTGCTGACCTCGGGCTCCCCGGTCACGGTGTCGGGCGGGCACTGCTGGTACCTGGGCGGGCAGGCCGACAGCGAGGGCGAGATCCGCCGGGTGGTGCGGGAGAACTTCGCCGCCGGAGCCGCCTGGGTCAAGATCATGGCGTCCGGCGGAACCTTCACGCCGACCGGACCGCCCCCGCACAGCAGCCAGTTCAGCCGAGCCGAGCTGGCGGCGGCGGTGTCGGAGGCGCGGCGCTTCGGGCGCCGCGTCGCGGTCCACGCGCACGGCACCCAGGCCATCGAGGACGCGGTCGCGGTGGGCGTCGACACCCTGGAGCATTGCTCGTTCGCCACCCTGGAGGGCCCAGCCACCGACCCGGAGTCCGAGCGGCTGCTGCCCGCCCTGGCCGAGGCCGGGGTGGCGGTCTGCCCCACGCTGAGCGGCGCGCTCTACGACACGGCGGCCGATCACGGGGAGGAGGTGATCGACCGGGTGCTGGACCTCGTGGCACGGACCCACCGTCACGGCGTACCCCTCATCGCGGGGACGGACGCGGGCATGCCCGGCTCGCGGTTCGACCGCTTCGGGGAAGGCGTCGAGTGGTTCGCGCACGCCGGGCTGAGCACGGTCGAGGCGCTGCGGACGGCCACCGTCAACGCGGCGGACGCGCTCGGCCTCACCCATCGCACCGGCCGACTGCTGCCCGGCCTCGACGCGGACCTGCTGGTGGTGGACGGCGACCCGCGCGCCGACCTGCGGGTGCTGCGCAGGCCCCGGCTGGTCGTGGCGCAGGGCCGACCGCACGTGCCCGCCGGAAGGGAGACGGCATGAGCGCCATGACGGCCGTCGGGGCGCTGCCCCGGGCCATCAGGACCCGCCTGCCCGGGCCCGGCGTCACCCTCGCCTGGGCGGTGCTGGCGCTGCTGGCGGTGGCCGCGCTCTGGCCGGATCTGCTGGACCGCAGGCCGCCGGAGCTGGTGGACGTCACCCAGGCCCTGCGGCCGCCGGGCGCCACGTACTGGTTCGGGACCGACCAGCTCGGGCGGGACATCTTCAGCCGGGTGGTGCACGGCACCCGGCTGACCCTGCTGCTGGGCCTCGGCTCGGTCACGCTGGCCCTGGTCCTCGGCTCGCTCCTCGGGGCGCTCGCCGCGGTCGGCGGGCGGGTACTGGACGAGATCGTCATGCGGACCACCGATGTGTTGCTGGCGTTCCCTGGCATGCTGCTGGCGCTGCTCGTGGTGGCCATCCTGGGGCCGGGCACCGGCAACGCCCTGCTGGCGATCGCGCTCTCGACGACGCCCGGCTTCGCCCGGCTGATCCGCGGCGAGGCCCTCGCCGTCCGCGCCTCGGGCTTCGTCCAGGCGGCGGTCGTGCTCGGCAGGGGCCGTACGGCGGTACTCCGCGACCACGTGGTGCCGAACGCGCTGCCTCCGGTGCTCGTGCTGACCACGGTGAGCGCCGGGACCGCGATCATCGCGGGCTCCTCGCTGAGCTTCCTCGGACTGGGCCCGGAGGCTCCGGCCACCGAGTGGGGCGCGATGCTCGCGGAGGGACGCGACCTGCTCGACTCCGCCTGGGCGCTGTCGGTCTTCCCTGGGCTGGCCCTCACCTGCTGTGTGGTCGCCCTCAATGTCGTCGGCGCCGATCTGCGGCGCAGGTTCGAAGGCAGGAGTGCTGATGGGATCGGCTGACACGGCGGCGGGCCCCCTGCTCGACGTCGCGGGGCTGCGGGTGGCGTTCCCCGGCGGCCGGGGGCGCCCGGAGGCGCGGGTGGTACGCGGTGTCGACCTGCGGCTCGGCCGGGGTGAATGCCTGGCCGTGGTGGGCGAGTCCGGTTCCGGGAAGAGCGTCACCGCCCGCGCCCTGCTGGGTCTGGCCGGGCCGGGGGCGCGGGTCACCGCGGAACGGCTGCGGATCTCCGGGCGGGACCTGTCGGGCGCGGGCCCGGCCCAGTGGCGCGCGGTGCGCGGGACGGCGGTAGGGATGATCCTCCAGGACGCCCTGACCTCCCTCGACCCGCTGCGCACCGTGGGCGCGGAGGTCGCCGAGTCGCTGCGCAACCGGTGGCACTCCGCCCCGCGACGGCTGCTCCCGGCGGGCCGGGCGGTCGACGGCGATGTCCTGGAGCGGCTGCGGGAGGTGCGGATACCCGAGCCCGAACTGCGGGCCCGCCAGCGCCCGCACGAGCTCTCGGGAGGTCTGCGGCAGCGCGCCCTGATCGCCTCCGCCCTGGCCTCCCGGCCCTCGGTGGTGATCGCGGACGAGCCGACGACCGCGCTGGACGTGACCGTGCAGGCGCAGATCCTTGACCTGCTCGCGGAACAGCAGGCCGACGGCACCGGGGTGCTCCTGATCAGCCACGACCTGGCGGTGGTGAGTTCCGTCGCGGACCGGATCGCGGTGATGTACCGGGGCGTCTTCGTGGAGGAGGGCCCGGCGCGACGGGTCCTCACCGATCCGGCCCACCCGTACACCCGCCTCCTGCTCGACGCCGTGCCGACGCGCAGGCCGCGCGGCGCGCGGCTCTCGCTCGACCCCGCGTCCACGGCGGGGCCCGCGCCCGGCGAGGAGCGGGGTCCGCAGGCGGGCTGCCCGTTCGCCGCGCGGTGCCCGCTGGCCGACGAGGAGTGCGAGGTGCGGCTACCGGAGGCGCGCGAACTGCGGGGCGACCGGACCGTCCGCTGCCTGCACCTGGACCGGGAGCTGCCGCGGCCGACCGCCTCTCCCGCCCCGCGCACGGCGCCGGTCGCCTCGCCTCGTACTGTGCTGGAGGCGAGCGGCCTCGCGCTGTCCTACCGCTCGCCGGACCGTTCGGTCCGCCGGGTGGTGGACGATGTCTCGTTCACGCTCGCCGCCGGGGAGACCCTCGCCATCGTCGGCGAGTCGGGGTCGGGGAAGACCACCACGGCACACCTGGCGCTGGGGCTGCTCAGGCCGGAGGCCGGGGAGGTTCGGCTGCTGGGCGAGCCGTGGTCGGCGCTGCCCGAGGCGGCGCGCGGGCCGCTGCGTTCGCGCATCCAACATGTGCAGCAGGACCCGCTCGGCTCCTTCGACCCGCGCTGGACGGTAGAACGCGTGGTGAGCGAGGCGTTCGGCCACCCCGGCCGGGCGACCGTGCGCCGCTCCCGGCCCCGAGTGGCGGTCCTGCTGGAGTCGGTGGGGCTGGACGCCTCGCTGCTGCGTCGGCGTCCGGCGGAACTGTCCGGGGGGCAGCGCCAGCGGGTGGCCGTTGCCCGGGCGCTCGCCTCCGAGCCGGACGTCCTGGTCTGCGACGAGCCGGTGTCAGCGCTGGACGTGTCGGTGCAGGCGCAGATCCTCGACCTGTTCCGGAGTGTGCAGCGGCGCAGCGGGGTCGCGATGCTCTTCATCTCGCACGACCTCGGCGTGGTGCACCACATCGCCGACCGGGTCCTGGTCATGCGGAACGGCGAGGTGGTGGAGTCCGGCCCGGTAGAGGACGTCTTCGGCGCTCCCCGCCATCCTTACACCCGCGCGCTGCTGAACGCCCTGCCCCGGCTCCCCGACCCGGTCGGCGGGCCCGGCCGGGCGGCGGAAGGGGCGCCCCGGTGACGGCCGGCGCGCGGGGAGCCGTACGCCGTCAGCGACCTGCACGTCTCCCACGCCGAGAACCGCGCGGTCGTCGAGGCCGTCCGCCCTACCTCGGACGACGACTGGCTGATTCCTGGCCGTCGGGGCTGGTCGGCAGCATCAAGCACTGTGCCCGAGGAGTGCGTCCACCTGGCCGGCCCGGACGCGTCCGGGGCGGCGCACGGGGGGCGGCTGCTGTTCAGTTGCAAGGGGAGCGTCTGCAAGGCGGGGTTCCCGGTCGCCCGGTCGATGCTCGAATTCTCCGGGGCCCGGTCGTGTTCGGCCTGGGGAATACCTTCCACGCCCGGCTGCTGGTGCCGGGCCCGCCGTTCGACGGCGGCGTGCTGACCGGCTTCACCGGCCGGTTGACGGCGGGCAAAGACCTTCTCGTCACCGTGGTCGACGGCGCGGCCTTCACCCCGGCGGAAGGTGGGCCGTCGGGCGAAGGACGGCCGACTCCGTGACGGTAGAGGCACGTTGGCACGGCTTTAGCGGCGGCCGCCAGGGTGGGGGAGAGCCTTGCCCCGCTCGCTTCATTCCGACCGACACGCCACCGGGAGCGCTCGTGCACACCACATTCCACCTCCCCCGCAACGCCGCCGACCTCGCCGAGACGGCACGCGACTTCGCCGCGCTCGCCTCGGATGCCACGGCGGCGGACCGGGCCGACACGGACGTCCTGGAGGAACTCGTCGAGCACGTCACGCTGGACTACAGGAAGGTCGACCCGCCGGGCCGCAGCCTCGGCGACTGGGACACCTACGAGAGCGTCATCACCACCAGCGACGACCGTCCCGTGGCGACGCTCCAGGGCACTGGCCGCATCCTCTACGAGCGGTCCCACGACGGCCACATGATGATGTACTACCGCGAGAAGCTCACCTTTCCCGACGGCACCGCCGAGACCGCCGGGTGGCTGGACGGCACCGCGATCATGGGCGGCGCCTGGCAGCGGTTCCCCCTGGTCGGCACCTCCGGCGCGCAGCTCGGGCGCCTGGGCATCCGCTCCTTCCGGCCGACGCCCGAACAGCCGCACGCGCTCTACCAGTCGAACCTGCTGCTCACCGGCAGCAAGCACGTGGAGAGCGTGACGCGGACCCCCGAGGAGCTGGACCTGCTGCTGGCGCTCCTGGGGCCGTTCGTCTGCCCCGCCGTCAACCCGGCGACCGAGTCGGGACGGCTGGAGCCCCCGGCGCGCTCCGCCTTCGCTCCCGCCTGACCCGCATCCCCCGCGCACCGCCGAGCGACGGGGACACCGATGGGCCCCCACCATCCGCCCGCACGGGACCCCGGCACTGGACTGACGTGGTTCGCCGACGTCGGGGTCCATGTCCACGCCCTCCGCAGGATCGCCGGCCACGGTTCACTGACCACCGCCCAGCGCTACCTTCACCCGGACGTCCACAAGATCACGGCCGCCGGGACGGCGCTCCCTGCCCACTTCAACGTGCTGCGCACACCGCGCTCACTGCCGAGCCCGATCGTCATGACCCGCTGCCCCGCAGACCCGGTCAAGGACGCCGGACCTCCAGCTGGTCCCCAGCTGGTCCCCAAAAACGATCAAGGGCCGGTTTCGGATTACTCCGAAACCGGCCCTGATCTACGACTGTCTCCAGTCGGGACGACAGGATTTGAACCTGCGACCCCTTGACCCCCAGTCAAGTGCGCTACCAAGCTGCGCCACGTCCCGATACCCGTCTGACCTGGGGTTTCCCCTGGCTGAACGCGCATGAGAACAATACCGCACTCCAGCAGGTGGTCACCAACGCCATTCCATGCTTGACCTCAACCGTGGTTGATGTTGAACGCTCGGTGTCATGACGAACACGACCGCCTCGACGGCACGCGGCCCCCTCGCATTCCATGACCTCGACCGCCTGATCGCCCTGATGACCGGCGCCGAGAAGCACGCCCCCGCCGCCCATTCCACGCTCGACGCCCTGTGGGTGCTCTACGACAGGGTGCTCCGCGTCACACCGGACACGGCCGACGCCCCCGGGCGGGACCGCTTCCTGCTGTCCAAGGGGCACGGGCCGATGGCGTACTACGCCGTTCTCGCCGCGCACGGCTTCTTCGGCGAGGAGCTGCTGCCCGGCTTCGGGGCGTACGACTCGCCGCTCGGCCACCACCCGGACCGACTGCTGGTGCCGGGGGCGGAGATCGGCAGCGGATCCCTCGGGCACGGGCTGCCGCTCGCCGTCGGAACGGTGCTCGGGCTGCGCGCCCAGGGCCTCACCGACCCCCGGGTGTGGGTCCTGATCGGCGACGCCGAGCTGGACGAGGGCAGCAATCACGAGGCCATCGCCCACGCGGGCCCCGCCGGGCTCGAACAGCTGCACACACTGGTGATCGACAACGCGTCCGCCACCCACGGCTGGCCCGGCGGCATCGCTTCCCGCTTCGCGTCCGCCGGGTGGGCGGCGGTGACCGTGGACGGTCGCGACCACGAGGCCCTGTACACGGCGTTCACCACACCCCACCCGGGCAAACCCCTGGCCGTCGTCGCCCGCGTCGAACCCAAGAGCTGACCGCACCGACCGATCCCGTACGACCGCCACCGCACCACCGCCGCCGCTCACACCGGAGCCCCCGGGAGGGACCCCTTCATGGACACCATGCGTGACCGATTCATCAGCACCGCTTCGCGGCTCCTGGACGAGGAGCCCCGGCTGGCCGTCGTGCTCGCCGACATCAGCGCCGACGGCTTCGCCCCGGCCCGGCGAGCCCACCCGGACCGGGTGATCAACGTCGGAATCCGGGAGCAACTGCTGGTCGGGGCCGGTGCGGGGATGGCGTTGACGGGAATGCGGCCGATCGTGCACACCTTCGCCGGCTTCCTGGTCGAGCGACCGTTCGAGCAGGTCAAGCTGGACTTCGGACACCAGGGGGTCGGGGGGATCCTGGTGAGCGCCGGCGGCTCGTACGACTGGCCGGCCGGGGGCTTCACGCACATGTCCCCCGGCGACGTGGCCCTCCTGGACACGCTCGACGGCTGGACCGTGCACGTGCCGGGCCATCCGGACGAGGCCGAGGCCCTGCTCCGGGAGTCCGTCGTCGGCGACGACCGGGTGTACGTACGCCTCTCGCTCCAGGCGAACCGGGAGGCGCTGCCGGTGAGCGGCACGGCCGGGTTCACCGTGGTGCGCGAAGGGCGGCGCGGGACCGTGATCGCGGTCGGTCCCATGCTCGACAACGTCCTCGCCGCCACCGAGGGGCTGGATGTCACCGTGCTGTACGCGACGACCGTGCGGCCGTTCGACGCGGCGGGGGTGCGCCGGGCCGCCGGTGCGGCCACGACCGCGGACCTGGTGATCGTGGAGCCCTATCTGGCGGGCACCTCCGCCACCGCGGCGGGCGAAGCGCTGATCGACCTGCCCCACCGGGTGCTCGGGCTGGGGGTGGGCCGCGCCGAGCTGCGTCGGTACGGGCAGCTGGAAGAGCACGTCGCGGCGCACGGCCTGGACCCGCAGGGCCTGCGGAAGCGGATCACCGCATTCCTGCACCCTTGATTTGCAGAGCCCACCCGCCAACCCGACCCACTGACTCCGCCCGCCCCGTCAGCCCGGCCAGGCCGGGCACTCCCCCGTGATCGGCCCGCCCCGTCAGCCCGGCGGAGGCAAGCTCGCGCGATCGGGCCGCCGCGCGCCCCCGAAGTCGCCCCCGCACACTCCCGCACCGCCGGCCCGGCCCACCCCACCGACGCGGCCGCACACCCCCGGCCACCGGCAACCGGTCACCCACCACGCTCACCCCTCGTCCTCACTCTCGCTCTCCCCCGCCACCCTGTCCCCCGGCACGTCCAGCTCCGGGTGCGCCGCCACCAGTCGGCGCGGGGCGACCTGCCGCCAGGCGTCGGCGAGGATGGCGGCCAGCTCATCCGCGTCCTCCAGAGCGGACAGCCGGACGCGCATCCAGGCGTAGTGGTCGTCGTGCCCCTCACGGATGAAGAACTTCTCCGGCTCGGCGGCGATCAGCTCGGCACGGTCCTCCCTGGGGCACTTCACGCCCATCGCCGTCTCGTCGTCGCCGAGCGAGGCGAAGATCCTCCCCGCCACCCGGAAGGTGGGCTGCCCCCAGGCGAGCTTCTCCATGGTGTCGGGCAGGGACAGCGCGGCCGAGCGGACATCGGCGGCGGTGATCGCGGCACGTTCGGTCATCCCGGGCCTCCGTTTCCCCGCGCCCAGCAGATCACGGATGTGCGCGGAACGCCGGGCGGCCCAGCGTCTCGTCGTAGTCGCGCTCGACGGGCAGGCCCACCTCGATGATCTCCGTGAGGGTCCCGGGGCGCTGGCTCATCACCACGACCCGTTCGGCCAGGTGGACTGCCTCCGAGATGGAGTGGGTGACCAGGAGGACCGTGGTGCCGGTGGTCCGCCGGATCCGGTTCAGCTCGGTGTTCATCTGCTCGCGGGGAGGGCGTCGAGCGCGCCGAACGGCTCGTCCATCAGGAGGACCGACAGCGTCGGTGCGTCGCCCGGGAGTTGAGTACGGCATCACCCGCGGGGGGATGTCAGAGGGGGTGGTGGCCCTCCCGGTCGTCGATCTGGCGGACGAGTTCATGGGCGAGTGACTTGATGGTGTCGAGTCCGGCCCGGCCCCAGGGGCGCGGCACGGTGTCGACGGCACAGACGGTGCCCAGCGCGATGCCGGTGCGGTCGATCAGCGGCGCCCCGAGGTAGGAGCGGATGCCTATGTCGTCCACCACCGGATTGCCCGCGAAGCGGGGGTAGTCGCAGACGTCGTCCAGGACGAGGGCCTTGCGCCGGACGAGGACGTGCGGGCAGTAGCCGTGGTCGCGGGCCATGTACCGGCTGCTGCGGTTGCTGCCCGCCGCGGCCGAACCGAGGTCCTGGCCGCCGCGGTTGCCCGTCGGCGTGTGCAGTCCCGCGAAGAACTGCCGGTTCTCGTCGATGAAGTTGACCATCGAGAAGGGCGTGGCGGTGACTTCGGCCACCTTGTCGGCGAAGGCGTCGAAGTTGTCGTAGGAGGCGTCGGGGCGTTCGCCGAGATCCAGCTTGCGCAGCCGCTCCGCGCGGGCCGGGCCGTGCCGGTCGGTGGGCGTCAGGAGCATCCGGCCGGTGGCGAAGGATGTCACGGGCGGGCTCCGAAGGTCTGTAGTGGGGCGGGCGCCGTGGTGGCGTTGATGAGGTGCTGTACGAGGGTGACGAGGGCGCCCGTTCCGGAGCTGGCGATCCGGGCGTCGCACAGGACCACGGGTACCTCGGGACCGAGGTCGAGCGCGGCGCGGACCTCGTCCGGCTCGTAGCGGTAGGCGCCGTCGAACTCGTTGACGGCGACGATGAATCCGATGCCGCGCCGTTCGAAGAAGTCCACGGCGGCGAAGCAGTCTGCGAGGCGCCGGGTGTCGGCCAGCACCACGGCCCCGAGCGCGCCCTGGGAGAGTTCGTCCCACATGAACCAGAAGCGTTCCTGGCCCGGTGTGCCGAACAGATAGAGCACGTGCTGCTCGGAGAGGGTGATGCGGCCGAAGTCCATGGCGACGGTGGTGGCCGTCTTGGACTCGACGCCCTCCAGATCGTCCGTCCCCACACTGACCTGGGTCAGCAGTTCCTCGGTGCTCAGCGGCGCGATCTCGCTGACCGCGCCCACGAACGTCGTTTTGCCGACCCCGAATCCACCGGCGACCAGGACCTTGAGTGCCACGGGGAAGAACTCGGAGGTTCGGGTGCGGTCAGAGCTGTCGTCGTAAACCATCGAGCACTGCCTCCAGCAGGGATCGGTCGGTGGGCATGTCATGGAAAGCGGGAGCGTGCGCGGTGACCGCGCCGCAGGCGACCAGGTCGGAGAGGATGACCTTGGCGACGACCGCGGGCAGCCGGAGGTGTGCGGCGATCTCGGCGACGGACATCGGCCCTTCGCACATGCCGAGGGCCACGGTGTGCTCCGGGCCGAGCGGAATGTCCGGCTCGATGCCCGTGGCCATGATCAGGGACAGCAGGTCGAACTCGGTGGACGGCCGGGTGCGGCCGTTGCTGATCGTGTACGGGCGGATCAGCCGGCCGGCCGCGTCGTCGAGCAGGGGTCCGTCCTGCGGAGCGGGCATCCTCAGCGCCCCGGGGTGAACGGCGACCCGGCCGGCTGCCGCGGCGGGGTCGCCAGATAGGGGCGGACACTCTTGACCAGCATCGCCATCTCGTAGCCGAGCACCGCGGCGTCCGCCTCGCGTCCCGAGAGGACGGCGAGACAGGTGCCGGATCCGGCGGTGGAGACGAACAGAAGGGTGGAGTCCAGCTCGACGACCACCTGCCGTACGTCCCCGTTGTCGCCGAAGCGGGCCCCGGCACTGCGCCCCAGCGAGTAGAGGCCGGCGGCCAGGGCCGCCATGTGGTCGGCACTGTCGGGGTCCATGCCGTGCACGGACTTCACCAGCCCGTCGGCGGAGAGCAGGACCGCGCTGCGTGTGTAGGCCACGCGTTGGACCAGTCCGCTCAGCAGCCAGTCCAGGTCCGAGACCTGACCGGACGGCATTTCGGTCGTCATGGTGTCTGCTCCTTGAAGGTGGCGTCTTTTCGGGGTTCCGGGACGACCCGGCCCGGCAGGAAGGGGTCGGCCGCGAACACTCCGGGCTCGCCCGGGGCGCGGTCGTGGGCGCTCTCGGCGTAGGTGTCGCGCCGGTACGCGGGGCTGTCGTGCGGGTACGTGTCGGGCGGGTAGCCGTCAGGTACGGGCGGGCCGGCCGCGGGCAGTGCGTGGTCAGCCCGCGACGCGTCGGCCGGGCCAGGGAGGTCGGGCGGGGCGGTGGCTCCGCGTACGGGAAGGGGCGAGAGGGACTCCAGCGGGGCGTCGAGGGCGGTCTGCCCCCCGGTCCCCGTGGCGCCGGGGCCCCCGTATCCGCCGTCGGGGCTCTCTTCCTGGGCGGTCCGGGCCTCGGCGAGATCGACGCCGCGCCGGAAGGCCGCCATGAGACCCGGGTCGTGCAGGGCGTGTTCGTCCTCGACGCGGGGGGCGGGTGCCTCGCGCAACTGCGGGACGAGAGATTCCTGGTTCGTCCGCTTGGGCAGTTCGGGCCGGGATCGGGACGGAGGCGGGCGGTCGTCGCGTTCGTGGGCGGCCGCCGGGGCGGGCCGGCCCTCGTGCTCGGGCGGGGAGGCGTGGGGCGTGGGCCGGTCGACGCGTTCGGCGCGCAGCGGGAGGGGCGGTGCGTCACCCGCGGGCGGTTGCGGGCGGCCGTTTTGCGGGTGATCGCCGGCCGCCGGCCGCGGGCTGCCGTTCTGCCCTTGGCCGGGCCTCTGGTGCGATCCGTCCGTGGACGCCTGGGCCGAATGCGAAGGCCGGACCGTACCGCTCTGCGGCGGGGCGGCGGGGGTCTGGGCCTCGACGGGCGGCCGGTGCACGGCGCCGGGGGGCGGCACGGGCACGGCGTCGGGCGACCGCGGGGCGTCGGGGTCGCTCCCGAGCAGCGACTGCGGGAGGACCAGCACCGCCTGCGTACCGCCGTAGATGTTGCTCTGGAGGCGGACGGCGATGCCGTGGCGGCGGGCCAGGGCCGAGACGACGAACAGCCCGATCCGGCCGTCCTGGAGCAGGTGGGCGACGTTGACCTGGTCGGGGTCGGAGAGCAGGGCGTTCATCCGCTTCTGCTCGTGGTCCGGCATTCCCAGACCACGGTCCTCCACCTCCAGGGCGAGGCCGGCCGTGACGTGCTGGACGCGCAGCAGGACCTGGGTGTGCGGGGCGGAGAACACCGTGGCGTTCTCGACCAGCTCGGCCAGCAGGTGGATCACGTCGGCGACGGCGTGGCCGCGCAGGGTGCCCTCCATCGGCGGTACCAGCTTGACCCGGGGGTACTGCTCGACCTCGGCGATGGCCGAGCGGAGCACCTCGGTCATGGTGACCGGGTTGCTCCACTGCCGCCGGGAGACGGCCCCGCCGAGCACGGCGAGGTTCTCCGCGTGGCGGCGGATCCGGGTGGCGAGATGGTCGACGTGGAAGAGTCCCTTGAGGAGGTCGGGGTCCTCGACCTCGTGCTCCAGCTCGTCGAGGATCTGGATCTCGCGGTGGACGAGGGATTGCAGCCGTCGCGCGAGGTTGACGAAGACCTCGACCTTCTGGTCGTTGCCGGTGCTGCTGAAGAGCTGGGACGCCTGGACGACGGCGGCGAGTGCGGCTTCCTGGGCCCGCGCCATCTCCTGTCCGAGCAGGTCGAAGGCGTCGGCCCCGGGCGCGGGGGGCTGCGCGGGCGGCCGGGCGGCGACGGCTTCCCCGTTGCGCAGCTGTTCCATCACCCGTTGCAGCTCGGCCTGGCCCTGGGCGCTGGCGCGCCGGAGCGCGAGGGCCCGGTCGAGCACCTGGCCCGCGACGCGGTTGGCGCCGAGGTAGGCGGCCGCGACGGCTGCGACGGCGAGCGCGCCGGATCCGCCGAGCGCCGCCCAGAGGCTGGGCGAGGCGTCGACGGCGCCCGCACGGACGGTGAAGATGACGGCCGCGGCGCCGCTGAGCACGGCGGCGATGGCGGGGAGCAGTGCGGTCCGCAGCAGCTGGGGCCGTATGCGGGCGTCGGGGGGAGGCCCTGCGGCGCGCGGCCTGGTAGTGGCCGAGTGGGCGCGCGTGCCGGGGCGGCCGTGCCGCCCGCCTTCACGGCGGTCCGGTCGCGCGTCGGGTGCGCGAAGTTGAGACATCAGCGTCCTCGGTACAGGGGGCACCGGGGATCGGCGGTCGAGCCGGCGTCCATGCGGTGGCCCCTACGGTGGTCGGTCAGGCGCGGGTCATCGGTCGGGCAGGCCCGAACGTTATGAGCCCACCGTTGATCACCGGGCACACACGGTAGTCGTCAATGACGTATGCGCGACGGGCAGTTGTCGAACTTGCCCGCCATCCGTCCCACTCTGGTATGACGCCTCGCACGCGCGCCCGATTTCGCCGCCTTGACCCCGATGCGTCCCGAGACGTCGACAGGCCGCCCACATGCTGGACACTTCAGGCCCGCCGGGGCCGCCCGGCGGGTGCCTGCGCGAGGTTTACCCGCAGGCAGGGGACCACCCGGTGGGGCGAGGACGCGGCCGGTTACCATATGAGCGCCGCCTAGCTCGAAAGATAAACTTGTGACTGTCAATGACGACTCGTTCACCAACTGGATGCACCGCGAGGAGATCGCGGAGTCGATGATCCCGATCATCGGGAAGCTGCACCGCGAGCAGGACGTCAATGTCCTGCTGCACAGCCGCTCCCTGGTGAACAAGTCGGTGGTCAGCATCCTCAAGACGCACCGCTTCGCCCGGCAGATCGCGGGCGAGGAGCTCTCGGTCACCGAGACGATGCCGTTCCTGAAGGCTCTGACGACGCTCGATCTCGGCCCCTCCCAGATCGACATAGGCATGCTGGCCGCGACGTACCGGGCCGACGGGCGCGGACTCTCCGTCGAGGAGTTCACCGCGGAGGCCGTCGCCGGGGCGACGGGCGACAACAAGATCGAGCGCCGCGCTTCGCGTGACGTGGTGCTCTACGGCTTCGGCCGTATCGGCCGGCTCCTGGCCCGCCTGCTCATCGAGAAGGCCGGCTCGGGCAACGGCCTGCGCCTGCGGGCCATCGTCGTCCGCAAGGGTTCCGGCCAGGACATCGTCAAGCGCGCCTCGCTGCTGCGACGCGACTCGATCCACGGCCAGTTCCAGGGCACGATCACCGTCGACGAGGCGAACAGCAAGATCATCGCCAACGGCAACGAGATCCAGGTGATCTACTCCGACGACCCGACGGCGGTCGACTACACGGCGTACGGCATCAAGGACGCCATCCTGATCGACAACACCGGCCGGTGGCGCGACCGCGAGGGCCTCTCCAAGCACCTCCGGGCGGGCATCGCCAAGGTCGTGCTGACCGCACCGGGCAAGGGCGACGTCCCGAACATCGTGCACGGCGTCAACCACGACACGATCAAGCCGGACGAGCGGATCCTGTCCTGCGCGTCCTGCACGACCAACGCGATCGTGCCGCCGCTGAAGGCGATGGCGGACGAGTACGGCGTGCTGCGCGGGCACGTGGAGACCGTCCACTCGTACACCAACGACCAGAACCTGCTGGACAACTACCACAGCTCGGACCGCCGTGGCCGTTCGGCGGCGCTCAACATGGTCATCACCGAGACCGGTGCCGCCTCGGCCGTGGCGAAGGCGCTGCCCGACCTCGACGCCCCGATCACCGGCAGCTCCATCCGCGTTCCGGTGCCGGACGTCTCGATCGCGATCCTCAGCCTGCGGCTGGAGCGCGAGACCACCCGTGAGGAGGTCCTCGACTACCTCCGCAACGTGTCGCTGGCCTCGCCGCTCAAGCGTCAGATCGACTTCATCAGCGCGCCCGACGCGGTCTCCAGCGACTTCATCGGCTCGCGCCACGCCTCGATCGTCGACGCAGGCGCCACCAAGGTGGACGGCGACAACGCGATCCTCTACCTCTGGTACGACAACGAGTTCGGCTACTCGTGCCAGGTCATCCGGGTCGTCCAGCACGTCTCCGGAGTGGAGTACCCGACGTACCCGGCCCCGGCGGTCTGACCTCGGAACGCCTCGTGCGCGTACGTCCCCGGTGCCCGGCAGGCCTCCTGCCGGGCACCGGGCAGGTGAGCGGCGCGGGCGGATGGCCGCCTCAGCCCGGGACGGCCGGCTCCAGCCGTTCGGTCGGCCCTCCGAAGTCGAGGAACGTGGCCCGCTCGGCGAGGAGCCACCGTCCGTCGACCTTTCGGAAGGTGTCCTCGTAGTGTCCGACCTGGACGGGAAGGCGCGGCGGCAGCATGCCGCCGGCATGACCGTCCACGCGGTACGTCGTGAAGTACGTACTCGCGCTCGCCGACGTCGCGGACGTCAGGTTCACCAGGATGTTGGTGCACAGGCGGCGGGAGAGCCGGTCGGCGGGGCGTCCGCCGAAGTAGCCACGCAGAGCGTCCCGGCCCTCGATCCGCCGGCCCCCCTCGGCCCATTCCCAGACCCCGTCGAGGGTGAACAGCTCTGCCACGTCGCCGGGTTCACCCAGATCGAGTGTGCGGACGAACTCGACGACCAGTCGCTCACAGGCTCGCTCGGCGATCAGACGGTCCAGGGGATCCAGCGCATCGGCTTCCATTGCCCCTTCCTATCAACGCCCCCCGGGGACAGACGACTTGTTTTCGGCGGCCCTGGAAAGCCTCACGCGGCGTCGTCGCCCGGCCCCGTCAGCGGCCGGGCGTAGCGCTTGGACGCGTCGGGTTCGCAACGGCTTGCGTGGGGGCCGACGCGTCCCCGACGCTTGAGGAATGATCGATACACGTCTCGCCGAACACATCGTGCTCGTGACCGGGGGGAGTGGGGGAATCGGCCGAGCGATCAGTCGTGCCTTCGCCGCCGAGGGCGCCCGCGTGGCCGTGCACCACTACGTCCCGGAGCAGGCACCTCCTCCGGGAATGCGCTGGGAGCATGCGGTTCCGCCGGCCGAGGAGGCGGTGGATCTCGTACGGGAGCTGGGCGACGCCATCACCGTCGCTGCCGACCTTTCCGCCCCGGATGCCGCGGATCGCCTGTTCGACGAGGTCGAAGGCCGGCTCGGGCCCGTTGACGTGCTGGTCAACAACGCCGCCCACTGCGAGAGTCCGGACACCGTCGACGCGTTGACCGCGTCCGGTCTGGAGCGCCACTACCGGGTCAATGTCGCCGCTCCGGCGCTGCTCACGTCCGCGCTCGCCCACCGTGCCCGCGCCGACCGGTCGCCCTGCGTGGTGAACATCTCCACCGATGCCGCACGCGCCTTCCCCGGGCAGATCGGCTACGGCACGTCCAAAGCGGCACTGGAGGCGTTCACCAGGGCTGCCGCGCTCGACCTCGGACGCTCAGGGATCAGGGTCAACGCCGTGGCCCCCGGGCCCGTACAGACCGGCTGGATGGACGCGGCGCTGATCGACGGGGCCCGGCAGGCCATCCCCCTGGGGCGGGTGGGCGAGCCGGAGGACATCGCCGACGCCGTCGTGTTCCTCGCCTCCCACCAGGCGCGGTGGATCACCGGACAGGTGCTGCAAGTAGCCGGCGGGCACGCCTTGTGAAATCGTCTCCGTCGAACGCGAGTCGGTACCGAAGGTGCGTCCGGGCGAGGCCGACGGGAGAACCTGCCGCGCGGGCCGCACGGCCGAGACTCAGACCTGGCCGAGGTCCGAGCTGACCCAGCGCTCGGGGCGCAGGGTGATCATCACCTGCTCGCCGTGGTTCTCCCAGGCGAAGTCCACGTAACCGGCGACCTTCTCGGCCGCGAGGTAGCGCGCCGACATCTCCTCCAGGTCCGCGCGCGTGGCGGGGCGGGTGTCGACGACGGGCCCCTCGACGGAGACGTAGCGGATCGTCGGCTCCAACCGGTCGACCAGGAGCGTGAACCGGCCCGCCGCGTCGATCAGTTCGGCCTTGCGGGAGGTGCGGCCGGTGAGGATGCGCACGTCGCCGCCCGGCACGTACTGGTACCAGATGGGAACGCTGAGCGGGGCCCGGTCGCTGTTCCGCGACGCGACGGCCAGGGCGGCGACATGGGGTTCGGCGAGGAACTGCTCGCGCTCTTCACGGGTCAGTGCCACTGCGCGCTCCTTCGTACGGGGATTCGGGGGCTGCCCCAGTGTGCCCCGCGCGTCGGCGTGTCTCCCGTCACCGGCGCCGGAGTGTGCGGCGTGTCGTACGGGGTGTCTCGCGGCCGCCGCGAGACACCCCGCGGTCCGGCACGCAGGACTCTAGGAGACGCCGGGAGCGTCCTGGGACCGTCGTACGACGGCCGCTCCACGCAGGGCCACGGCGCACCAGACGGCCACCGGGAGCAGCGCGGCCGCGGCGAGGCCCGTGACTTCGAGGGGCTCCGGCCGCCAGCCCAGAGACAGCCGGGTGCCGATCATGACGGTGCCGAGGAGGACCTCCGACGGGGAGTAGACCGGCACCCTGGCCGCCACGAACCGCAGGATGGCGCCCAGCACCAGACCGATCACGGCCCAGGCGAGCAGATAGGGCCAGAGCGCTCCCGGAGCGGCGGGCGGCAGGCCGTACTCCTCCGGGCCTATGCGGAACAGGGCGCCCAGCCACCCCAGCGTCACTCCGGCGGCGGTGACGAGCGCCGCCCACAGCGCATGACGCCGGAGCGGGCCGGACCGCACGCGCTCGTCCTCGTGCTCGTCCTGGGTGTCGACGGGGTTCGTGGTCTCGGGAAGATCCATCACACCCGATGAGACGCTCACCGGCCGCCGATCGTTGCGTCGCGGGCGGTGTCGGGTGCATGCCGAAAACGCCACGGCCGTCCGGAGGGCCGTAGCTCGTCGGCGACGAACCGGGCATGATCCAAACGGAGGCTCTACGCTCCCGTACATGAGCAAGGACCATGACGACGAACCGATATTCGTCCGCTCGAACTGGGGGACAAATCGATACGTCTACAACCCGAACCATCCGGTCGGGGTCGCCCTCATCATCGGATCCCTGCTGTTCGCCGCCGGGGGCATGTACTACCTCCACGCGAGTTCTTCGTGGAGCGAGGGCGAGCTGCGCGACGCCGTGCACACGGCCGTCCGGGACCTGGAGTCGGAGCGGCACACCTTCAGCACCTGGACCGGCGGTTACGACCGTCTGATCCGCGACGCGCTGGAGGAGAGCGGCGAAGCCCCTTCGACCGGCGGCATCGTGTACGTCGACGACGCGAACGACCCCTACGACGAGGACGCGGACCCGTCCGTCGACCGGTTCGAGGTCACGGCGAAGGACGTCGACGCCACGTTCTGTCTGAGCGTGTCGCCGCCGGAGCCCGAGTCGGCGCTGGAGAACATCACAGTGAGCCTCTCCGTCACCGTCGAGGAGGGCCGGTGCTGAAACCGGCCGCCACGCCCCGGCGAGCCGGTCTTCCGACCGGTGCGGACGCGGGCTTGCAGTTGCCGCAGCGGCAGCTTCTACGGTCATGACCAGGGCCGGAGGAACCGGCCCCGTGAGGCGCTCGTGAGGGAGTGAGGAAGTGGCGATGGACTGGCCGATCTCCGAGGTCGCCCGGATGTCGGGGGTGACCGCCCGGACCCTGCGGCACTACGACGAGATCGGTCTGCTGCCACCGGCCAGGATCGGCTCCAACGGCCACCGCTACTACGAGGAGCACCAGCTTCTGCTGCTGCAGCAGATCCTCGTGCTGCGGGCGTTGGACGTCGGACTGCCGGAGATCGGCAGGGTCCTCGCCGACCAGGTGGACACGGTGGAGGCCCTGCGCGGACACCATCGACGGCTGCTCACCGAACGGGACCGGCTGGACAGCCTGGCCGCGACCGTCGCCCGCACGATCGCCGAGCTGGAACAGTCCAGAAAGGACGGTACCGCCATGACCGCCATCAACCGGCCGGAGAACCTGTTCGAGGGCGTTCAGCCCTCCCGGTACGAGGAGAACCTGCGCGACTTTCCCGGCCTCGCCGAGGAGGCCGGCCGACGGGCCGCCACCATGACCCCGGAGGAGACCGAGGCCGGGCAGCGCGAGCGCACGGCGCTGATGATCCGGCTGGCCGAGCACATGGCCGCCGACTCCCCGGCAGACGCCGAGCCCGTACAGACCGAGATCGAAGGTCAGTACCGGGCACTCACGGCACTGCACCCGGTGTCCGCCGACGAGTTCCGTGCGATCGGGCGCTCCTGCGTGGACAACGAGCAGTGGCGCGCCGCGTACGAGGCGATCGCCCCGGGACTGGCCGCATATCAGCGGGCCGCCATCGAGGCGTACGCCTCTTCCCGGCTCGCCTGACCAAGACGGCGCCGCCGCGGGACGAGCCGGCGGCGGCCCTCAGCCACCAGCGGCGCGGACGGAGACGTCCGCACCGCGCGTGGCCGGCGCTCCCCGGCCAGGCCGGGACCGCTCCGCGCCGCCGGTGCGGGGCCGAGGCCGACCGGCTCTCCGACCTCGACGGCACTCGCTGGGGAGCGCAACAGGTCACGGGTGCATCGTCCTGGTGTGCTGCCGGCAGAGGTAGAACAGCTCGGGGTCGCCCTCATCGAGGCCGTGGAGAAGGCCGACCGGGCTCCATCCGTTTCGTTGGAGCAGCCGCTGCATCGGCTGGTTGGACACGTTCGTCGAGGTGAAGAGCTTCGGGGTGGTGCATGAGGCTGCCGCGGCGTTCAGCAACCGATGACCGACGCCTCTGCCGCGGGCGGAGGGAGTGACCATCAGCATCGTCACGAAGCCCTGTTCGAAAAACGTGTACTCAACCACGCAATAGCCGAGCGGGCCGGACGCATCCTCCGCTACGACCGCCAGTCCCTGCCGACACCACCTTCGGATGCTCGCCTGCCGTTCGTCGTTGCCTTCGACCGCAATCGCGTCGATTCCGATCAGCGTGTCCGCCTCCGACTCACTCGCGCGGCGCACACCGAACCCGCCCGGATCCACTGCATCCATGTGGCCATGTTGTCAGCTCGCAGCAGTCCGCCCCGCATCCGACTGTCCATCGCGGACCAGGTAGTAGTCGTGATCAAGGAAGCAGGGAATGCCGTGGCAGGGTCGCCGACGGGCCACAGTGGAGTTCCGGCCCAGCGGCTCCTCGATGGTCCCGCTGCCACTCAGTCGGCAGCACGTGGTCGTTGCTCCGGTCGCCCGGTCGAAGTCGAAGGTCGGGGGCATCGTCCTCGCCCGTGTCACCGAGACCTGCCACCGGTTCACGGGCCCTTCGCTGCTTCACCCTCGATGGCACCGACCACGTCGGTCACAAGGAAGCGGGGCAGTCTGATCCGTCGCTTCATCATCTGGCGGAAGCCCATCCCGACGACGGCGCCCGCGTGCCGCCGTCGCAGGGCAAACGTTGCTTGATGCGGCACGGGGATTTCAGTGCTCGGATCAGGGTCGGCGTGTGCGTGGTCAGAACCAGTGCAGGCAGTGCGGGGAGCGCTCGGCGCGGAAGAGGGCGTCAGCAACGGTGGCCGCGCCCGGTCGGTGAGCCTTGATGTGTCCGGCACGCACGAGCGTGCTCGGGGCGGTGCCGCCGAGGTAGACCGAGCCCAGGTCGCGCACGTCCAGGGACAGGTCGGGCTCCCGGTCCGTGGGGACACAGTCGGCCTTTCCGTCCCGGATGGTCAGCAGGTAGCGGTCGTGTTCGCCGAGGAACGGGTCGTCGATGTCGAGGACGAGCTCGCCGTCGGTGAACCAGCCGCGCGCGGCCAGTGCACGCGGGACGTCCGGCAGCCGCACCCAGAGCCAGTCGGTGTCGCCGCTCACCTCGCCGGCGCGTAAGTCCGCGAACTGCCAGCGCAACGGGTGCTCGGGCGGGACGTGCTTGAACACGATCCGGGAGACCAGGTCGTGTCCGAGTACGAACCGGGCCAGTGCCGTGAAGACGGCGTCGTCGGTGACGATGGTCTCGTCGACTGTCAGGGTGTCGGACTCGACCGAGTAGCTGGCATATCCATCCGGGACGCCGTCGGCGTCCCGGTGGACGGCGACGTAGCGCGGCGCCGGCGATACCGGGGGCCGGCCCGCGCGCAAGGCCCACCAGCGGTGCGGCCGGGACAGCGCGCCGGGCTGGGCGCGGCGATACCGGTCGTAGACCTCTTCCAGAATCTCTCCGCACTCGGCACGACGCAGCACCTCGACCGAGTCGTTGTCCGAGCCGGTCGACGGAACGTCGGCCGTTCCGCGCGCCCGGGGAGCGGCGAGGGCGGCCTTGTGGCGCGGCACCGCCAGCCGTGCCGTATAGGTCGCCGGTCCGTAACCGAACCTGCCGTAGATCTGGGCCTCGGAGGCCAGCAGCACGGAAAGGAGCTCCCCGCGGGTCCGCAATTCGGCGAGCTGATGCCGCATCATCGCGCTGAGCACGCCCTGGCGCCGGTGCGAGGGCAGCACGCCGACGGCGGTCACCCCGGAGGCCGGTACGAGGGTTTCACCGGGCAGCGTGAGCTCGAAGGAATGCGCGGCCGCGGTGCCGACGGGCAGCCCGTCCGGCGTCAAGGCCAGCACGCAGCGCTCCCTTTCGAGCGCCGACCACCACAACCCGCCGCCCTCGACCGGGGTCTCCGGAAACCGCCCGAACGCCGCATGGACCGTGTCGACGAAGACGTCAAAGTCCTCATTGGTCGTGGGGCGAATCTCCATTGCCGCCGCTGCCTCCTCGAAACGCCGGGCACCACGACTCGTGATGTCCGGCCACCGTGCAGCAGCCCCGCGGCCAGGGCAAACGAATTTCGGTCCGGCCCGGGGCCGGTCCCAGACCCGCCGCGGGCGAGTCGCAACGATCGGGTTCAGCGGCATTCACCTCCGCCACCGGCCTCGCCCAGGATGGGCTCTCCATCGCCGTATCACTGCGGGCAGGCGCTCGGTCGGTGGGACTTCCGGTTTCGGGCAGCACATGTGGTGGGCCGTCGTCGACGAGCCGCGGGAGCTGCGGGCCTGGCATGTCAGAGGTGACCAGTAGCCTCAGGCTCCATGGGCATACAGATCGATGTAGTGGCCGGTTACCCGATCAACGATGAGATGGAGAGGGTGCTCGGATTGGCCGAAGCGGTCGGCGAACCCGTCTCTGTCACGTTCATGTGGCAAGGGCGTGAACAGCCGGAACGCGCGGTGCTGGTGCCCGCGGCCACGCTGGCGCTCTGGGAGCACTGGGCCCCCACCGCGTACCCTACGAGTGGAGCTGAGGACGAGGACCAGCCTGCGGCGGAGGAGCCGGAACTGGCCCATCCCAAGGAGTTCGGCGCGTTCACGCTCTTTCGTCGTCGTGCAGGAGGGCGTACGGCGGTTGCTCGCGAAGGCGTGGTGGTCGCCGAGCTATTGGACCCCGACGAGGCTCACTGGCTCCAGGAGAAGGCCCGCCATGTCCGCCAAGGCTTCATGGATCCGAAACAGAGTGCGGCGTTCGAGGAGTTCCTTGCTCGGCAGTCCTCCCTGGACGAGCAGTGACGCGCCGACTCGCGCTTCGTAGCCGTGTCGTAGATCGTGCGCGAGTTACTGCTCAGGCTGGAAAAACTGCTCCCGCTCAGCAGCTTGAGCAGGGGTGTCGTCATAGCCGGGCCGAGCCAGCAGGACCGAGCTGAAGTAGTGGCCCTGCTCTTCCTCCGGCTCATCATCGGCTGCGAACGGACGCCAGAAGCTCACCAGCAGGTCCGGGGCAATGAAGGAAGCATCGTCGTCAGGATCTTCCACGACCGAGGTGTACTTCCCCACGCGCCGGACAACCTCGCGGGCCGGAAGCGCGAATACGTCCACACCCTGGAGCAGGACGCGGTCCGTCCGGGACGACGGCCTTCCCAACTCGGTGGCTTCAAGCATGTCGCGCACGCAGTGGATGCTGATCATCAGCCCACTGGGACGAAAGACGTGCTGCCCCGGCCGATCGGACTCCGAGATCTCAGAAAGATCCCTGAGCGAGTCCAGCGCCGTACTGGCCGCGTGTCGAGTCATACCGATGCGCAACGGGCCGACGCCGGTCGGTGGTGCGAGGTCGAAGTCCATAGGGGCATGATCCCAAACAGACCTGCCAGCGAGCCACGAAGGGCCATCCGCCCCGACGGGTTACGGGAGCAGTTCGGCGCAGGGAGGGCCGGCCTGCCCCGAGCCGCGTTCTGCATCGGAGGCGGGCGGTTGATGTCAACGTGCCGACGGCCCTCGTCGCGGCGGACGGCGTCCGTGCCGGGGGGGGCCACGCTCCCGGCCACTCCTCAGGATGTACGCATGAGACCTCCGGCCGAGATGACTCAGTTTCCGCCCCGCCGCTCCTCTTCGCACTCTCGGATTCGATCTTGGACTCGGGCGTCTGCAGCCACATACTCGGGAAGGACAGTCGAGCTGGAGAGATTCGCAAGCACTAGCTGTTCGGCCGTCACGTGCCTGACCTGGGACATGTGGGTTCCTGCGAAGGACGCGCCACGCAGGTCCGCGTCCAGCAGATCCGCACGACTCAGAACCGCATCGTAGAGGTTTGCTTCACGAAGATCTGCACCTTCAAGATTGACTGCTTGGAGCAGGGCACCGTGCAGGTTCGCTCCCCGCAGGTCAGCGTGCCCAACGTTCGCTGCCACGGCATCGGCACCATGCAGGTTCGCCGCCCTGAGGTCCGCCCGTTCAAGATTGGCTCCCGCGATGCTTGCTCTGTGGAGGTTGGCCTCCTTCAGCACGACGGACTGCATGCGAGCACCTTCCAGGTTGGCGCGATGAAGGTTCGCGCCAGTCAGGTGTGCTCCTCGCAGGTCGGTGATCTTCAGGTCAGTTCGGAAAGCCTCGGTGCGATCTGGGCGTCGTCCGAGGACCGTGAAGGCCGCGATGACGTCTTCGGAGGCTCTCTCCGGCCGTGAGCTGTCAACTCCGTGGTCGTCAGGCCGCTCCTCCTGCGCACCTTGCCTTATGAACGCTGCCAGGACTTCGACAACGGCCTGATGGTCCTTTGCACTGTCCCGCATGATGCGCTCGAACGCATAGATGCCACAGAGGCGCTCGGTCGGCTTCTCTGACGCCAGCAGTTTGCCGGCCTCGACGTATCTGCCGGTCACCTGTCCCTCGCGGACCAGGTCGGCCTGCTCCCTGTCCGTGCTCCGGGCATGGGCGAACTGTTCTTGGCTGTGGGCATAGAGCATTTCCGCATGCTTGTGATTGCGGTGGGTGTAGTAGAGCCCCAGCCCGGCGATGGCGCCGGCGGCGAGGGCGACGAGCATGGTACGGAATCCGGTGATGATGATTCCGGCCGATGGTGCGAGCTTGCTGTCTCGGACGTGGTGGCCTTCGAGGAGCCAGGGTCCCCAGACGAGGGCCGCTATGAAGATTGCGGCCGCAGCCACACAACCGCCCCACACCAGCTTCCGTTTCGTCTCCCACTTCATGCCCGGCATCATGTCCGGCCGATGATGCGAACATGCGACGAGTCGGCTCTGCCAGAGCTCTTGTTGAGGTTCGGTGCGCTGGAGGAGTCGCACCGGACAGCGGACACCCTGTTCACTGAGAACTCGTAAACCATCACGCGCCCCGCGCCCCAGCCGCGGCACAGACGCATCAGAGCGTGCGGGTTCTCACCGAGATCCGCGCTGTCCCCTGCGCGGAGGGCAGCGGCTCACACTGTCGCGCACAGTCGGCCGTCCGCCTCGGGAGGGCGCGTCCACAGCCGCCCATGGACCGGCCCTCTGTTCGCGCGGCAGATCACTCAACAGCTGTGGGAGCTGTTCAAGATCACCCTCGTCCTTCATCACCGCTCACCCGCAAGGTCGACCTCCTCCCGATGCACCGGTGGCGCATCCGTCACCTTCGGACGCCGCCACGGGGTCGCGATCGGCTGGGACACCGCACGCCACCACGGCTCGGTCGGCAGCTTCCCCGCCGGCTCGAACGGCTCGCCCGGCCGGGGGAACGCCACCGCCTGCCCGGCCTCCTCGCCGGCGTCCTTCGTCCACTCGCCCGGCTCCCCCCAGGCGTGCGGGGCCAGATTGAAGGTGCCCCAGTGGATCGGCAGCAGTACGCCGTGCGGGCGACCGCCCTGGAGGTCCAGGTGGGCGCGCATGCCTTCGGCGGGGGTCATGTGGATGTCCGGCCAGTACTCCGAGTACGCGCCGATCTGGATCATGGTGGCGTCGAAGGGCCCGTGCTCGGCCCCGATGTCCCGGAAGCCGGGGAAGTAGCCGGTGTCCCCGCTGTGGTAGATCCGGTGTTCGGGACCCGTGACGGCCCACGACGCCCAGAGCGTGTGCTGCTGGTTGCGCAGCCCGCGGCCGCAGAAGTGGCGTGCGGGAGTGGCGGTGAGGCCGATTCCGGACACGGTCGCGGTCTCGTTCCAGTCGAGCTCGCGCATCCGGCTCGTGGGAACGCCCCAGCGCTCCAGATGGGCTCCGACCCCGAGGGGCACGGCGAAGACCGTGTCGGTGCGGGCCAGTGCGCGGATCGTCGGCAGGTCGAGGTGGTCGTAGTGGTCGTGGGAGATGACGACCACGTCGACGGGTCCGAGCGCGGCCAGCGACAGCGGAGTGGGGTGCAGGCGCTTGGGCCCGGCGAAGGGGAACGGGGAACAGCGCTCACCCCAGACCGGGTCGAACAGGATCCGCCGCCCGTCGATCTCCGCCAGCACGCTGGAATGGCCCATCCAGGTCAGCCGGAGCCCGGTGGCGGGGGGTACGGCCAGATCGGCGAGGGTCGTGGCGTGGACGGGCACGGTGCCCGTCGGCGTCCTGCGGGCCCGCTGCTCCTTGTGGAAGTAGATCTTGGCGAACTCGACGGTGGACCCGGAGGGCCTGGTCCGCGCCCCCACCGGGTTCTGGAACACTCCGTCGACGAAATGGGGCGAGCGGCGGATGCGCTCCATCCGCGCTCCGGCCGGATCGGCCCCGAAGGACTCGGTGCGCATCGAGCGCAGTTTCGTGCGGAACGGAAGCAGGTAGTCAGCGCCGGTCACAACATCTCCTGGGGGAGTCGGTGTCGTCTCATTATGGTCGGCCTGTACGACAGGGCGAGCCCAGAAGATGCTGAACGGGGCAACCGGCCCGGCCGGCGGCGACGTCAGCCACGCGGTTGCCCGTAAACATGGTCGATGCGCAGGGTGAGCAGCACCCTGCGGTCCTCGACCATGGCCCGCCGGTAGTCGTCCCAGTCGGGGTGCTCGCCCCTGACGTCCCGGTAGAGCGTGATCAGCGCCTCCACCGTGGCGTCGTCGGGCGCCGCGGCGGGTGAGGTCAGTTCGGCGGTCCCGTCGGCGACGGTCCAGGCCCAGCGGTCGTCACTGGTGACGTGGTAGCTCGCCCGGGGGTCGCGCCGCAGGTTACGGGTCTTGGCGCGGTCCTCGGTGATCGAGACCCGGACCACCCGCTCCTCGGGAGAGAAGGCGTGATTGACGTTGGACAGCTGGGGGCGTCCGTCCTGTTTCAGAGTGACCAGGACTCCGCCGTCGTGCTCACCGAAGAGGCGGAGCAGTGCTTCCTGTGCCGGTTCGATTCGCGTCATGCAGGATGCAACGTCCGGGCCGTCCGGAGGATTCCGGTGCGCCGCGTCCGCCGATGCCTCCGCCGGACGCCGTCCCACCGTCGCTGACCTGGCGTATGGGGCAGGGGGCGAGGGTGGCCCGGTGGCTGGAGTCCGGTTGAACGTGGCGGAGCGGCGTGAGGAGCTGTTGCGCGCGGCGGTCGGGCAGATCGCAGGCCCCTTGGGGTCTCGAAGGCGCTCGCACGTGGGCTGGTGGGCATCGGCCTGGCGGAGCTGACCGGTCCGCCGGGCGCCGTACCCCACGGCACGGATCCTTCCCGCGACGGGCTGACGGCCGCGCCCGAACGCCTGGCGCACCAGCTCCTCGGGTCAGGTCTGACGCATCGGTGCGTAGGCCGCTCCGTCCAGTCCGAACGTCCAGGCGACCCCGTCCTTCGCGGTCCGGGTGGCGGGCGGCACGCGCAGCCAGTAGGTGCGGTACGTGCCGTCCGGCTCGGGGGTGGAGTTGACCACCTCGACCATCACCACGTCCTCGTCGCCCGCGAGGGAGATGCGCCAGAGGATGCCCGTCTCGTCGCGGTGGACCGGTTCGGCGCCCGACTCGGTGAGATACCGGTCGTAGCCGTAGTACTCCAGCATCACGCGGCGCAGCTCCGCGTTCTCCTCGGCGCGGATCCGCTCGGGGGTGAGGGAGGCCAGCTCGGCCAGGAACGCGGCGGGAACGGGCATGCCGCGCCACGCGTGGAGGGCGAAGCCGTCTCCGTAGGCGAGGGCCGGCCCCTCTCCGTGGTCGAGCCGGCCCGCCTCGTCGCGGTGGAGGACGTCGGGCCGCTCGCTGATGACCGCGGCGTGTTCGTAGGGCCACCACCAGCCGGCGTTGCGGGCCACCTCGGCGAGGCCCGTCAGCCGGTCGCCCCGCCCGTCGAAGGCGGCGAGCCAGGCGGCGTCGTGCTGGCCGAGCACGGCGTCCAGGAGCACCAGCCGCACGGCGCCCTCGTCCGCGGGCCGCGGCGCCAGGTCCGCGACGACACCGGTCCGTATCCGCTCGGCGAGTGCGGCCGTGGTCTCCCACAGCTGGGCCCCGGTGGCGGACCAGAGCGCCGACCAGCCCGCCGGGCCCAGCTCGTCGTACATCCGGCGGCGTTCCTCGGCCCATGGGCGGGTGCGGACCTCCTCGCGCACCGACCGTCCGGCGTCGGCCAGCTTCTCCACCGTTTCGACGGCGGCCCGCGGTGATGCGGCCCAGATGATCCGGTCCGGCTCGGCCAGGCCCGCGGTGCGATAGGCACGCCGCACACCGGCCTCGGCCGCCGCCCGGTCCGCCCGGCCGGTCGCCGCCGCCACGCTCCGCCAGGAATTCACGTTCTGCATCGGTTGTCCCCGTCCCCTGCTGTGCTCGTTCTGGAAAGCTGTGCTCGCTCCGGCATGGCGGAGCGGTCAGTCCGCCACGACACGGATCGCGCCGGGTGCGTACTCCCGCTGCCGCACGACGCGGAACCAGCCCTTGGGGAGCGGGATCACCGCGTGCTCCTCGTGCACCACCCGCCCTCCCTCGGGGAGATGGAGCAGCATCGGGCCGAACTGACCCGCTTCCCGGATCAGCCGGCCGGGGCCCTGCACGGCGTGCGCGTGTCCGGTGACCTCTCCCAGCGCGAGCACCAGCCGCCCCCGCCCGTCGCGCAGTTCCCCCGGGGCCTCCAGGAAGGGGGCGGGCACCGCCGACTCCTCCAACTCCATGATCAGTACATCGCCCTGCCGGTACACAGACGTCTCCCCTCGGTCGCGGCACCCGCTGTGCCGACCATGGGAAAAACGCTACGGGCAGGGTCTGACAACGGGCCGGCGCGACGGCCCTGGCCGGGTCCCGGTCGCGGCGTTGTCAGTGCGGCTTGATAAACCTTGCAGACATCAGCAGTCCCCAGGATCAGGAGTTCAGGGCCATGTACGGTGCGCAGCATCTGCACGAGTTCGGCGGCCTTCCGGTCGTCGACTTCCAGCACACGTCCGACGGGGGCCCCCGGCCCGCCGCGCACGCCGTGGCCTGGCGCGTCTCCGTCGACCCGTACGACGACGACCGGCCCTGGGAGGAGGAGTTCGCCGACTTCCTGGACAAGGTCGACCCGGCCGGCGTCCGGGCCCTGGTCATCGGCCAGTGGGGCGAGGCGTACGAGGAGACCTCCTCCGTGCCGATCGGCCTGGTGATCGCCGCCGCCGACCGGCTGACCTCGCTGGAGGCGGTGTTCGTCGGGGATCTGGAGGCGGAGGAGGCCGAGATCACCTGGATCCAGCAGTCGGATGTGACCGTGCTGCTGGCCGCCTTCCCCGCGCTGACGGAGTTCGGCGTGCGCGGCGGCTCCGAGCTGGTGTTCCCGCCGGCCAAGCACGATTCGCTGCGGTCGCTGACCGTCCAGGCGGGCGGCCTTCCCGCCGAGGTGGTGCGGGGTGTGCTGGACAGCGAACTGCCCGCGCTGGAGCGGCTGGACCTCTGGCTCGGTGTGTCCGCCTACGAGGGCGACACCGACCTCACCGATCTCGCTCCGCTGCTCGCCGGCACTCGCTTCCCCCGGCTGATCCACCTGGGAGTGCGCAACAGCGAGATCGAGAACGAGATCGCTTCGGCCATCGCCTCGGCTCCGGTCGTCGCCCAACTGCGCGTGCTCGACCTGTCGAACGGGACGCTGGGCGACGAAGGCGCGGCCGCCCTCCTCGAAGGGCAGCCGCTGACCCACCTGGAACTCCTCGATCTCCACCACCACTTCCTCACCGATGCGATGGCGGAGCGGGTCCGTTCCGCCCTGGAGCCGCACGGCGTGCGCGTCGATCTCTCCGAGAAGTGCGAGCCCTGGGGCGACCGGGGCGCCGAGGGCCGCTACACCGCCGTCTCGGAGTAGGGCGCCATGACGTACATCGGCATCGAGCACCTCGACCGCTTCCACGGGCTGCCGGTCCACACCCCGGCGCCGTCGTCCGGGTTCCTGCCCGCCGCCGAAACCGTGGCCTGGCGGCTGGAGGGCGACTACGGCGAGGACAGGGACTTCGCCGGCTGGTGGCAGGAGTTCCTGGACACGGTGGACACGGCCCGGGTCCGGGCGCTCGTCGTCGGCCCCTGGTGGCATGACGGCCATACGCCGTTCGCCCCGGTGATGGAGCTGATCGTCGCCCACGCGGACCGCTTCCCCGGGCTGCGCGGGCTCTTCCTCGCCGACGTCGCGGATGAGGAGTGCCATGTGTCCTGGTTGCAGATGTGCGACATCACCCCGGTGCTCGAAGCGCTGCCGCTGCTGGAGGAGTTCGCCGTGCGTGGCTGCGGCCGGGAGGGGCTGGGGCTGCGCCCCGTGCGCCATGCGTCGCTGAAGTCGCTGCGCTTCGAGTCCGGCGGCCTGCCGGGCGAGGTGGTGCGGGCGGTCTCCGCGAGCCAACTGCCCGCGCTGGAGCGGCTGGACCTGTGGTTCGGCAGTTCGTGGTACGGCGGCGACGCCACCGTCGACGACGTCCGGCCGGTCCTGGCGGGGGGCGTGTTCCCCCGACTGCGCCACCTGGGACTGCAGAACAGCGAGATCCAGGACGAGATCGCCGCCGCGGTGGGTTCCGCGCCCGTCGTCGCCCAGTTGGAGACGCTGGCGCTGTCGATGGGCACCCTGAGCGACACGGGCGGCGAGGCCCTGCTCCACGGGCAGCCCCTGAACCACCTGGCCGCGCTCGACCTGCGCCACCACTACCTCACCGAGCCGGTGCTGGACCGCGTCAGGACCGCGTGTGCCCCGGCCGTCGTCGAGGCCGGCGAGGCCGAGGAGGACTACGGGGACCCGGACGACGAGGACTACGAACCGGAACGCTATGTCGCGGTCAGCGAGTAGCGGCGGGGACGGCCCGGTGCCGCGCTTCGCGGTCGTCGGCAATCCGGACAACCGCCGGGTCGCCTTCTTCGAGGAGGCCGTGCGCTTGGCCGGGCTGCCACCGGCCCGGGTGGTTCCCTGGCTCCGGGTGCTGCGCGGCGAGGCGGTGTTCGCGGCGGGCGAGAGCGTACGGATCGATTCGCCAGGTGAGGACGCCGAAGTGGAGCGGCTGCTTCGGGGGGTCGACGACCCGACCCGGGTGGAGGGTTCGGCCCGGTGGTACGCGCGCTTCACGGCGGCGGTGGACGCGGTGGCGGGCGTGGCCTCGGCCGCCGGCGCGGAGGTGCTGGGCTCCCCCGGTGACATCGCCGTGCTCTTCGACAAGCGGCTGTGCCACGGGGTTCTCGATCGCGCGGGGGTCCCCGTGCCCGCCTCGCCGACGTCCGGCCCGGGGGCGGCCCCGGTGCGCGACTGGTCCGACGTACGGGAGTTGCTGCGCGAGCACCGGATGCCCCGGGCGTTCGTGAAGCTCGCGCACGGCTCCTCCGCCTCCGGGGTGCTGGCGGTGGAGACGGCAGGTCCCGGCCGGGTCCGGGCGAGCACCTCCGTGGAGCGGGACGCGTCGGGTCGGCTGTTCAACTCGCTGCGGGTGCGGCGCTACACCTCGGAGGCGGAGGTCGGCGCCGTCGTGGACGCGCTGGCCCCGGACGGGCTGCACATCGAGCGCTGGCTGCCGAAGGCGTCCCAGCGGGGTCGGGCCGCGGATCTGCGGATCGTGGTGGTCGGCGGCCGGGCGACGCACGCCGTGGTGCGGACGAGCACGAGCCCCATGACCAATCTGCATCTGGGCGGGGCGCGCGGCGACCTCGACGAGGTCCGGGCCGCCGTGGCGGCGGCCGGCGGCTGCTGGCGTGAGGCGCTGGCGATGTGCGAGCGGGCGGCGGCCTGCTTCCCCGGGACGCCCTGCGTGGGTGTCGACCTCCTGCCCACCGCCGGCTGGCGGCGCTTCGCCGTCTGCGAGGTCAACGCCTTCGGCGATCTGCTGCCCGGACTGACCGGTCTGCCGGGCAGCGGCGCCGAGGGCCTGAACACCTATGCGGCACAGGTCGCCGCCGTACTGGACCGAGCAAGGAACCACCGTGCCGTCACCCCTTCCTGACCCCGACGTGTCCCCGCTGCCCGTCGGTGGTGGCCGGCCCGACATGGGCGAGGTCGTGGGCAGCCACGATCTGCTGCTGGTCACCCTGGACACCCTGCGCCACGACGTCGCCGTCGAGCTGGCGGCGGCCGGGCGGCTCCCCAACCTCGCCCGGCATCTGCCCGGGGGCGGTTGGGAGGAGCGGCACGCCCCGGGCAGCTTCACCTACGCCTCGCACCAGGCGATGTTCGCCGGGTTCCTGCCGACGCCCGCCTCCCCGGGACCGCATCCCCGGTTGTTCGCGGCGCGGTTCGCGGGCAGCGAGACGACGGCGGACGGCACGTTCGTGTTCGACACGCCCGATCTGGTGTCGGGGCTGGCCGCCGAGGGTTACCGCACGGTGTGCGTCGGCGGGGTCGGCTTCTTCAACCGGCAGGGGCCGCTCGGATCGGTGCTGCCCGGGATGTTCCAGGAGAGCCACTGGGAACCGGGCTTCGGCGTCGCCTCGCCCACCTCGTTCGAGGAACAGGTCGCCCGGGCGGAGCAGGTCGTCGCGGCGCTCCCCCGGGAGCAGCGGCTGTTCCTCTTCGTCAACGTGTCCGCCCTGCATCAGCCGAACTGGTTCCATCTGCCCGGGGCGACCCGTGAGGCGGGGGACTCCCGGGCCACGCACGCGGCGGCCCTGGAGTACGTGGACCGGCACATCGGCCGGCTCTTCGCCGCGGCGAGCAGCCGTCGCCGGTGCTTCGCCATCGTCTGTTCGGACCACGGCACGGCTTACGGCGACGACGGCTACACCGGTCACCGGCTCGGCCACCCGGCCGTCTGGACCGTCCCGTACGCCCACTTCTTCCTCGAACCACCCGCACCGCTCGCCCCGGGGGCCGCCCGATGACCACCACCACCGTCGCCGCCGAAGCGGCCACCGCCATCCGGCCGTACGAGAGTTACGTCTACGCCTATCCGCACAAGACGGCCTACCGGCCGCTGGAGGACCGCCCGTCGCTGCGGTCGCTCTGGGCGGCGGAGCCCAAGGACGCACTCTCCCTCTACCTCCACATACCGTTCTGCGAGGTCCGCTGCGGCTTCTGCAACCTCTTCACCCGGATCGGCGCGCCCGAGGAGCTGACGACGCGCTATCTGGACGCGTTGGAGCGGCAGGCCGTCGCCGTGCGGGACGCGCTGGGCGACGAGGGGCCGGTGCGGTTCGCCGCGACGGCGTTCGGGGGCGGCACGCCGACGTTCCTGACCGCGGGCGAGCTGGAGCGGCTCTGCGACATAGCGGAGAAGCGGATGGGCGCCGACCTGCGCTCGGTGCCGCTGTCGGTGGAGACCTCCCCGTCCACGGCGACGGCGGACCGGCTGGCGGTGCTGGCCGACCGGGGCACGACGCGGATCAGCATCGGTGTGCAGAGTTTCGTGGACGAGGAGGCGCGGGCGGCCGTCCGTCCGCAGCGCCGCGCCGATGTCGAGGCGGCGCTCGGCCGGATCCGCGAGGCCCGGATACCGGTGCTGAACATCGACCTGATCTACGGCATCGACGGGCAGACCGAGCGCAGCTGGCTCTCCTCGCTGGACGCGGCGCTGGCCTGGCGGCCGGAGGAGCTGTATCTCTATCCGCTGTACGTCCGCCCGCTCACGGGTCTGCACCGCCTGGGCGCGGCCACCGGCGCCGAGGCGGAGGCCCTGGAGCAGACCGCCTGGGACGAGCGGCGGCTGCGGCTGTACGCGGTGGGGCGGGATCATCTGCTGGCGCACGGCTACGAGCAGGTGTCGATGCGGATGTTCCGGCGGTCCGACGGACCGCGGGAGCAGGAGGGTCCCGAGGACTACGCCTGCCAGACCGACGGCATGATCGGCCTCGGCTGCGGTGCCCGTTCGTACACGGCGGCCCTGCACTACTCCTTCGACTACGCGGTGGACATGCGGGAGATCCGGTCGATCATCGACCGGTTCACCGCCGCCGAGGATTTCTCGCGGGCCGAGGTCGGCCGGTACGTCGACGCGGACGAGGCGCGACGGCGGCATCTGCTGCAGTCGCTGCTCCAGGCGGCGGGGCTGCCGGTGGCGGAGTACCGGGCACGGTTCGGCACGGATCCGGGCGCGGACTTCCCGGCCGAGCTGGCGGGGTTCGCGGCCCGTGGCTGGCTGGACGCGTCGGCGCCGGACGGTCTGCTGAGGCTGTCCCCGTCGGGCCTCGCCCACTCCGACGCGCTGGGTCCCGCGCTGTTCTCCCCCGGGGTGCGGGCCGCGATGGCCGCGTACGAGCGGAAGTGACGGGGCCATGGACCTGACGATTCTCTACCGGGGCCCGCTCGCCTCGTGCGACTACGACTGTCCGTACTGCCCGTTCGCCAAGCGACGGGACAGCCGCGCGCAGCTCACGGCGGACCGGGAGGCGCTGGAGCGGTTCACCGGCTGGGCCGCGGAGCGGACCGGCGACCGGCTGTCCGTGCTGTTCACCCCGTGGGGCGAGGGCCTGGTGCGCTCCTGGTACCGGCGGGCACTGACCGATCTCTCCCGACTGCCGCACATCGGGCGCGTGGCGATCCAGACGAACCTGAGCGGCCGCACCGACTGGCTGGCCGACGCCGATCCGGAGCGGATCGCGCTCTGGTGCACGTACCACCCGGAGCAGACACCGTACGAACGGTTCCTGGGCAAGTGCCGAGAGCTGTCCGCGAAGGGGATCCGCTACAGCGTGGGAGTGGTGGGCTTCGACGCCCATCTGGAGGAGGCCCGGCGGCTGCGGGCGGCGCTGCCGGAGGAGGTCTATCTCTGGGTGAACGCCGCCGAGGGGCACACCTACACCGACGAGGAGGCGGCGCGGTGGACGGAGCTGGATCCGCTGTTCCCCTTCAGCCGTGATCCGCACCGTTCGGCGGGGCTGCCCTGCCGGACGGGCGAGTCGGTGATCTCGGTGGACGGGGACGGCACGGTGCGGCGCTGTCACTTCGTCAAGGCGGAGCTGGGCAATCTCTACGACGGCAGCTACCGCCGGGCGCTCGGCCCGCGGGTCTGTCCCCTCGCCGTGTGCGACTGTCACATCGGCTATGTGCATCTGGAGTCGCTGCCGCTGTACGACGTGTTCGCGGGCGGTGTCCTGGAGCGGATACCGGCAGGGCACCCCCCGGGCGGAGGCACGCCGCCGGACGGGCTCGTGGTGCCGGGCCCGTCCCGGCGTGCGCTTCCCCTGCTGGAGCCCTGACCCGGCTCGACGGCTACAGCGGCAGGAGGTCCGGGCGCTTCGCCTCGACGTGGTCGCCGGAGGACTCTCCGCGCAGCCGTCGGCCGATCCAGGGCACGAGGTATTCGCGGGCCCACTGGATGTTGTCGCGCCGTGCGTCGAAGGGGCTGCGCTGGGCCTGCGGCGGCCAGGGCTGGTCGGGGTCGGCGGGCACCTCGTGGCCGAGGACCTGGGCGGCGCGCAGCGCCACGCGGGTGTGGCCCTCGGGCGACAGGTGCAGCCGGTCGTTGTCCCACGCGCGCCGGTCCTGCACGGAACGCAGCGACCACAGGTCCAGCACGGGGCAGTGGTAACGGTCGGCGATGGCCCGCAGATGGACGTTGTACGTGGCGATCTTGCCGCGCATGTGGCGCAGCACCGGAACGCCCCGGGTGTCGAAGCCGGTGGTGACCATGACCGTGCCGACGGCGTTGCTCAGGTCGGCGACCGCCCGCTCGAAGCGTTCGGCGAGGTCGTCGGGGTCGGTGCCGGGACGGATGATGTCGTTGCCGCCCGCGCAGAAGCTGACCAGGTCGGGGGCCAGTTCCTTGGCGCGCGGGATCTGCTCCTCGACGATCTGGTCGAGGAGACGTCCTCGTACGGCGAGATTGGCGTAGCGGAAGTCCCCGTGCGGGGAGCCCTCGGGGCCGGTCGTCCCCTCGGGGGCCGGGAGCCGGTCGGCGAGGAGCACCGCGAAGCGGTCCGCCCAGCCGAGATAGGTCCCGTCGGGGCCGGGGTCGCCGACGCCCTCGGTGAAACTGTCGCCAATCGCCGCGTACGACCCGATGGTGTGCTGCTGGTTGTTTCTCGAATCGTCTGCCACAAGCACTTATCCTGCATCGTGCGATGTGACCTACGCGACCGTAATACGGGGTTGACGGGTGGTGAGATAGACCACCCGGTCAGTTTTTGGTAAAGCCGGAATAAGTGGAGGGGCGGTGCGCCGCCGCACACCGCCCCTCGATCACTTATCGCCGCGTCCGGTCGGACGGAGCCGTTGGACGGAGCCGTCAGACGGAGACGCCGTGCTGACGCAGGTACGCGATCGGGTCGATGTCCGAGCCGTAGCTCGGGCCGGTGCGGACCTCGAAGTGCAGGTGCGGGCCGGTGGAGTTGCCGGTGGAGCCGGAGAGGCCGATCTGCTGGCCGCCGGTGACGGTCTGGCCGACGGAGACGTTGAGCGAGGACTGGTGGGCGTACTGGGAGTACATGCCGTCCTCGTGCTGGATGACGACCTCGTTGCCATAGGAGCCGCTGTTGCCGGCCGAGACCACGGTGCCCGGGCCGATGGCGAGTACGGGGGTGCCGGAGGCCGCCTGGAAGTCCGAGCCGGTGTGGTAGCCGCTGGACCAGCTGGCACCGGAAGCCCGGTACTGGGTGGTGACGTTGGCGCTGGCCAGCGGGGCGGACCAGCCGGAGCCGGTGGCCTCGGCGGAGCCGGTCCGCGACGGGCTGCCGGAGCCCTCGGAGTCGTCGGCGGAGACGGTGTCCGCCTTCGGGGCCTCCTTCGGCGCGGCCTTCGGCGCCGGTGCGGCCTTCTTCGGGGCGGCCTCGGGAGCCGCGGACTTCTCGGCCGGGGCGGAGCCCTTGGCCCCGAGGGTCAGCTTCATGCCCGGGTGGATCAGGCCGGGGTTCTCGCCGACGGTGGAGCGGTTGTCCTGGTACAGCTTCTCCCACCCGCCCTTGAGCTGGTGCTCGGCCGCGATCTTCGCCAGGTAGTCGCCGGAGACGACGGCGTACGTCTTCGGGGCGGCCTTCGACGCGGCAGGGGCGGTGGCCGGGGCGGTGTGCGCGGCGGCGACCGAGGCGGCGGCGGGCTTCGCGGCCGGAGCGGCCTGGTCCGCCGCGTTCGCGACGGTGGCCCCGATGAGCGGGAGGGCGAGTGCGGCGCCGCCGGCCCCTGCGACGAGGACGCCGCGGGAGATCGGGCCGGACTTCGGACGACGGTGCTTACCCTTTGCGGGCATGGGAAATTTCCTCTCCGGCGCCTGCGAGGTGAGCTGTCGGGTTCGGGCTGGAGATGCCCGGTCGCGTTGCGGCGACTTCACCCCGAGCCGGTCCGGATCGCTCCGGATCGGCGGCTTACCTGGTTCCCCCGCTCCTGCCACACGTGAGTGGGTGGGTGCGAATTCCGGGCGGCGGCAGGATTAGGCGGTCCGTCCGGATTGCGGCGACCGTAAACGAGTCAGGACGAGCAGAACAAGCCATCGGTTGCGCACCGGAATCATCGGTTCGATTTCTCCCCGGATTTCCCGTCACACTCCGTGGATTACGGATCTTGGATTTCCGTACGTACACCGGGAATACTCCGGGGCAAGCTCACCACGGACCGTCACGGATATGATCCCGCTCACCCCCGAAATCCCATCTCCCCCATTAGCGGGGCATGTTCTGCGAAATGCGTCAATACGGACATCGGGTCGACTTCCCTCCTGACGCCAGGTCAGCCCGGGCGCCCCGGCGCCCCGCACCGGACGCTCGACCGTGATGATTTTCCGTCGAATCGATGTCGTATCGTCACGGGAGCGCCCTCGCCGGCGAGCCGCGCCGGCGCCAGAGATCCCAGGAGCCACCGTGACGCAGCAGGTGCCGCAGGTCCCGCCGACAGAGACCGCGCTGACCGGAGTCCGCAACTTCCGCGACGTGGGCGGGCTCCCCACCGCGGACGGCCGGCGCACCGCCTTCGGGCGGCTCTACCGGAGCGGCCACCTGGCGCACGCCACGGCCGAGGACGCGGCCTTCCTCGGCGGGCTCGGGCTGCACACGATCTTCGACTTCCGCCACTCCGCCGACCACCGGCTCGACGGGTACGACATCGAGCTGGCCGGTGTCCGCAATGTCAGCATTCCGCTCTCGGACCCGGCGGACGGCGCCGAGTTCTGGCGGCTGGTGAGCGACGGAAACATCGAGCAGCTGCGCTCGGTCCTCGCGAACGGCAAGGGCGTCGACCGCATGATCCGGATGTACCGCGCGACGATTCTGGACCGCACCCCCGAGCACAGCCGGGTGCTGCACTCCCTGGCCGAGGACAGCGTCCCCGCCCTGATGCACTGCGCGGCGGGCAAGGACCGGGCCGGTCTCTCGATCGCGGTCGCCCTGCTGGCGGTCGGCGTCGAGCCGGAAGCGATCGAGGAGGACTACCTCAAGTCCGACGACCTCCGCCGCCGCTACGCCGTGAAGCGCTCCGACGCGTCCGGCACCGGCATGTCACCCGAGGTGCTGGAGCTGCTGGACCCGCTGTTCGGGGCGCGGCCCGCCTACCTCGCGGCGGCCTTCACGGCCATCGAGGAGAACTGGGGAACGACGGACCGCTACCTGTCGGAGGGACTGAAGGTCTCCCCCGAGACCCGGGAGCGGCTGCGCGAGCGCCTGCTCGACCAGGGCTGACCCGGACGGGAAGCGATCCGTCCGGGGGCGGTCGGTCGTCCGCCCGCCGTCACTTGCTCCCGGCCACCACGAAGAGCAGGTAGAGGAAGCCCGCTATGACGTGGCCCGCCACCAGGTAGGCGAAGAGGCGGATGATGACACCGCGCGGCATCCTCTTCTCCTGCGGGTCCTCGTTCGGGCGGCGGCCGGGACCCAGCGGGTCGTAGTGCTCGGAATCGGACATGACGGTCCTCTCTGTCGGCCTCGCGGCCGGTGGAGCGAAGGAGGGGAGCCGGCCGGGACGGCCGGTTCAGCGCGCGTGGAGGGCGTTGCCGAGGCACAGCTCGGCGGCGGGGCTATGGAGCAGGGAGTGGACGAAGAGCAGCTCCGCGCCGCAGCGGTCGACGGCCGCGATCCGGTGCGGGGTGAGCGAGTCGAAGTGGGCGCTGTCGCCGGGTTCGAGGTCATGGACGGTGTCGCCGAGCCCGATCCGCAGCCGCCCCTCCAGAACGTACAGCCACTCCTCGCCGGGGTGGACCCGGACCAGGTCGCCCTGGGCCCCGTACGGAACGCGTACCCGCAGCGCCTGCATCGCGCGACCGGATCCGCCTGCCTGCCGGTACATCCAGCCGTCGGCCTCCGCCCCCTCGAAGCCGCCGCCGCGGACGATCGCGTCCCGTTCGGGCGGCTGCTCGCCGAGCAGCTCGGAGACCGTCGTACCGTAGATACGGGCCAGTCCCAGCAGCATCGGCAGCGAGGGCTGCCTGCGGCCGGTCTCCAGCCGGGAGAGATGGGCCGGGGAGAGCCCGGCCCGGCCGGCGGCGGTCTCCAGCGTGAGGCCGCGATCGCGGCGCAGGTCGCGCAGTCGGGGTGCGACGCCGGGGAGCTCGTCCGGCGCCCCTTCGTCCGGAGGGTTCATGGCTCCATTGGGCCAGGATCTTTCCTCCGAGGCAAATAACTTGCCTCAGAGGCAATTCTCATCGTCCCATCGCCGAAGCCGGTCAGCGATGGGCCACGGCCTGCTTGACCAGCGTCCGGCCGAAGTCCCACATCAGTCCGCCCCCGCCGTGCGCGTCGTCCATCACGGACGTGAAGGCCGCCACGAAACGGTCCACCTCCGCGTCCCCGATGACCAGCGGCGGGATCAGCTTGATCACTTCCAGGTGGTCGCCGGAGACCTGGGTGAGGATCCGGTGCCTCTGGAGCAGCGGCACCACGACCATCTGCGCGAAGAGTCCCTTGCGGGCCGCCTGGAGCATGGTCCAGCGGCTGCGGAGCTTGAGCGAGGACGGCCTGCCGAACTCGATGCCGATCATCAGCCCGCGCCCGCGGACCTCGTGCAGCAGCTCGTAGCGGTCCACCAGGGCCGCCAGCCGCTCGCGCAGCAGGTCGCCGGTGCGCCGGGCGTTGGCGACGGTCTCCTCGTCCTCCATCACCGTCAGGACGGCGAGCCCGGCCGCCATCGCCTGGGCGTTGGAGCCGAAGCTCGCGGAGTGGACGAGGACCCGGTCCATCGAGGAGTAGACCTTGCGGAAGATCCAGTCCTTGCCGAGGGTCGCGCCGACGGGCACATAACCGCCGGAGAGCGCCTTGGCGACGCACACCAGATCGGGCTCCACCCCCTCCTCGTGCTGGTAGGCGTAGAAGTCCCCGGTCCGGCCGAGGCCCGTCTGCACCTCGTCGACGATCAGGAGCGCCTTGTGCCGGTGCAGCAGCTCCTGCGCCCCGCGCAGATAGCCCGGCGGCGCGGCGTGCACGCCCTTCCCCTGGATCGGCTCCACGACCAGGGCCGCGACGTCACCCCTCCTCAGCTCGCGGCGCAGCGCCGCCAGGTCGCCCAGCGGGACGGCCGTGTCCGGCAGCAGGGGGGCGAAGCCGTCGCGGAAGCCACTCTCCCCGTTGACCGAGAGGGAGCCGGTGGTAAGCCCGTGGAAGGCGTGGTCGCAGTAGAGGACCCGGGGCTTGCCGGTGGCGTAGCGGGCGAATTTCAGCGCCGTCTCGACCGCCTCCGTGCCGCTGTTCCCGAAGAAGACGCGGTCCAGATGCGGGCTGTGGGCGAGGAGCTTCTCGGCGAGCAGTCCGGGCAGCGGCTGGCAGTCGAAGCGGGTGAGGTCGGCGAGCTGAGCGTCCAGGACGTCGTGCAGCGCCTGGCGGACGACGGGGTGGTGACGGCCGAGGCCCATGACGCCGAACCCGGCGAGCATGTCGAGGTAGTCGTTGCCCTCCGCGTCCCAGAAGTACGCGCCCTCGGCCCGCTCGTAGACCTTGTCGAAGCCGATGGTGTGCAGCATGCGCGGCAGCTGGTGGTTGAGGTGGCGTGCGTGCAGGTCGTACCGTTCGGCCCCGCGCTCGGCGAGGAGCCGAGCCAGGTCGAAGCCCTGGGATCCGCCGTCCGTCATCGCCCGCTCTTCCCTTCGGATGTGCTGCGCCCTGAGGGCCGGCCGCCCCGGGAGACCCGTGGCGGCCGGCCGTACCTCGTCGGACACCGCCTCAGCGGTTGCTGCTGATGGTCTCCCGCGCCGCGCGCAGGGATTCCTTCAGGGACCCCATCGTGGCGAGCACCGCCGTGGGCTCGTAGCCGCAGTGCGCCATGCAGTTGGCGCAGCGAGGGTCCTTGCCCCGGCCGTACTTCTCCCAGTCGGTCTCCTCGATGAGCTGACGGTACGTCGGTACGTAGCCGTCGTTCATCAGGTAGCAGGGGCGCTGCCAGCCGAAGAGCGAGTAGTTGGGGATCGCCCAGGCGGTGCACGGGAAGTCCGCCTTGCCCTCCAGGAAGTCCAGGAAGAGCGGTGAGTGGTTGAGCCGCCAGCGGGCCCGGTTGCCGCCCGCGAAGGCCTTCTTGAACAGCTCGCGGGTCTGCTCGACGCCGAGGAAGTGCTCCTGGTCGGGGGCCTTCTCGTAGGCGTAGGCGGGAGAGATCATCATCTCGTCGACGTGCAGGTCGTCGTTGAGGTAGTTGAGGACCTCGATGATGGTCTGCGGGGTGTCGGTGTTGAAGAAGGTGGAGTTGGTGGTGACCCGGAAGCCGCGCCGCTTGGCCTCCTTCATCGCGGCGACGGCCTCGTCGAAGACGCCTTCCTTGGCGACCGACTCGTCGTGCCGTTCGCGCAGGCCGTCGATGTGCACGGCGAAGGCGAAGTACGGGGACGGGGTGAACTTGTCGAGCTTCTTCCGCATCAGCATCGCGTTGGTGCAGAGGAAGACGTATTTCTTCCTGGCGACGAGCTGGCGCACGATCTCGTCGATCTGGGGGTGCATCAACGGTTCGCCACCGGCGATGGACACCATGGGAGCGCCGGATTCGAGCACCGCGCCCACCGCCTGGGCGACCGGCATGCGCTGCTTCAGGACACCGGCCGGGTGCTGGATCTTCCCGCACCCCTCGCAGGCGAGGTTGCAGGCGAACAACGGCTCCAGCTCGACGATCAGGGGGAACTTCTCACGCTTGCGGAGCTTCTGTTCGATGAGATACGTCGCAACCTTGATGGACTGACGGAGCGGCATGGCCATCTAGCTCACCTCCTGGGGAGCAGTAAGGATCGGTGCCATTCGTAGAAAGCCGGAAGGACGGAACGAAGAACGCGGAACGCCGATATTCCACCGCGTACGGTGCCGATACGGACGAGCTCATGCTCTGGAGCGTCCACGACCACCCGGACGGCCGCAACCGGGCGCGGCCCGTGACACAGGGCGGTACGCAGCGTCGCGGCGGACTCCATGTCCACCGCGATGGCCCCGCCCGCCCGCAGCGCGGCCCGTTCGGAGCCCCGTACGACGTGGTCGGAGCCGGTCAGCGGGCCGGTGTGGACGGTACGGCCCGGAATGGCCCTGGCGAGCGCGGCGACCAGGACGCCGGTGCCCGCGCAGGGTGTGGTGCCGTCCGCGTCCCGGGTCTCCTCGGCGACGACCAGGTCCCCCGGGTGCATCCCCGGGGCGAGGCCGGCGCAGAAGCCGGAGGCGATGACAGCGGCGTCGGGAATCCCCCCAGGGCCCAGGAGACGCGCCAAGGCCGCCTCCGCCGCCCGGGGGCCCATGCCGGTGCGCAGGACCCGGACGGGGCCCTGGGTGCCCCTGCCGCTGCGCAGGGCCACCTGCTCGATGCCCAGAGCACAGGCGACCAGCAGGGGCGTCGCGGGACTCCCCGGCCGTCCCGGATCGCCCATCAGGCCCCCTCGGCCGCGGTCGCGCGGTCGGCGAACGGGTCGCCGTACACATAGCGCCCGAGTGCGGTGAGAGGGAAGACCTGGCGGTAGAGGTGGTAGTTGATGGAGAAGTCCCAGGGGAAGCCGGTCCCGGTGAAATACGGCTCGTCCCAGGAGCCGTCGGCCTGCTGCGCCTCGGTCAGCCAGGTGACACCGCGGGCGACCGGGCGGGTGTCGCGACGGCCGGCGGCGAGGAGCGCGAGGAGCGCCCAGGCGGTCTGGGAGGCGGTGGACTCACCGTGCCCGATCCACTTCTCCTCCTGGTAGGAGCGCAGGTCCTCGCCCCAGCCGCCGTCGTCGTTCTGCACGGACTCCAGCCATCCGACGGCCCGGCGGATCGCGGGATGCCCGGCGGGCAGCCCGGCGGCGATCAGGGCGGGCACCACGGACCCGGTGCCGTACACGTAGTTGACCCCCCAGCGGCCGAACCAGGCTCCGCACGCCTCCTGTTCGGCGAGCAGCCACGCGATGCCCTCGCGGGTACGGGGGTGGCTCGCGAGCCCTTCGACGGCGAGCATCTCCACGACATGGCCGGTGACGTCGGCCGACGGCGGGTCGATGACCTCGCCGAAGTCGCAGAAGGGCAGGCGGTTGGGGAAGGGGCTGGTGTTGTCGGCGTCGAACGCGCCCCAGGCGCCGTTGCGGGACTGCATCCCGAGGCTCCAGCGGACCCCGCGGTCGATGGCCGCCTGCATGCGGGCGGGGTCGGGGTGGCGCACCCGGCGCAGCGCCAGGACGACTTCCGCGGTGTCGTCGATGTCCGGGTAGTTGTCGTTGTGGAACTCGAACGCCCAGCCTCCTGGAGCGAGTTCGGGCTTTCGTACCGACCAGTCACCGGGTCTGGTGATCTCCTCGGCCAGCATCCAGTCGGCGGCCTTCACCAGGGCGGGGTGGTCGGCTTCGAGTCCGGCGTCGGCCAGTGCGATGGTGGCGAGGCAGGTGTCCCAGACGGGCGACTGGCAGGCCTCGACCATGCGGGCGCCGTCCTCGCGCCGGACGGCGAACCGGTCGAGCGAGGCCAGGCCCGCCTTCATCACCGGGTGGTCGAGGTCGTAGCCCAGCAGGTGCAGGGCGATGACGGAGTAGACGGCGGGCGGCTGGATCCCGCCCCAGCAACCGTCGTTCTCCTGGCGCTCGATGATCCAGCGGGCGGCCAGGTTCATCGCGATGCGGCGCAGTGGGCGCGGGGCGACCTTGTGGTAGAGGTGCAGCCCTTTGTCGAGGCGCTGGAAGATTCCGTCCCAACTGGCGGGCGGGGCAAGCTTCCTGGGAGGGTTGGGGTGGTCCGGGTCGGTGTGCAGCTCGTCCAGGGCGAAGGGCGCCGGGCGCACCGGGCGTTTCGCGGAGACGATGGTGAGCGGCACGATGGTCTGCCGGGCCCAGCAGCCGAAGTCGTAGATGTTGAGCGGGACCCACTTGGGGAAGAGCATCAGCTCGGGCGGCAGCTCGGGGAGGTCGTCCCACTTCCACCAGCCGAACAGCGCCAGCCAGATGCGGGTGAAGACGCGGGCGGCCGCGATGCCGCCCTGTTCCCTGATCCAGCCGGAGGCGCGGGCCATGTGCGGTTCGTCGGGGCGGTCCCCGGCCAGCCGCAGCGCGACATACGCCTCGATCGTGGCGGAGAGGTCGCCCGGTCCGCCGTAGAAGGTGTTCCAGGTGCCGTCGCCGAGCTGTTCGCCACGGATGAAGAGGGCGGCCGCCCGGGTGGTCTCGGGGTCCTGGATGGAGAGGAACTGACGCAGGAGCAGGTCCTCGGCGTCCATCGTGACGTTGGTGGCGAGGTCGCCCTTCCACCAGCCCTGCTCGTCCTGTCTGCCGAGGAGGTGCTCCACCGAGCGTTCCGCGGCCCGACGCGCGGCGACGGTCACGTCGTCCGCGGCGGTTGTCGTGTCGGTCGGATCGTGGGCCGTGGCCTCGGGGTTCGCGGTCCCGGTCGATCCGTCGGTCGTCGCTGTCATGAGCTTCCCCTTACGTGCAGTCGGTTCTCTGCTGTGCTGGGGGTCACCGTCGGCCGGCGCCCGGTGAGGGGCGCCGGCCGGCGACTGCGAGTCATATGCGAAGCGTTGTCATCTCTTTCGTACCACCACGAAGTCTGCAAGCTCGGTGAGCTGTTCCCTCACCCGGTGGGGCATGTCGACGGCGTGCAGCGCCTCGATGGCGATTCCGTGCTGACGACGGGCTTCCTGGGCGGTCCACTCGCGGCCGCCCGCCTCCTCGATGAGTGCCGCGCGGGCGGCGAACTCCTCTTCGGAGAAGCTGTCGAAGTCGTTGCTCTTGGCGTCGGCGGCGAGCAGTTCGCCCAGCCGGTCGGAGGCCTCGCCGCCCGCGGCGAGCGCCGCGACGACGGGCAGGGACTTCTTGCGCTGGCGCAGGTCGCTCCAGGTCTGCTTGCCGGTGGCCTCCGGGTCGCCCCAGATGCCGAGGAGGTCGTCGACGGCCTGGAAGGCGAGGCCGAGGTGGTAGCCGTAGGACTCCAGGGTGTCGGCGGTGCGGTCGTCGGCGCCGCCGAGCACCGCGCCGATGGAGACGGCGCAGGCCAGCAGGGCGCCGGTCTTGTTGCCCTCCATCTCCAGGCACTCCTCCACGGTGACCCGCTCGCGGTGCTCGTAGGAGATGTCCTGGGCCTGCCCGTCGATGAGCTTGCGGGTGGCTGTGGTCAGCCGGCGGGCCGCACGGCCCGCCTCGACGGTGCCGAGCTCCAGCAGCAGGTCGTAGGCGAGCGCGAAGAGCGCGTCGCCGACCAGGATCGCCTGGGCGGGGCCGTGCACCTTCCATACGGTGTCACGGTGGCGGCGCTGCTCGTCGCCGTCCATCAGGTCGTCGTGCAGCAGCGAGAAGTTGTGCACGAGTTCGACGGCCACCGCGCCGGGGATGCCGGCCTCGGCGGGGGCCCCCGCCGCCTCGGCGGACAGCAGGGCGAGCGCGGGGCGCACGGCCTTGCCGCCGTCGCCGTCCGAGGGCCGCCCCTCCGCGTCGATCCAGCCGAAGTGGTAGGCGGCGACGGTGTCCATGGGCGGCGCGAGCCGGCCCACGGCAGCCCGCAGGACCGGCGCTGACAGGGCTCGTCCGCGCTCCAGAAGCGCGGTGACGTCCGCGGTGTCCGCCACGGTGTCGAAAGCCGGATTCGCCGGGGTCACAGACTCTCCTCTTGTTCCGGTGTTACTGCTCATGCCGCCTCCTGCAGCGGACGTCCTGGGGGGCGGCCGAGGTCGTGGAGCGCCGCGTCGGCGGCGCCTGCGCCGCTGCGCACGGCACCCTCCATCGTCGCGGGCCAGCCGGTGTCGGTCCAGGCCCCCGCCAGCTGAAGTCCGGAAAGCCGGGTGCGGGGGCCGGGGCGCAGCCGCCCGACGCCCGGGGCGGGCGCGAAGGTGGCGGCGCGCTCCCGGGTGACGAAGAAGTCGCGGATGCCCGCGCCGCGGGCGGCGGGGAGCAGCCGTTCCAGCTCGGGCAGGTAGCGGGAGCGCAGTTCGGCGACGGGCAGGTCGATCTCGTCCTGGGCGGCCGACTGCGAGACCGCCAGATACTGCCCGGGGCCCGTCAGCCCCGAGGAGTGGGTGCGGTCGAAGACCCACTGGACCGGGGAACCGATCGCGGCGAAGAACGGCCTGCGCAGCACCTTGCGGTCGTAGATCACATGCACGTTCAGGATGGGCGCGTTATCGATGTCGAGCAGCAGGTCCGGTTCGTCCAGCGCGCCCGCGGGCAGCAGGCCGTGGGTCTCGGTCTGCGGCACGGCCAGGACGACGGTGTCGGCGGTGATCCGCTCCCCCGCCGTCTCGACGATCCAGCGGCCGTCCTCGGTGCGGGTGAGGGAGCCGGCCTTGGCGCGCAGTTCGGTGCGGACGCCCGCGGTGTCCAGGGCCTTGCGGGCGAGGGTGTCGTGCAGCTCGCCGAGCGGCACGGTGGCCCAGCCGATGTCGGCGGCTCCGGGCTCGGAGAGCAGGCCCGTCTTGAAGACCTTCGCCGCGAGGGCCATGGAGGCGTTCGGGGCGGTGGCGTTCAGCGTGGCGACGCCGACGAGGTCCCAGAGGGCCTCGATCGTGCGCTCCGACTGGCCGTGCCGCCGCAGCCAGGTCGCGAAGTCGACGCGGTCGAGCTCGGGGTCGGCGGGGTCCAGGCGGCCGAGCGCGAGGGCGGCGCGGCCCACGCCCGCCTTCTCGGCGAGCGAGAGGTGGGGATAGGCGGCGAGTCCGCCGGCGAGGTGCAGCGGTACGGGCAGACCGGTGCGCCGCAGCCGTCCCAGGCGCGGTCCCGCGGCCCGGCCGACGTCCAGCACGGGCACGTCGAGGCGGTCCTGGACCGGTGCCAGGTGGGCGGCGTCGATCCGGTCGAGGAACCAGCGGTAGCCGGTGCAGCAGCGCAGATAGACGTGCTGGCCGTTGTCGACGGTGAGGTCGCCGCGCTGGAAGGAGAAGGCGAGGCCGCCGAGGCGGGGCCGCCCTTCCAGGAGGGTCACGTCGAGTCCGGCGTCGGCGAGGCGGAGCGCCGCCGTGACGCCGGCGAGTCCGCCGCCGACGACGACGGCGACGGGGCGTGGGCTCTCGTCGTTCATGCGTGCCCCTCTCGCCGGGTCGGTGCGCTCTGCCGGGTCCTCATCCTGGAGATCGTCGCAGTCGGTGACGCGCCAGGCCACTGGAGGGTTGCCCGGGGGCCGGAGCCACGAAGACGCATCAGCCCCGCCCCCTGGCCGTGAGCTTCGAGATGTGGCGGGCGTCCAGTCCGGACAGGCCGCGCACCGCGACGTAGGCCTTCTCGTGGCCGGGCAGCGAGACCCGTCCGCGCAGCACGGCCTCGGGGTCGCGCTCGATCCGGTCGAGGAGGCGGCGGTAGATCCCGGCCATCGCCGCGACGCAGGCGCCGCTGCGGCGGTCGAGCATCGGCAGCAGCCGGTAGCCCTCGGCGAACAGAGCTCGGGCGCGCCGGACCTCGAAGTGGATGAGGCCCGCGAAGTCGGAGCCGGGAGGCGGGGTGGTCCGGTGGAACCCTGCCGAGCAGCCGAATTTGGCCAGGTCGTCGGCGGGCAGGTAGGTGCGCCCGTTGCCGGCGTCCTCGCGGACGTCGCGCAGGATGTTGGTGAGCTGGAGGGCGAGGCCGAGCGTGTCGGCGTACTCCGCGGCGCGCTCGGCCCCGCGGGCGCCCGGCGCGGTGCCGAAGACGCCGAGGCTGAGGCGTCCGATGGCTCCGGCGACGCACCGGCAGTAGGCCTTCAGGTCGTCCCAGGTCTCGTAGGTCGCGCCCCGGACGTCCATCAGGACGCCGTCGATCAGCTCGTCGAGCCCGCCGAGCGGCAGCGGGAACCGCTGGGCGGCGTCGGCGAGCGCGACGGCCACCGGGTCGGTGTCGTCCTCGTCGACCGCGTCCTTGCGGATCCGCTCCAGCAGTTCGCGGGTGCTCTCCAGCCGGGTCCGCTTGATCTCCGGGTCCAGCTCCCCGTCGCCGATGTCGTCGACACGACGGGAGAAGGCGTACAGCGCCGACATGGCCTGCCGCTTCTCGTACGGCAGCAGCCTGATGCCGTAGGCGAAGTTACGGGCCTGCTGTCCGGTGACGGCCTCGCAGTAACTGTATGCGGCCTGCACCGGCGGCGACATGTACGTCGTCTGTCCCTCCACGGTCCGGCTCACCTCTCTCCACGCGCTCTTCGCAAGACGAATCCCACTTCGCGCAGCAGGCTGGGCTTGGTGGGCTTGGGCGGTCCGGGCAGTACGTCGAACCCGGCGGCCGAGATCGCCGTGAGCGCGCTGCGCCCGCCCGCGACGAATCCGGCGAGGAGCAGCTTGAGCCGTCCGTCGACGCTGCCCACCAGCGGGGGGCCTTCGTTCAGCAGCTCGCTCGCACGCTGGGCCTCGTACGCGATCAGGGCACGCACCGAGGCTCCGGCGGAGGGCGCGGCCAGGTCGGATTCGGTGACCCGGAAGCGTTCCATGTCCTCGGCGGGCAGATAGATCCGGTCGCGTTCCAGGTCCTCGGCCACGTCCTGCAGATGTTCGACGATCTGGAGCGCGGTGCAGACCGCGTCGGAGCGGCGGACGCGTTCCGGGCTCGTGGTGCCGGTGAGGGCGAGGACCAGGCGGCCGACCGGGTTGGCCGAGAGCTCGCAGTAGGCGGCGAGATCGGCGTAGGTGCCGTAGCGGCGGATCTTCTGGTCCTGGCGGTTGGCCTCGATCAGGCCGAGGAAGGGCTCGGGGGTGAGCGCCCGGCGCCGCACGGTGGGGCGAAGGTCGCGCAGCAGCGGGTGGTGCGGTTCCTCACCGGTGGGGGCGAAGACGCGGTGGAGGTCGGTCTCGAAGGCGTCGAGCATGGCGAGGCGGTCGTCGCTCTGCTCCGGCTCCAGACCGAGCCGGCGGGCGTCGACGCCGCCGGGGGCGAGGTCGCCGTCGCCGATGTCGTCGACGAGCCGGGCGAAGCCGTAGACCGCCATCAGGTCCTCGCGCCAGGCGCGGGGCAGGAAGAAGGGCGCCACGGGGAAGTTCTCGTCCGCGGCCTTGCCGAGGGTGGCGTCACCGATGCGCGTCTCGGGGGTCGAGGTCACTGCGGACCGCCCGGCGGGGGGACGGCGAGACCACGCCGGAGCTGGAGATCTTCCGTCATTGCCGTCACATCTCCCGTTCTACACTGCTGATCCAAAACAACCCTTTTCGGACACGCCGCTCGGTCTTCCGAGTGCACTGCGGCAGAGCGGCCGGTGCCGGGGCGTATCGCCCTACTTGCCATGAATCAGCACCGCTATAGCTTACGTTGTACAGCTCACAGGGGGTCGGCGGGGTGGAGGGCCCACCGCCGCTTCCCGGCCGTTCCCGTCAACCTTCCCCGCGCGTGGCGGAATTGACGTCATCCGCCGGGAGGAGATCACCGCCGGGCCTGTACTACGGACGGTCGGCACGGTGCCGGACACCACGCGGCCCCCGCCGGACCGGTCCGGCGGGGGCCGCGGAATGCGCGCGGGCTACTTGCCCGTTTCGCGCTCGTACGCCTTGAGGACTTCCTCGGTGGGACCGTCCATCAGGAGTTCGCCCTTCTCCAGCCACAGCGCGCGGTCGCAGGTGTCCCTGATCGACTTGTTGTTGTGGCTCACCAGGAAGACGGTGCCCGCCTCCTTGCGCAGCTCGCGGATCCGCTCCTCGGAGCGGACCTTGAACTTGCGGTCACCGGTGGCCAGCGCCTCGTCGATCATGAGGACGTCGTGGTTCTTGGCCGCCGCGATCGAGAAGCGCAGCCGCGCCGCCATACCGGAGGAGTACGTCCGCATCGGCAGGGTGATGAAGTCGCCCTTCTCGTTGATGCCGGAGAACTCCACGATGCCCTGGTAGCGCTGACGGATCTCGTCCTGGCTCATGCCCATCGCCAGTCCGCCGAGCACGACGTTGCGCTCACCGGTCAGATCGCTCATCAGCGCGGCGTTCACCCCGAGCAGCGAGGGCTGACCGTCCGTGTACACCTGGCCGGATTCGGTCGGCAGCAGGCCGGCGATGGCGCGCAGCAGCGTCGACTTGCCGGAGCCGTTGGTGCCGATGAGGCCGATGGCCTCGCCGCGGTAGGCGGTGAAGGAGACACCGCGCACGGCGTGCACCTTCCGGACGCCGCGCGGCTCGCCCTTGCCCCGCCGCATCATGCGGCTCAGCGCGGCGGTGGCGCCGCCGCGTCCGCCGCCCGTGCCGTTGACCCGGTACACGATGTGCACGTCGTCGGCGATCACCGTGGGGATGCGCCCCTGTGCGTTGTCCTCAGCCACGGCCGTACCGTTCCTCTGCCTTCCAGAAGTACACGAATCCCACGACGCCCAGCAGCACGGCCCAGCCGACGCCGACGGCCCAGACGTGGTCCGGCAGGTTCTCGGAGCCGTATCCGTCGATCAGGGCGAAGCGGACCAGGTCCATGTAGATCGCCGCCGGGTTGTACTGGAGCACGTCCGCGATCCAGGCCGGCTTGTCCTTGAGCATCACCGGGATGGAGAACATGACGCCCGAGGCGTACATCCAGGTCCGCATGACGAACGGCATCAACTGCGCGAGGTCGGGGGTCTTGGAGCCGAGCCGTGCCATGACGAGGGCCAGGCCCGTGTTGAAGAAGAACTGGAGAATCAGGGCGGGGATCACCAGCAGCCACGACAGCGAGGGGTAGCTGCCGAAGATGACGGCGACCGCGACCAGCACGATCATCGAGAACAGCAGCTGCTGGAGCTGCTGGAGCGAGAAGGAGATGGGCAGCGAGGCCCTGGGGAAGTGGAGGGCCCGGACCAGTCCGAGGTTGCCGGAGATCGAGCGGACGCCCGCCATCACCGAGCTCTGGGTGAAGGTGAAGACGAAGACGCCGGTGACCAGGAACGGTACGAAGACGTCGTGGGAGATCCCCTCCCTGGTCCCCAGGATCAGCCCGAAGATCAGGTAATAGACCGCGGCGTTCAGCAGGGGTGTGACCACTTGCCACAGCTGGCCCAGTTTGGCCTGGCTGTACTGCGCGGTCAGTTTCGCCCGGGAGAAGGCCAGGATGAAGTGGCGTCGTCCCCAGAGCTGTCGCATGTACGCGATCAGCCCCGGCCTGGCGCCGCTCACGGTCAGGCCGTACTTGGCGGCCAGCTGGGCCGCGTCGAGGCCCTCGTCGGCGGACGGCGGGGTCCCGAGGGCTACCCCACCGTCGTGGGTCGTGTCACTCACAAGTTGAAACTCTCGTCTTCACGCGCAGCCAGTCGCGGGCGCGGCTCAGGCGGACAGGTTCCGGAAAGAAAATACGCCTCATGCTCTCAGAGGAAAGCCTCTCAGATGACCGGAGGTCGGCCCAGCCTCGTCAGCCGCCACACCGTACGCCACTTCATCGGGCGCCGGCGCCCGCAGGGGGTCGTCCAGCCTTCCCGGAATCCGCCGAACCAGGCCTTCAGCGCGGGCGCCGAAGGACGTCTGACCAGGGTCAGCAGCAGCCAGACCCCCAGGTAGAGGGGGACCAGTGGGGCGGGCAGGTTCCGGCGGGCGAGCCAGACCCGGTTGCGGGCGACCATGCGGTGGTAGACCGCGTGCCGGGAGGGGGCGGTGGTGGGGTGGTTCAGCACCATGTCCGCGCGGTAGTCGATCATCCACCCCGCGTCCAGCGCCCGCCAGGCCAGGTCCGTCTCCTCGTGGGCGTAGAAGAAGTCCTCCGGCAGGGGACCGACCTCGGCGATGACCCGGGTGCGTACGGCGTTGGCGCCGCCCAGGAACGTGGTCACGCGCGAGGAGCGCATAGGGTCGGCGGCCCGCAGCCGGGGCACGTGCCGCCGCTGGGTGGCGCCCGTGTCCGGGTCGGTGATCCGGAAGGTGATGATCCCGAGCTTCGGGTCAGCCGCGAACGCCTGTCGGCACAGCTCGGCGGTGTCCCGGTTCGGGAGCAGCCCGTCGTCGTCCAGGAAGAGCAGCGCGTCCACGTCCGCCCCGCAGGGGCCGAACGCCTCGATGCCGGCATTGCGGCCGCCGGGGATGCCCAGGTTCTCGGGCAGTTCCACCGTGCGCACCCCGGCGGGCACGTCGGGGACCGGGGCTCCGTTGCCGACCACCACGACCTCGATCCGGTCACCGTGCTGGGCGGTGACCGAATCGAGGAGGGCGCGGAGCTCCTGCGGGCGGTTGCCCATGGTGATGACCACCGCGCCCAGTTTCATGGGAAAGGTCACTTCAGCCTGCTGGACGCCAGGACGGACACCAGGTGCAGCAGGGTCTGCAGCAGGGCGATACCGGCCATCACCGCGACGGTCAGACGGGTGTAGAAGAGGTCGCCCCCGATCGCGTCGATCACGGCCACCAGGAGGATCACCAGCGAGGCCTCGATGCCGAGGATCAGCCGGTGGAACTTGAGCGCCCCGGCCGCCCGGCGGGCCAGCGCCATGCCGGAGGAGCGCGGCTCGGACGCCGCCTCCTTGACCGGTGGCAGCCCGCCCTGGTGGCGGGCCACGCCGACCAGGTCCGTCTCGGCCTTGATGAGGATCGCGCCGAGTGCGGCGAGGGTTCCGAGGAAGGCCCAGAGCCAGTCGATCCGGCCCTCGCCCCAGATGTCGGCGGCGCGCAGGCCGAGGCCGACGAGCACCGCGGCGTCGCAGAGATAGGCGGCGACCCGGTCCAGGTAGACCCCGCTGAGCGAGTACTGCTTCTTCCAGCGGGCCAGCTCGCCGTCCACGCAGTCGAACAGCAGGTAGAGCTGGACCATCACCACGCCGAGCACGGCGCCCCAGATGCCCGGCACCAGCAGCGCCGGGGCGGCCAGCGCGCCGGCCAGCGTCATCACGTACGTGACCTGGTTCGGCGAGACGCGGGTGTTGACCAGGTAGCGGTCCACGCGCAGCGAGACCTCGCGCATGTACATGCGCCCGGCCCAGTGCTCGCCGCTGCGCCGGTCCTTCACCCCCGGAGGGTGAACGACCGGACGGAGTTCAGCTACTGATGGTCGTCGCATAGTCGGCGTACGCGTCCCTGATCTGGTCGGTGGACAGGTTGAGGTGCTCCAGGATGGTGAAGCGTCCCGGACGCGTCTGCGGCGCGTAGTCGACGGCGTGTACGAACTCGTCGACGCTGAACCCGATCTCCTCCGGCAGGACCGGCAGACCGTGGCGGCGCAGTATCGATGCCATCAGGAGGGACTCCTGGCGGGCACCGCGCAGATGCATGGCGAAGCACGCGCCGAGGCCGACCTGCTCGCCGTGGCTGGCCGCGCGCTGGGGGAACAGCAGGTCGAAAGCGTGGTTGATCTCGTGGCAGGCGCCGGAGGCCGGGCGGGAGTCGCCCGCGACCGACATCGAGATGCCGGTCAGCACGAGCCCCTCGGCCAGCACCTTCAGGAAGGCGTCGTCGCCGACCCCGCCGGGGTGGCGCAGCACGGCCTCGCCCGCCTGGCGGGCCATCGCGGCCGCCAGGCCGTCGATCTCCTCGCCGTTGACCTCGTGGGCCAGCTCCCAGTCGGCGACGCAGGAGATGTTCGAGATCGCGTCGCCGATGCCGGAGCGGACGTAGCGGGCGGGCGCCTCACGGATCACGTCGAGGTCGATGACCACGGCGATCGGGGTGGGGACCCCGTAGGAGCCGCGCCCGTTGTCGTTGTCCAGCGTCGCGACCGGCGAGCACAGGCCGTCGTGCGAGAGGTTCGTCGCGACGGCGACCATGGGCAGCCCGACCCGTGCCGCGGCGTACTTCGCCACGTCGATGATCTTGCCGCCGCCGAGGCCCACGACGGCGTCGTACCGGTTGCCCTTGATGCCGTCGGCGAGCTTCACCGCCGAGTCGATCGTGCCGTCGGACACCGGATACCAGTCGGCTCCCGGCAGGACCGGGGCGAGCCTCTCCCGCAGGGCGCGCCCGGAGCCGTCGCTGATCGCGATGGCGAGCTTGCCCGAGGAGGAGATGCGCTGATCGGCCAGGAGACCCGCCAGATCGTCCATGGCGCCGCGCCGGATGTCGACGACGACCGGGGACGGAATGAGCCGGGTCAGTACTGGCACGCGATCTCACGGCCCTTCTCGAGGTCGTCGTGGTTGTCGATCTCGACCCAGGTCACGGTGCCGATGGGGGCCACGTCGACGGTGAAACCGCGGTTGACGAGCTCCTGGTAGCCGTCCTCGTAGTAGAGGTCGGGGTCGCGCTCGAAGGTGGTCTTCAGCGCGTCCGCCAGCTCCTCGGCGGCCTCGGCCTCGATAAGGGTGACGCCGATGTACTCGCCGGTCGCGGTGGCCGGGTCCATGAGCTTCGTGATGCGCTGGACGCCCTTGCCCTCCGCCGTGATGACCTTCATCTCCTCGTCGGCGAGGACCTTCTCGGTGTCCAGGGCGAGGATGATCTTCCGGCCCTTGCCGCGGGCGTCCAGCAGGGTCTTCTCGACGGAGACCGGGTGCACGGTGTCGCCGTTGGCGAGGATCACACCGCGCTTGATGACGTCACGGGCGCACCAGAGGGAGTAGGCGTTGTTCCACTCCTCGGCCTTGTCGTTGTCGATGAGCGTGAGGGTGACGCCGTACGTCGCCTCCAGCTCGGCCTTGCGGGCGTAGACGGCTTCCTTGCGGTAGCCGACGACGATCGCGACCTCGGTGAGCCCGACCGCCGCGAAGTTGGCGAGCGTGAGGTCGAGGACCGTCTTGTCGCCGTCGACAGGGACGAGCGCCTTGGGAAGCGTGTCCGTGTAGGGGCGCAGACGTCGTCCTGCACCGGCTGCCAGTACGAGGCCGATCATGCGAGTTCTCCTTCGTCGTGTACGGCGGGGGCCGAGGAGGACACCCAGAAGCGGATGGACTCCACGAGCACCACCAGAGCCACGGCGACCGCGAGCGCGGTCAGGGCCGTGGTGAAACCTGAGGTGTGGGTGAGTACGGCGGCGAGTACGGCCACCAGCGCGGTGCGGCCCTCGTGTCCACCGATCGTCCGCACCAGCCACTGGGGCGGCGCGCCGGTGCCTCCGCGAATGCGGTACACCGTGTCGTAGTGATGGTAGGCGACGGCCGAGACGAGCCCGAAGGCCGCCGGAACGGCGTGCGGGACATCGCTGCGGGCCGCCAGCACCAGGATCGTGACGTACTCCGCGGCCCGGAAGAACGGCGGCGCGAGCCAGTCCAGCGCGCCCTTGAGCGGGCGGGCGACGGCGAGGCCGGAGAGGACCACGTACACCGCCGCCGCGGCGACGGTGAGCCAGCTGCCGTACGGGAGGAGGAGGGCGCCGCCGATCATGACCAGCGTGCCGAGCAGGGCGACGGCCGGAGCCGTGAACGCGCCCGGGAGGCCCGGCGCGACCCTCGCGACGCCCTGGGCGAGGGGCCCCGAGTCGGCGAGGTCCGCCAGCGCCCGCGCGGCGCGGTCGGTGCGGCCGGCCCTGCGGGTCAGCGAGCGCAGCAGGCGGCCGGCCGTGGTGTAGCAGGCGGCCAGGGAGCAGCCGACGAGCAGGGCGTAGAAGACGATGCGCGGGGTGGTGAGGGCGGTGAGCACGGCGATCATGGCCCAGCGCTCACCGATCGGCAGCACGATCATCCGCCGCACCCAGACCGTCCAGCCGACGTTGTCGAGCTTGTCGGAGAGGGCGGCGGTGGGGCTGGTGTTGGCGACCGCGTCGTGGTTGGCCTCGTTGAACGAGAAGTCCACGACATGCCGGCAGGCCTGGAGGACCATCGCGCCGAGCGCCAGGACCCATACGTCGTCGCCGCCGCGCACGGCGCCGATGGCGAGCCCCGCGTAGTAGGCGTACTCCTTGGCCCGGTCGAAGGTGGCGTCCAGCCAGGCGCCCATCGTGGAGTACCGCAGCGAGTAGCGGGCGAGCTGCCCGTCGGTGCAGTCCAGCACGAAGGAGACCAGGAGCAGGATTCCGGCGGCGACGTAGCCGCCGCGGGTTCCGGTGGCCGCCGCGCCCGCCGCGATGAGCGCGGTGATCAGGGAGGCGGTGGTGACCTGGTTCGGGGTGAGGTCGCGGCGGGCGCACCAGCGGGCGATGTAGCGGGAGTAGGGGCTGATGCAGTACGTGGTGAAGAACCCGTCGTGGGCCTTGACCGCGTTGCGCAGCCGCACCGCCTCGTCGTCGACCGAGGCGAGGCCCGCCTCGGCGGCGGCCCGCTGCTCCCGGTCCGTGGGGACGGCCGCGACGAGCGAGCCGAGGGCGGGGCGCTGTACGGCGGTGCCCTCGGCCTCCAGCGCGACGGCGATCCGGCCGGGGACGGTGCGGTCCTCGGGCGCGGGGTCGGCCTCCGGCTCGACGACCGGGGCGCCCGCGCCGACGGCTGCGGCGGTGCGGTCCAGGGCGCGCAGCAGGGCTCCGCGCGCCTCGGGCTGGGCGGTGAGCGCGCCGGGGACGGTGGCGGCGGGGAAGCGCGGGTCGGTCAGCCCGAGCCGCAGCGCGTGGACGTGACCCACGAAACGCGGGTCGACGAGGGCGACGCGGCGGCCCGCCGGGACGGCGGCGAGGAGTGCCGCGGCGTCAGCGGCGTCGGCGGCGGTCTGCACGTCGAAGCCCAGGGACCGCAGATCGTCCGCGAGCGACGACCCGGGTACCGGCGTACCGGTGAGAATGGCGGTCGACAGACGAACTCACTCCTTGGCACTGACGTGGACGACACACGGCGGCACGGCCACGAGGCGGGCCGGCGGCGTGTCGGCTGAGGCTATCGGATGAACGGAAGACCGAGTTCACCGCCCGTTTGCGCGCTGTACGGGTGGACCCGCGGGCCCGGGCGGCGTTGGCGATCATCATCATCGATCGGGGGCCCGGCCCACAAACCGCCGGTGGCTGGGCGGCTTAGGGTGTCGGTCATGACATGGCTGATCACGGGCGGGGCGGGATACATCGGGGCACACGTGGCACGGGCCATGGTGGCGGCGGGAGAGCGGGTCGTGGTGCTCGACGACCGCTCCAGCGGCGTCGTGGACCGGCTGCCGGACGCCGTCACGCTGGTGGAGGGCTCGGCCTCCGACCGGGCCCTGCTGGACCGGGTGCTGGCCGACCACGCGGTGAGCGGTGTGGTGCATCTCGCGGCGAAGAAGCAGGTCGGCGAGTCCGTGGAGAAGCCGCTGCTGTACTACCGGGAGAACGTGGCCGGACTGGCCGTGCTGCTGGAGGCCGTGGTCGCGGCGGGGGTGCCGCGCTTCCTCTTCTCGTCCTCGGCGGCCGTCTACGGCGTACCGGATGTGGACCTCATCACGGAGGAAACCCCCTGTCTCCCGATCAACCCGTACGGCGAGACCAAGCTCACCGGTGAGTGGCTGGTGCGGGCCACCGGGAGGGCCCACGGGCTCTCGACCGCCTGTCTGCGGTACTTCAACGTGGCGGGCGCCGCCGCGCCGGAACTCGCGGACACCGGGGTCTTCAACATCGTGCCGATGATGTTCGAGCGGCTGACGCGCGGCGAGGCACCGCGGATCTTCGGTGACGACTACCCGACGCCGGACGGCACCTGCGTCCGTGACTACATCCATGTGGCCGATCTCGCGGAGGCGCATGTCGCCGTCGCCCGGCGGCTGGACGGGGCGGGCGCCGGTGAGCTGACGCTCAACGTCGGCCGGGGCGAGGGGGTCTCGGTCCGGGAGCTGGCCGAGGTGATCGGCGAGGTGACGGGCCACGGTCCGAAGCCGGTGGTCGAGCCGCGTCGGGCCGGTGACGCGCCGACGGCGGTGGCGTCGTCCGCGCGGATCACCGAGGAGCTGGGCTGGGCGGCACGACGGGGTGTCCGCGAGATGGTGGAGTCGGCCTGGGAGGGCTGGTGCCTACGCCACCCCGAGGCGCGTTCGTGATCGGTCACGAGTGGCGTCGGTGATCGTGTCAGCGCCCTGACCTGCGGAACGTTTCCGCAGGTCAGGGCCAATGACAACGGTGTTCAGTCCCGTGTTGCCCGATACCCCCCACCCGTAGTTCACTGGCCACGTCGAGGCGGTTTCGCCCGGCGCGTCGCAGGGACCTGGAGGCGTTTCGCATGGGGGCTGGACACGATCACGGGCATACACACGGCGGGCCGCCTCCCACGGGCACGGCGGCCGCCGGGTACCGGGGCAGGCTCCGGATCGCTCTGGGGATCACGCTGAGCGTGATGGTCATGGAGATCGTCGGCGGGGTGCTCTCCGACTCGCTGGCCCTGATCGCGGACGCCGCCCACATGGCCACCGACGCCCTGGGGCTCGGGATGGCGCTGCTCGCCATCCACTTCGCCAACCGTCCGGCCGGGCCGAACCGCACCTTCGGCTTCGCCCGCGCGGAGATCCTGGCGGCGCTCGCGAACTGTCTGCTGCTGCTGGGGGTCGGCGGCTATCTGGTCGTCGAGGCGGTCGAACGGTTCATCACCCCGGCGGAGACGAAGGGCGGCCTGGCCATCGCGTTCGCCGCCGTCGGCCTGGTGGCCAACGTCGTCTCCCTCTCCCTGCTGATGCGCGGGCAGAAGGAGAGCCTGAACGTGCGGGGCGCCTATCTGGAGGTGATGGCCGACACCCTGGGCTCGCTCGCCGTGATCATCTCGGCGGGCGTCATCATGGCGACCGGCTGGCAGCCCGCCGACCCGATCGCCTCCCTGGTGATCGGCCTGATGATCGTCCCCCGGACCGTGAAGCTGCTGCGGGAGACCCTGAACGTGCTGCTGGAGGCGGCGCCCAAGGGTGTGGACATGGCGGAGGTGCGGGCCCACATCACGGAGCTCCCCGGGGTCCTGGGCGTCCACGACCTGCACGCCTGGACGATCACCTCGGGGATGCCCGTGCTCTCCGCCCATGTGGTGGTGCGCCAGGAGATGCTCGACTCGATAGGGCACGAGAAGGTGCTGCACGAGCTGCAGGGCTGCCTCGGGGACCACTTCGACGTGGAGCACTGCACCTTCCAGCTGGAGCCGAGCGGTCACGCGGTGCACGAGGCGCGGCTCTGCCACTGAGGCGTCCCGAGTGCGCGCCGAGCTGGTGCTAGGGTGGTTTCGCTGAGACGTTCGAGTCTCGCGGTGGAGCGGAGCCCGGTGACACCGGGACCCTTGCGAGAGGAGCTGAGGTTGATGACGGTCGCGACGACGCCTTCCCGGCGCGGCAATCGGTCCTTCCTCATCTCCCGGGTTTCCGGCTAGGTCCACTTTCCTCTCGGATCGGGTCGGAGCCCTCACACTCAAGGGTTCCCACGTTGACCGACCACACTGACGACGCCTCGCGCACCGAGGCGTTCTTCACCCTGCACCACCGTCTTCCCCGGCAGAGCCCCGGCTCCGACGCGACCACGCGTCGGCTGCTCGCTCTCGCCGGCCCGCTGCCCGACCGCCCGCGCGTCCTCGACCTGGGCTGCGGTCCCGGCCGGGCCGCTCTGCTGCTCGCCGCCGAGGCGGGCGCGGAGGTGACCGCGGTCGACCTGCACCAGCCGTTCCTGGACGAGCTGCGCGAGGCGGCCGGGGCCCGTGGCCTCGGCGATCGCGTCCGTACCGTCGAGGCGGACATGGGCGACCTCACCGGGCCCGGGTTCCCCGCGGGGTCCTTCGACCTGATCTGGGCCGAGGGCTCCGCGTACTGCATCGGGTTCGACACCGCCGTCCGGGACTGGCAGCGCCTGCTGGCGCCGGGCGGCGCGATGATGATCTCCGAGTGCGTCTGGACCACGGACGCGCCGTCCGCCGGGGCGCGGGGCTTCTGGGACCGCAACGGCTCCCTGCGCACCCTGCCGGAGACCACCGCGGCGGCCGTCGCCGCCGGCTGCACGGTCGACGCCGTGCTGCTCCAGCCCGAGAGCGACTGGGACGCGTACTACGTACCGCTCGCCGAACGGGTCGGGAGCGCCGACCCCGGCACTCGCGGTATGGAGTGGGCACTCGCGGCCACCCGTGAGGAGCTGGCGGTGCGGCGGGAGCACGGCACGGAGTACGGCTACGCCGCGTACGTGCTGCGCCCCGCCGATCCCCGGTGGAAGACCCGTCCCGAGACACCGGCGGACCGTACGGCCGTGCACGCGGTCAACACGGCCGCGTTCCCCACCCGGGACGAGGCGGACCTCGTGGACACCCTGCGGGCCGACTCCGAGGCCTGGCTGCCGGAGCTCGGCCGTATCGCCGAGGCCCCGGACGGTTCACCGGCGGCGTACGCGCTGCTCACCCGCTGCCGGGTCGGAGACGCCCCGGCGCTCGCCCTGGCCCCGGTGGCCACGTCTCCCGCGTACCAGCGGCAGGGTGCGGGGCAGGCCGTGGTGCGGGCGGTGCTGGATGCCGCCCGCATGCGCGGTGAGGCGCTGGTGCTGGTGCTCGGTCATCCCGAGTACTACCCGCGCTTCGGTTTCGTGCCGGCCTCGCGCTACGGGATCCGGCCGGGTTTCGAGGTGCCTGACGAGGCGATGATGGCCCTGGTACTGGACGATTCCGTCCCTGTTCCGGCGGGCATGATCCGCTATCCGGCGGCCTTCGGGGTCTGACGCTCCGTCCGCTCCGCCGCGCTCCGGGGGCGCGGCGGGGCGGACATGCCCGGACCCGCAGTGCGGACAAGCGGCTTTTGTACGGCAGACTTGACCGGACTCCAGGGGCCCGGCGCACGAGGCCGGGGACCAAAGCGAAGGATGGGTATGCCGACCACACCAGCCACCGCGACGCACAGCTCGTCGAACGGCACCGCAGAAGCGATCATGCTCGAACTGGTCGACGAGAACGGCACCACGATCGGCACCGCGGAGAAGCTGGCGGCCCACCAGGCCCCCGGGCAGCTGCACCGCGCGTTCTCGGTGTTCCTCTTCGACGAGCAGGGGCGGCTCCTGCTCCAGCGCCGGGCACTCGGCAAGTACCACTCCCCCGGTGTCTGGTCGAACACCTGCTGCGGGCACCCCTACCCGGGCGAGGCCCCGTTCGCGGCCGCCGCCCGGCGTACGTACGAGGAGCTGGGGCTCTCCCCCTCACTGCTGGCCGAGGCAGGAACGGTCCGCTACAACCACCCGGACCCCGTGTCGGGGCTGGTGGAGCAGGAGTTCAACCACCTGTTCGTGGGGATGGCGCAGACGGCGCCGGAGCCGGACCCCGAGGAGGTCGGGGAGACGGCTTTCGTGACGGCGGCGGAGCTGGCGGAGCGCCACGCGCGGGCGCCGTTCTCGGCGTGGTTCATGACGGTGCTGGACGCGGCACGGCCGGCGATCCGTGAGCTGACGGGCCCCTCCGCGGGCTGGTGAACCCTCCCACTTATCCGTACGGGGCGGTCAGAGCTGCGTCTTCAACGGCAGCGCCGCCCAGATGATCTTGCCGCCGCTCGCGGTGTGCTCGACGTCGCAGGTGCCGCCCGCCTCCGCGGTGATCACCTTGACCAGCAGCAGGCCCCGGCCGCCGGTCTGCGCGTAGTCCGTCTCCAGCGCGGTGGGGCGGTAGGGGTGGTTGTCCTCGACCGAGACCCTGACCCAGTCGGCGGCGATGGCCACCTCGACGGCCAGTTCGGGCGAGAGGAGCGCCGCGTGCTTGACGGCGTTGGTGACCAGCTCCGAGACGATCAGCAGGAGCCCCTGGAGGATGTCGTCCTCGATCGGCACGCCCTGCCGGTCGAGGAGGTCGCGTACGGCGTGCCGGGCGCTCGGCACGGACGCGTCCACGGCGGAGGCGGTGAAGCGCCACACCCCCTCGTACGACACGGGGTCGGCAGGGGCACTCCCGAGGCTCTCCATCGTCCGGCACCAGCTCTCACTCGCACTGCACTGACCGTCGAGTAAAGAGTGTTGGGAATGGCCTGGTCGGGCCCGTGCCACTGATCGGAAGTAGCCAGGTATCGGCGCTATTTGACCAAACATGCGTGATTCTGGCAGCCCGGGGACTACTCCCGCTCGTCTTCTGGTGACGTGATCGGCTCGTCCGGGGGCGGGGCGGTTCCATCGAGACGCTCCGAGACCATGGTCACGATGCGTCGGCCGCCCACGCCGATGGCGATCAGGCCGAGCCCGTCGAACAGCAGGGCCAGCGAGAAGAAGCAGCCGAGGACGTAGAGGCTGCTGTGCGGCCAGTCGAACAGCACCAGCAGGCCCAGCAGCAGCCCGAAGGCGCCCTGCAGCAGCGTCCAGCCCATCTGCGGACCGCGCACGACGACGCTGCCGACCAGCCGGAAGACGCCGCCGGTCAGGAAGAGCAGGGCGGCGAACATGGTCAGCGCCTCGGCCGTTCCCTCGGGGTGCTTGATGACGACGACGCCCGCGGCGATGTTGAGGGCCGCGACCACCACGCCCAGCCAGAAGTAGTTCGTCCCGCGTGACTCGATCGCGTGCAGCAGCCCGACCAGGCCGCCGACGAGCAGCAGCCAGCCGAAGAGCAGCATCGAGGTGAGCGTGGCGACGCCGGTGTAGACGAGACCGATGACGCCCGCGATCACCAGCAGCGTGCCGAGCAGCGCGAGCCAGCCGAAGCTGCGGCTGAGCTTCCGGCCCTCGGCGGTGGATTCGTTCATCGACGACTCCTTACGGTGCGTGCCCGCCCCGCGACCCCTTCTTGATCATAGGTTCGAACCCTCCGGATAGCATCCGGCGCATGGACCCTACGGACCCCCGCCTGATCACTACCGTCGAGCGCGGCATCGCCACGGTCGTGATCGCGAACCCCGCCAAACGCAACGCGATGACCACCGCGATGTGGCGGAGTCTGCCGGAGCTGCTGGAGCGGCTCGCGGCCGATCCGGCGGTCCGGGCGCTGGTGCTGACCGGAGCCGGGGACACCTTCTGCGCCGGCGCCGACATCTCCACGCTGCGGGAGGGCGCGGACACCGCCCAGGGCCTGACGGTGGCGGCCGAGGAGGCGCTCGCCGCGTTCCCCCTGCCGACACTGGCCGCGGTGCGCGGCTACTGCGTGGGCGGCGGCGGCCAGCTCGCCGCCGCCTGCGATCTGCGGTTCGCGGAGGAGGGGGCCTCCTTCGGGGTCACCCCGGCCAAGCTGGGCATCGTCTACCCCGCCTCCTCGACCCGCCGGCTGGTCGCCCTCGTCGGTCCGGCCACGGCCAAGCACCTGCTGTTCTCCGGCGAGCTGATCGGCACGGAACGGGCGCTGCGCACCGGCCTGGTCGACGAGGTGCTGCCCGCCGACGGCCTGGACGAGCGGGTCGAGGAGTACGTACGGGTCCTGGCGTCCCGGTCCCTGCTCACCCAGGCCGCGGCCAAGGAGTTCGCTGGGGGCCGGACGGACCGGGACGCCCACTGGGCCGCTGAGGCGCGGGGCAGCGGTGACGCGGCGGAGGGCGCCGCCGCCTTCCTGGAGCGGCGCGCGCCCCGGTTCACCTGGACCGCGGGACCTACCGGGTGATGTGACGGCTCCTGGCCCGCCATTCCTCGACGAGGGCGGCGGGGGCCTTCTCCGGCGATCCGCAGTCGTAGGGCGGCTGCGGGTCGTACTCCGTGAGCAGCTGCACCGAGCGTGCCACGTCGTCGCCCGCGATCCGGCCGAGCAGGGTCAGCCCCATGTCGATGCCGGAGGAGACCCCGGCGGCGGTGACGTACTTGCCGTCCAGGACGACGCGCTCCCCGGTGGCCTCGACGCCGAAGTCCCTCAGCGTCTCCAGCGCCAGCCAGTGCGAGGTGGCCCGCCTGTTCTTCAGGAGCCCGGCGGCGGCCAGCAGCAGCGACCCGGTGCAGACGGAGGTCGTCCAGGTGCTGGTGGCGTCGGCCGAGCGCAGCCAGCCGAGCAGGGTCTCGTTCTCCATCTGGTCGCTCTGGCCGGGGCCGCCCGGGACGATCACCAGGTCCGGGGAGGGCACCTCGGCGAGGGTCTTCTCCGCGACGAGCGAGAGGCTCCCGCTGTCATTGCGGACGGGGCCGGTCCGTGTCGCGACGAAGACGGGCTCGGCGCCGGGCGCACGGCTGAGGATCTCGTAGGGGCCCACCGCGTCCAGGGCGGTGAAACGGTCGAAGAGCAGGATGGCGATCTGCACGGGAGCTGCCTCTCGGTTCGGTCGGTCGGACGGTGCGGTTCAGGTGCTGGACGCTGGGGTGCGGAAGCGGCGGCGGTATTCGGCCGGCGCCGTCGCGAGGGTCTTCACGAAGGCACGGCGCATGGCTTCCGGGGTGCCGTATCCACTGGCGCGGGCGACCCGCTCGACGCCGTCGGCGGTGTCCTCCAGGAGCCGGCGGGCGTGCTCCAGGCGGACGCGCTCGACGTACCGCCCCGGGGTCGTTCCGGTCTCCGCCCGGAACGCACGGGCGAAGTGCCGGGGCGAGAGTCTGGCGCGGGCCGCGAGGGCGTCGACCCCGAGGTCGGCGTCGGGGTGCTGGGTGATCCAGTGCTGGACCTCGCGCAGCGGTTCGCTCCGTGCTGTCTGGGCCGAGAGCTGGGCGCTGAACTGGGCCTGATTGCCGGGGCGGCGCAGGAACACCACGAGGTGCCGGGCGATGTCCAGCGCGAGGTCCCGCCCGTGGTCCTCCTCGACGAGCGCGAGGGCGAGGTCGATGCCCGCGGTGACGCCCGCCGAGGTGGCCAGCCGCCCGTCCCGTACGAAGATCGGTTCGGGATCGACATGGACGGCCGGGTAGTCGCGGGCCAGCCGCTCGCAGTAGTTCCAGTGGGTGGTGACCCGGTGGCCGTCCAGCAGGCCCGCCTCGGCCAGCAGCAGCGCGCCCGTGCACACGGAGACGAGCCGCTCCGCCCGCGGCGCGTGCTCGCGCAGCCAGCCGGTCAGCTCCGGATGGGAGCCCCGGGTGCCGTGCCCGCCGGGCACCAGCAGGGTGTGCGGTACGGGCGCGTCGGCGAGGCTGCTGTCGGGCATCAGGGTCAGGCCGCTGGTGGAGCGGACGGGGCCGCCGTCGAGCGAGGCGGTCCGCAGGTCGTAGGAGACGCCCGGAGCCCGGGAGGCTCCGGCGAAGACCTCCATCGGGCCGGTGACGTCGAGACTCTGGATGCCGTCGAAGAGGACGACGAGCACGGTTCGCTGCTGCACATCCGCCATCCTGGGCGGTGGGCGACGATGGCCGCAATGACGAGTACCCCACCTTTCCTGCCATCGAACCCGGCCTCGACCTGCGCCAGGCCTGCCCTGGAGCTGCCCTGGCCTGGCCTGTCGCAGGGCCCGCCCTGGTGGATCGTTCTGCTCCCCCCGGGGTTCCACTCCGTACCGACCAGTCGGTAACGTGTTGATATGAGTACTCTCCCGGCTCGCGCGGAGCGCCGCTGCCACAACGCCGTCAACCCCCTGCACTCCTGCCTCTTCTTCTCCCCCGACCTGGGCGCGGAGATGGCGAAGATAGGCATCGAGGACCAGAGCGCCGTCTACTTCGCGACCCGGGCCGCCGCACTCGGCGCGGTCGGGGCGGGGACCGTCAGCGCCACCTTCTACAACTTCAACCCCGCGCTGGTGGCCCGACATGTGCCCGCCGTCTGGGAGACCGCCTCCCCCGACGTGGTCCTCGGGGCCCGGCTGCGGGCGGCGGACACCACGCTGCGCCGGCTGCTCGGCGAGGAGGTCATCGCCTCCGCCGCGATGGCGGAGGCGGCCCGGCTCGCGCTGCGCGCCACCGAGGCCTGCACGCCGCACGCCCGCCCGCTCTACGCCGCGCACGCGGATCTGCCGGTGCCGGAGGAGCCGCACCTGGCGTTCTGGCACGCCGCGACCCTGCTGCGCGAGCACCGGGGCGACGCGCACCTCGCCGCCCTGCTCGCGGCCGGCCTGGACCCGTTGGAGTCGCTCGTCAGCCACACGGCCACCGGCAAGGGCATGGCGATCCGCTGGCTCCTGTCCTCCCGTGGCTGGCGGCGCACCGACTGGGAGGCCGCGTCCGGCCGGCTGCGGGAGCGCGGGCTGCTGGCCGACGGCGAGGTGTTGACGCTGACCGGGGCGGGCACGGCGCTGCGCGCGGAGGTCGAGGAGGCGACGGACCGTATGGACACCGCCCCGTACGAACACCTGGGCGCGGAAGGTGTGGAGCGGCTCACCGAACTGGGACGCGGCTTCCTCTTCACGGCCGCCGCCGCGGGGGCGTTCCCGGCCTCGGCCACCGGTCAGGGCTGACCCCGCACCGCTCGGAGCTCTCGCACACGCCGGGGGCTCCGGGCGTGTTCGTCGAGGTCACGCGACACCGCCCCCGGCCACCCGGCACAATGCAGGCCAGGGGGGACACCCCCCGGCAAGCAAGAACGTGCTCGTCGCGACACGAGCACGGCCAGCACAGCCAGTACGAGAAGGCGAGTCGGGAAAACCGTGACGACGTCCATCGAAGGCAGGATCGCCGAGGAGCTCGGCGTACGGGAGCGACAGGTCAGGGCGGCCGTCGAGCTGCTCGACGGCGGATCGACCGTGCCGTTCATCGCGCGCTACCGCAAGGAGGCGACCGAATCCCTCGACGATGCGCAGCTGCGCACGCTGGAGGAGCGGCTGCGCTATCTGCGGGAGCTGGAGGAGCGGCGTACGTCGATCCTCGAATCCGTACGCGAGCAGGGCAAGCTCGACGCCGCGCTGGAGGCGAGCATCCGGGCCGCCGAGACCAAGGCGCGCCTGGAGGACATCTACCTGCCGTTCAAGCCGAAGCGGCGGACGAAGGCGCAGATCGCCCGGGAGGCGGGGCTCGAACCCCTGGCGGACGGCCTGCTCGGTGACCCGTCGGTCGATCCGCTCGCGGCGGCCGCCGCGTTCGTGGACGACGACAAGGGCGTCGCGGACGCGGCGGCCGCCCTGGACGGCGCCCGGTCGATCCTGACCGAGCGGTTCTCCGAGGACGCCGACCTGACCGGCGAGCTGCGCGAGCGCATGTGGACGCGCGGCCGGCTGGCGGCGAAGGTGCGCGAGGGCCAGGAGGAGGCGGGCGCGAAGTTCGCCGACTACTTCGCCTTCACGGAGCCGTTCACCGCGCTTCCCTCGCACCGGGTGCTCGCGATGCTGCGCGGCGAGAAGGAGAACGTCCTCGACCTGGTCCTGGAACCGGAGGAGCCGGAGGCCGCCGAGCGGCCGGGCCCGTCCGCGTACGAGAACATGATCGCCCGTCGCTTCGAGATCGCCGACCGGGGCCGCCCGGGCGACAAGTGGCTCGGCGACACCGTGCGTTGGGCGTGGCGGACCCGGATCCAGGTGCACCTCGGCATCGACCTGCGGCTGCGGCTGCGCACGGCGGCGGAGGACGAGGCGGTGCGGGTCTTCGCCTCGAACCTGCGCGATCTGCTGCTCGCCGCCCCGGCCGGCACCCGGGCCACGCTGGGACTGGACCCCGGATTCCGTACGGGGGTGAAGGTCGCGGTCGTCGACGCCACCGGCAAGGTCGTGGCCACCGATGTGATCCACCCGCACGTACCCGCGAACAAGTGGGACCAGGCGCTGGCGAAGCTCGCGCACCTCGCGAAGGAGCACGCGGTCGACCTGGTCGCGATCGGCAATGGCACCGCGTCCCGTGAGACGGACAAGCTCGCCGGTGAACTGATCGACAAGCACCCGGAGTTGAAGCTCACGAAGGTGATGGTCTCGGAGGCGGGCGCCTCGGTGTACTCCGCCTCCGCGTTCGCCTCGCAGGAACTGCCCGACATGGACGTGTCGTTGCGCGGCGCCGTCTCCATCGCCCGGCGGCTCCAGGACCCGCTGGCCGAGCTGGTGAAGATCGACCCGAAGTCGATCGGCGTCGGGCAGTACCAGCACGACCTGTCCGAGGTGAAGCTGTCGCGTTCACTGGACGCGGTCGTCGAGGACTGTGTGAACGGGGTCGGTGTGGACGTCAACACCGCGTCCGCGCCCCTGCTTTCACGGGTGTCGGGGATCAGCTCGGGGCTCGCGGAGAACATCGTCGCGCACCGGGACTCCAACGGCCCCTTCCGGTCCCGTAGGGCCCTCAAGGACGTGGCGCGGCTCGGTCCGAAGGCGTACGAGCAGTGCGCGGGCTTCCTGCGGATCCGGGACGGTGACGATCCGCTCGACGGTTCCAGCGTGCACCCCGAGGCCTACCCGGTGGTGCGGGCGATGGGGAAGAGCGCGGGCGGCGAGGTGGCCTCGCTGATCGGTAACGCGGAGGCCCTGCGCGCCCTGCGGGCGGCGGACTTCGTGGACGACATGTTCGGGCTGCCGACCGTGACGGACATCCTCAAGGAGCTGGAGAAGCCGGGGCGCGACCCGCGTCCGGCGTTCAGGACGGCGACCTTCAAGGAGGGCGTCGAGAAGCTCGGCGACCTGGAGCCCGGCATGGTGCTGGAGGGCGTCGTCACCAACGTGGCCGCGTTCGGCGCGTTCGTCGACGTCGGCGTCCACCAGGACGGTCTGGTGCACGTCTCGGCGCTGTCGAAGACGTTCGTGAAGGACCCGCGCGACGTCGTCAAGCCCGGGGACATCGTGAAGGTCAAGGTCATGGACGTCGACGGGCCGCGCAAGCGGATCTCGCTGACGCTGCGTCTCGACGACGAGCCGGGCGCGGGCGGCGGTTCCGGCGGCGGGCAGCAGGGCCGCGGCGAGCGCGGCGGCCGTCCCCCGAAGCAGCGCCAGGGGCAGGGCCAGGGGCAGCCGTCCGGTGGCGGCCAGGGCCGGCAGGGCGGCGGCGGCCGGGACCGGCGCGGCGGTGGCGGCGGCGCGTCCCGACAGGGCCAGGGGGCCCCGGCTCCGGCGAACAGCGCCATGGCAGACGCGCTGCGGCGGGCCGGGCTGACCGACCCGAAGCAGGGCGGCGGCCGGGGCCGCTGAGACGGACAGAGGTGGGGGCGGGCCGCCATGTGCGGCCCGCCCCCACCCCGTAACTCCGCTCAGACTTCCTTGACCTGGCCCTCGGCCACCTCGATGCGGCGGGTCGTGCGGACCGCCTCCAGCATCCGCCGGTCGTGGGTGACCAGCAGCAGGGTGCCCGTGTACGTCTCCAGGGCCGCCTCCAGCTGCTCGATGGCGGGCAGATCCAGGTGGTTCGTCGGCTCGTCGAGCACCAGGAGGTTGACGCCCCGGCCCTGGAGCAGGGCGAGGGCGGCGCGGGTGCGCTCGCCCGGGGAAAGGCTGGTCGCCGGGCGCATCACATGGTCGGCGCGGAGGCCGAACTTGGCGAGCAGGGTGCGGACTTCCGCCGGCTCCGTGTCGGGCACGGCCGCGCAGAAAGCGTCCAGCAGCGACTGCGCGCCCAGGAACAGCTTGCGGGCCTGGTCCACCTCTCCGACGACGACGCCCGAACCGAGGGTGGCGTTCCCGGAGTCCAGCGGCAGCCGCTCCAGCAGGGCGGCCAGCAGGGTGGACTTGCCGGCGCCGTTGGCCCCGGTGATGGCGACCCGGTCCGCCCAGTCGATCTGGAGCGAGGCAGGGCCGAAGGAGAAGTCGCCGCGCACCACGCGGGCGTCGCGCAGGGTGGCGACGACGGATCCGGAGCGCGGGGCGGAGGCGATCTCCATACGCAGCTCCCACTCCTTGCGCGGCTCCTCGACGGCGTCGAGGCGTTCGATCATGCGCTGGGTCTGGCGGGCCTTCGCGGCCTGCTTCTCGCTGGCCTCGCTGCGGGCGTTGCGGCCGAGCTTGTCGCCGTCGGTCGCCTTGCGGCGGGCGTTCTTGACGCCCTTGTCCATCCAGGAGCGCTGCATATGGCCGCGTGCTTCGAGGGACGCCTTCTTGTCGGCGTACTCCTCATAGCCCTCGCGGGCGTGCCGGCGGGCAGTCTCCCGCTCCTCCAGGTAGGCCGCGTAGCCGCCGCCGTACAGGTTGATCTGCTGCTGGGCGAGGTCCAGCTCCAGCACCTTGGTGACCGTGCGCATCAGGAACTCGCGGTCGTGGCTGATGACGACGGTGCCCGCGCGCAGGCCGGACACGAAGCGCTCCAGGCGCTCCAGGCCGTCCAGATCGAGGTCGTTGGTGGGCTCGTCGAGCAGGAAGACGTCGTAGCGGGACAGGAGCAGCGAGGCTAGTCCGGCGCGTGCGGCCTGCCCGCCGGAGAGCGCGGCCATGGGCCGGTCGAGGCCGACGGTCAGGCCCAGCTCGGCGGCGACCTGCTCGGCCCGCTCCTCCAGGTCCGCGCCGCCGAGGGCGAGCCAGCGCTCCAGGGACTCGGAGTAGGCGTCGTCCGCGCCCGGGGCGCCCGCGACCAGGGCCTCGGTCGCCTCGTCCATCGTGCGCTGGGCGTCGGCGACGCCGGTGCGGCGGGCCAGGAACGCGGACACGGTCTCACCGTCGCGGCGCTCGGGCTCCTGCGGGAGGTGGCCGACGGTGGCGGTGGGCGGGGAGAGCCGCAGCTCGCCCTCCTCCGGGCGGTCGAGCCCGGCGAGCAGCCGGAGCAGGGAGGATTTGCCGGCGCCGTTGACTCCGACGAGACCGATCACGTCACCCGGGGCGACGACGAGGTCGAGCCCGGCGAAGAGCGTGCGGTCGCCGTGTCCGGCGGCGAGGTCCTTGGCGACGAGAGTGGCAGTCATCAGGGTGTCGATCCTAATCGCCGGCGCTCATGCCCGTCGCCCTGTGCCCCTGGCCTCCGGTTCACGGCTTCCGTTAGCGTCCACGCAGCGACCGGGTGCACCGATGTGGCAGGAGTGACCGTGATGGCGGATGTGATCGTGGTGGGCGGCGGGGTCGTCGGTCTGACCACCGCCGTGACGCTGGCGGAGCGCGGGATGCGGGTGCGGGTCTGGTCGCGCGATCCGGCCGGGGCGACGACGTCGGCGGTGGCCGGGGCCCTGTGGTGGCCGTACCGGATCAAGCCGGCGGAGCGGGTGGGCGACTGGTCGCTGGCGACGCTGGCGGTCTACGAGGAGCTGTCGGGCGCCCCGGAGGAGACCGGCGTACGGCGGGTGGCGGGGCTGCACGGCGGGGAGCGGCTCGCGGCGCTGGGCGACTGGTCGGCCGGGCTGAAGGACGCCGTGGAGGTGCCCGAGGGGCTGCGGGTGACCTTGCCGCTGCTGGACATGCCCGTCCATCTGGCGTGGCTGGAGCGGCGGCTCGCGGCCGCGGGCGGCACGGTGGAGCGGCGGGCGGTGACGGGGTTCGGCGAGGCGGCGGAGCGGAGCCCGGTGGTGGTGAACTGCACGGGGCTCGGGGCGCGCGAGCTGGTGCCCGACGCCGGGGTGCGGCCGGTGCGGGGGCAGTTGGTCGCGGTGGAGAACCCGGGGATCGAGGAGTGGTACACCGAGGCGGATCCGGCGTCGGCCGCGACGACGTACTTCTTCCCGCAGCCGGGCCGGCTGGTGCTGGGCGGGACGGCCGAGGTGGACGATCCGCGCACGGAGCCCGACCCGGGGACGGCGCGGGAGATCGTGGCGCGGTGTGCGCGGATCCGGCCGGAGATCGCCGGGGCCCGGGTGCTCGGGCACCGGGTGGGGCTGCGCCCGGCGCGGGAGGCCGGGGTGCGGATCGGGGCGGAGGCGCTGCCGGGCGGCGGTCTGCTGGTGCACAACTACGGGCACGGCGGCGCGGGCGTGACCGTGGCCTGGGGGTGTGCGCGGGCGGCGGCGGCGCTGGTGGGCTGACCGGTGCCCCGGGCACGGGCCCGCAGGGTGGTGGTGCGCGCGGGCCCGCCGGGAGCGGAACCGCCCGGTGGTACGCGGATACCTGCCTCGGCCGGGCCCGCCCGGTGGTACGTGGGACACGACGTACCGGAGCCCGCGGCCTGTCGGCGGTCGCGGGCTCCGGTTCGGGTACGGGTACGGGTACGGGTACGGGTACGGACGGAGGTCCCCGGTCAGTCGGAGGGGCGCTTCTCCGTGGCCGTGGAGCCCGATCCGGTGGCGTCGGGCCGGTGGCGCTCGTCCGTGATGGTCGTGGTCCCGGGGCCGATGCGGATCTCGAAGTCGCCGTCGTACTTGGCGTGCCCCTCGATCACCGCGGACTCGACCGCCTCCACGCCGAACTCCTGGCGGACGATCTGCGGGTCCTTGCGCAGGTCCCGCATCAGGGCCACGCACATGCCGATCATGACGAGGGCGAAGGGGGCGGCCACCAGGATGGTGAGGTTCTGCAGCCCTTGGAGCGCGTTCTCCTTGCCGTCGCCGATGAGCAGCATGATCGCGGCCACGGCCCCGGTCACGACACCCCAGAAGATCACGACCAACTTGCTCGGTTCGAGGACGCCCTTCTGGGAGAGGGTGCCCATGACGATGGAGGCGGCATCGGCGCCGGAGACGAAGAAGATGCCGACCAGGACCATCACCAGAATGCTCGTGAGCGTGGCGACCGGGAACTCCTGGAGGACGCCGAACAGCTGCGCCTCCGGGGTGTCGGCGCCACCGAGCTTCCCGGCCTCGTCCAGCTTCATGGCCGAGCCGCCGAAGACGGCGAACCAGATCAGGCTGACGGTGCTGGGCACCAGGATGACGCCGCCGACGAACTGACGGATCGTGCGGCCGCGGCTGATCCTGGCGATGAACATGCCGACGAAGGGCGTCCAGGAGATCCACCAGGCCCAGTAGAAGACGGTCCAGCTGCCGAGCCAGTCGGCCACGTCACCGCCGCCGGTCGCCTCGGTGCGTCCGGCGAGCTGCCCCAGGTCGGTGATGTACGCGCCGAGGGAGGTGGGCACCAGGTCGAGCACGAAGATCGTGGGACCGGCGATGAAGACGAACACGATGAGAAGGAGGGCCAGCACCATGTTGATGTTGGACAGCCACTGGATGCCCTTCTCGACGCCCGAGACCGCGGAGGCGACGAAGGCGACGGTCAGCACGGCGATGACGGTGACGAGAAGTCCGGTACCCGCCTTCTCCAGCCAGTCCAGTTCCTGGATGCCGCTGCCGATCTGGAGCGCGCCGAGGCCCAGGGAGGCCGCGGAGCCGAACAGGGTGGCGAAGATGGCCAGGATGTCGATGACGCGGCCGACGCCGCCGTAGGCATGACGCTTGCCGATCAGCGGTTCGAAGACCGCGCTGATCGTCTGCCGCCTGCGCATCCGGTAGGCGCTGTAGGCGATGGCGAGGCCGACCACGGCGTAGATGGCCCAGGGGTGCAGCGTCCAGTGGAAGAGCGTGGTGGCCATCGCCGTCTGCATGGCCTCGGCCGAGGCGGCGGGGTCGGTGCCCGGCGGCGGGGTGCGGAAGTGTGCGAGGGGCTCGGCGACGCCCCAGAACATCAGCCCGATGCCCATACCGGCGCTGAACATCATCGCGATCCAGGAGATGGTCCGGAACTCCGGCTTCTCGCCCTCCTGGCCGAGGCAGATCTTCCCGTACCGGCTGACGGCCAGCCACAGGGCGAAGATGACAAAGGCGGACGCGGCCAGTATGAAGGCCCAGCCACCGTTGTGGATCAGCCCGGTGAGCAGCTTGCCGGAAACGGTCTCCAGGGAGTCGGTGGCGGTCGCGCCCCAGACGACGAAGGCGAGGGTGAGGACCGCCGTGACTCCGAACACCACCCGGTCGGTGGTCGGCGTCCTGGTACTGAGCGGTTCGGGGGGGAGGTCCGCCGTGACCGACAGCCCTTCCCGCCCGTCCGTTGTCTGGTCGTCCTGGGGCACTGATGGCACCTTTCACTGAGTCTGAAAAACGCTCTCCGTAGGCAGTACCACACCTGCCCAGGATCTCAAGGGATCAACAAGCCGTTCTGGCTTGACCGTTTGTGAGGTGATATGTCGCCCGCTGATCGAGAAGCAGCGGAATCAGGCGTCGAGCCGACTGACGCAAGGGCACGAACGCGCCACCCTCTTCCGGTCGGGCCGTGACGCCGTGCAGGGCCAGCTCGTCCTTCACCGCCGCGTACTGGGCCGCGTTCAGCCGGTAGCCGCACGGCGGGTCGGCGAGGATCTCCGCCGGCTCGGCCGGGTCGTTGTCGGCGCCGCCGAGATACACCGGTCCCCGGTCGGCGAGGCCGGTCAGGCGGGCGAGGGCGGTGGCCGTCCGGAGCCGGGCGCGCTGCTCGTCGGTGAAGGCGAAGAGACCGCCGAGCGCGGTCTGCTGGGAGTGGACCCGGCGCCGGTGGTTGAGCGCCTGATCGGCCTTCTCCGCGTCGCTCAGCGCGTCGATGCGGGACTCGATGAGCAGGCCGGCCGCGTGCTTGAGGCCGGAGGTGTTGCGCAGGATGCGTTCCTGGCCGTCGCCGGCGACCTGTTTGACGGGCTCCCCGGTGGCCGGGTCGGTCCAGATGCCGTAGTGGCCGTTGCTGTAGCCGCCCGCCGTCGCGGCGGAGCGGACGTACCGCTCGGAGAGGGTGCGCGAGACGTCGTGGACCCGGTCGTCGACGTTGAGGTTCCGCGGCCACAGCGCGAACAGGTCCTTGTCGTAGTACGGCGGGGTCGCGCCGTACTCGTGCAAGTCGTAGATCAGCTGGGGCCGTTCGTCGCGTACGACGGTGGCGACGGCCCGCGCCTCGGCGGTCTCCAGGGCGATGTGGTCGCGGTTGACGTCGACCCCGTCGGCGTTGGCGCGGGTGTCGGCGGCGCGTCCGTCGGGGTTGGCCGTGGGCAGCACCAGCAGGGTCGTACGGGCCAGGAAGGCGCGGGTCGCCCGGTCCTCGGCGAACGCCAGGTCGCGGATGGTGGTCAGACAGGTCTCGCGCCCGGCGGGCTCGTCCCCGTGCTGGCTGCAGATCAGGAGCACCGTGGTGGTGGCGACCCCGGGGCGTTCCTGGCCGACGCGTACGAGCCGCAGGGGGCGGCCCTGACCGGTCGTCCCGATGTGGTCCACGGAGACCCGGTCGCTCCCCCGGTCCACCGCGGCGAGGAAGGACCGCTCCTCCGCCTCGCCGGTCCAGCGGGCCCCCTCGCTCGTCTCGAACCCGGTGCGCGGCGGGCGGTGCGCGGCCTCGGCGGGCGCGATGGCGAACGGGAGGGCCAGCCCGGCGAGTGTCGCCGCCACGGCTGTCCGGCGCATCGCTCTCGCCCCGCGGCGCGCGGGCGCCGACTGCCATCGGGCGGGGCCCGCGACCGGCGCGAGCCATGGGTGCGGGCTGAGCATGCGGAGCGCACGAGCGATGCGAGGGGTCATCAGCGGCCTCCGGAACATGGGGGGGGCGGGCGCCGTGACGCCCGTCCGGCTGTCGGCAATGTGCGGACGTTACCCCGGTCAACTCCTGGGCGACAGGGGTTGATCACCGCTGTCGTACGTGTCGTACGGGCCGTCCGCGACGACCCGAATGGCGATCGTGTGACAGAGGCGCCCGGCAGGGCACCTCCTGCTTCCACCCCGTGCAAAGCCTCATGACGTCCGGTCGGAAGATCATCCGACCCGACCCGGTGGAGTTCGCGTGCACCGCGGATTCTTCGTCCGCAGCGCGCCGGCGGCCGGTCAGGACGTGAAGATCGCGGCGACGAACACCGTGCTCGACCACGGCGACCACGGCGATGGAGCCGACCGGGAACACGCGGGTCACGACCACCGCTGACGTGCCCCGGGGCGGCGGAACGGCGGGCGCTCAGCCGGTCCGACGCGCCTCGGCGGCGCGGGTCCCCTGCCGCGCCGTACGCGACGCGGCGCGGGCCGCTCGCGCCCGGGGCAGATAGCGCAGCCGCTCCGGGAGGACGGGGACGACGACGCGCAGCACCGCGCACATCCGGCGCAGCCGCTTCTCCTGGTGCGGGGTCCACGGCAGGCCGATGGCCAGGCGGGCGTCCGGCGGCATGAGCCCGATGGTGACGAACCGGCGGAAGCGGGCCAGCGGCGGCAGCAGCACCGGCCACAGCGCCCGCAGCAGCAGCCGGAGCGGCCACGGCCCCCGGTCCGGCGGCGGGACGGACTGGTCGGTGGCGACGAGTTCCCGGACGACGGGCGTCGCCTCGATCTCCCCCGCGAGCATCTTCTCCCAGTACGGCCAGAAGTCCTCGACGGTCTGGGGCATGTCCCGGTCGTGGATGCCCAGGATCCGGCCGACCTGGAGCCACTCCGCGTACAGGGCGCGCTCCTGGGCGGGACTCATCGGGCGGATCAGATACCGGGCCGCGTGCTGGTACACGGGGAAGCCGGTGGCGTGCACCCAGGCGTAGTTGGCGGGCGTCAGCGCGTGGTAGCGGCGGCCGCGGGTGTCGGTCCCCTGGATGGTGCGGTGCAGCACCCGCAGCCTGCGGCCCTCCTCGGCGGCCTCCGCGCCGCCGTAGACCCAGAGCTGGAGCGAGCGCAGCGAGCGTTCGCCGCGGCCCCAGGGGTCCGTACGGAAGACGGAGTGCTCGTCGACGCCGGCGCCGACGGCCGGGTGGGCGACCTGGAGCGTGAGGGCCGCGGGCAGCATCAGCAGGGCGCGGATGTCCCCGGACAGGCTCCAGAGCACCCCTCCGGGCGGGGGCGACTCGGGGTTCCGCGCGTCGGTCGCGCTGCTCATCCGTGCTCCCGCGGTCCCGGCGGGCCTGCCGTGCGCTGCCCGTGCCCTGTTCCTCTCCTCCATGATCCCTCGCCCCCGCGAGAACCCCCGGAGCGGGGTCGGGAACCGCCGAGGAGCCGGTCAGCCGTGGTCGTACACCGTCACCGGTATGCCCGCGGATATCAGGCGTCGCTCGATCAGCGGCTCGATCCTGGCCCACGTGCCGCCCGCGAGCCCGCAGCCGATCCGGGGCATATGGACCGAGGCCCCCAGCTCGCCCGCCTTGACGGCCACCGCGCCGAGCGCCCCGTCGATCGCCTCGTACCGCACGGGCACCCCCTTGCTGCCGGTGCGCATGCCCCGCTGGCCGACCATGTTGGCCACCCAGAGGTAGGGCCCCACCCGCACGAACTGCGCCGCGCCCAGGGCGAAGTCGTTGCCCGCGCGCTCCCGGTGCCAGCGCCGGTAGGCGGTCTCGGGCTCCGGCCAGCGGCGGGAGAGGGCCAGGACGAAGCCCCTGCCCCAGCCGCCGAGGTCGTTGCAGACGTGGACGATCAGCTTGACGCCCTTGCCCTGCGGCGCGGTGGCGTCCCCCCGTACGTAAGTGATCTCCGACATGCCCTCACCGTACGGGCCGCCACTGACAGCGGGTCCGGGGTGGACGGCGGGGCGATGGTGCCGGAGACTTTCACAGTAATGGTGAGACAGCGGCACTGTCCGACACAAGGGTTCAACGGCGGGGAGCAGAGATGGCGACGGGGACCGGCGAGCCGACGCTCACGGTGGACGAGCTGGCGGCGCGCGCCGGGGTCACCGTGCGCACCGTGCGGTTCTACAGCACCCGGGGCCTGCTGCCGCCCCCGGTCATCGGGGCCCGCCGGGTCGGACACTACGGGCCGGACCATCTCTCGCGGCTCGCGCTGATCGAGGAGCTCCAGCAGCAGGGCATGACGCTGGCGGCGATCGAACGCTATCTGGAACAGCTGCCGCCCGACCTGAGCGCCCATGATCTGGCGATCCACCGGGCGCTGGTCGCCTCCTGGGCGCCGGACCGGACCGAGGACCTGTCCCGGGCGGAGCTGGAGCGGCGGGCCGGGCGGGCGCTGTCGGAGGCGGATGTGGAGCGGCTGGCGGCGATGGGGGTGCTGGTCCGGCCGCAGGAGGACGACGGGGCGTACCGGGTGGATCCGGGGCTGCTGCGGCTCGGGGTGGAGCTGCTGGACGTGCCGATCGCGCACGAGACGATCCTGGCGGCGCGGACCGTTCTGCTGGAGCACACCCGCTCGGCCGCCCAGGAGATGACCCGGCTCTTCCGGGACGAGGTGTGGAACCCCTATCGGGAGCGTGAGGGCGACCCGGAGCACGTGGCGGCGATGAAGTCCCTGTCCGCCGATATGCAACCGATCGTGGTGCAGGCGCTGGTGACGGCGTTCCAGCGATCATTGAAGGAGGAGCTGCGGGCCGCGTTCACCGCCGAGTGACGGTGAACGCGAGCCACGGAGGCGCCTGTTGACGGATCAGTCGTGGAAGGTCTCGCCCTTCTCCGCCTTCTCCACCAGCAGGGCGGGCGGCAGGAAGCGGTCGCCGTAGCGCTCGGCGAGTTCCCGGGCGCGGGCCACGAAGCCGGGCAGGCCGCCCTCGTACCCGTTGATGTACTGGAGGACGCCGCCGGTCCACGGCGGGAAGCCGATGCCCATGATGGAGCCGATGTTGGCGTCGGCGACGGAGATGAGGACGTTCTCCTCCAGGCAGCGGACGCTGTCCAGGGCCTCGGAGAAGAGCATCCGCTCCTTCATGTCCTCGAAGGGCACATCGGCGTCGGGCTTCGCGAAGTGCTCGCGCAGTCCGGGCCAGAGACCGGCCCGCCTGCCGTCCTCGTCGTAGTCGTAGAAGCCCGCTCCCCCGCTGCGCCCCGGGCGGCCGAACTCGTCGACCATGCGGTCGATGACCTCGTCGGAGGGGTGGCCGGGCCAGCTGCCGCCGGCCTCCTGGACCGCGCGCTTCGTCTCGTCGCGGATTTTGCGCGGCAGGGTCAGGGTCAGCTCGTCCATCAGGGAGAGCACCTTGGCCGGGTAGCCGGACTGGGCGGCGGCCTGCTCGATCGACGCGGGCTCGACGCCCTCGCCGACCATGGCGACGCCCTCGTTGATGAACTGGCCGATGACGCGCGAGGTGAAGAAGCCGCGGGAGTCGTTGACGACGATCGGCGTCTTCTTGATCCGGCGGACCAGGTCGAAGGCGCGGGCGAGCGCCTCGTCGCCGGTGCGCTCGCCCTTGATGATCTCGACGAGCGGCATCTTGTCGACGGGCGAGAAGAAGTGCAGCCCGATGAAGTCGGCGGGGCGCGAGACGCCTTCGGCGAGGACCGTGATCGGGAGGGTGGAGGTGTTGGAGCAGAGCAGCGCGTCCGGCTCGATGACGTCCCTGATCTCCTGGAACACCTTGTGCTTGAGGGCGGTGTCCTCGAAGACGGCCTCGATCACCGCGTCGCAGCCGGCGAGGTCGGCCGCGTCGCCTGTGGGGGTGATGCGGGCCAGCAGTTCGTCGCGCTTCGCCTCGGTCGTACGGCCCCGGGAGAGCGCCTTGGCGAGCAGTTTCTCGCTGTACGCCTTGCCCTTGGCGGCCGCCTCGGTGGAGACGTCCTTGAGGACGACCTCGATCCCGGCCCTGGCGCAGGAGTAGGCGATGCCCGCGCCCATCATCCCGGCGCCGAGGACGGCGACCTTGCGGACGGGGCGCTCGGGGATGCCCCCCGGTCGGTTGGCACCGGAGTTGACGGCCTGGAGGTCGAAGAAGAACGCCTGGATCATGTTCTTGGAGACCTGGCCGGTGACCAGCTCGGTGAAGTACCGGGCCTCGATGGTCAGGGCGGTCTCGAAGTCGACCTGGGAGCCCTCGACGGCCGCCGCCAGGATGTTGCGCGGCGCGGGCATCGGCGCGCCCGCGAGCTGCTTCTTCAGGTTGGCCGGGAAGGCCGGCAGGTTGGCGGCGAAGCGCGGGTTGGACGGGGTGCCGCCGGGGATCTTGTAGCCCTTGACGTCCCAGGGCTGCTGGGACTCGGGATGGGCATCGATGAAGGCGCGGGCCTTCTCGGTCATCTCCTCGCGGGTGGCGGCGACTTCGTGGACGAGCCCGTTCTCCAGGGCGCGCAGCGGCGTGTACTGGGTGCCCTGGAGCAGCACCTTGAGCAGGGCGTCGGCGATGCCCATGAGGCGTACGGTCCGGGTGACGCCGCCGCCCGCCGGGAGCAGGCCGAGGGTGACCTCGGGCAGGCCGATGCGGGAGCCGGGGGCGTCGAGGGCGACGCGGTGGTGGCAGGCGAGCGCGATCTCGTAACCGCCGCCGAGGGCCGCGCCGTTGATGGCGGCGACGACGGGTTTGCCGAGGGTCTCGATGCGGCGGAGCGAGGCCTTGATGGCGTTGCCGGCGTCGAAGGCGTCCTGGGCGTTCTCCGGGCCGACCTTGACCATGTCCTTGAGGTCGCCGCCGGCGAAGAAGGTCTTCTTGGCGGAGGTGTAGATGATGCCGCGGATGGAGTCCTTCTCGGCCTCGGCGCGGTCGGCGACGGCCGCGATGGAGTCCTTGAAGGCCTGGTTCATCGTGTTGGCCGACTGGTTCGGGTCGTCGAGGACGAGGGTGACGACGCCGGTCTCGTCCTGTTCCCAGCGGATGGTCGTGCTCTCGGTCATGTCGGTGTCTTCTCCGTAGGCGGGTGGGGCCGGGGACAGGTCAGATGCGTTCGACGACGGTGGCGACGCCCATGCCGCCGCCGACGCAGAGGGTGACCAGGCCGAACCGCTGGTCGCGGCGTTCCAGTTCGTCGATGACGGTGCCGAGGATCATCGCGCCGGTCGCGCCGAGGGGGTGGCCGAGCGCGATCGCGCCGCCGTTGACGTTGACCTTGTCCAGGGTCAGGCCCATGTCCTTGACGAAGCGCAGGACGACTCCGGCGAAGGCTTCGTTGATCTCGACGAGGTCGATGTCGCCGATGGTCAGCCCGGCCTTGGCGAGCGCCTTGCGGGTCGCGGGCGCGGGGCCGGTGAGCATGATGGTGGGCTCGGAGCCGGAGACGGCGGCGGAGACGATACGGGCGCGCGGGGTCATGCCGTAGCGCTCGCCGACCTCCTTCGAGCCGATGGCGACGAGCGACGCGCCGTCCACGATGCCGGAGGAGTTGCCCGCGTGGTGGACGTGGTCGATCTTCTCGACCCAGTGGTACTTCTGGAGGGCCACCGCGTCGAAGCCGCCCATCTCGCCGATGCCCGCGAAGGACGGCTTGAGCGCGGCGAGGGAGTCGGCGGTGGTGCCGGGGCGCAGGTGTTCGTCGTGGTCGAGAACGAGGAGTCCGTTGCGGTCCTTGACCGGGACGACGGAGCGGGCGAAACGGCCGTCCTTCCAGGCGGCGGCGGCGCGTTCCTGGGAGAGCGCGGCGTACTCGTCGACGTCGCGGCGGCTGAATCCCTCGATGGTGGCAATGAGGTCGGCGCCGATGCCCTGCGGGGCGAAGCCGGTCTCGAAGCTGGTCATCGGGTCCATGGCCCAGGCCCCGCCGTCGGAGCCCATCGGCACCCGGGACATCGACTCGACGCCACCGGCGAGGACGAGGTCCTCCCAGCCGGAGCGGACCTTGGCGGCGGCCAGGTTGACCGCTTCCAGGCCCGAGGCGCAGAAGCGGTTCTCCTGGACCCCGGCGACGGAGTCGGGCAGGCCGGCCGCGATGGCGGCGATACGGGCGATGTCGGAGCCCTGGTCGCCGAGCGGGCTGACCACGCCGAGGACGATGTCGTCGATGGCGGCCGGGTCGAGGTCCGGGAAGCGGCCCCGGATCTCGTGGATGAGGCCGACGACCAGGTCGATCGGCTTGGTCCCGTGCAGGGCGCCGTTGGCCTTGCCCCGGCCGCGCGGGGTGCGGATCGCGTCGTAGACGAATGCTTCGGTACTCAAGACAGCTGCCTTTCGAGGGTGGTTGTCGGCCCGGGTGAGGGGCGGCTCGGGCCGCCCGGTGCGGGGCGGCTCAGGCGAGCAGCGAGCGGCCGATGATCTCCTTCATGATCTCGGTCGTGCCGCCGTAGATGGTCTGGACGCGGCCGTCGGTGAACGCCTTGGCGACCTTGTACTCGCTCATGTAGCCGTAGCCTCCGTGGAGTTGGAGACAGCGGTCGGCGACGCGCTTCTGCAGTTCGGTGGCCCACCACTTGGCCATGGAGGCGTGGACGGCGTCCAGGACGCCGTCGGAGTGGTCGACGATGCACCGGTCGAGGAAGGTCCGGGTGACGGCGCACTCGGTGGCCATCTCGGCGATCTCGAAGCGGATGTGCTGGAGCTTGGAGAGCGGGCGTCCGAAGGCCTCGCGCTCCTTCACGTACCGGGTGGTGATCTCCAGCAGGTGTTCGGCGGCGGCGATCCCGGCCACCGCTATGCCCATGCGTTCCTGGGCCAGGTTGGTCATCAGGTGGATGAACGCGCCGTCGAGTTCGCCGAGGAGGTTCTCCTTGGGGACGCGGACGTCGTTGAAGAACAGTTCGGCGGTGTCCTGGGACTTCTGGCCGATCTTGTCGAGGTTGCGGCCACGCTCGAAGCCCTCCGCGCCGCGTTCGACGACGATCAGCGAGAGGCCCTTGGCCCCGCCGTCGGGGGTGGTCTTCGCGACGACGACGACCAGGTCGGCGAGGATGCCGTTGGAGATGAAGGTCTTGGAGCCGTTGAGCAGCCAGTGGTCGCCCTTGTCCTCGGCGGTGGTGCGGATGCCCTGGAGGTCGGAACCCGCGCCGGGCTCGGTCATCGCGATCGCGGTGATGGTCTCGCCGGAGCAGAATCCGGGGAGCCAGCGCTGCTTCTGCTCGTCGGTGGCCAGCCCGGTGAGGTAGGGGCCGATGATGTCGTTGTGCAGGCCGATCGCGAGTCCGGGGGCCCCGGCCCGGGTGAACTCCTCGGCGAGGACGGCGCTGTAGCGGAAGTCGTCGCTGCCGCCGCCTCCGTACTCCTCGGGGACGGCGAGGCCCAGCAGTCCCGCGCGTCCGGCGGCGAGCCAGGCGTCGCGGGAGACGATGCCGTCCTGCTCCCACTGCTCGTAGTACGGGAGGACCTCCTTGGCCAGGAAGGCCCGGACGGTCTCGCGGAAGGCTTCGTGCTCCTCGGTGAAGATCTGGCGTTGCACAGGGTCTCCTAGTCGTGAGGGTCGGGCCGGAGCCCCGGTACGTCCCAGTCGGCGGCGACGGCGGCCGTGTCGGCGCCGGGCAGGGCGGGCCCGCCGCGTACGGAGACGGGGGTGGCCGAGAAGCGCGGGGCGGGGGCGGGCTGGGTGAGTCCGCTGTGCTCGACGAAGGTGGAGCGGGCGGCGAGGTGCGGGTGGTGCGGCGCCTCGGTGAGCGAGAGCACCGGGGCCACGCAGGCGTCGGTGCCGTCGAAGACCTCGGTCCACTCGGCGCGCGTACGGGTCGAGAAGCGCTCGGTGACGGCGGCGCGCAGCTCGTCCCAGCGGGCGAGGTCCCAGCGGTCGGGGAAGGCGTCCGCGATGCCGAGGAGGCATGCGAACTCCGTGTAGAACTTCTCCTCCAGCGGGCCGACCGCCATGTGGCCGCCGTCGGACGTGGCGTAGGTGCCGTAGAACGGGCAGCCGCCGTCCAGGAGGTTCGTGCCGCGCCGGTCCTGCCAGCTCCCGGCGGCCAGCATGCCGTGGATCATCGTGGCGAGATGGGCCGCGCCGTCCACGATGGCGGCGTCGACGACCTGCCCCTCACCGTGGGCGCGGGCGTGCTGGAGGGCGGCGAGGACGCCGATGACGAGGTAGAGCGAGCCGCCCGCGTAGTCGCCGAGCAGGTTGGCGGGGACCACGGGCGGCTCGTCCGGCTTGCCGATCATGGACAGGGTGCCGGTGAGGGCCAGGTAGGCGATGTCGTGTCCGGCTCGTTCGGCGAGCGGCCCGTCCTGGCCCCAGCCGGTCATCCGGCCGTAGACGAGCTTCGGGTTGCGGGCGAGGCAGGCCTCGGGTCCGACGCCGAGGCGTTCGGCGACGCCGGGGCGGTAGCCCTCGATGAGGATGTCGGCGCGTTCGACGAGGTCCAGGACACGGGCCGGCCCCTCGTCGCTCTTGAGGTCCAGGAGGACGGAGCGCTTGTTGCGGTTGGTGAGGTCGGAGGCGGGATCGATGCCGAGCCCGGCGCCGCCGGGACGGTCCACGCGTACGACGTCGGCCCCGAGGTCCGCCAGCAGCATCGCGGCGAACGGTCCGGGTCCGATGCCCGCCAGCTCGACGACGCGGACACCGGTCAGCGGACCGTGCCCAGGCCTTGGACCTTTCGCCATCTGTGACCCTCCAGAGGTGTGACACAACCGATGTAACATCAGTGATGCTAAGAACGCGCCCCGCTCCGCACAACCCCTCGGGCCGAGCAAGCGCTTAGTTCTTTCCCTCGATCCTCCCGCGTCCGGCCCGCCCGGCCGGGCGGCGCCACATCGCTCTCCGCTACCCTCTGCCTGCCACGTCGGCACCCGGCTCGCAGCGGAGGTACTCGTGAACAGGCAGAACGACGCGACACGCCCCTTGGACGTCGTCCTTTTCGGTGCCACCGGCTTCGTGGGGACGCTCACGGCCGAGTACCTGGCGGCCCACGCCCCCGCCGGCCTGCGCTGGGCGCTGGCCGGTCGCAGCCGGGCCAAGCTGGAGGGGCTGCGTGAGCGGCTCACCGCGATCGCACCCGGCTGCGCGGAACTGCCGCTGCTGGAGACCGACGCGGACGACGCGGAGGCCCTGGCCGAGCTGGCCGCCTCCACCCGGGTGGTGGCCACGACGGTGGGGCCGTACATCCGTTACGGCGAGAATCTCGTCGCCGCGTGCGCGGAGGCCGGAACGGACTACGCGGACCTCACGGGCGAGGCGGAGTTCATCGACCGGACCTACCTGGAGCACGACGCACGGGCCCGCGAGACGGGGGCGCGCATCGTGCACGCCTGCGGCTTCGACTCCGTCCCCCACGACCTGGGGGCGTACTTCACCGTCAAACAGCTGCCCGAGGGCGTCCCCCTCTCCGTCGACGGCTTCGTCCGTACCGACGCGGTGTTCTCCGGCGGGACGTTCGCCTCGGCGCTGACCGCGATGGGCCGGGGCCCGCAGCTGCTGGCCGCCGCCCGGGAACGCCGGCTGCACGAGCCGCGCCTGGTGGGCCGGCGGGTCCGCACCCCGGCGGGCTCCCCGCACTTCAGCGGGCCCGTGGGCACCTGGGCACTGCCGCTGCCGACGGTGGACCCGACGATCGTGGGCCGTTCGGCACGGTCCCTGGAGCGGTACGGCCCCGACTTCCGCTACCGGCACTTCGCCTCGGTCAAGACCCTGCCGATGGCACTCGGCGCCCCGCTGGCGATCGGCGCGCTGGTGGCCGCCGCGCAGGTGGAGGGCGCCCGGGAGTGGCTGATGGGGCGTTACGAGCCGGGGCAGGGGCCGGACGAGGCACGCCGCGAGCGGAGCTGGTTCAGCGTCCGCTTCGTCGGCGAGGGCGGCGGGCGGCGCGTCTTCACCGAAGTGTCGGGCGGCGACCCGGGTTACGGCGAGACGGCGAAGATCCTCGCCGAGTCGGCGGTGTGCCTGGCTCTGGACGAGCTGCCGGAGACCTCCGGGCAGGTGACCACGGCGGTGGCCATGGGCGACGCGCTCCTGGAGAGGCTGACCGCGGCGGGGCTGCGGTTCCGGGTGGCGGCGGTGCGGTAGCCGACGCCCGGGGGCGTCCGGGGGGTCTAGAAGATCCAGTCGGCCAGCGTGTAGAGCATCGCGCCCAGCCAGACGAGCCCGACGGCACTGCCGAGGAGCATGCCGAGGGCCATACGGCGCTGAGCGGGGTCGAAGGGCGCGGTGCGGACAGCTGCACGAGAGGCGTTCATGCGTTCTAGCCTGCCCAGCTGTACTGATCTACGCCATCCGTACGGGTACTCAGTTGCAGGACTGTTCCACGCCCGGGACCGTCACGCGGCGGGCGGCAGCTGTTCGCGTACCCACGACGGGTCCGGATTGGTGTGCGGCCGGTCCGCCACGAGGACGGTCGGCACGGTCTCGTCGCCTCCGTTGGCCGCCCGCACCTCGGCCGCTCCCGCCGGATCGCGCCGGATGTCGACCCAGTGCAGCCGGGAGGCGTCGCGGCCCAGCCGGAGGCGGAGCCGCAGACAGTACGTGCAGCCCGGACGCCAGTAGACGACCGGGCGGCCGTCGACGGCGCTGCGCCGCCGGGCCTCGGCGGCGGGGACCGGCCTCGGGAAGACCAGGGGCGAGATCGCCCCGGCGAACAGCAGGAACAGCGCGAGAAGTGCGGCCGCCAGGACGGGGTCGCCGCTGCGGGCGGGCCCCGTCGCGACGGCGGCACCGCTGAGCACCAACAGGATCGGCGACATCCACACACGCGTCATGACGACGCACGCTATCGCCGCGCGGCCCCGCCCATCGAGGCGGGCCTCCCGCCCGGGGCCGCTGGGCCCGTGTCAGGCGGTCGCTTCCCGCAGGGTCTGCCGGCACAGGGCGTCCGCCCGGCGGGTGCTCTCCGGCTGGCGGAACCGGCCGGCGAGGCGGAGCGTGTGGGCGCAGGCGTTGTCGAGGCTGATGCGGTGGCCCACCGAGACGAACACGGGGTTGGTGTTCTCCTGGGTGCGCAGCGCCCGGCCGACCACCTCCTCGCCGTCCAGCAGCGGCGAGAAGTCGCCGCGCCGGGGGCCGGGGGCCTCGTACGTGAACGTGAACGGGTTCTTGCCGACGCCGATCACCGGCAGCCCGGTGAGCACGCCCAGGTGGCTGGCGAGTCCGAAGCGGCGCGGGTGCGCCAGACCGTAGCCGTCGCAGATGACGAGGCCCGGGTCGACGCTCAGCCCCTCCAGGGCCTCCAGCGCCGTCGGGATCTCCCGGAAGGCCAGCAGTCCGGGGACGTACGGGAAGGTGATCCGGCCGACGGCGGTGGCCTCGTCGATCGTCTCCAGGGTCACGGCGTCCAGCACCACGGCCGCCGCGACGACGACGTCCTTCACGTCGTCGTAGGCCACGTCCACCCCGGTGACCAGCCCGGTTCCGGGCTCCGGTCCCGTCTCGTCCAGGATCACCCGGCCGCGCAGCCGGTCCTGGATCTCCCGGCCCTCGGCTTCGTCGGCAGGGGTCTCGTGGGCGGGGGTGGGGGAGGTCGTCATGTCCGGAAGCTTATGCGGTGACGGGCCCCGGTCCGTTACGCGGTGTCCGCCGGCCGCCCGTCGCGGGACCCCGGGGCGGGCGGGCGGAATCCCGTAGCCTGACGATCATGTTCGTACTCGAATTGACCTACACGGCTCCGGTCGAACGCGTCGACGCCCTGATGCGGGAGCACATCGCCTGGCTCGACGGGCAGTACGCGGCGGGCGTCTTCATCGCCTCGGGCCGCAAGAACCCCCGGGACGGCGGAGTGATCCTGGCCGTCGGGGAGGACCGGGCGGAGATCGAGGAGATCGCGGCGGGCGACCCGTTCGCCGAGCACGGTGTGTGCGCGTACCGGATCACCGAGTTCATCGCCACCAGGACGGCGCCCGGACTCGCTCCGTACCAGCAGCCGTTGGCGTAGTTTGCGGGCCCCGCCCGCTCCCGATCCGGACGCGGCCGATGAGTTTCCGGGGCAGGGCCGGTCTGCACGGGTATGGAAACGTACACACTCGAAACAGCCGGCGCCGACCTCGTCCACGACGTTCGCGGGCCCTTGCCGACCGCTGACGGCCGCCCGCCGTTGTTCATGATCGGGCAGCCCATGGACGCCACCGGATTCGTCGCCCTCGCGGCACGCTTCCCGGGGCGGACCGTGGTGACCTACGACCCCCGGGGGCTCGGCCGCAGCGTCCGCAAGGACGGGCGGACCGACCACACGCCCGAGACCCAGGCGGACGACGTGCACGCCGTCATCGAGGCGCTCGGAGCCGGGCCGGTCGAGATGTTCGCCAGCAGCGGCGGGGCGGTCACCGCTCTCGCCCTCGTGGCGCGCCACCCCGGTGATGTGACCACCCTCGTCGCACACGAGCCGCCGCTCATCACGCTCACCCCGGACGGCGCGGCGGCCGTCCGGGCGCGGGCCGGGGTCCGGGACGCGTACGAGAAGCGCGGGTGGGGGGCCGGGATGGCCGCGTTCGTGGCGATGACCTCATGGGAGGGCGAGTTCACCGACGCGTACTTCGCACAGGCCGCGCCCGATCCCGCCGCGTTCGGCATGCCCGCCGAGGACGACGGCTCGCGCGACGACCCGCTGCTGTCCGACCGGTCGTGGGCGATCAGCGGCTACCGGCCGGACGCCGACGCCCTCGCCGCGGCCGCCACCCGCGTGGTGATCGCCGTGGGCGAGGAGTCCCGGAGCGTCCAGACGGGGCGGACGTCCACCGCGACCGCCGAACTGCTCGGGCAGCGGGTGTCCGTCTTCCCGAGCCATCACGGCGGCTTCCTCGACGGGGAGTTCGGCTATCCGGGGAAGCCGGACGAGTTCGGGCAGCGGCTGCGAGAGGTGCTCGACGGCGCCTCGTAGGGCCGTTCAGAACCCCAGGCGGGCCACTCGCCCCTTCTCGCCCGCCGCCCAGCAGCCCAGGTCGGGCGTGCAGTCGACGGTGTCGTACGAACCGGAGCCGACCGTCCGCCAGGTGCGTCCGCCGTCCAGGGTGAGGTCGGTGCCCGTCGGGCCGACGGCCAGGGCGGCGGAGCGGCTGTGGGGCAGCCAGGCGACGCCGGAGCGGTAGGCGGGCGGCGGGGTGGCGGACGCCCGCCAGCTCCGGCCGCCGTCCCCGGTGACGGCGGCGGCCTTCGGGGAGACCTGGTCGGGGCGGTAGTCCCCGCCGACGGCGATGCCGTGCCCCCGGTCGCGGAAGGCGACGGCGAAGACCCCGCGGGCCGGGTCGCCCGCCGGGATGGTCGACGCGCTCGCCGTCCAGGTGAGGCCCCGGTCCCGGGAGTGCAGGACCCGGGCGGTCGCCGCTCCCCCGGTGGTCAGCCAGGCGTCCTTGGGGCCGGAGCTGACCAGGCACTGGCCGCTCGCGGCGAAGCCCGCCTCGCCCGGCTGGGCGGCGGGCATCCCGGCGTCGGGCAGGACCCGCCAGGAGCGGCCGCCGTCCGCCGTGGACAGGACCCGGAACTTCCCGTCCACCGGGTCGCCCGCCGCGAGTCCGTGCCGGCTGTCGAAGAACGTCAGGCAGTTGAAGAAGGCGCGGGGGTCGGTGTTGCGGAAGGACTCGGTCCAGGTGGCCCCGCCGTCGTCGGTGCGCAGCACCCGGGAGGCCTCGCCCTCGCCGATGGCCAGGGCGACGGCCCGGCGGCCGTCGAACGCCTCGATGTCCCGCAGTTCCAGCTCGGCGGCGCCCGGCGGTGACACGTCGCGCCAGGTGCGGCCGCCGTCACCGGTGCGCAGGACCGTGCCCTTCGACCCGGCGACCCAGGCGGTGGTGCGGCTGACCGCGGCCAGCCCCCGGAAGCGGGCGTCGGCGGCGGTCTCGGTGAGCTGCCAGCCGGGCAGAGGTCCGCGGGCACTCGCCTCCCGGGACGCGGCCGTCCCGCCCCGCGTCCCGGCCGGGTCTTCCGTCGGCGCCGCGTGTGCGCCCGGTGCGACCAGTGCGGCGGCCAGGGCCGCGCCGCCGGTCACCAGTGCCATCAGCCGTCTCGTGTTCCCCATGGCCTTCATGGCGCTGGAAGCTAGCCGACGGGTTCCGGCCCGTCCAGGGTGCGTCGCCGCCGAGCGGGCAGGAGAGCCGGGGTGCGCCAAGTCCTGGCGGGGCCGCCGGGAGCCGGTGACGCAGCTCACGCCGCGCGCCGGTGCACGAAACCAGGAGTTCCGTCGTCTACTCCAATGCCGGGAACCGTTCATCCGGCCGCGCGAGAGGGAGCAGGTTTGTCCAGCGTTATCGAGCAGTCCGTGCAGGCCCGCATGGTCGCGTCCGCACCGCGGATGGAGACCCTGCCCGCCACTCTTCAGTACGACCGCCAGTACCCGTTCGCGGTACGCATGGCGTTCCCGGCCCCGGCGACCCTGGAAGGCACCGAGGTTTCCTGGGAGTTCTCCCGCGAGTTGCTGACCACCGGGGTGGACTCCCCCGCCGGGCAGGGAGACGTACGCGTACGGCCGTTCGGGTACGAGCGGACCGTGCTGGAGTTCCACGCCCCCGAGGGCATCGCCATGGTCCATGTGCGCACCGAGGAGCTGCGGCGTTTCCTCCAGCGGGCGCAGGAACTCGTGCCGATGGGCGACGAGCACCGGTATCTGGACCTGGACCGGGGTCTGACCGATCTGCTCGACGGTCCTCGCTGACGTCGTAAATCCGGTTGCCGGGCCCACGCCCCCGGCCCTACCTTCGTGACGGTTCCTGTTGTCGTCGATCGGAGTGGGACGTTGCTGATCTGAGGTCCTGTGCACACCGTGCAGCGCCCGCCGCGCCTTGCCGCGGCCCGGAGCGCCCGTGTGCGATCTCAGCTTCCGCCTGCCGTCCCTGTCGTTCCCGACGCACAACGGGAGATCCGTATGTCTGCCACCGACACCCACATCAGCTGTACCTCCCTCGCCTTCTCCTGGCCCGACGGCAGCGAGGTCTTCACCGGTCTCGATCTGGCCGTGGTGCCGGGCCGCACCGGCCTCATCGGCCTCAACGGCTGCGGCAAATCGACTCTGTTGCGTCTGATCGCCGGCGACCTCACCCCGCGGTCCGGTGTGATCAGGACCCATGGCGAACTCGGCTACCTTCCCCAGAACCTGACCCTGGACACCGCGCTGCGGGTCGGCGAGGTGCTCGGCGTCGCCGACCGGCGTGCCGCGCTCGACGCGGTCGAGTCGGGCGACGTCCGGCCCGAGCACTTCGCGGTGATCGGCGACGACTGGGACATCGAGGAGCGCTCCCTCGCCACCCTGGACGGCCTCGGCCTCGGCCACATCGGGCTCGACCGCGCCATCGGGGAGATGTCCGGCGGCGAGTGCGTCCTGCTGCGGCTCGCCGCGCTGCTGCTGGAGCGGCCCGGGGTGCTGTTGCTGGACGAGCCGACGAACAACCTGGACGTGTACGCCCGGCGGCGGCTCTACGACGCGGTCGACGCCTGGACCGGTGCGCTGCTCGTCGTCAGCCACGACCGGGAGTTGCTGGAACGGGTGGACCGGATCGCGGACCTGCGCGAGGGTTCGGTCACCTGGTACGGCGGGAACCTGTCGGCGTACGAGGAGGCGCTCGCCGTCGAGCAGGAGGCGGCGCGGCGCATGGTGCGCGTCGCCGAGTCGGACGTACAGCGTCAGAAGCGCGAGCTGGCCGACGCCCATATGAAGTTGGCCCGGCGCAAGCGCTACGGGCAGAAGATGTGGGACAGCAAGCGCGAGCCCAAGGTCGTCATGGGGCAGCGCAAGCGCTTCGCGCAGGAGTCGGCCGGCAAGCACCGCATCCTGCACACGGAGCGGCTGGCCGCGGCCAGGGAGCGTCTCGACGAGGCGGAGCTGGCGGTGCGCGAGGACGAGGAGATCCGGGTGGAGCTGCCGGGGACCCGGGTCCACCCGGGCAGCGAGGTGCTGCTGCTGCGCGATCCGGTGCCGCCCTACGGCCCGCCTTTGCGGGGTGAGTTGATGGTGCGGGGTCCCGAGCGGATCGCGCTGACCGGTCGCAATGGGGCGGGCAAGACCGCGCTGCTCCGGTTGATCGCGGGGCAGCTGACGCCCGTCTCGGGCGAGGCGACCCCCTTGGTCGCCACCGGGTTCCTGCCGCAGCGGCTGGACGTGCTGGACGACGCGTCGTCGGTGGTGCGGAACGTGGCACGGTCGGCTCCCGACCGCACGGACAACGCCGTGCGGGCACGGCTGGCCCGCTTCCTGCTCAAGGGGACGGCGGCGGACCGCCCGGCGGGGACCCTCTCGGGCGGCGAGAGGTTCCGGGCGACGCTGGCGATGCTGCTCCTGGCCGATCCGCCGCCCCGGCTGCTGCTGCTCGACGAGCCGACGAACAGCCTGGATCTGGCGAGCGTACGGCGGCTGACCGAGGCGCTGGGGGCCTACGAGGGGGCGTTGATCGTGGCGAGCCACGACGTGCCGTTCCTGGAGTCGATCGGGATCACCCGCTGGCTCCGGCTCGACGGCGGGCTGTCGGACACGACGGCCGGGGCGGTGCGCGAGGGCCGCTGAGACCGGCCGGGCGGGGCGGTCGAGCCGGGGCGCGGATCCGGGTGGCGCGGGCGGCTACGCCCCTCACGGCGTCCCGGAGCCGGCGGCCCTCCGGGTCGGGCCCGCGCACGAGCAGGCCAGTGCGGGCTGGGTGCGCAGAGGAGACGTCCGGGCGCGGTCGCGGGCTCGCCTGCTGAGCGCGGGCACGGACGGGTGACATCGGATCTCCCGGAAAAAGGGGACAGAAGCTGTCGGGTATCCCGCCTAGCGTCGCGCTCATGGATCGCTTCCCCGAGCGCGACGTGGAGCCGTACACCCCTGGCTCCGCGCACCGCGACATCGTCATCACCGGCGCGCGCGAGAACAACCTGCGCGACGTCTCCCTCCGTATCCCCAAGGGCCGCATCACCGTCTTCACCGGTGTGTCCGGTTCGGGCAAGTCGTCGGTCGTCTTCGACACGATCGCCGTGGAGTCGCAGCGGCAGCTGAACGAGACCTTCACCTCGTTCCTCCGCAACCGGCTGCCGAAGTACGAGCGGCCGCACGTCGAGTCCGTCGAGGACCTGTCGGTGGCCATCGTGATCGACCAGAAGCCGCTGGGCGGCAACGTCCGCTCCACGGTCGGCACGGCGACCGACATCTGGTCGGTGATCCGGGTGCTCTTCTCCCGCCGCGGCACCCCGAGCGCGGGCGGGGCGACCGTGTACTCGTTCAACGACCCCAGCGGGATGTGCCCGGAGTGCGACGGGGTGGGGCGCACGGTCCAGCTGGATCTCGACCGGGCGATCGACTGGTCGAAGTCGCTGAACGAGGGGGCGCTGCTGCTGCCCGGCCTGACGGTGGGCAGCTGGGAGTGGAATCTTTACGGGGGTTCGGGGCGCTTCGACAACGATCTGCCTCTGTCCGAGTTCGGCGAGGAGGAGCGGCGGACCCTGCTGCACGGTTCGGGGTTCACCGTCCGCCTCGACATGCGGACCGGCGCGGCCGACATGAAGTTCGAGGGAGTGGTGACGCGCTTCGAGCGCCTGTACCTCAAGCGCGACACCGCCTCGCTGTCCGAGAAGCGGCGCGAGGCGGCCGCCCGGTTCACCGTGGAGCGGGTGTGCGGGGCCTGCGGCGGGGCACGGCTGAACGCGGCGGCGCTCGCCACCCGGATCGACGGACTCTCGCCCGCCGACTACGGGCGGATGGAGGTCTCCGAACTCGTCGGCGTCCTGGAGCGGATCGTCGATCCGGTCGGCGGACCCATCGCCACTGCGGCCCGGGAACGGCTGGAGCGGCTGGTCGGCATCGGGCTCGGTTATCTGAGCCTGGACCGGGAGACCACCACCCTGTCGGGGGGCGAGGGACAGCGGCTCAAGATGGTGCGGCACCTGGGCAGTTCGCTCACCGGGCTGACGTTCGTCTTCGACGAGCCCAGCGTCGGCCTGCATCCGCGCGACGTCGGGCGGCTGGGCGATCTGCTGGTGCGGCTGCGCGACAAGGGCAACACGGTGCTGGTCGTCGAGCACGACCCGGACGTGATGGCCGTCGCCGACCATATTGTCGACATGGGGCCGCGGGCCGGGGCGGACGGCGGACACATCGTCTTCGAGGGGACCTTCGAGCGGCTGCGCGACGCCGACACGCTCACCGGCCGTTCGTTGCGCGGCCGCACCCCGCTCAAGGAGACCGTCCGCTCCCCCACCGGCCGGCTCCCGGTGTACGGGGCCGACCTGCACAACCTGAAGGGCCTGGACGTGTCGTTCCCCACCGGGGTGCTGACCGCGGTGACGGGGGTGGCGGGATCCGGGAAGTCGACCCTGGTGTCACGGGTGTTCACAGCGGCGTACCCGGAGGCGGTGGTGATCGACCAGAGCGCGATCACGGCCTCGTCGCGCTCCACCCCCGCCTCGTACATCGGCGCGCTGGACGCCATCCGCAAGGTGTTCGCCCGGGAGAACGGCGTGGACGCGGGGCTGTTCAGCTTCAACTCCACCGGGGCCTGCGCGGGCTGCTCGGGCCGGGGAGAGATCTCGACCGATCTGGCGTTCATGGATCCGGTCACCACGACCTGCCCGGAGTGCGAGGGCCGCCGGTTCCACGACGACGTGCTGAAGCACCGGGTCGGCGGCCGGTCGATCGTGGACGTCCTGGACATGACCGCGGCGCGGGCGGTCGGGCTGTTCGAGGATCCGGTGCTGCTGCGGAAGCTGCGCACCCTCGACGCGGTCGGCCTCACCTACCTCACCCTGGGGCAGCCGCTCTCTTCCCTCTCGGGCGGTGAGCGTCAGCGGATCAAGCTCGCCACCCAGCTGCACCGCACCTCCAGCGTGTACGTGCTGGACGAGCCGACGACCGGGTTGCACCTGGCGGACACGGGCGCGCTGGTGGATCTGCTGGACCGGCTGGTCGACGCGGGGAACACGGTGATCTGCGTGGAGCACAACCTGGATGTGGTCAAGCGGGCGGACTGGGTGATCGACCTCGGTCCGGACGGCGGCAAGGGCGGCGGGGAGCTGGTCTTCGAGGGAACGCCCGCCGGCCTGCTCGCTCATCCGACGTCCGTCACCGGCCACTATCTGCGGCGGGACCCGGGGGTGGCACCACGCCCGGACACCGGGGTGGAACGGCCTCGGAACCCAGAAGTGGAGTAACACATTCCGGAACGGTGAACCAGAGCCCCGAAGGGCCGCAGGAGGACTCTCGCACACCCTCTCACCTGCTCGGATGACCCTATGTGTCCGACCGTTCCCGGGGACGGGCTTGGCTTTGACCTTACGGTCGCCTTAACCTACGGTCACGTAACCTACGAAGCCGTAGGTCATTCTCCCGTCCCCAGGAGCTCCCCGTGACGATCGCCTCTCCCCACCTCGGCAGTTCGAAGGCGTGGACCGACGCCCAACTGCTGTACGCGCTGGAAGAGGTGGTGGAGAAGGAACTCAACCGCCATCTCAAGGTCGCCAAGGACTGGATGCCCCACGAGTACGTCCCCTTCTCCGACGGCCGGAACTTCCCCGGCGTCTTCGAGGACGGCGAGGCGTGGACGGCCGACCAGTCCAAGGTCACCGACATCGGCAAGATCGCCCTCGTGGTGAACCTCCTCACCGAGGACAACCTCCCCAGCTACCACCACGAGATCGCCTCCCTCTTCGGCCGCGACGGCGCGTGGGGCACCTGGGTGCACCGCTGGACCGCCGAGGAGGGCCGCCACGGCATCGTGATGCGCGACTATCTGCTCACCTCGCGCGCCGTGGACCCGGACAAGCTGGAGCAGTTCCGCATGGCGCACATGGCGGAGGGCTTCGAGTCGGACAACCGGCACTCGATGCTGCACTCCGTCGCGTACGTCGCCTTCCAGGAGCTGGCCACCCGCGTCTCGCACCGCAACACCGGCCACCAGTCCGGCGACCCGGTCTGCGACCGGATGCTGGCCCGGATCGCGACGGACGAGAACCTCCACATGGTCTTCTACCGCAACCTCCTGGGCGCCGCCTTCGAGCTGGCCCCGGACCTGACCATGCAGGCCGTGCGCGACGTCGTCGTCGACTTCCGGATGCCCGGACACGGCATGCCCGGCTTCGAGCGGGCCGCCGCGCAGATGGCGATCGGCGAGATCTACAACATGCGCATCCACCACGACGACGTGATCCAGCCCGTGCTGCGCTTCCTGAAGGTGATGGACATCGACGGGCTCGGCCCGGAGGGTGCGAAGGCCCAGGAGGAGCTCGGTCTGTACATGGGCGGGCTGGACAGCGAGGCGTCGAAGTTCGACGAGAAGCTCGCCGCCCGCAAGGCCCGTATGGTGGCGCGCGGCCGCGCCTGATCCCAGCCCCCCGGCCGGGGCCCTGGTCCGAGCCCGGGCCTCACTCCTCGGCGGTGACCCCGGCGTACGCCACGTCGCGCACGTCGTCCGAGGAGTGCTGGCGGAGCATCCGCAGCTGGGTGCGCCACGGCCCGGTCCACCCGGTGCGCAGCCCGCACGCCTCGGTCAGTTCGGCGGCGAGGAGGCCCTCGGCCGGATCCCCCGTCCCCGCCAGCCGTGCGACGACGAGCGGCAGGGTGTCCGGGTCGGCGGCCTCCGCTCCCCGCTGCCCGGCGACCCGCCTGCCGACCGTGCGCGCGGTCGTGGCGGCGAGTGCGGGGCGGCCGGTGTGCAGGGCGCGTTCAGCCCCGGTCGCGGCCTTCTCTGCGCAGCCGCTCGCGCTCCTTCTCCGACAGTCCGCCCCAGACGCCGAACCGCTCGTCGTTGGCGAGGGCGTACTCCAGGCAGGCCAGTCGGCCTTCGCAGGCGTTGCACAGTTGCTTGGCCTCGCGGGTCGAACTGCCCGGGGCCGGGAAGAAGAACTCGGGCCCGGCCTGCGCGCACAACGCGGACTCCTGCCAGGCGAGCGCGTCGTCGGTCACGGTGTTGATCAGCATGGTGCACACGGTGCCCGGTGGCGATAAACAACTGATCAACGATTCATCAATTCGCTCCGAGGGGCGGCCACGGAGTACGCGCCGGAGCTCTCGGGGCCGCAGCCCCGCCCGCGGCTACTGCCTCGGCTCGGGCCTCATGACCGCGAAGACCGCCCCGTACGGATCGGCGACGTTGGCCATCTTGCCGACGCCGGGCACGTCCATGGCGGCCAGGGTCTCCGTGCCGCCGAGCCGCTTCGCCCCGGCCACCGTGGCGTCGACGTCGGCCACGGCGAAGTACGGCAGCCAGTGCGGGCCCCGGGCGGCCTCGGACGGGACGTCGCCCATCCGGACCAGGCCGCCGAACGACGCGTCCGGGCCGGCGCCGGCCGGGTGGACGGTGGTGTAGGTGTAGTCGGTGCCCTCCACCTTCAACTGGTCGGTCCCCCAGCCGAAGACCGTTCCGAAGAAGGCGGCCGCCGCCGGGACGTCGGAGGTGTACAGCTCGGCCCAGAGGAACGAGCCGGGCTCCTGGGCGACGCCGAAGCCGGAGTGCTCCTTCGGCTGCCAGGCGCCGAAATACGCCCCGGCCGGATCCGTGAAGCCGCCCATGCTGCCGAGGTCCAGGACGTCCATCGGCTCGAAGGCGGCGGCGCCGCCCGCCCGCTCCACCGCCGCGGCGGTGGCGGCGATGTCGGGCGACTGGAAGGAGACCGACCAGGCGCTGGGCGATTCCTCCTCCGACACCGTCATCACACCGCCGACGTAACGGCCGTCCAGGGTGAGCATTCCGTAGCCACCGACCTCGGGGCCGCCGGGGACCAGACCCCACCCGAACAGCTCCCGGTAGAAGGCGGTGGCCCCGTCGAGGTCGGGCGTGCCGAGATCGACCCAGTTGGGCGCTCCGTCGAGGAAGGTGGGGCTGATCATGGCGTGCTCCTCAGTCGGTCCGGGTGGTCTGGCTCGTCCGGTGCTGCCAGGTGGTTCCTCTCGTTCCGAGTCTTGCACCGGGCACCGACGACCGCAGTCCGGGCGGCCCGGTGGGAGCCGGGGCCGACGGTGATCGCTTCTGTCACGCGGCTCAGCGTAGACAGCACCGGGGGCCGGGGCGAAGCGTTGGACCGGCGCGTCGCCCGGCCGTCGCGCGGTGGTCGTTCGGCGCCGTACGTCAGCGCCCTGCCGCCCGAAGCGTCCCGCGACGGCCGGGGGCGGGCGGCGGCAGTGCACGCCCGGGCCTGTCGGCGGTGCGTGGCACGATGGCGGGAGAGCCGACGGAGCGGGTCCCGGGGCGGTGAGACACCGGTCCCGGAGCGGTGAGGCACTCGCTCCGGGAACAGAAGGACGCATATGAGGCAGAGCGGGGCGGCGGGCGGCACGGCCCTCGGGACACGCGCGCACGGGGCCGCCGCGAGCCCGGTGCCGACGGGCGGCGCGGTCCGGGAGCTGCTCGCGCGGGCGGAGCGGCTCCTGGAGAGCGCCCGTGCCGTGCCGGCGGACCGGAAGGGCGCGGTGGACGCCGTACGTTCCGTGCTCGATCCGCTGCTCGACTCCCTGGTGGGCCGGGAGCTGGCCGCCATCCCCGTGTCCCGGCTCAAGGACGTCACCGAGGGGCGGCTGCGGCTCGGGGCGCTGGAGCAGGCCGGGTTCGGCACGGTCGGGCAGGTCCACGGCACGGACCGGTACGAGCTCCGGCAGCTCCCCGGCGTCGGTGCGCACACCGCCGATCAGGCGCTGGCCGCCGCCGCGCAGCTCGCCCACGCCGTGCGGGACACCGTCTCGGTGCGGATCGACGTGGACGCCCCGGACGACACCAGCACCGCACTGGTCGTCGCCCTGCACCGGCTGGCCGAGGCCGGTACGGACGTGCGGCGGGCGGTGGACGCGGCCCGCCGGCTCGCCGAGCGGCTCGGCCCCCCGGTGGCGGCGGCCGCACCGGCCGGGAGCCGGCTGCGGATGCTGTTCACGGGGCGTCAGGCGCGGGCGCGGGCGCGCGAGGCCGTCGGTGCGGTGCACGCGGCCGTGGCGAACGCCGTGGAGCGGGAGCTGCCGGTGCTCTTCGCCCAGGCGTCGGCCGACCTGCTGCGGTCACCGGCGTCGCCCGCCGAGGCCTGGGTGGACTTCGAGCTGCGGTCCGCCGAGTACTACAGCCTGCTCGCCGAGCTGTCCGGCAGCGGCCCGGACCGGGACGCCGCCGAAGGGTTCCTGCCCGCCGGGATCGCGGACCGGGTACGCGCGCTGCGCCTGGACGACACGCATCTGCGGGTGTCCCTGCGCGGCTACCAGGCGTTCGGGGCGCGCTTCGCGCTGGCGCAGAAACGGGTCGTCATCGGGGACGAGATGGGGCTCGGCAAGACCGTGCAGGCCATCGCGGCGCTCGCCCATCTCACCGCACACGGCGAGAGCCACTTCCTTGTGGTCTGCCCGGCGAGCGTGCTGATCAACTGGACGCGGGAGATCCGGGCCCGCTCCACCCTGCGGGCCGTGCCGGTGCACGGTGCGGAGCGGACCGAGGCGTTCGCGGACTGGCGGGAGAACGGCGGGGTGGCGGTGACCACGTTCGACGCGCTGCATCTGCTGCCCGGGGCGGCGGCCTCGGTGCGGCCCGGGATGCTGGTCGTGGACGAGGCCCACTTCGTGAAGAACCCCGCGGCCCGGCGGTCGCGGGCGGTCGCCGGATGGGCGGAGCACGTGGAGCGGGTGCTGTTCCTCACGGGCACCCCGATGGAGAACCGGGTCGAGGAGTTCCGCAGCCTCGTGCGCCAGCTCCGCCCCGAACTCGCGCCGTCGGTCAGCGGTACGCACGGCGCGGCCGGTTCGCGGGCCTTCCGCCGCGCCGTCGCCCCCGCCTATCTGCGCCGCAACCAGGTCGACGTGCTGGCCGAACTTCCGGCGCTGGTCCACGTGGACGAGTGGGAGGAGTTCGGCGCCGAGGACCGGAACGCCTACCGGGAGGCGGTCGCCTCGGGGCGGTTCATGCGGATGCGCCGGGCCGCCTATGCCGCGCCCGAGGCGTCCGCAAAGCTGGAGCGGCTGCGCGAACTGGTCGACGAGGCGCGGGAGACCGGCCTGAAGGTGGTCGTCTTCTCCTACTTCCGCGAGGTCCTCGCGACCGTCGGCGAAGCCCTGGGCCCGGACGCCTTCGGGCCGCTCTCCGGGAGCGTGCCGCCGGCCCGGCGGCAGGAGCTCGTCGACGCCTTCTCCGCCGTGGACGGGCACGCGGTGCTGCTGAGCCAGATCCAGGCCGGGGGCACCGGTCTGAACATGCAGGCCGCCTCCGTGGTGATCCTGTGCGAGCCGCAGATCAAACCCACGCTGGAGCACCAGGCCGTGGCCCGCGCGCACCGGATGGGCCAGGTGCGCACGGTCCAGGTGCACCGGCTGCTGGCCACGGACAGCGTCGACCAGCGCCTGGTGGAGCTGCTGGCCCGCAAGGACCGGCTCTTCGACGCGTACGCCCGGCGCAGCGATCTCGCGGAGACCACCCCGGACGCGGTGGACGTCTCCGACGCCGAACTGGCCCGGCGCATCGTCGAGGAGGAGCAGCGGCGGCTCGCGGACGACGCCCGCCGTCCGTGACCGGGGCCGCCCGCCGTCCCTGACCAGGTCCGGCCCACCGCCGTGACCGGGGCCGCCCGCCGTCCGTGGCCAGGTCCGACCCGCCACCGTGACAGGGCCCGCCCCTCCGCGGGCCCCGTGACAGGCGGGGCACGGGCGGGGTCAGTGCTGGTGCTCCCCGGCGCCCTTCCCGGCCTTCTCCTCGGCGCTCTGCGTGCCGCTCTTCCCCTCGGCCTTCTTCTCGGTGCCGCCCGCCGCGTGGTGGGGTTCGTACCCCGGAATGGTGCCGTCGGGCTTCTTGATCAGCAGGAGCCCGGCCATCCCCATGTCGGAGTGGCTCTGGACATGGCAGTGGTACATCCACGCGCCCGCGCCCACACGTTCGCCCGCGATGATCTGGAGGCCGAAGGAGTCCGCGGGGCCGCAGATCTTGTTGTCGATGACCCGGCTCGGGTCGTCGGGGCCGGTGAGGATGCCGGTCCGGTTGTCCGCCCAGCGGTGACCGTGGATATGGAAGGTGTGGTAGTACTCACCGTGCGTGATCATCACGAATTCGAGCCGGTCACCCACCGTGGCCTCGAAGTTGACGCTGTTGTGGGCCGTCTTGTTGTTGATCATCATGTCGTTGAAGACGACCGTGCAGGTCTGGTCGGGCAGGATGTCGCCCTTGCGGCGCACGACGACCGGCCCGTACAGCCCCTTGCGGATGCCGCCGGTGCCGTGGTCCGTGCCGACGACGTGGTCGTGGTAGTGCCAGTAGCCCGCGCTGCCCGGCTCGTAGGTGCCGTCCTTGCGGAGGCGCGGGGCGTGGGTGCGCCAGGTGTACGTACGGGTGCCGCCGGGCTCGACGTGGCTCTTGTTCATCCGGGTGCCGTCGTTGGCGATGTCGTAGTCGACGCCGTGGACGTGGAGGCTGGCGTCGACGTCGGTGAGGTTCTCGAACTCGATGTGGACCGTGTCGCCCTCGTTCAGCTCGATGAGAGGGCCTGGGATCGAGGCCTTGCCCTTCTCGAAGCCGTAGCCCAGCTCGCCGTTCGGCAACTTCTCGGCGTACATCCTCAGCCGTCGCACCACCCCGCCGGCCGGGGCCGTACGGGGCGGATTCTCGGCCGAGCTCGCCTCCACCGCTCCGAGCGACAACGATGTCACGCCCGTCGCGGCCGCGGCCGCACCACCGACCAGCATCCGTCGGCTGAAGGTCCTTCGGTCCATGTCGAACTCCCCACTGCGATAAGGAAACCGGTGAAGCGGCCCACAAGAACGGCCGGAACGGGCCACACCGTAGCCGGGGCATCCCCGTTTATCCACACCCAGGACAAAGTTCACACGATTGCTGCCATACCTATTGGCGTACCGCGAAAAGAGGTCTAGCTTCGTGCGCTGTCACAGTGAATCAAGAGGCACTGACGAAGAGTGAGCAAGCCACAGTCACCGAGAGGTGCAGTGACCACAGAGGGGTGGGTGACCACATGCAGCGCGCATCACATCACCGGTCCAGATCACGACGCGGCCTCGCGGCGGCCGTGGCGGCCGGCGCACTGACCGTGTCCATGCTGGGCGGCGGCGGCCCGGCCAGCGCGGACCAGTCGCCGGACCGGGCTCTGGTGGAGAAGATGGCGACAACGTTGTCCTTGCCGACTCCGCCCGGTTCCGCCAAGCAGGTCAAGGTGCTGGTCTTCCACGCCTCGGCCGGCGACGAGGCACCGTACACGGACGCCGGTATCGCGGCGATCGAGAAGATCGGGCTGAGCGGCCCGGAGGCCGGACGGTTCGCCACCGTGGCCACGGCCGACCCAAGGGTCTTCACCAACGGCAAGCGGCTCGGCTCGTTCCACGCCGTCGTCTTCCTGACCGGCGGGGGCGACGTCCTCGACCCGGAGCAGGAAGCGGGCCTGGAGGCCTACATGGAGGCGGGCGGCGGCTTCCTCGGCATCCATGACGCGGCGCGGACCGAACCGTACTCGGACTGGTTCACCGGTCTGGTCGGAGCGCGCCCCGCGGCGAACAGCCCGGCTTCCACGCAGCGGGCCACCGTGGAGATCGGCGACCGGGTCCACCCGGCCACCAAGAACCTGCCGTTGGAGTGGAAGCGCCCCGACAAGTGGCTGAACTGGACGAAGAACCCGTCCGGTGAGGTACACACCGTGGCGCGGGTGCGGGAGTTGACGTACAAGCCGGGCGCGAGCGCCAACGGCTGGGACCACCCGGTCTCCTGGTGCCGCGACTACGACGGCGGCCGGTCCTTCTACACGGCCATGGGCGGTACGGCGAACAGCTTCGCGGAGACCGACTTCCGCGACCATCTGCGCGGCGCCCTCGCCTGGACGAACCGGACCTCGCAGGCCGACTGCAAGGCGACGATCACCTCCAACTACACCGCCGAGCGCGTCACCCAGCCCAACCAGCCGGGCCAGAACGACCAGATCGGCGAGCCGCACGGCCTGGTGACCGCACCGGACGGCCGGGTCTTCTACATCGGGCGCGGCGGGGCCGACAGCTCCGTCCCGGTCGTCATCGACTGGAACGACCCGAACATCGGCAAGGGCAAGGGCGAGATCCACGTCTACGACCCGAAGACGAAGAAGGTCACCCTGGCGGGTGCGCTGGACGTCTTCGGCAACAAGGGCGGCGGCGACGAACTGGTCAAGGTCGAGGAGGGGTTGCTCGGCATCGAGCTGGACCCGGACTTCGCGTCCAACGGGTGGGTGTATCTGCACTACACCCCGCACGCGAAGATCGACCGCGACAAGCGCATGGCGACCCGTCAGGTCTCCCGCTTCACCTTCGACTCCGCGACCAACAAGCTGGACCTGGCCTCGGAGAAGGTGCTGCTCGGCTGGCCGGTGCAGATCAACAGCTGCTGCCACGCGGGCGGCGGCCTGGCGTGGGACTCGAAGGACAACCTGTACATCGCGACCGGTGACAACAACTCCTCCGGTTTCAGCGGTGGTTACTCCGGCAACAACCCGGAGCCGAACTACAAGGGCGTCGGCTTCGCCGACGCGCGGCGCACTGCGGGCAACACCAACAACCTCAACGGGAAGATCCTGCGGATCCACCCGGAGGACGACGGCACGTACACCCTGCCGTCCGGCAACCTCTTCACCGGCGAGGAGCCGGACGAGGGCGGTGGGAAGACCCGCGGCGAGATCTACGTGATGGGCGTGCGCAACCCGGCCCGGATCTCGATCGACGCCTCGACGGACACCCTGTACGCGGGCTGGGTCGGCCCCGACGCGGGCGCCCCGTCCACCACCTGGGGCCCGGCGAAGTACGACACGTTCGCCGCGATCACCAAGGCGGGCAACCACGGCTGGCCGTACTGCATGGGCAACAACCAGCCCTACCGGGACCGGAATCTGCCCGACCCGAGCAAGCCGCTGGGCTGGTACGACTGCGACGCCCCGAAGAACGAGTCGCCGCACAACGACGGCCTGGTGAAGATCCCGCCGGTGACCCCGAACACCATCTGGTACTCCCCGCAGGGCGGCGGGGTCGACTACCCGCGCGACGAGAACGGCGTACCGAGCTACAAGGCGGACGAGGGCAAGGAACTGCTCCCCTGGCTCAAGGGCGGCGGGCAGGCCACGATGAACGGCCCGGTCTACCGCTACGACGCCCAGAGCGAGTCCACCGCCAAGTGGCCCGCCTACTGGGACGGCAAGTGGTTCGTCGGCGACTTCTACGACGACACCCAGCCCCGGCACGCCGTGCTCACCGACCCGAGGACGGTCGGCAAGGGCGGACTACCCACGCACGCCGAGTCGTTGAAGAAGATCATCCCGGTCGGGGCGGACGGCATCCGCAACCTGATGGACTGGAAGTTCGCGCCGGACGGCTCGCTGTACGTCCTGGACTACGGGCGCGGCTTCTTCACCTCCGACCCCAAGTCCGCGCTGTGGCGCGTGACGTACAAGGGCGGCGCCGCGACCCCGGCCGCCAAGGATCTCGTCGGAAAGGCGGCGGCGAAGTGAGACACCACTCGCTCCTGACACGCGGGCGGCACCGTCCGCCGAGTTTCTGGGTGGCCCTGCTGGCCTCCCTCCTGATGGTCCTCGGACTGACCTCGACGGCCGCGTACGGCAAGGGGGACGACGCTCCCCCGGCGGCCGCCGCCGACCAGGTCCTGACCTGGACCGCGGGCGACCCGATCGACCGCTATCTGTCCGCGCCGAAGACGGCGGTGGCCGGCAGGGCGACCATCGTCTTCGAGAACAGCACGGCCACCGGGAACACGACGAGCATGCCGCACACGCTGACGTTCGGCGTGTCGGACCCGGAGTTCAACAACGACGTCCAGCTGAACATCCTGGCCAACCCGGGCGACGCCGAGGGCGGCAAGCACAGCGTGGAGGTCACGCTGTCGCCCGGCCGGTACTTCTACCACTGCACGATCCCCGGCCACGGCATGATGCAGGGCATCCTGACCGTCACCGAGGGCAGCGGCGAGGACACCGAGGCCCCCGCGACCTCGGCGAAGGTCGACGGCGACCAGAACGGTGACGGCGCCTACATCGGCCAGGCCACGGTCGGCATCGAGGCCACCGACGCGGGCTCCGGCGTCGACACCGTCGAGTTCGCCCTCGGGGCGGACGGCGCGTGGCAGCCCTACACCGCGCCCGTCGTGGTGAACGAGGTCGGCGACCACACGGTCCGCTACCGGGCCACCGACAAGGCGGGCAACGTGGCGGCGGAGAAGTCCGTCGACTTCGCGGTCGCCGCGCCGCCGACCGACGACAAGACGCCGCCGGAGACCTCGGCGACCGTCTCGGGCGAGAAGGACGACGCGGGCGCGTACCTGGGGATGGCCACGGTCACCGTGACCGCGTCCGACACCGGGTCCGGCGTCAACACCATCGAGTACGCGCTCGGCGCGGCCGGCGCGTGGCAGCCGTACACCGCACCGGTGATGGTCCACGAGCTGGGCGAGCACCAGGTCCGCTACCGGGCCACCGACCGGTCGGGCAACGTGGCGGCGGAGAAATCCGTCGACTTCAGCGTGGTCGAGCCGCCCTCCAACGACCTGACGGCTCCGGAGACCTCGGTGAAGGTCGAGGGCGACAAGAACAGCGACGGCGCGTTCATCACCAGCGCCAGGGCCACCGTCTCGGCGACCGACGACGACTCGGGCGTGGACAAGGTCGAGTACTCCCTCGACGGCGGCCCCTACCTGGCGTACACCACCCCGGTGATCGTCGACCGGGTCGGTTACCACTCCATCGCCCACCGGGCGACGGACAAGGCGGGCAACACCTCCGAGGCGAAGAAGGTGTCGTTCACCATCGCCCAGAGCGGCGGGGTTCCCGCGCCGAACTGCGCGGAGTTCGACGAGCGGCACACCGTCTTCGTCGGCACCATCGACACGGGCGTGCCGAACCGGATCACCCGTAACCGCTGCACGATCAACGAGCTGATCGAGGACGAGAAGGACTGGTCCTCCCACGCCCTGTTCCTCAAGCACGTGACGACGGTGCTCGACAGGCTGAAGACCGACGGCGTCATCGACCTGCGCGAGCGCAGGGCGATCAACCAGGCCGCCAAGCAGTCGGGCATCGGGAAGCCGGGCCAGGTCGAGGGCTACACCAAGCTCTTCGACGGCACGGCGGCCTCGCTCGCCAAGTGGAGCCACGTGGGTGGCGGCAAGTTCGAGCTGAACGAGGAGGAGGGCTCCATCACCAGCTCCACCACGGTGGGCGGGATGGGCATGCTGTGGCTGCCGAACCGGGCCTACGGCGACTACTCGCTCAAGCTCCAGTGGCGGGACGACGCCCCCGGCAGCGGCAACGCCAACGGCGGGGTCTTCGTCCGCTTCCCGAACGTCCACGACCACCCGGAGGAGTCGCGTCCGGAGTGGGTCGCCATCAAGTACGGCCATGAGATCCAGGTCAACGACCGGCCGGACGGCGACATGTACAAGACCGGTTCGGTGTACGGCTTCGACCGGGTGGGGCTCGGCGGCGCCGGCGTGACGCCGAAGGGCACCTGGAACGACTACGAGATCAAGGTGGTGGACCAGCACTACGAGATCTACCGCAACGGTGTCCTGATCAACGAGTTCGACAACACCGGTGGTCAGCTCTTCGAGCCGCCGCGGGGCGACGACCCGGGCACCGACGGCCGGCGGTTCGCCTCCGGTTACATCGGGCTCCAGGTGCACGGCGTCACCGACGTCATCTCGTACCGCGACATCCGCATCAAGGAGCTGTAGACCGCGGGGCCCGCTCAGGTGGCCGCGTCCGCATGCTCCGGCGTGCGGGCGCGGCCACCGGGGTGCCGGTGGCGCCACACCCAGAACACCGTGCAGGAGACCAGCGCCCAGCCGGCGAGGACCAGGTACGGGAAGACGAACTGGTGGCCCTGGTAGTAGACGGCGGTGTGCTGGGCGTTGACGGAGGCACCCGGCGGCAGCCAGCGGCCGATGTGCCCGAGCGCCGAGGGCAGCAGCGGCCAGGACACCGCGCCGCCTGAGGACGGGTTGCCGAGCAGCACCATGACGCCCCAGGTGGGGATCATCGCCCAGCGGCCCATCAACGTGTTGAACATGGTGAAGACCATGCCGGAGGTGAACATCGTGAACGCGAGGATCAGCCAGGACTGGACGAACGGCAGGTCCACCGCCCCGAGCCACCAGTCCACAGCCGCCGCGATGGCGAACCCGCCGAGCAGGGCGTAGGCGACGGTGAAGGCGATCCGCTCGGCCGGGTTCAGGCCGTGGGCGTGCACGCTGAGCTGGATCGCGCCGAGGAAACCCATGATCACGGCGGCCAGCGAGATGTAGAACAGGGCGAGTCCGCGCGGGTCGCCCCGCTGGAGCGGCTTGATGTCCCGGACCGTGACCTCGGCCCCGGTGGCCTCGCCCACCTCCAGGCCCGCCTTGCCGAGCAGCTCGGCCACGGACGCTCCGGAGGCTCCGGCCACGTCGAGCGCCACTCCCCCGTCGGCCGCGCGCACGATGGCGAAGACCTTCTGCTCGTCGAGGGCACGGCGGGCGTCGGCGACGTCCGGGTAGTCGCGCAGTTCGAGAGAGGCGTCGAGGGCCTTCTCCATACCCGCGACGAACGCCTCGCCGCGCGCCGCCTCCGGCCGGGTGACCAGGGCGGCGGGGATGCGGTGCGGGGTGGGGTCGGCCATCGCGTACGTGTAGGAGCCGGCGAAGAGACCGGCCGCGGCGGCGACGATCAGGACGAGGACGGTCGCGGGAAGGAACGGGCTGTTCTTGTACGCCTCCCAGCGCTCGCGGAGGGTGAGCGGCCGCCCGTGCGCACCGTGCCGGTCGCCGCTCCCGCTCACGCCGACCCGCCGTCGCCGCCGCGGTCGTCACCGTCCTCGTCGTGGCGGGCACGGCTGGGCTGGACGCGCTTGGGTTCGCCGGGCATCTTCGGATACTCCGGCGGATAGGGCATGTCGCCGAGCCCGCGTTCCTTCTCGTCCCGGTCGGCCAGCTCCAGCAGGGCGTCGAGCCGGAAGGCCTCTTGGTCCATGTCGGCGTGGACGTCGCCGAGTTCGGCGTAGCGCGCCGGGAGCGTGACGATGTCGAAGTCGCGCGGTTCGGCGTCGTCGATCTCCTCCCAGCGCAGCGGCGCGGAGACCGGGGCGTGCGGGAAGGGGCGTACGGAGTAGGCGGAGGCGATGGTGCGGTCGCGGGCGGTCTGGTTGAAGTCGACGAAGATCCGCTCGCCGCGCTCCTCCTTCCACCAGGCGGTCGTCACCCGCTCGGGCATCCGCCGCTCCAGCTCACGCCCGACGGCGATGGTGGCACGCCGTACCTCGGTGAAGGTCCAGGCGGGCTCGATGGGCACGAAGACGTGGATGCCCCGGCCGCCGGAGGTCTTGGGCCGGCCGCGTACGCCGTGGTCCTCCAGGACGGAGCGCAGCTCATGGGCGGCGGTGACGGCGTCGGCGTAGTCGGTGCCGGGCTGCGGGTCCAGGTCGATGCGGAGTTCGTCCGGGTGGTCGGTGTCCCCGGCGCGGACGGGCCAGGGGTGGAAGGTGAGGGTGCCGAGGTTGGCGGCCCAGATGACGGCGGCGAGCTCGGTGGGGCAGATCTCGTCGGCGGGCCGGCCGCTGGGGAAGGCGATGCGGGCGGTGGGGATCCACTCGGGGAGGTTCTTCGGGGCGCGTTTCTGGTAGAAGAAGTCGCCCTCCACCCCGTCGACGAAGCGCTGGAGCGTGGTCGGCCGACGGTTGAGGGCCCGGGTGATCCCGGGCCCCACCGCCAGGAAGTACTCGGCCACGTCCCTCTTGGTGTAGCCCTTCTCCGGGAAGTACACCTTGTCCGGGTTGGACAGCCTCACGGCCCGTCCGCCCGCGTCCAGCTCCACCGCTGCTCCCATGACGGCCACCGTAGGCCGGTCGCACATATGCCGCACATCGGGAGACACGGGCGGGGCCGCGGTCCAGAATCGGCGCATGGACCTGCCGGTGATGCCGCCCGTGAAGCCGATGCTCGCCAAGTCGGTCTCCAAGATCCCGCCGGGCATGAGCTACGAGGCGAAGTGGGACGGCTTCCGGGCGATCGTGTACCGGGACGGGGACGAGGTGGAGATCGGCAGCCGCACGGGCAAGTCCCTGACCCGCTACTTCCCCGACCTGGTCGACGTCGTACGGGAGAACCTCCCGCCGCGCTGTGTGATCGACGGGGAGATCGTCATCGCCCACGAGGGGCGGCTCGACTTCGACCGGCTCAGCGAGCGCATCCACCCGGCGGACTCCCGGGTGCGGCTGCTCGCCGAGCAGACCCCGGCGAGCCTGATCGCCTTCGACGTCCTCGCCGTCGACGACACCTCCCTCCTCCCCACCCGGCAGGCGGACCGGCGGGAGGTGCTGAGGGCCGCGCTCTCGGAAGCGTCCGCGCCCGTCTTCCTCGCCCCGGCCACCACGGACATCGAGGTCGCCCGGGAGTGGTTCGAACGGTACGAAGGGGCCGGGCTCGACGGGATCGTGGCGAAACCGCTCGATCTCCCCTACCGGCCGGACGCCCGGGCGATGTACAAGATCAAGCACGAGCGAACCGCCGACGTCGTGGTGGCGGGCTATCGCGAGCACAAGAGCGGCCCGGTGGTCGGCTCGCTCCTGCTCGGCCTGTACGACGCCGACGGTGTGCTCCACCACGTCGGGGTCTGCGCGGCCTTCCCGATGAAGCGCCGCGCCGAGCTGGCCGAGGAACTCGCCCCGTTGCGCGTCGGGTTCGCCGAGCATCCGTGGGGCGCCTGGGCGGACGCGGCGGCGCACGAGCAGTCCCGGCTGCCGGGGACGCAGAACCGCTGGTCGGGCAAGAAGGACCAGTCCTGGGTGCCGCTGCGCCCGGAGCGGGTGTGCGAGGTGGCCTACGACCACATGGAGGGCGACCGGTTCCGGCACACCACCCAGTTCCGCCGGTGGCGGCCGGACCGGTCCCCCGCCGGCTGTACGTACGCGCAGTTGGAGGAGGTCGTCTCCTTCGACCTGTCCGAGGTGCTGTCGGGCGGCTGACCCCGGCCACCGCGCCTGCTCGGACATGCCCGGCGGCTGTCGGGGAACACGCTCGTGCGGGAGAGGGCTCATCCGCGGCGGGTGGGCCCTCTCCCGCCGCACCGGACCATGCGAAGCGAACGGGGAACACGACCATGACCGACGACGGCCGGAACACCGACCCCGCGGAGCTGCTGAAGGGGCTGACCGTCGACGGCCGGCGCCCCGAGCAGCCCGTGCTCCTCGACGAGCAGGGCCGTCCTCTCGAGACGTGGCGGGAGAACTACCCGTACGACCGGCGGGTGCGCCGCAGGGAGTACGAAAAGGAGAAACGGTTCCTCCAGATCGAGCTGCTGAAGCTCCAGCGGTGGGTCCGCGAGAGCGGGCAGCGGCTGGTGGTCCTGTGCGAGGGCCGCGACGCGGCGGGCAAGGGCGGGACGATCCAGCGGTTCACCGAGCGGCTCAACCCGCGTGGGGCGCGCGTGGTCGCCCTGGAGAAGCCCACCGAACGGGAGAGCGGGCAGTGGTACTTCCAGCGGTATGTGGCGCATCTTCCGACCGCCGGCGAGATCGTCTTCTTCGACCGCTCCTGGTACAACCGGGCCGGGGTGGAGCGCGTGATGGACTTCTGCACACCGCGGCAGTACGAGCACTTCCTGAAGCAGGCCCCGCAGTTCGAACGGATGCTGGTGGATGACGGTGTCCTGCTGGTGAAGTTCTGGTTCTCGGTCTCCCGCGCCGAGCAGCGGACCCGCTTCGCGATCCGGCAGGTCGACCCGGTACGCCAGTGGAAGCTGTCGCCGACCGACGTGGCCTCCTTGGACCTCTGGGACGAGTACACCACCGCGAAGGTCGAGATGTTCCGGGCCACGGACACCGAGAGCGCGCCGTGGACCGTGGTCAAGAACAACGACAAGAAGCGCGGCCGACTGGAGGCGATGCGCAGCCTTCTGTGGCGTTTCGACTACGACAGCAAGGATGAGAAGGCGGTGGGTGCGCCTGATCCGCTCATCGTCGGTCCCGCGGACACCTTGTTGGAGCCGGGTGAGGAACGGACGGATCTCTCGCCCACCCCCCTGACCGGCAGGGCCCACGGGCCGGGCGACCATCCCCGACGGGAGTGATCCCCGTCCCCGCCACGGCGGAGGCGGGGACGGGGAGTCTCCCCGTACGAAGGCCCTACCGGGTTGGTCCGGGTCAGGAGCCCGGGTTCCCCTACGGTTCGCAGGGGTCGGCGGAACCGTGCGCCCCTGCCGGGGCCGGCTCGGCCGGCGAAGGTTCGGACGGGGACGGTGACGGGGTGGCGTCGGGGCAGCCCGGGCCGGTCTCGCCGGGGTCGGGCGAGGGGGTGGGCCCGGGGTCCGTCGGGCCAGGGGTGGGACTCGGGCCCGGATCGGTGGGGCCCGGGTCGGTCGGGCCGGTCGGGTCGGGGCTGGGGCTCGGGCCTGGATCGGTGGGGCCGGGGTCCGTCGGGTCGGGGCTCGGGGTCGGTGAGCCGGGGCCCGTGGGGCGGGGAGTGGGCGTGGGACTCGGCGGCCGGGTGGGCTGCGGGCCGACGACGACGCCTCCGTCGCCCCTGCCGGGACGTTCCGGCGCGCCGGGTCCGCCGACCGGCGCCTTGGGCGGGGTCTCCCCGCCGGGGCCGGGGCCGGCCGGGAGGACGCCCCGGCCGTCGGCGACCGGATGGCTTCCGCCGCGGTAGAACTCCAGCCAGGACAGCACGGTCCGCAGATACGTGTCGGACCGGTTGTAGCTGAGGATCGCCCGGTCCAGGTCGGCGCGGCGGGTCAGATCGCGGGACCCGGCACAGAGGTAGCGCCCGGCGGCGAGCGCCGCGTCGTAGATGTTGTCCGGGTCCCGGCGGCCGTCGCCGTTTCCGTCGGCTCCCCAGGCCGCCCACGTCGAGGGGATGAACTGCATGGGCCCGACGGCCCGGTCGTAGGCGCGGTCGCCGTCGTACGCCCCGTCGTCGGTGTCCCGGATCAGGGCGAAGCCGTTGCCGTCGAGCGCGGGGCCGAGGATCGGGGTGAGCGTCGTGCCCCGGGCGTCGACCCTGCCGCCGGACGCCTGGCCCGACTCGACCTTGCCGATCGCCGCGAGCAGCTGCCACGGCAGCCCGCAGCCCGGGTCACCGCGGCGCAGCGTGCTCTCGGCCTTGCGGTAGGCGGCCAGCACGGTCGCCGGGATGCCCGCCTGGGACCAGGCGCGGGCCACGAGCGGATCGGGCTTCGTCCCGGGCTTCGGGGGAGCGGGCGGCTTCGGGGACCGCAGCGGAGGCAACTCGGTGTGGTAGACGTCGTCGCCCGGCACCTCGCTCCACACGACGTCGTCCGAGGCCGCCGCCTTCCCCTGCCGGGGCTCGGGCAGCGCGACCCCCGGGGCCTGGGAGGCGGTGAGCGCGGTCATCGCGGCGACCGCGGTGGCCGTGGTGCCGAGCCGTCGGCGCACGGTGCGGTTGAAGCTCATCTGGACTCCACTCCCTCTCCGGGGCTCAGCGGGTGAACGTGTCGATGGCGGCGATCAGCCAGGTGTCCCCGCGGCGGACGGCGTCCACGGCGAACATGGCCGCCGCGTACGTCGTCTCCTCGTCCTTGCCGGTACGGGTGTTGCTCTGGTCGGCGAAGATCAGCAGCCGGGCGCGGTCGCCGTCGAGGAACTCGACCCCGCTCTCGGTCACGGTGGTGGTGAGGACGAGCTTCTGCTTCGGGGCCTGTTCCCGTACGTCGGCGAGCATGTCCTTGTGCTGTCGCACGGCCCGGCCGGTCAGATAGGTGCTCGCGGCGCGGTCGGACCGGGCGGGCGAGGCGTAGTCGTAACTGAACACCGCGCCGACCGCCTCGCTGATCCGGCCCTTCACCTCACTGGTCCGGCCGATGTCGGTGAGCGCGGTGTTCTGCCGGGCCGGCTCGTCGCGGAGGCTGTCCGCCGAGGTGAACGCCCAGGCGGCGAAGGCTCCGAGGAGGACGGTGAGGGCGCAGAGCGCGGCGGGGAGTCCGACGCGCAGGCGGGACGCCGTGGCACGGGGGGCGTCCGCCGGGGCATCGGGAGCGGCGTCGGACCCTGCGGTGGCGTCGGGGTCGGGGTCGGTAATGAGATCGGTGGCGGTGCTCTCCGCTGTCCGCGGCGGTTCGGCAGCGGTGGTGGCGGTGGTCTGTTCGGGTGCCGGGTCGGTCTCGGCCCCCGGTGTGCGCGGTGGTGCCGTGGCCAGTCTGCGGCGGCGGTTCACGAGGTGACGGGTCGTCGACATGGGCGGGGTCCTCTCCGGGGCGCGTGGGGCAGGCGAGTGCGGGCGGATGGGGGGCGAGGTCAGCCGCCCGTGCCGCCGACGGGCGCCTGGCCGAGCGCGCTGAGCTTCCACCCGTCCGGGGTGCGGGTGAGGCTCCCGAGCAACCGGCTCTCCTTCACGGCCGGTTCGCCCTCCGGCGCGGTCACGGTGACCCGTAGCGCCACCATCACCCCGGCCCGTCCCGCCCGTTGGTCCAGTTCGGTCACCGCGCCGGAGAGGACCTTCGCGGTGCTCACTGTCTTGGCGGCGGCGATCTGCTCGGCGAACGCGTCACGCCCGTCGACGAGTTGGCTGTGCAGATCGCCCGTGGTGGACTGCTCCCAGGTGTCGAGCCCCTTCTCCAGGGAGCGGTGGTCCAGGGTGTTCATGTTCTGCACCGCCTGCTCGCCCGCCGCCAGGGCGTCGTCCCGGGCCTGCGCGAACGACGCCGCGTCGTCGTGGGTGGCCTCGTAGCGCAGCCAGCCACCCCAGGCCGCCGCTCCGGCCGCGCAGACCGCCAGGGCCAGTGCGGCGATCACCAACGGGTTCCGCGCCCCCGCCCGTACCGTCTGCGCCCGTTCCGTCCCCGCCGGCGCGGGGCTCTCCTGTGCCGGTTCCTGCCCTGCTGGGGCCCGCTGTGCCGTCCGCTGCCGTGCCATGTGCTGCCTCTCCCCTGCCTGCCGAACCGGACCGGTGCGCCATCGCCTCCGGCCCGCCGTCATGTGGAGCCGATCTCGACGATCCACCAGCGTCCGTCGCGCAGCTCGGCGGTCACCGTGAGCTGAGCGGAGGCGGTGGTGGGGGCGCGGCCCCGGCGCTCGTAGACCTGGTCGAGGAAGACCAGGAGGTGGGCGCTGTCGCCGGTCAGCCGGGTCACCCCGGCCCGGACGACCTCGGTGGTGAGCGTCAGCTTCTGGTCGGCGGCCTGCCGCTCGACCTGGCCGAACAGCGTCGCGTACTGCTGGAGCGCCTTGCCCGCCAGGACCTCTTCCGCCGCCGCCCTGGTGACGGTGGTGGCCCCGGGGCCGTACGAGAAGATCTTCCCGAGCGCGCTGCTGACGTCACCGGTGACGCGGGCGGTCGCCTCCGCGTCGGTGAGCGCGAGGTTCGCCGTGGCCGGGGTGTCCCGCAGGTGGCGTCCCTCGGCGTACAGGGCGCCGCCCGTGGCGATCAGGGCGACCGTCAGGAGTGCGCCGAGGACGCGTGGCCACCGGCGGAGGTGTACCTCCGCCGCACCGCCCGGGTCCGCCGTCTCCGTTCCCGCTTCCTGGTCCACGTCGGGATCAAGGACCGTGTCGCTCTTCATCGTCGCCGTTCCTCCCCGCGGTCTCATCGGCCGCCGCCCGTTCCGATCGCTGTGAGCGCCTTGACCTTCCAGCCGTCGGCCGTACGGGCGAGGGTCGCCCCGAACCGCTTGCGCTGGGTGCCGGCCGCGCCGGAGCGCGGGGTGACCTCGACGTCCACGGTGGCGATCAGCTCCGCCGTGCCCGTGCGCTCGTCCAGTGCGGTCAGCGCCGCCGAGGTGACCTTGCCCCGGGCCGTGTCGCCCGCGGCCGTCAGGGACTTCGCGTCGGCTTTCCGGGTCCGCGCCAGCTGGTCGTGCAGCGGACCCGTGGAGGAGTCCAGCCAGGCCCGCAGCCCGTCGTCGACCCGCTTCGCGTCCTCGCCGTCGAGGCTGTTCAGCGTCGCCAGGTGGGCTCTGCCCTCGGCCAGGGCCGTGTCGCGGGCCTTCGCGTAGGACAGGGAGCGGTCGCCGCGCGCCTGCCCGTACGACCAGGCTCCCAGGCCGCAGAGCAGGGCGGCGACGAGCAGGACGGCCCAGCCGGCCCGGCGTCGGGTGCGGGGGGTCATGAGCCGCCTCCCAGACCCAGCAGCCCGGCCATTCCCTCGGCCGGCGGCTGTGCGGTCGCGGACCCGCCGTCCGCCGTTCCGGGCAACTTCATGGAGCCCGGAACGGCCGGTTTCGGCACCGGGCCGCCCTTCGGGGCGTTGGCGCTGCCCCGGACGTTGATGCCGGTGCCGGGTGAGGACGTGCAGCGGGCGGCGGTGTTCACGGCGGGCCCGTCCGAGGTGTTGAGGCCGTTGCGGTAGACCGTGCCGCCGTAGCCGGCGGTGCACGGCAGCGGTTCGAAGAAGGTGACGGACATCCCGAACCGGGCGCCGTCGTCGTCGACCGCGCTCGCTCCGGCGGCGGCGACGGCCGGCAGCTTCACGAGGAGTTCCTCCAGGCCCCGTTGCCGGGTGACGGCGACCTCCGAGGTGGTGAGGAGGTTGGCGACGACGACGCCGAAGGCGGGATCCAGGTCGCGCAGCAGTCCGCTGATCTGGACGGCGGCGTCCGGGGTGGTCGCGATGAGGCGGCGCAGGTCGGCGTCGGAGCCCTTGAGTTCGGCGGCCAGTTCCTTGGCCCCCGAGGCGAAGCCCTTGAGTGCCTGCCCCTGTTCGGCCTGGGTGCGCAGGACTTGCTCGCCGTCGGCCATCAGCCGGGTGGTGACCGGCAGGGACTTGTCGGCGGCCTCGACGAAGTCGCCGCCGGTGTCCAGCAGGACCTGGAGGTCGTCGCCCCGCCCCTCGAAGGCGGCCCCGAACTCCTCGACGACGGTCCGCAGGCTCTCCAGGTCCACGCTGCTCGCCAGGTCGTCGACGCCGGTGAGGACGTCGGTGGGGGGTGCGGGGATGGTGGTGTCGGCCTCGTCGATGACCGAGCCGTTGCCCAGGAACGGCCCCTCCTTGCGGGTGGGCCGCAGATCGACGTACTGCTCGCCGACCGCCGACAGGTTCGCGACGACGGCGGTGAGGCTGTCCGGGATCGGCGGCGCGTCGTTCTCGATCCGCAGTTCGGCCTCGACGCCGTCCTCGGTCAGCTCGATGGGGCCGACGCGGCCCACGGAGACGCCCCGGTAGGTGACGTTGGAGTGGGTGTACAGGCCGCCCGTCTGCGGGAGTTGGACCGTGACGGTGTAGTAGCTGCGCAGTCCGACATAGTGGCCGAGATCGGCGTACCGCACCCCCAGGTAGCCGAGGGCCAGCGTGGCGATGACGAGGAAGGCGAGGTTCTTCAGCCGGATGGCGAGGGTGATCACGGTGTCGCCCCCTTCGCGGGGTTCGAGGCCCCCGAGGGCTTCGGCGCGTCGGGCGCGTGAGTCTTCGGCACCCCGGTCTTCGGCGCCCCGGTCTTCGGCGTTCCCGACACGGCGGGCAACGGCAGGGGCAGCGCACCCCGGGCCGCCGCGCCCTCGCCCTCGGCCGGGGGCAGCGGCGGAATCCCGGGAGGATCAGGGGTGAGGGCGGGGATGATCTGCGTACCGGGCAGGGCCGTCACGTCCAGGTAGACGTTGAGGTAGTCGCCCTTGACGCCGCGCAGCACCTCGTCCGTGAAGGGGTAGGTCAGCAGCACCTGGAGGGAGTCGGGGAGGTCCTGGCCGGAGTCGGCGAGCGCCTTGAGGGTCGGGGCGAGCGCCTTGAGGTCGGCGATCATGTCGGCTTTGCTCCGGTTGATCGTGTCGACGGCCACGGTGGAGAGGGTGTCGAGGGAGCGCAGCATGGTCAGCAGCGAACCGCGCTGTTTCTCCAGGACCTTGAGTCCGGGGCTGAGCCCGGTGAGGACCGTGCCGACGTCCTGCTTGCGGGTGGCGAGCGTGGCGGCGAGGCGGTTGACGCCGTCCAGGGCCCTGGTGATGTCGCCCTTGTTCCCGTCCAGGTTGGTCACGAGGGTGTCGACCCGGTTGAGCAGGGAGCGGATCTGCGGCTCCTGCCCGGCGAGCGCCTTGTTGAGTTCGGTGGTGATGGTCTTGAGCTGGTTGACGCCGCCCCCGTTGAGGAGCAGGGACAGGGCCCCGAAGACCTCTTCGACCTCCGGGTTCCGGTTGGTGCGGGAGTGCGGGATGCGGCCGCCGGCGGCGAGCGACCCGCGTGCGGTGCCCTCGGGGGGCGGGGCGAGCTGGATGAACTTCTCGCCGAGCAGGCTGGACTGTTCGAGGCGGGCGTAGGAGTTCGCGGGGAGCTTGATCTTCCCGTTGACCCGCATGGTGACCCGGGCCCGCCAGCCGTCCGGGGCCAGCGCGATCTTCGTGACGCGCCCCACGGCCACGTCGTTGACCTTGACCGAGGACTGCGGCGCGAGGCTGAGGACGTCGCCGAACTCGGCGGTGACCTCGTACGGCCGGTCTCCGAGGTCCGCGCCGCCGGGCAGCGGGATCTGCTCGATACCGGTGAAGGAGGGGACCTCGGGGCCGACCGCGACCAGGGCGATCAGCGCGCCGGTGGCGAGGAGGGACACAGCCGCGACGGCGGCCCGTACGACGGGTCTGCGCCGGTCGTCGTCGTTCATCGTCGCGCCCCCTTCTCCTTGCCGGACTCCTTGGCGGACTCCTTGGCGGGCTCCTTGGCGGGCTGCTTCTCGGGGGTGCCGTAGACCGTGCCGACCTCCGGGAGCGGCAGGACGGGCAGGGCCTCGCGGCGGGTCGCGTCGACGGGGGCGAGGCCGGTGAGCCGGCCGGCGGCGGAGGCGGCCCCGGGGTCGACGAGCGGTCCCCCCATGGACAGTTCGTTGAGGTTGGTGCGCCCGTTGAGGGTGCGGTTGGCGGGGTCGTAGGCGTTCAGGACGTTGCCCGCGGCGAGCGGGAGAGTGTCCATCGCCTCGGCGAGCGAGGCGCGCTGGTCGACGAGCGCCTGGGTGACGGGCACCAGCGCCTCGACGTTCGTCTTGAGCGCGCCTCGGTTCTTGGCGATGAACGTCTTGACCTGGCCGAGGGCGGTGCCGAGTTCCTTGAGGGCCGCGCTGAGGTTCTTCTTGTCGTCGGCGAGGAAGGAGGTGACCGTGTTCAGCTGCTGCTCGGCACTGCGGACGTTGCCGTCGTTCTTCTTGAGCATGGTGGTGAAGGTCTGGAGGTGGGCCAGGGTGTCGAACAGGTCGCCGCTGGACTTGTCGAGCGTCTTGGTAGCTTTTCCGAACTGTTCGATGGAGTCCCCGATGGCCTTGCCGTTGCCGTCGAGGTTCTTCGCCCCGGTGTCCAGGAGCCGGGCGAGCGCCCCGTCGGCGTTGGCGCCGTTCGGGCCGAGGGCGGTGGAGAGTTCGGTGATGGAGGCGTACAGCTCGTCGACCTCGACGGGGGTGGCGTTGCGGGCTGCGGGCAGGACCGCGTCGTCGGCGAGCCGGGGGCCGCCGTCGTAGGCCGGGGCGAGCTGGACGTAGCGGTCGGCGACGAGGCTGGGGGCGACGACGACGGCGTGGGCGTCCTCGGGGACGTCGATGCCCCGGTCGAGGCGCAGCACGACCTTCACCTCCTCGCCGCGCGGCTCGACGGAGGCGACGGTGCCGACCTTGACGCCGAGGATCCGCAGGTCGGATCCGGCGTAGACACCGGTGGCGCGTTCGAAGTAGGCCGTGACGGTGGTCTTCCCGTCCTCCTCCAGGGCGCTCACGCCGGTGGCGGCCGCGACGGCGACGAGGGCGAGTCCGGCGGTGATGCCGGTGATGCGGATGCGTCTCATGTCAGCGGCCCCCTTGCTGCCGGGGAGGCATGCAGCCGGTCGCCGGGGGTGTGCCGGCGGGGAGGTAGTTCTTGGGCACGACTCCGCAGACGTAGTTGTCGAACCAGCGCCCGCTGCCGAGGGTGTTGCCGACGAGCCGGCTGTAGGAGCCGGTCATGGCGAGGACCTTGTCGAGGCTCTTGCGGTTCTTGACCAGGACGGCGGTGACCCGGCCGAGGGACTCCAGCGTCGGCCCGAGCTGCTTGTCGTTGTCCCGGACGAGTCCGGTGAGCTGGGTACCGAGGTCGCGGGTGCCGGTGAGCAGCAGGTGGATGGAGTCGCGGCGGGCCCGGATCTCGCCGAGCAGCAGGTTCCCGTCCTCCAGGAGCGTTTCGAAGCTGCTCTTCTTCCCGGCGAGGGTCTTGGTGAGCTTCTTGCTGTTGCGGAGCAGGGTGGCGAGCTGGGCGTCGCGTCCGGAGACCGTACGGGAGAGGGCGGAGAGCCCGTCCGCGGCGCTCCGGACGTGCGGCGGGGAGTCCTTGAAGGTGGCGGAGATCGTCTCGAAGCTCTTGGCGAGCTGTTCGGTGTCGATCTCCCCGATGGTCTCGCCGAGGCCGTTGAACGCCTGGGTGACGTCGTACGGGGAGGTGGTGCGGCTCGCGGTGATGCGGGAGCCGGGGTCCTGCGGGGCGTCGCCGAGGGGGTCGACGGCGAGGTACTTCTCGCCGAGCAGGGTCTTGACGGCGATGCCGACGGTGGAGGAGTCGCCGATCCAGGCGCCTCTCACCCGGAAGTCGACGCGGACCTTCGCGCCGTCGAGGGAGACGCCGGTGACCTCGCCGACCTTCACTCCGGCGATGCGCACCTCGTCGCCGTCGGTGAGCCCGGCGGATTCGGTGAAGTCGGCGCTGTAGGAGGTGCCGTCCTGGACGAAGGGCAGGGAGTCGGCGCGCCAGGCGGCGAGGCCGAGCAGGGTCAGGACGAGGAGCCCGACGACGGCGACGGCGACGGGGTTGCGTTCCCGGATGGGGGTGATTCTCATGCCAGGCACCTCGGTTGGGTGATCGCGATGCCGCCCGGCGGCTTGCTGCCGTCGTCGTGGGTGACGCCGCTGACCTTCGCTTCGCAGAGGTAGAGGTTGAGCCACGATCCGTAGGACGTCAGCCGGCTGATGGCCGCCATCTTGGCCGGGGTCTTCTGGAGGAAGTTCTCGATCTGGGGAGTACCCTTCTCCAACTGTCCGCTGAGCCGCCCGAGTTGGCGGATGTCGTCCTTGAGCGGCTTCCTGCCGTCCTGGAAGAGGTCGGCGGTGACGGTGGTGAGCGCGCCCATCGCGGTGATGGCCTCGCCCAGGGGTTCGCGGTCGCCGGAGAATCCGGTGACGAGCTTCTCCAGGGTGACGACGAGGTCGTCGAAGCCGGCCTCCCGGTCGTTGACCGTCTTGAGGACCGTGTTGAGGTTCTTGATCACCTCGCCGATCACCTTGTCCTTCGCGGCGACGGTGGTGGTGAGCGAGCCGACGTGCCGCAGGATGCTGTCGACGGTGCCGCCCTCGCCCTGGAGCACCTGGACGATGGAGCCGGCGAGCTGGTTGACGTCGGGCGGCGACAGCCCTTCGAAGAGGGGCTGGAAGCCGTTGAAGAGCTGGGTGAGGTCGAGTGCCGGGGTGGTGCGGGAGAGCGGGATGGTGTCGCCGGGCGCGAAGGCCCGGCCGACGGGTCCGGGGCCCCGGTCGAGGTCGACGTACCGCTGGCCGACCATGTTGAGGTATTTGATGGACGCCGTCACCGAGGCGGGGAGGCTGCGCCCCTTGCGTACGGCGAAGGCGACCTCGGCGATCCGGCGGTCGGCGACCTTCACGGATTCGACCTGGCCGACCTTGACTCCGGCGATCCGGACGCTGTCGCCCGGGATGAGGCCGGTGGCGTCGGTGAACCGGGCCCGGTACGTGGTGGTGTCCCCGACGCCCTTGTTGGCGATGGAGAGCCCGAGGACGGTGGTGGCCAGCACGGTGACGACGATGAAGACGAGGGACTTGGTGACCGGTCCCGCGAGCGAGCGGCGTTTCACTTGAGCTTCACCTCCGCACCGCGGAAGGCCGGGCCGATGAGGACGCTGCTCCAGTCGGCCAGGTCTCCGGGGCGGGCCTTCAGCGAGGGCGCGACCAGTTCGTTGACGAGCCGGGACTCCTGGGGCGAGTTGGGCAGTCCGAGGCCGGCGCCGGCGTCGCCGCCCGGGTCCGCGGGGGGCGCGGTGACATCGGTGGCGCGGCGGGTGTCGGCGGTCGGGGCGTGCTTGCCGACGTACGGCACCGAGTAGCAGGCGGGCCCGCCGCTCGCGCTGTAGACCGGGGTGTCCTTGCCGGGGAGGTATTTGCCCTTGGAGGGCACGGACTTGATCGACACATGCAGCCCCGGTCGGTCGGTTCCCTTGCCCAGCGCCTTGTCCATGGCGGGCACGAAGCCGGCCATGGTCCGCAGCGTGCAGGGGAACGACTCGGCGTATTCGGCGAGGAGTTCGAGGGAGGGGCGGCCGACGGCGGAGAGCCGGATGAGGTTGTCCTTGTTCTCCCGCAGGAAGGAGGTCGTGTCCTGCGCGGCGGCCGTGGTGGTGCCGTAGAGCCCGGCGAGCCTCGCTTCCTGGTCGGCGAGGGTGGAGCTGGTGACCGTGGCGTCGGTCAGCGCGTCGAGGACGTCCGGCGCGGCATCCGCGTACAGCGTGCTCACCTTGACGAGTTCCTTGATGTCGGCGTTGAGGGTGGGGAGGTGGGGGTTGAACTTCTTCAGGTGGCCGTCCAGCGTGGTCAGCGTCTCGCCGAGGCGTGTCCCCCGTCCCTCCAGCGCCTGGGAGACGGCGTTGAGGGTGGCGGAGAGCTTCTCGGGCTTCACGGCGGTCAGCAGCGGCAGGACGTTGTCCAGGACCTGTTCCAGCTCGATGGCGTTGCTGGAGCGGTCCTGCGGGATGACCGCCCCGGCCCGCAGGGTGGTGCCCGTGGGGATGCGGGGCGGGACGAGCGCGACGAACCGCGCGCCGAAGAGGGTGGTGGGCAGCATCTGGGCGGTGACGTCGGCGGGCACCTGATCGAGCCTGTCCCGGTCGATGGCCAGGGTGAGGCGGGCGCCGTCGCCGTCGGTGGCGATGGAGCGGACCTGTCCGATGACGACGCCGCGCAGCTTCACGTCGGCGTTGTCGTGCATCTCGTTGCCGACCGCGCCGGTGCGGACGGTGACCGTGGCGTCGTCGGTGAAGTCCTTCTCGTACACGGAGACCGAGACCCACACCAGGACGGCGGGCACCACCAGGAAGGTGACTCCGGCCAGGCGTCGGCGGACCGTGCGGGCGGTGCTGGAGGTGCTGGAGGTGCGCATCAGCCGGCCACCTTCACCGTCGTCGTGGCGCCCCAGATGGCGAGCGAGAGGAAGAAGTCGGTGACGCTGATGAGGACGATGGCGTTGCGCACCGACCGGCCGACCGCCACACCCACTCCGGCCGGGCCGCCGGTGGCGTGGAAGCCGTAGTAGCAGTGGGCGAGGATCACCAGCACGCTGAAGATCAGTACCTTGAGCACCGACAGCAGCACGTCCTCGGGGGAGAGGAAGAGATTGAAGTAGTGGTCGTAGGTGCCCGCCGACTGCCCGTTGAAGAAGATGGTGATCCAGCGGGAGGCGACGTACGAGGAGAGCAGCCCGATCGCGTACAGCGGGATGATCGCGACGACTCCGGCGATGATCCGGGTGGTGACGAGGTAGGGCATGGAGCGGACGCCCATCGCCTCCAGGGCGTCGATCTCCTCGTTGATCCGCATCGCGCCGAGCTGGGCGGTGAAGCCCGCGCCGACGGTGGCGGAGAGGGCGAGGCCCGCGACCAGGGGGGCGATCTCCCGGGTGTTGAAGTAGGCGGAGATGAACCCGGTGAACGCCGAGGTGCCGATCTGGTTGAGGGCCGCGTAGCCCTGGAGTCCGACGACGGTGCCGGTGAACAGGGTCATGGCGACCATCACGCCGATGGTGCCGCCGATGACGCCGAGTCCGCCGCTGCCGAAGGCGACCTCGGCCAGCAGCCGCTGCACCTCGCGCAGATAGCGGCGCAGGGTGCGCGGGATCCAGACGAGCGCCTTGACGTAGAAGGTGAGTTGGTCGCCCGATCGGTCGAGCCAGCTGAGCATCGCCATGGGTCAGCTCCCCTTCGCGGGGACGATCTGGAGGTAGATCGCCGTGAGGACCATGTTCACGAAGAACAGCAGCATGAAGGTGATGACGACGGACTGGTTGACCGCGTCGCCGACGCCCTTGGGGCCGCCGCGCGGGTTGAGGCCCCGGTGGGCGGCGACGATGCCCGCGATGAAGCCGAAGATCAGGGCCTTGAACTCGCTGATGTAGAGGTCGGGCAGCTGGGCGAGGGCGGAGAAGCTCGCGAGGTACGCGCCCGGGGTGCCGTCCTGCATGATCACGTTGAAGAAGTAGCCGCCGAGGGTGCCGACCACGGAGATCAGGCCGTTGAGCAGGACGGCGACGAGCATGGTGGCGAGCACCCGGGGGACGACGAGACGCTGGATGGGCGAGACGCCCATGACCTCCATCGCGTCGAGTTCCTCGCGGATCTTGCGGGAGCCGAGGTCGGCGCAGATCGCGGATCCGGCGGCCCCGGAGATCAGCAGCGCCACGATGATCGGGCTCGCCTGCTGGATCACCGCCAGGACGCTGGCGCCGCCGGTGAAGGACTGGGCGCCGAGCTGCTGGGTGAGGGAGCCGACCTGAAGGGCGATGACCGCGCCGAAGGGGATGGAGACGAGGGCGGCGGGCAGGATCGTGACGCTCGCGACGAACCAGAACTGCTCGATGAACTCGCGCACCTGGAAGGGGCGGCGGAAGATCGCCCGGGCCACCGCGACGGCGAGCGCGAAGAGCTTCCCGGTCTCGCGGAGCGGGGCGAGCAGCCGGGAGGGCCGCCGCTGTTCGGGCGCGGGCGGTGCGGTCGCCCCGGGGTCGGGGGGCGGCGGGGGCTTCTCGGGCGGCTCGGGCGGCCGCACCGGCATCGGGGCGGTCACGCGCGCGCACCTCCCGCGACCGGGGTGTAGCTGTCGAGGATCGCCGTACGGGCGGCCTCCGGCAGCTGGCCCATCATCGCCATGACCCGCTCCCGGCGGCGCAGCGCGCCCTGGCGTACGGGCATCCCGGGCGAGGGCTCCAGCTGGGGGACGACGGTGCGGGGCCCGGTCCGGAGCGGGGCGGTGTCGGCCTGCTGCTCGGCGGCGAGGGTGGCGGCGTCCTTCTCCTCGGACATGCCGATGGGGCCTTCGCGGCGTCCGGCGAGGAACTGGGAGACGACCGGGGTGTCGCTGGTGAGGAGCACCTCGCGCGGGCCGAAGGTGACGAGGTTGCGGCAGAACAGCATCCCCATGTTGTCGGGGACGGTCGCCGCGATGTCGAGGTTGTGGGTGACGATGAGCATCGTCGCGTCGATCTGCGCGTTGAGGTCGATGAGGAGTTGCGACAGGTAGGCGGTGCGGACCGGGTCGAGGCCGGAGTCCGGCTCGTCGCAGAGGATGATCTGCGGGTCCAGGACCAGGGCGCGGGCGAGGCCGGCGCGCTTGCGCATGCCGCCGGATATCTCGCCCGGCAGCTTTCCCTCGGCACCGAGGAGGCCGACGATGTCGATGCGCTCCATGACGATGCGGCGGATCTCGGATTCCTTCTTGCGGGTGTGCTCGCGCAACGGGAAGGCGATGTTGTCGAAGAGCGACATCGAGCCGAAGAGGGCACCGTCCTGGAACATGAGGCCGAAGAGTTTCCGGGTCTCCATGATGTCGCGCTCGGAGCTGTTCACCATGTCGACGCCGTTGATGAGGACGCGTCCCTGTTCGGGCTTGAGCAGCCCGATGATGGATTTCAGGAAGACGGTCTTTCCGGTCCCGGAAGGACCGAGCATGACGCTCACTTCACCGGCGGGCAGGGTGAGGCTGACGTCCTGCCAGATGTTCTGCTTGCCGAAGGACTTCGTCAGGCCCTCGACGACTACTTCGATTCCCATCGGCCCTCCCTCGAAGTGGCGGTGAACGTGTTCATCGATTGGCGCTCCGGCTCTGATAAAAGCGATGGCGGCTCGTCACACATGCACCAGGGGGCGCACGTTATGTCCGCCGAAACCGCCAGGGCAAGCCGTTGAACAGCGAAGATCGGCGAACGCGGGGCTGAGAATGGATCACTTGTCATTCGGTGACAAGGCAGGTTCCCGTCCTTGTCGGAATCTGCGCAAGCAGTGGGCGGTTGGTCCGGGGCACCCCTGGGCCGGAGCGGAGCGAACCGGGCCCGGGTGTGCCTGCCGAACAGGCACGCAGTCGGTTTCGATCGGCACGCTTGGGACGCTACGGGCCGGTAACCTGACTTCGCAATACTGGGTACAGACTTTCCTCGGCGAGAATTCACGCGGGGCGAAGAGTTGTTAACGGGTGAGTAATACGCGTGTCAAACCTGTCGGATGATGAGGAATCACACGGCGGTCGGTGGGCAGGAAAGAGCCCTCCCGGTCGGGAAACCGAAAGGGCTCGGGGGTGTTTCGGGTCAGCGCTCGGGGGTGTTCGGGTCAGCGCTCGGGGTCGGGCACCCTCGGCGGGCAGTCCGGCCCTTCCGGGTTCGTGGCCACGCACAGGGGCGCCTGCGTCATCTTCGTGTAGTTGTCGGCCTTCTTGCCCGGGCTGGAGATGGCCGAGGTGAAGATCGGGTCGAGGTCCTCGCCCGCACCGCAGCCCTCGAACGGCGGGATGTGGGCGTACCCGGTCAGGCTGCCGCCGGTCGCCACGAGGTAGCCGGCCGGCGGATAGCTCTGGCCGTACCCTCTCAGCACCTGCTCGAAGGGGCGTGCCGTGCGGCAGTCGGGGCCCACGTCCAGGGGGACGCCGTTCACCTCGACGTCGGAGAGCCGCATCACGAGCTGGGCCGTGACGGTCGTCTCCTCCGGATAGGTGGGCGTGTTGGTGACCGTGTGGGTGTGGATCGCGGCCGGCGGGCCGACCTGCTCCAGCGTCATGGTCGCGGTCGTCGGCATGAAGCCGTAGCTGAGGAACGTGGCCTTCGTCGGGGGGAGTTGCCGGCGCCCCTGGTAGTCGAAGTTCACCTCCGAGCTGACGTCGACGGTCGAGGCGCAGGAGTCGTTGATGTAGCGCTTGTTGAGCACCACCTTCATGAACGCGGGCCCCAGCGCCGCCGCGCCGTCCAGCTTGGCGGCGTTGGCGAAGCCGGCCGCGTAGGTCTCGGCGGTGGTCATCACCCACTCGGGCGGGATCTCGATCGGGCAGCTGCCCGGGTCCTCGCCGTCCAGGGCCGCGAGCCGTTCGTCGGTGAGGGCGTCGATCTTCTCCCGGGCGCCGGGCGACAGGCCCTCGGCCCGCCGGGTGGGGGCCGGGTCCGGTGCGGGGTCGTTCGCCGACGGCTGCGGAGCGGGGGCCGTGGGGTCGCCGTCGCCGCGGACGGTGATCGCGGCGAGTTCGGGTTCCTGGCCCGGGGCCGGTTCACAGGTGACGTCGAGCCCGGGGGGCGTGGTCGGCTCGCCGGCGCCGGTGAGCGAGGACAGCGAGAGGGCGAGCTCGGCGGGGGCCAGCGTCGCGCGGCCGGGGCTGCCGAAGGAGACCGTCGGCACGTCACCGGTCGCGGTCAGGGCCAGGCCGCCCCCGTCGGGCCCGGGCAGGGCGACGGGCGGAGCGGTCAGATCCTGCCAGGAGGCGTCGGCGGACCGGTCGCCGACGGTGTTGCGGACGGTGAGCCGCGCGACGGCCGACAGGGTGGCGGCGTCCAGCTCCCCGAACCGGGCGAGCGCCGTGGGCTCCAGGTTCACCTCGACGGAGACCTGGGACGGGCGGATCTCCCCGCCCGTGCGGACCGAGGTGGGAAGCACCGCCGAGACGACGACGTCCACTTCCTCGGGCCCGGAGGGGAACGGGCAGGCGTAGCGGAGGGCGACCTCCGAGGTCTGTTCCGCGGCGGCCGACTCGGCGCTGGGGACGAGCGCGGTGGCGACGACGAGCGCCCCGCCCACGGCCCAGTGGATCGGTCGTCTCGCTGCGGCGCGTGCATCGACGGTCATACGGATGTGTCCTTCCGGCGCGCGTGGGCCCGGGGCTGACTGCGGAAAGCGGGTCCACTTCTCGGCAACGGCCTGCGGGCGGACGTCGAGCGGAGTTCGAACGGACGTCGGACGGGCTTCGGCGGTACGTGGGGCGGGCTTCTGTGGTACATCGGCCAGGTTTCGGCGGTACGTCGTCCGGGCTCGGCCGTACGTCGTCCGGACGGGGATACGGCCCCTACCGACGGGTACGGTACGCACGCCGACGACGCCTGGGAAGGGCCGGGCTTCCCTTCGGATCACGGGGGCTCGGACTTTGGCAGCCGGTGACAATCCCCGGCCGCGCTCTTGTCGGCGGGTGCGCGAAACGGGGCGTGCCGGGCCGGTGCGGTGGAGCGGCACGTGCGGCTCCGGCCTACGCCGGCGGAGCGGATCGTGCGGCTCCGGCCTACGCCGGCGGAGCGCACCCCGCGCCCCGCACCCCGCACCCCGCTCGCCGTCGTGCCCGGCCGTCGGGTGCGCACGGCCGGGCACGACGCTCAGGTACGGGACGTCATCGGCGGTGGGTCACCCGCTGATGACCGGGGACTTGCCCGATGCCGTGTTCACGATGGTGTACAGGCCCTGGAAGCTGGCGGTGGTGCCGACGATGCCGCAGCCGCCGCCGACCTTGTTGGCGATGGTCAGGGTGAGCCCGCCGCCCGCGGTGTTGAGGGTGCCGTTACTCCCGTTCAGGGTCGGGTTGTTGTACTTGGCCGCGACCTTGCCGGTCACGTCGAAGGTGCACGGGCCGAGGACGCTGTTCCCGGACACCTTCGCCTTGATCGCTCTGATCTCACCGGTCACCTGGCCCGTGGAGTTGGTGCCGGCGCCCGCCGCGTAGTCCAGGCCCCAGATCTCCCACGGCGGCGTGGTGGTCACCGTCCACGTCGAGCTGAACGGCCCGGTGCACGGCGAGTTGAACGAGATCGCCGAGATCGACGCGAGCTTGGCCGGGCTCCCGGCGACCGGGGAGGTCGGCGCCGAGCCCGAGGCGGCGGACGTCGCGCACTGGATCTTGTTGCCGTTGTTGTCGGTCAGGACGGTCACTCCGGCGGTGCCCTTGAAGGCACCGGTCGGGCTGATCGTCCAGCTGGTCGGCGCGGCGACGGCCGACGGGGCGGCCAGGACGACGGATGCCGCGGCGGCACCGATCGCGGTCAGGACACCGGTTCGCTTGAACATGGGGTACTCCCTTTTCTCGTCCCGTTGGGGATTGGACTGAACGTGACTGGACCAGGCGCTTGCTCGGTTGCTCGCCGTGCCGGACGGTGCGGCACTCGGCGGGTCCACGGCACCGGCTCGTGTCGAGGTGCGCGGACAGGGAATGGGGGGAGGGTCGCGCATCACCTCCTCGGTACTCGGCGTCAGGGCGGGCCCGGCCGATCGGGACCGGGGCTACCGCTTCGCGGAGTGCCAGAACTCGGACAGCTTCCTGCCCTCGTTCGGCGCGAGGCCGGCGGGGTCGTAGGGGCTGCCGAAGTACGTCGTGGTGGCGTCGAGCGTCACGCTGTTCTTTCCGGCGGCGGACGGCAGACCGGTCTTGAGATTCACCGCCCAGTCCAGGAGCCCGGCACCGCAGCCGCTGGCCCCGGGGACGGCGAACGTGGCGTCACCCTGGTCGGCACCGTCGAAGGTGTAGCGCCCCATCTCGCCCTCGTCGTCGTTCGAGGTGCCGTCGGCCGAGAACCGCTGCAGCGAGAGGGTCGGAGCCGTCACGTTCCGGGGCTTCAGGAGCACCGGGTTGGACGTGGTCCCGATGTAGCACTTGTCACCGAGGAACGGATTCTTGAGGTGGATGCGGACCGGGATGGTGAGAATGGGCTCACCGGTGGAGAATGCCGCGCTCATATTGAAGTCGCGTGGCGCTCCGGCCGGTTCGATGGTGGCCGTCACCCGGTTGAGATTGTTGTCCGTCAACTGACGGCAGATTGCTGATACGAGCGGAATTCCGCTGGGACACATGAGTCCGATCAGCCCACCGGGGATCTCCGCCGGATCCGCGGTCAGCGCCCCCTCGGGAGGGGCCACCAGCGATGCGGCGCCGCCGGGGCGCTGGATGACTCCGAGCTGCAGATCGGTGGCGCCGGTGGAGACCTTCGTCTTGCCCAGCGTGATGGTTCCGGTGGCCGAGCTCGACGCTATGCAGGTCGCGATGGTGTTGAGGCCGTCCGCGGCCAGCATGGGGGCCGCGTCGACCGGGCAGCGGTCGAAGGGCGCCCAGTCGCCGTTGAGCTGGGTGGCGGCGGCGGCCGAGCCGGTGGAGAGCAGAGCACTGAATGCCGTGAACGCCGCGAGCAGACCTACGCGGGTTCGATTGGAAACGGATCTCATGTCGTCCCCTCTGTCGGCCGCCGTGGCGCGGCCTCGTGCACGAAGTTGAGCGGTTCCGCAATGCGAGCCCGCACCGCGACGACTTCTCGACGGTGCGGGAGCCTCGGGTGGGCCCGGGGGCGGAGGATCGGAGCATCAAATTTCGGGCAGATTCCGTGACCGAATTGATCGAGGCGTGATGTTACTCGCGGGAAACCGGGCGACACAATCCGTCCGTCTAAGATTCTTTGCATCGCACTCTTTTTGATCCGGAAATGAGCATCGGGACACCATCTCCTTGTCAAGGAATGCGCACCCGGGGGCAGGGAATTGCGCAGCGGCGGCCGGAACCCCGCGCGCCGTGCGTACGCGGCCCCACGGAGGCGGGGGTGACGGACGCCCCGCCTCCACGCACTCGCGGATGGCGCGTAAATCAGCCACTCGGCCGAAAATACTCACCGAAGACCGGCCACCCGCCCACATTCGCCGTGGTGAGCCGCTTGCGCGCCCGTTCACCCCAAGGATCGACCGACACCGCGGACATCACACCGGGAACATCTCCGCACAGGGGAACGGCTTTGTTGTCACCACCGGAGCACGCGGCCGAAATTCATTGTCCGAAAGCGCGTAGTGCCGCCCGACCTGCACGGAAGTCGCACAGTGCGGCCGGGATGTGTGCCCCCTGCACTTCGATCTTGCCCAAGTGGTGTGCAGTGCCTGTTCGTTGGTCTATCTTCGTCGCGAACTTGGTACGCACCTGTCGGTTCGTGGGAGCGCTTTCCCCCCACCGCCTCACCCCACCACCGGGCGCCGAGAGCAAGGGGACCTGTCATGCCACATCTCATACAGCCGTTGGATACCGAAGACCCGCTGGGGCCGCTCCCCCAGGAATTCGCGGCGATCATGCGGCCCGAACTGCCCAGCCTCATCAAGGAAATCGGCGTGGAGGTCACCCGGGCCTATCCGGAATACGCCCGCCTGCTCGACGGCCCGAACGGGCAGGCCATCCGGGTGGGCGTGGAGCAGAGCCTCGCCTCCTTCGTCGATCTGGTGGCCGAGCCCTCCTCCTCCACCACGCTCCGCGACGACATGTGCCGGCGCTTCGGACGGTTCGAGGCGTACGAGGGCAGGAGCATGGACACCCTCCAGGGTGCCTACCGGCTGGGCGCACGGGTGGCCCTGCGGCGCGCGAAGAAGGTCGGGCAGAGCTACCACCTGTCCCCCACCCTGATGCTCAGCTTCGCCGACGCGCTCTTCGCCTACGTCGATGAACTGGAATCGCTTTCCCGGGAGGGATTCCAGGAGGTGCGGTCCCAGTCGGGCGAGCACAGCGAGGCGTTGCGCCGCCGCCTGCTCCACCTCATCCTCGCCGGCCCGGCCCCCGGCAGCGCCGTCGCGGACCTGTGCGAGCAGGTCGGGTGGGCGCTGCCGGAAGAGGTCACGCTGATCGCCGTCCGCGCCCCGGCGGAGCTGGACCGGCTCAGCGCGGACCGCGACCTCCTCGTCGATCTCAGCGCCCCGCAGCCGCACCTGCTGATCCCCGGAGCGCTGGACGACGCACGAAGATCGATGCTGGAACAGGCCCTGCCGGCCGGCCGCGCGGCGATCGGGCTGACCGTGCCCACGGCGCTGGCCTGCGAGTCGGTCCGCTGGGCCCGCCGGGTCCTGGAGCTCGTCGACTCCGGCGTGATCGACGACGCACCGCTGATCCACTGCGAGGACCACCTCACCACCCTGTGGCTGCTGTCCGACCCGGCCCTGCTGGACCAGCTCGCCCAGCGGGAGCTGGCCGCCGTCGCGGGGATCAGCGCCACCCGCCGCGACCGGCTGGTCGAGACGCTGCGGATCTGGCTCGACACCCGGGGCACCGCGGCCCAGATGGGCGCCCTGCTGGATGTCCACCCGCAGACCGTGCGCTACCGCATGCGGAGCCTGGAGACCATCTTCGGTGACCAACTCGTCGATCCCGAGAGCCGCTTCGCCACCGAGGCGGTGCTGCGCGCGTTGCGGCTGCGCTCCCGGGCCACGGGCACATCCCCCTGATCCGGATCACGTTCGGCGCGGCGGGTCAACTTACCGGCGAGTAAGGCGAAATAGACGGTCAGTCCCAAACGGTTGCGACACGGAGACGTATCCGACGAGAAACCCGGAACCGCGTCCCGTACACAGGAAGGAACCTGCCGCCCATCAGGCGACAGGCCCCGTGCACCGCCTCCTGGCCAACCATCCGAGAGGGAACGTCCCATGACCGCCTCGCACCTCCTCGTCCCCGTGCCGATCCCGGACCGGGTCGCCGCGCTGATCGGTTCGTGCATTCCGCCGCACATCCTCCAGGCGGAGTTCGACGCCGACTGCGCGGCCCGCGAGGTACGCAGGTTCCGCGGCCCCCGGCTCGGCGTCGAGGACCAGGCCGACCGCGAACAGGCTCTGTCCGACCTGGCCCGCGCCAACAAGACGCTGGCCGCGCACCACCCCGGACTCCCCGTGCTCCCACGCTCACCCTTCTGACCGCCCCTCACCCCTCACTACCCACCCGCCCCTCTCGCCGCGACCGGCCGCGGACCGGCCTTGCGGGGCGCCGCCACTCCCCTTACCTTACTCAAAAGTAAGTTTACTTTGAAGTAAGGAAATGGGCGTGGACGGAACCAGCAGCGGCAACCTCACGGACGACCTGTCCGGGCTCGACTTCGCGGCGGTCGCGCCCGAGGAGTTCGCCCGCATCGTCAAGAGCCTGTCCGCGAAGCAGCTCGCCGAGGTCATGAGGGGCGAGCTGCGCACCCGGGTACTCGGCGAGGTCTTCGGCCGGATGGAGCGGCAGTTCCGGCCCGGGGCGGCCGGCGGCCTCAGCGCGCTGATCCGCTGGAAGATCACCGGGGAGAGCGACGCCGTCTACGAGACCGCGATAGCCGACGGAGCCTGCCGGGTCACCCCCGGCCGCTCGGACGCCGAACCGCGCACCACGCTGACGATGGGGGACGCGGAGTTCCTCAAGCTCGTCTCCGGCAACGGCAACCCCGTCACCATGTTCATGACGCGCAAGCTCAAGGTCGCCGGCGACGTCGGCCTCGCCTCCGGCCTGACCCGCTACTTCGACATCCCGAAGGCGTGAGCGCATGAGCTTCTTCTCCCTCGCCCTGACCGAGGAGCAGCAGGACCTGCGCGACTGGGTGCACGGCTTCGCCGCCCAGGTGGTACGCCCGGCCGCCGCCGAGTGGGACGCCCGGGAGGAAACCCCCTGGCCGGTGATCCAGGAGGCCGCCCGGATCGGGCTGTACGGATTCGAGTCGCTCGCCGACCTGTACGGGGACCCCACGGGACTCTCCCTCCAGATCGCCAACGAGGAGTTGTTCTGGGGCGACGCGGGCATCGGCATGGCCCTGTTCGGCACCTCGCTCGCGGTCGCCGGAATCTTCGCCTCCGGCACCCCGGACCAGCTCGCCGAGTGGGTGCCGCAGTGCTACGGGGACCAGGACGACCCGAAGGTCGCCGCCTTCTGCGTATCCGAACCGGGGGCCGGCTCGGACGTCTCCGCGATGACGACGAAGGCCCGCTACACCGAGGCGAGCGACTCCTGGGTGATCTCCGGTCAGAAGGCGTGGATCACCAACGGCGGCATAGCCGGGGTCCACGTCGTCGTCGCCTCGGTCGATCCCGCGCTCGGGGCCCGCGGACAGGCCGCGTTCATCGTGCCGCCCGGCACGAAGGGCCTGACGGCGGGCCGTACGGTCAAGAAGCTGGGGCTGCGCGCCTCGCACACCGCGGATCTCTTCCTCGACGAGGTGACCGTACCGGGGCACTGTCTGCTGGGCGGGAAGGAGAAGCTGGACGCCCGCCTCGCCAGGGCACGCGAGGGCGGCACCGCCAAGGGGCAGGCGGCGATGGCGACTTTCGAGGTCAGCCGCCCGACGGTGGCGGCGCAGGCACTCGGCATCGCCCGGGCGGCCTACGAGTACGCCCTGGAATACGCCGGGGAGCGCAAGGCGTTCGGCAGGCCGATCATCGAGAACCAGTCGATCGCCTTCGCCCTGGCCGATATCCGCACCGAGATCGAGGCCGTACGTCTGCTGATCTGGCAGGCCGCCTGGATGGCCCGCAACGACCGGACCTTCGACGCGGGCCAGGGCTCCATGGCGAAGCTGCGGGCCGGCGAACTCGCGGTCGCGGCAACGGAGAAGGCGGTCCAGGTCCTCGGCGGCGCGGGCTACAGCCGGGAGCATCCGGTGGAGCGGATGTACCGCGACGCGAAGATCTACACCATCTTCGAGGGCACCAGCGAGATCCAGCGCCTCGTCATCGCGCGGGCGATCTCGGGCCGGCACATCCGCTGAGGCGGAGGCAGAGGCCGGGGTGGCGGCCTGATCCGGCCCTGATCCGGCCCTGATCCGCCCAGAATCCGTGTGATCCTCGTCGCCCTGAAGACGTACACCGATGGGGAACGGAGCCGCGGAATTCTTCGTCGGGCCGGGCCGGACGGAGATCGTCACCGAGCGCGTCGGGACGTGTACGCAACAGCGCCGAGACCGCGCCACACACCGCCGACGTGCGGCAACAGGGTTCGGATCGTCCGGTCGTGACGATGCGCGGCGATCCGTGACGACGGTGTGGAGAGCGTCGCGACACGTTACGACAGCGGGTCGGCACGCCCTCGGGACCGACGACGAACGGTTCCCGTGGTGGGCCCCACACGTTTGACCGGTGCCTCTCCGGCTCCCCTGCCACTAGCCTCTTCACATGACCTCCACTTCGACCGAGCCGACGCCTGCCCGCCCGATGGTTGAGCTGAACGCGGAGATCCGCGCTCTGGTCGCGGACGGCGGTGTGGTGTCGCCCGAGGGTCGCCGGGAGTACGAGCGGCTGCTCGTCGAGTGGGTGGCGGCCGTACGGGGCGGATCCACGGACGCTCTCTGACCGCGGGGCCGCGGGTCCGGCCGGGCGTCGGCGATAGTGATCGTCCGTCCGCGTCCTGACCCCGGGAGAACCTCATGACCGCCGCGTCACCCGCCGGCGCACGCCGCCCGTCCCTCCTGCTCGTCACCGATCTCGCGTACGAGGCCCGCGGCCGCCGCTACTGCGACGAGGACATCTACCTCGGCTCCCGGCTGCGCGAGTCGTTCGACGTCGCTCTCTGCCACCCCCGGGACGCGGCCGCGCTGCTGGAGGGCTTCGACACGGTACTCATCCGCAACAGCGGGCCGGTGCTGCACCACCGGGAGGCGTACGACGCGTATCGCTCCCGGGCCAGGGAGCTGCGGACGCCGGTCTACAACCCGCTGGACGGGCGTGGCGACATGGCGGGCAAGGAGTATCTGGTCGCGATGGACCGGGCCGGCCTGCCGGTCATCCCCACGGTGGACCGGGTGGCGGAGCTGCCGGAGCTGCCCGACGCCCCCGCCTACGTGGTCAAGCCGAAGCTGGGGGCGGACTCGGTCGGGCTGCGTTTCGTCACGGCGGCGGAGGCGGCCACCGAGCTGGAGCGGGCGGCCGAGGGCTCGCTCCTCGTCCAGCCGCGCATCGACTTCCGCCACGAGGTGTCCTTCTACTTCATCGACCACGACTTCCAGTACGCACTGTACGCGCCGGACCCGGAACGGCGCTGGGTACTGGAGCCGTACGCGGCGAGCGCGGCGGACCTGGAGTTCGCCCGGCGCTTCATCGCCTGGAACTCCCTCACCCACGGGATCCAGCGGGTCGACGCCTGCCGGGCGCCGGACGGCGCGCTGCTGCTCGTCGAGCTGGAGGACCTCAATCCGTATCTGTCGCTCGACCGGGTGGGCGAGGACGTCCGCGAGGCGTTCGTGGCGCGGCTGAAGACGTCGATCGCCTCGCTGCCCCGCTGACCACCCCCGTCCGGCCTGCCCCGGCATGCGGGGGTCATGAGCCGGTGTGAGGGTGCAGAGGTGACCACTGCCAGCGAGCAAGCTCCCGCCGCGCAGAGTGCCGCCGCGCCGCCGCCCGTCCTCGACCGGCGGCGGCGGAACATCGTCTTCGCGACGATCGTGCTGGGCATGCTGCTCGCGGCCCTGGACCAGACGATCGTGGGCACGGCCCTGCCGACGATCGTCTCGGAGCTGGGCGGGGCGGCGCACATGTCGTGGGTGGTCACCGCCTATCTGCTGGCAGAGACGGTGGCCACCGTCCTGGTCGGCAAGTTCGGCGACCTGTTCGGGCGGAAGCTGGTCTTCCAGGTCTCGGCGATCATCTTCGTCACGGGTTCGTTCCTGTGCGGCCTCGCGTCGGACATGCTGCTGCTGATCATCTGGCGCGGTATGCAGGGCATCGGCGCGGGCGGCCTCATGGTCACGTCGATGGCGTTGATCGCGGACGTGATCCCGCTGCGCGAACGGGGCAAGTACCAGGGCGCGATCGGGGCGGTGTTCGGCATCTCGACGGTGATCGGGCCGCTGCTCGGCGGGCTCTTCACCGACCATCTGACCTGGCGCTGGGCGTTCTACGTCAACGTGCCGATCGCCATCGTGGTGGTGATCGCCGCCGCCCGGAACATTCCGTCGGTGAAGGCCTCCGGCCGGCCGGTCATCGACTACGCCGGGATCGCGCTGGTCTCCGTCGGGGCGAGCGCGCTGATCCTGGCGACGAGCTGGGGCGGGAACGAGTACGCCTGGGGCTCGCCCATGATCATCGGGCTGTTCGCCGGAGGTCTGATCGCGCTGGCGCTGTTCTGCGTGGTGGAGACGCGGGCGAAGGAACCGATGCTGCCGATGCGGCTGTTCCGCAACCCGGTGTTCACGGTCTGCTCGATCCTCAGTTTCATCGTGGGCTTCGCGATGCTCGGCTCGATGATCTTCCTGCCGACCTATCTCCAGTACGTGGACGGGGACTCGGCGACGCTCTCGGGGGTGCGGACGCTGCCGCTGGTCGTCGGTCTGCTGGCCGCCTCGATCTTCAGCGGCAACGTGGTGAGCAAGACGGGTCGCTACCGGGTGTTCCCGATCGTGGGGACGCTGGTCATGGCGGCCGGACTGTTCCTGCTGTCCCGGATGGGGCCGGGGACCGGCGTCTGGCTGGAGTCGCTCTACATGGTGGTGCTGGGGCTCGGCATCGGTCTGGCCATGCAGGTGCTGACGATCGCCGTGCAGAACACCGTCGACTACGAGGACCTGGGCACGGCCACGTCGGGCGTGACGTTCTTCCGCACCCTGGGCAGCGCCTTCGGCACGGCGGTCTTCGGCACCATCTACGCCAACGCGCTGAAGCCGAACCTCACCGACGGCGTCGCGCGGGCGGTGGCGGCGGGCGGCGACCCGGCGACCCTGGCCCGCGCCTCGCAGAACCCGCAGGCGCTGCACGCGCTGCCCGCCGCCCAGTCGGAACCGCTGGCCCTGGCCTACGCGGACACCCTGCACACCGTGTTCCTGTGGACGGTGCCCATCGCGCTGATCGGCTTCGTCGTCGCGCTGTTCCTGAAGGAGGTGAAGCTGCGGGACTCGGCCCGGCTCGGGTCGACGGACATGGGCGAGGGCTTCGCCCAGCCGGGCAGCGGGGACTCGGCGAAGGTCCTGGAGTACTCCGTGGCCACGATCCTGCACGGCGCGGGCCCGGACACCGCCCGGCAGATCACCGCCGCGTCCGACACCCGCCTCGACCTGGCGGGGGCCTGGGCGGTGATGCAGGTGGACCTCTTCACCAGGATGGTCGGCCACGCGGGCCTCGGGCTGATCGCGGCCCGGCACCGCATCCCGCCGGAGGTGCTGGTGCCCGTCTTCGACCGGATGATCGAGGAGGGCTATCTGACGGGCGACGGCCGGATCTTCTCGCACACGGCGGCGGGCCGGCGCGAGGCCGCGGTGATCTCCGACGCCTGGGGCCGCTGGCTCAACGAGCGCCTGGCCGAGGACGGCGCCCGCCCCGACGACCGTCAGCTCCGGGCCACCGTGGACGTGATCGCCAAACGGCTGCTGGCGGAGGACCTGGCCCAGGAGCTGTCCCCGGCGGCCGGCCCCGGGGGGTCGAGACGGGTGGGGGCCCCGGTCTGAGGCGGTGGCCCGGGCCTGTTCCCGGCCGGGACCCCGACCACTCCCGTACGGGCGGGTCACTCCCGTACGGGCGGGTCAGTGCTCCCAGGACCGGGGGCGGGCCAGCGCCTCCCACTCCGTGCGGAGCAGGCCGAGGATCGCGTTGTCGTGCCGGCGGCCGCGGTGCAGGCAGGAGGACCGGCGCACGCCCTCCCGGACGAAGCCTGCTCCGCTCAGGGTGGCGAGGGCCGCCGCGTTGTCGGTGTGGGTGACGGCCTCGACCCGGTGCAGCGGCAGTTCGCCGAAGGCCAGATCGGTAAGGGCTTCGAGCGCGTCGGCTCCGATGCCCTTGCGGCGGTGTTCGGGGGCGAGGAGGAGGTAGGCCTCGGCGGTGCCGTCGACGAAGTCCTCCTCCATGAGGGCGATGTGGCCGGCCGGGGTGCCGTCCGCGAGGAGGACGAGGAAGTCGTCCCGCTGCCTATCCTCCACGTTGGCCTCGATGCGCTCGCGGAGTTCGTGGAGTGAGCCGGGCCAGACGCCGATCTCGTGGGCGGCCACCGGGTCGGCGCGCCAGCGGTGGATCAGTTCGGCGTCGTCGGGCTCGACAGGGGTGAAGGCGACGTCACGGCCCCGCCAGAATCGTTCCCGCGCGGCGTACGGCGTCGCTTCTTCGTCCTCGTCCATGCGCGGATCGTACGGTCGCGCACGGCCCGCCGGGAAACGGATTTCACGCCTTCGCGACCGCCGTGCCGGATACGTCCGCCGCCGCTCCGGATGCGTCCGGGCTGCCGCTCCGGATGCGTCCGGGCCGCCTTCGGGAGCGCCGTTCGGCCGGCTCAGTCGACGAAGACCGCCGTCGTGTAGACCCAGGCGCCGTCGTGCCGGACGAAGCGGCTCTTCTCGTGGAGGGAGTCGGGGCGCCCGTCGTCGGTGTAGTGGGCGCGGAAGGTGACCGTCCCGGTGGAGTGGAAGGCGCTGCCCTCGGTGGTGTCCAGGATGTCCAGCCCCACCCAGTGCATCGCCGGGTCGAAGTCGACGCCGGGCGGCCGGGTCTCGGGGTGCCAGGTGCGCAGCAGGTACGCCGCGTCCCGGACGACGAAGGCCGCGTACCGGGAGCGCATCAGCGCCTCGCAGGTCGGAGCGGCGGCACTGCCGGAATGGAACCGGCCGCAGCACTGCCCGTAGGCGGCGGGCAGACCGCAGGGGCACGGGGAGGCGGAGGTGATCCGCGCGGCGGCGGGCCCCCGGGGCCGGGAGGTGCGTCGTGACATGGGTCCATTGTGACGGGTGACGGCGGGCTCAGCGGGCCGGGGCGAAGCGACGGCGGTATTCGGTGGGCGTCAGTCCGGTACGGCGGCGGAGCTGGGTGCGCAGGCTGGTCGCCGTGCCGAGTCCGCTGGCGCGGGCGATCACGTCGAGGCGGTCCTCGCCGCGTTCCATGAGGCGTCGGGCAAGCGTGATGCGCTGCTCGGTGAGCCAGGCCAGCGGTGTGGTGCCGAGCTGGGCGCGGAAGCGGCGGTGGAGCGTGGCGGGGCTGACGGCGGCACGGGCGGCGAGCGCCGTCACGTCGAGGCCGTCGGCCAGATGCTCGGTGGCCCAGTCGAGGAGCGGGCCGAGCGAGGTGTCGGCGGTCTCGGGGACCGGGTGCTCGACGAACTGGCGCTGGCCGCCGTCCCGGTGGGCCGGGTGGACGAGCCGTCTGCTGACGGCGGCGGCGGTCTCCGCCCCGTGGTCGGCGCGGATGAGATGAAGGGCGGTGTCCAGGGCCGCGGCGCTGCCTGCCGCCGTGATCACCCGACCGTCGTCGACGAAGAGGACGTCCGGGTCGAGATCGACGTGCGGGTGGCGGGCGGTGAAGGCCTCCGCCCACCGCCAGTGCGTGGTGGCTCGTCTGCCGTCCAGCACCCCGGCGGCGGCGAGCGTGAAGGCGCCCGTGCAGAAGCTGACGAGGCGCGCCCCGCGGGCGTCGGCACGCCGGATCGCCGCCAGGACGTCCGGGTCGGGCTCCTCCAGAGGGTCGGGCCGGTTGGGCACGATGACGGTGTCCGCATGGTCCACGGCCGTCAGCCCGGCGACGCCGGAGAGCTGGAAGAAGCCGGAGTGCATCCGGACCGTGGGGGTGGGCGAGCACAGGGTGAAGTCGTACCAGTCGACGGGGAGCTCGGGCCTGCGCAGACCGAAGAGCTCGGTCGCCACACCCATCTCGAACGGGTTGGAACCCGCCGAGACGATCATCACGACCCGATGCGAGGATTCTTTCGCCATATGCGATTCGTAGCACTCGCGGGCGGTGAGGTCCAGCGCACAGGATGGATCCCATGAGCAACGAGAACGTGACGTCGCGCGTCGCCGAGCCGATTCTGCTGAGTGCCGCCCTGGGCTCCTTCGAGGCGTTGTGGAGTCCGCGCATCGTGACCCGGGTCAACGACTACGACGTACGCGTGGCCAAGGTGGCCGGCGAGCATGTGTGGCATGTGCACGAGGACACGGACGAGTTCTTCCTCGTGGTGGAGGGAACGCTGGACATCGCTCTGCGCGACGGCGATGAGGGGGGCGACGGCGGTGAGCGCCGCGTGTCCCTGGAGCGGGGCGCTGTCTTCGTCGTCCCGCGCGGGGTCTGGCACCGCCCCCGTTCCGACCGGGGCGCGTCGATCATGCTCCTCGAACCGTCGGGTACGTCGACGGTGGGCGATGCGCACGACGAGGTGCCCGGGCATGTGGACGTCACCACGGGACACGCTCTCGGCGGCTGAGCACGGAACGCCACCGCCCCGCCCGCGTCGGGTGCGGGCGGGCGCAGCGGCGGTGGAACCGAGGGTTCAGGGTTTGCGGGCCACGCCGGCGTAACCGGGGATCGGCTCGTCGCCCGGGACGTCGATGACCTCTCCGAGCTCCGGATGCCAGTCGGCGGAGAGCGAGACGCCCGGCTCGATGAGTTCGAGACCGTCGAAGAACGCCGTGAGTTCGGCGCGGCTGCGGGGACGCAACGTCATCCCGCGCGCCTTGTACATGGCCCGTGCCTGCGCGGCGCCCTCCGGGTTGAAGTCGCCGGTGGTGTGCGAGAGCACGAGATAGCTGCCGGAGGGAAGCTGCTCGACCAGCTTGTCGACCAGTTCGCCCGCGCCGTCCTCGTCGTCGATGAAGTGCAGCAGGGCCAGCATCGACAGGGCGATCGGCTCGTCGAAGTCCAGGACCTTGCCGGCCTCCGCCAGGATGGTCTCCGGCCTGCGGGCGTCGGCCTGGATGTACTCGGTGGCGCCCTCGGGCGTGGAGCGGAGCAGCGCCGCCGCGTGGGCGAGCACGATGGGGTCGTTGTCGCAGTAGACGACGCGCGCGTCGGGGGCGGTCCGCTGGGCGATCTGGTGGAGGTTCGGCTCGGTGGGTATGCCCGTGCCGATGTCCAGGAACTGGCGCACCCCGCTCTCGGCGAGCCGGCGGGTGGCCCGGTGCATGAACGCCCGGTTGACCCGTGCCATGTCACGGCCCCGTGCGTCCAGGGCGAGCAGCTGTCGCGCCATCTGTTCGTCGACCGGGTAGTTGTCCTTGCCGCCGAGGAACCAGTCGTACATCCGGGCCGGATGCGGCTTGCTGGTGTCGATCTCGATGGAGTGGGGTTCTTGCCCGGTCATGGCGCGCTCCGTGGTCGGGTCTCCGTACAGAGAGGAGGAGGGGGCGATCTCAGGTGAGAAGGAAGTCGGCCTGGCCTGCCTTGGCACCCTGGATGAACGCGGCGATCTCGCCGTTGGAGTAGATGAGCGCGGGACCGTCCGGGTCGGCGGACTGGCGTACGGCGACCCGCCCGTCGGCGAGCTTCATGGCCTCGACGCAGTTGCCGCCGTTCCCGCCGCTCCACGGCTTGTACCAGCCTTCGGAGCCGAGATCACCGGCCGGCATGCCGTTGTATATGTGGTTCATCACAGCTCCTTGCGGAAGTCCCGGAGGATTTCCTTCGTGCGTTGTGCAGTCGCGGCCTGAGCCGCCATGCGGTCCATGACTTCGAGATAGGAGGCCACCTCGGGTCGGGCGTCGAAGTAGACGGCTCCGGTCAGGTACTCGCTGTAGACCATGTCGGGGAGTTCGGGGACGGCGAACCGGAAGAGGACGAACGGTCCGTACGTACCCGGGTGGTGGCCGGTGGCGAACTCCGCGATCTGCAGCGTGACGTGGGGAAGCTCCGTGGCTTCGAGCAGCTTGTCGATCTGCCCGCGCATCGCCTGCGCGCTGCCGACGGGCCGCCGCAGGACGGTCTCGTCCATGATCACCCACAGTCGGGGAGCGTCCTCCTTGGCCAGCAGGGACTGGCGCTCCATCCGCAGCGCCACATGGCGCTCGATGTCCTCGGGCCGGGTCTGGCCGACCGCTCCGGTCCGCATCACGGAACGTGCGTAGTCCTCGGTCTGGAGGAGTCCGGGCACGAAGTGCGGCTCGTACATGCGCAGCAGGCTCGCCGCGCCCTCCAGGCTGACGTACATGCTGAACCAGTCGGGCAGGACGTCGTGGAAACGCTGCCACCAGCCCGGCTTGTTCGCCTCCTCGGCCAGGTCGACGAAGGCGTCGGCCTCCTGGTCGGCGATGCCGTACGCCTTCAGCAGCAGCTGGACGTAGGGGATCTTCAGCCCGACTTCGGCCGTTTCCATTCTGCGTATCGTCGCCGGGGCGACCCTGAGCACCTTCGCCGCCTGGTCACGGGTCAGGCCGACACGCTCGCGCAGATCTTGCAGGCGCTTGCCGAGAACGACCTGGCCCACGGTCGGGGCGGACCGCGGTTCGCTCACTTCAGACCTCCCCATGCGCTGTTCTGCGAGCAGTGTGCCATGCGTGCGCCCCCAACGACACAGTCACTCTGGAAATTTCAGAGTGCCTCTTGCCAAGTGTCATCGTCAGGGGGAGAGTTGACTCCCGAACCAGTTCGCTCAGTCACGCCCGCCCCCGAACACCCGGGGAACGAAGCGTGACGCAGCCCCCACTGTGAGGAATCGGTCGTGGCACCTGGCAGTGCGCTCATCCCCCGGCTCATGGACCTCAGTCCCGGGACGGAGGCGCTCCGTTACTGCTTCGCGCTGCCGGCGCACCCCGAGTCGGTGGCCGGTGCGCGCGAGCTGACGCGAGCCCGGACGGACGCCTGGCAGCTGGGCCCCGACACCGGTGACGCGGCTGTCCTCATCGTCTCCGAGCTGGTGACCAACGTCGTCGTGCACACCGCGAGCACCCGGGTGGTATGCGAGCTGAGCCGGCTCGGCAGACGCCTGCGGATAGCCGTGCAGGACCAGGGGCACCAGCCCGACGGTCCGCGGCTGCGCCGCTCGTCCGACGACGAGCACGGCCGCGGCCTGCTCCTGGTCGACGCGATGAGCAGCGCCTGGGGCTCGCACGACGCCCAGAACGCCTCCGGACGCATCGTCTGGGCGGAGCTGGCGGCCGACGCGGAGCAGCCGTCCGGCACGGAGCGGCCATGCTGAAGAACGCGCTGGCCAGGCTGCGCTCGGCGCACCGGGCCCGGACGCCCGAGCAGGCCCGTGGCGGCGGCCGGGTGCGGCTGGTTCTGCCGGCCTCGATGTCGACCACCCTGGGATGTGACGCGGTCGGGGTGCCCGCCCGGCACGGCTTCCGCCTCATGTCCCATCTGCCGCGCACCGGATGCGTCTTCGCCGACGCGGACCGCTGGTGGTGGATCGTCCCGGCCGGCTCCGACCTGGATCTCGACTGGCCCGAGCAGGTGACGTACGCGCGTGACGCGGCCGTGCCCGGCGGGCGGCCCCGGCTGATCCACTCTCCGGAGGGCCTCACTCCGTACACCCCGCCCATTCCGCTTTTCCTGATGGTCTGCCAGGTCACCGGGGTGACGCCGAGCTGGGCCACGGCCGGCAGGCCGAGCGTCGTGTCAGCGCCGTAGTCCTCCTGGCGACCGGGCGGCGGGGCCCGCGTCGGAACGAGCCGGGCCCGGTCAGGTCGGGCCCGTACCGTTCCGACGCGGGCCCCGCGGGGTGGTCAGGGCCCTCCGAGGTACGCGAGACCGGGGTGCACCTCGGCGTACCGGTCGAGCAGCCGCCGGGCCACTGCCACGGAGTCGACCAGCGGGTGCAGCGCGAACGCCTGGACTGCCGCCGTGCGGGACCCGCTCTCCGCGGCCTCCAGCACCGCCCGTTCCACTGCCTTCACGGCGGTGACGAGGCCGACCGCGTGGTTCGGGAGGGGGGAGACGGCCACCGGGTGGGCCCCGTTGGCGTCGACGAGGCAGGGCACCTCGACGACGGCGTCCGCGTCCAGGAGCGAAAGGGCCCCGCGGTTGCGGACGTTGAGGATCAACGAGGTGCGTTCGTTGCGGGCGACGGCCCGCATCAGGGCGAGCGCGACCTGTTCGTAGCCTCCGGACTCCAGATCGCTCTCCTCCCGCTCCCCCGCCCCGGCGACCTCGCGGTTCTCCGCCATGTACGTCGCCTCGCGTTCGGCGCGGGTGCGGTCCCAGGTGGCCAGGGCAGGGGTGCCGGGCTCCCGCATGCGGGCGTAGAAGCCCTCCTGCTGGTCCCGGAGGAAGGCGCCCCGGGTCTGTTCGGCCTCCTGGTACGCGCGTACGGCTTCCCGGTTGAAGTAGTAGTAGTGCAGGTATTCGTTGGGGATCGCGCCCAGCGACCGCAGCAGCTCCGCGCCGAAGAGGCGGCCCTCCTCGAAGGATTCGAGCAGCTTCGGTTCAGCGAGCAGCCGGGGCAGTTCGTCCCGCCCGTCCACGTACAGCCCCCGCACCCACCCGAGGTGGTTGAGCCCGGCGTAGTCGATCCACGCTCGGTCCGGGTCGGCGCCCAGGACGCGGGCGATGCGCCGCCCAAGACCGACCGGCGAGTCACAGATCCCGATGACCCGGTCGCCCAGGTGCCGGGACATGGCCTCGGTGACGAGGCCCGCCGGGTTGGTGAAGTTGATGACCCAGGCGTGCGGGGCGAGCCGGGCGACGCGGCGGGCGAGGTCGAGGGCGACGGGGACGGTGCGCAGCCCGTACGCGATGCCTCCGGCGCCGACGGTCTCCTGGCCGAGGACGCCTTCGTCGAGGGCCACCCGTTCGTCGGCGGCGCGTCCGGCCAGCCCGCCGACCCGGATGGCGGAGAAGACGAAGTCGGCGCCGCACAGTGCCTCGTCGAGCTCCGTGGTGGCGACGACCGCGGGGGCGTCCGGGATGCCCCGCCCCTGTTCCTCCAGGACGCGGGCGACGGCGGTGAGCCGGTCGGCGTCGGTGTCGTACAGCGTGACCCGGGAGACGCGGCCCTCGGCGTGATCGCCGAGGAGGGCCCCGTACACGAGAGGCACCCGGAATCCGCCACCGCCAAGAATTGTCAGCTTCACGCTGCTCGATGGTACGGGCAGGTCGGGCGACGACGGCGGTTTGACGACAGGACCTGGCGCGACGCGGCGGCCCCGGGCCCGTGGGCGTGATCCGGGGCCGCCGCGGCCTGCACGGGGGCGACGTCGTGTCAGTAGCCGCTCCACCAGCGGACGACGGCCTGCCAGAGCCGGGCGGGGGCGGTCGGCCGGCGCTGCTGCGGGATCGTCGCCACGGGAGCGGGGTCCGGGGACGGGGCCGGCTCGGGGGAAGGGGCCGGTTCGGGCAGGAGGGGTGCGGCCGGGGCGGGAGCGGGTGTGACGCCCGGGGCGTGGGCGGGCTGCGCCACGGCCGCCTCGTGCCGGGGCTCGGGGACCTGCCTGGCCGGGGAGGAGATCTCCCAGGCGTCGGCCGGGCGGGCGGCGCGGGCCATCACCGAGAGCGGGTCGGCGTCCAGCTTCTGCTGGGGGCTGGGGGCGAACTTCACCGGCAGCTCGACCAGGTGGCGGGACATGATGTTGCCGACCCAGCGCAGCTCGCCCTCCCCGACACCGAGCTCCAGGTCGGGCAGGCGCATCAGCAGCGCGTCGATCCCGACGTCGGCGATGGCCCGGCCGATGTCCTGTCCCGGGCACTCGTGGGGACCGCCGCTGAAGGCGAGGTGGGCGCGGTTGCCGCTCATGTCGGCGGCCAGGTCCGGGCGGACGGTGGGGTCGGTGTTGGCCGGGGCGATCCCGACGAGCAGGGCGTCGCCCGCCTTGATCTGCTGGCCGCCCAGCTCCGTGTCACCGACCGCCCAGCGGCCGAACACGGCGGTGAACGGCGGCTCGTCCCACAGGGTCTGCTCGACCGCCTCGGGGACGGTCATGTGCCCGCCGCTGAGCCGGGCACGGAAACGCGGGTCGATCAGGACCATGCGCAGCACGTTGGCGATGAGGTTGGCGGTGGACTCGTAGGCGGCGATCATGATCAGGCGCAGATGTTCGATGACCTCGGTGTCGGTCATCGTCGCGGGGTGCTCGACGAGCCAGGAGGTGAGGTCCGGCGCGGATTCGGCACGGCGGCGCTCGACCAGGCGCGTCAGCACGGACACGACGTGGGCGTTGCTGGCCACGGCGGTCTCCGTGCCGCGCGTCATGTCCCGGGCCGCCTGGACGAGACGCTCGTCGTACTCCTCCGGCATGCCGAAGATCGCGCACACCACCATCATCGGCAGATGCTCCGCGAACTGGCTGACCAGGTCGGCGGTGCCCTTCTCGCAGAAGTCGTTGACGAGGCGGTTACTGAAGCGGTTGATGTGGCGGCGCACCCCGCGGGTGTCGATGCGCTCCATGCTGTCGGTGACCGCGCCGCGCTGCCGTTCGTGCTTGGCGCCGTCGGCGAACACGCAGACGGGCTGCCAGGTGAAGATCGGGGCGAGCGGGTGGTCCGGGGCGACGCTGCCGTCCTGGAGGGCCCGCCAACGCCGCGAGTCCCGGGAGAACTGGGAGGGCGTACGGGTGACGTGGAGATTCTCGCTGTGGCCGAGCACGAGCCAGGCGGGAACGTCGCCGTGGAGCAGGATCGGGGCGACCGTGCCGTGTTCGGCGCGGAGCTTGTCGTAGAGGCCCGCCGGGTCGTTCTCCGCCTCGGGACCGTAGAGCCGGCGCAGTCCGCCGGGGCCGATGTCAAGGTTGTGGGCCGGGCACTGGGGCGGGGGCACGGCGCCGGGTTCGTGGTGGAAGGGGGTTGTCACAGAGGCTCCAGGGATCAGGATTCCAGGGCTGGTGCGCGAGTGGGCGGGACAGGTCGACGGTTCACGGCCGGGGCCGGACCGGGCCGGGGGCAGGCGCCGCGGGATGGCGCGCGCCCCCGGTCGTGGATCCGGTCGTGGATCCCGGTCGTGGATCCGGTCGTGAATCTGCTGGACCGGGGTTGTCCCGAGGGAGGTTCGGTGTCAGGCGAGGGGGACGGCCAGGCTGTGCAGATAGCGCATCAGGGTCATCAGCACATCGCGGCTGGAGGCCCGCAGCCGGGCGTCGCAGTCGATCATCGGGACCTCGTCCGGCAGGTCGAGGGCTCTGCGCAGGGCATCGACCGGATGGTGCGGCGCGTCGGGGAAGGTGTTCACGGCCACCACGAAGGGCACTCCGCGCTCCTCCAGCCGGCCGATGACGTCGAAGCTGACTTCGAGCCGTCTCGTGTCGATGAGGACGACCGCGCCGAGGGCGCCCTCGAAGAGGCCGTTCCAGAGGAACCAGAAGCGTTCCTGGCCGGGGGTGCCGAACAGATAGAGGATCAGTTCCTCGCTGAGACTGATCCGTCCGAAGTCCATGGCGACCGTGGTGGCGGTCTTCGTCTCCACCCCGGCGTTGTCGTCCACGCCGACGCCGGCCTGGGTCATGGTCTCTTCGGTCGTCAGCGGCCGGATCTCGCTCACCGAGCCGACCATGGTCGTCTTGCCGACGCCGAACCCGCCGACGATCACGACCTTCACCGCGGCGGTGGCCGTGGTGGGAAGGACGTCCTCGCTGCGGGGTCCGGTGATCGTGTCAGAGCTTCTGAAGTCCATGCATCACCGCTTCGAGAAGGGACCTGTCGGGGAGCGTGGCACGGACGATCGGCGCACGCGACTGAATGAGATCGGTCGCGAGGAGATCGCTCAGGAGCGAGGTGACCACGCTGAACGGCAGGCTGAGGTAGGCCGAGATCTCGGCGACGGACAACGGCGCCTGGCAGAGCCGCAGGATGGCCGCCTGCTCGGGCTGGAAGGTCGGCGAGGGTTCCGCCTTCGCGACGACCATCGTGACCAGGTCGAGCGCGGACCGTTCACTGTCGTCGAGATCGCCGGTGATCACGTACAGCCGTTCCGGATCGTGCAGGTCCGGATCGGCCTTCCGGCGTTCTCGTCGAGGACCACTCATCCGGACTGCCCGCCGTGGCGGGGCGGGCTGGTCAGGTGGGCTCCGATCCGCACGACCATGTCCCTCATCCGGGCCCCGACGAGTCCGGCGTCGACGGTCTCGCCGGCCAGGACCGCGAGATAGGCGCCGGTCCCGGCCGCCATCAGGTAGAAGAACCCGCCCGTCACCTCGATGACCACGAGCTTCATGAGGCCGTCGCTGTACGGAATCTCGGTGGCCACGGCGGCGGCCAGGCTCTGCAGCCCGGCGCAGGCCGCCGCGAGCCGGTCGGCGACGTCGGGGTCGCCGCCGTGCATCGCGATGCGCAGGCCGTCCGACGAGAGCACCACGATCTGGTGAATGCTCGGAACGTCGTCGGCCAGTTCCTTGAGCATCCAGTCCATGTTTCCCCGCTGCTGGATCACTTCAGGTCTCCCTTGTCCCACGCGTCATCGGTGTCTTCGCCGTGCTTTCGTTCCTGCGGTACGCCGTTGACGGCCTTGGTGAAGGCCTCCAGCCAGAGGCCGGGGGGCTTCTCCTCGCCGCGTCCGCCGTCCGCGCCCTCGTCCGCGCCGGGGTGGAACCCGTTGGCGGGGGCGGGGGGCGGTGGGGGCTGCTGCGGGAGGTTGTGCGAGCCGAGCGGGGCGCGGCCCCGGCTGCGGCGCTGCGGCAGCCCGTTCTCGGTCCACTCGGTGACCACGGGAAGGTCGTCCTCCATGGCTGCCGCGGGAGGGGCCTGGTGCGACGTGACCGCGGGGGCTCCGGTGGAGACCGGTGCGGCCACGGACGGCACGGGGCCGGTGGCGGCGGGCTTGGACTTGCGCTTGCCGGGCGGCGGCACCACGTGCTGGAGCTGCGACATGTCCAGGGAGCTGGTGGGCCGCGAGGTGGCGCCGATGCCGTGGGCGATGCCCGGGGCGGGCCCGGTGGTGATCATGTCGCGCGGCACGATGAGGACGGCGCGGACGCCGCCGTACGCCGACTGACGCAGCGACACCTGGAGCTGGTACATCCGGGAGAGCCTGCCGACGACGGCCATGCCGAGGCGCGGGGACTCCCCGAGGTCGTTCATGTTGATGCCGGCCTGCGCCTGGGCGAGCATGTTCTCGGCGCGGGCGCGGGCCTCCTCGCTGAGGCTGACGCCGCCGTCCTCGATCTCGATGGCGATGCCGGTCTGCACCTCGACCGCGGTGACGTGCACCCGGGTCTGGGGCGGCGAGTAGCGGGTCGCGTTGTCGAGGAGTTCGGCGCACGCGTGGATGAGCGGTTCGACCGAGGTGCCGACGATGGCGACCTTGGCGATCGAGTGCAGATCGACGCGCTGGTACTCCAGGATGCGGGACATCGCCCCGCGCAACACGCTGAACAGCGGTACGGGCTTGGGCCACTGGCGGCTCGGGCGGGCGCCGCCGAGCACGGCGATGGAGTCGGCGAGGCGGCCGATCAGCGCGGTGCCGTGGTCGATGCGCAGCAGGTCGTCGAAGACCTCGGGGTTGCGCCCGTAGTGGTTCTCCATCTCCCGCAGTTCGCTGGCCTGGCGGTTCACGATCGCCTGGACGCGGCGGGCGACGCTGACGAAGGCGCGCTGAGCGGAGTCACGCCGCGCCTCCTCGTTGTCGATGACTTCGAGGACCTGGTAGACCTGCTCGCGCAGCGCCTTGGGCAGATGCCGGTTGGCGGCGTCCGCGTCGACGACGTCGCGCATCACCTCTTCGGGCGAGTTGCCCACGCGCAGCCGCCGGATGGCGGCGGGCATGACTTCCTTGGTGAGCCGTACCGTCTCGGCGTCGTGCGAGAGGATGCGGTGTTCCAGGTAGGCGATGCGCTGTTCGTACTCCGCGCGCTGGACGCGCATGGCGCGTCGGCGGCGGTGCAGCGCCACGGTGAGTACGGCGACCACGAGCGTGGCGATCGCGCCGCACACGGCGACTGGTATCCGCGCGGCCGGTGCGACCACGGCCGAGCCGGCGGCGGTGGCGCCGAGGAGCAGGGCCACGGGCAGCAGGACTACGCGGACGACGGGAACTTCTCTGTCGGTCGGCGGTGATTCAACACGGACCATCTAAAACCCTCTGGCGGTTGATTCCGGGATGTTGGCGGTTGATTCCGGGATGTATGCGCACGTGAGCGGAGACTCAGGAACAAGTGCTCGAATTCATCTCAACTCGACTTCACTGCGCGTGAGCTTAGCCAGATCAGAACAGTGCTTCGGCATATTCACCCAACCCCCTGCGGAAGCTCTCCGAGAGGAATACACTCGCCAGTTTTTGCACGCTGCGCTTCGGGGCGTGCGCGGTGAGTGATCGTGGCTGAAAGCGCTCCCCCGCGGGAGGTTCCCCGGGCCCGAGAGTCCGACCATTCACTACCAGTTAAGGGTGATTTCTAGGGCAAATCGCCCTTGCGCAGGCGACTTTCGTAGGGCAGAACAGGACAACGGCACAGGTGATCGAACCGGATCGAAAGGTGCAGATTCCTGACCGACGATTGAGTGACGCGCGAAACCGCCGCGCTGACGCGGCTGCGAAGACCCTGGGCCGGGCCGCCGGGTCAGCGCCGGGCTCCGCCGAGCCGGCCCTCCAGCTGCACGAGCAACTCGCCCAGCCTGGAGCCGAGTTCGTCGCGCGCGCCGCCGTCCAGACCGGCGAGCACCGCGCGTTCGTAGGCGAGCTGCTCGGGCAGGATCCGGTCGACCAGGGCCCGGCCCTCGTCGGTGAGCCGGACATGGGCGACCCTCCGGTCACGGGCGTCGCCGCGGCGCTCGACCAGGGCGCGGTCCTGGAGGGCGCGCAGCCGCTTGGTGACGGCCGCTCCGGAGGAGAAGGTCTCGCGGGCCAGCTCACCGGGGGTGAGCTCCCGGTCCGTCCTGCGTACGGCGCCGAGGAGGTCGAATTCGGCGCGGGTCAGTCCGGCGGAACGCAAGGGGGCGTCCTCCGCCTGCTGGAGCAGGGCGGCGCAGCGGTTGATCCGGCCGATGATCTCCATCGGTCCGGTGTCGAGCCCGGGGTTGACGGCCTGCCACTGCCGGACCACCGAGGCAACGATGTCGTCGGTCACTCCGCTCCGATCGAAGGGGCGTGGGCCGCGGGAGGCGTATCACCCCCGGGCCCCCGCCGTTGTGCTGTCGCGGCGAGCGTACGGTGTCCGGCCCGCTCGGCCGCGAGAAGGCGCTGCTCGGGCAGGGCGCTCTGCCACCATTCGCCCGCGGCGGTGTCGCCGGCCTCGCGCAGTTCGACGAGGCTCGCGGTGAGCGTCCGGCGCGCCCGGTCCCGTGTCGCGGGCGCCGCCCCGGGGTCGGCTCCGGTCCGTTCGACGTCGGCGCGGGCCCGGTCCAGGGCGCCGAGCGCCCGCTCGACGCGCCCCGCCGCCCGCCGGTTGGTGACCAGCGTCGCGGCCAGAAAGCCGACGACCGCTCCGAGGACGGTGTCCAGGACCCGGTCGCCGATGAGCTCCCCGGCCGGATGGGCGCCGCCGAACTCCAGGACCAGCAGGGCCATCGGGGTCACCGCGACGGAGCCGAGCCAGTAGTTGCGGGTGATGAGGGCCTCGGCGGCGAAGCTGAAGAAGAGGCAGCAGCAGACGAGGGCGAGCGGGCTGATCCGGGACACGGGCAGGGCCGCGGCGAAGACGAGCACGCCCAGGAGGTTGCCGAGAGTGCGCTGGAGGGCCCGGTTCCACGACAGCGTGATGTTGGCCTGGTAGAGGGAGGCGGCCGTGACGATCGCCCAGTAGGGGCGTCCGACGCCGAGCGCGGCGCAGAGGTACCCGGCGAGCGCGCAGCCCGCCAGGGTGCGGACGGCGACCGGCAGCAGCGGTGACCCCGGGCCGAGACGGCCGAGCAGGGCGCGACGGGCCGCGCGGCGCCCCTCGGGGGCCCGCCGGGCGGCACGCTCCGCGTCGATCCCGTACAGCTCGTCGGCGGTGCCGGGGGCCGCCGGCGGCGTGGGCACGGGACCGCGGGCCCGGGTCAGAGCGGCCCAGGCGCGCAGCCGGTCCGGATCCACGGTTCCACCCCCGGGGCGCGGGGCCGCGAAGGCCACCTCGGCGTGCACCACCAGGCGTTCCAGCGACCGGCGTACGGGGGTGGGTCGGCCGGAGGCGAGCAGACACTGCCAGGCGGCGTGCACGGCGGCGGCCGCCGCGTTGCGGGCACGGGGGCCGGGGTCGGCGGCACACGCGGCCGCGGCCTCCAGGGCGCGCGCGACGGCCCGGCGTTCGGGGCCCTCGCGACGGACCAGGGCGGGGGCGACGGCGACCAGCCAGGCGAACGCGCCCGCGCCGAGGGTCAGGGCGAGGTGACCGGGGATCTGCTCCGGGCGCTGCGGGGCGAAGAGGGCGGCGGAGCTGACGAAGGTGAAGATCACATGGCCGGGCGGTCCGATCCGGGTGGCGTCGCACAGCACCTTCTGGGCGGCGGCGAGCAACGCCCCGACCGCGATGAGCACGGCGGTCGATCCGGTGAGCGACGCGGTGGCCAGGGAGACGGCGAGCGAGGCCGTCATGCCGAGCACCACGCCCGCGACCGCCCCGGCCCGCCGGGCGTACGGCAGACCGTGCCCGTACAGCGCGCAGAGCGAACCGGCCATCGTGTACATCACGAGGTCGAGCCGGCCTATGGCCAGGAGTGTCAGCTGGGGCGCGGCGGAGGCGACGACCACGCTGAGGGCGGGCTTGAACCAGGTGTCCGACGGCCGCGAGAGCCGGAGGGCCGAGGCCAGCGGGAGGGCCCGGGCGGAGGGCCGCCCCGGACAGATGGGTGTATCGGTCACTCATATACGTTAGCAGGTATTACACCTGTAAATTATCCGTACATCATGGGGTCTCTGTTCGAGCGACGGCGACTCGGGCACACTGTCCCGCGGACAGCGCGACCCATATTCTTTGAATCTTCATGCACCCACTACGATGACGGGCGATGACCAGGGTGAGTACGCGGACGGACCGGCAGCGGTACCGCTCCCGCACGCCCCTCGCTCTGGGCTGGGTGTTCTTCCTCCTGGCCATGCTCTTCTGCTGCTCGGTCACCACGGCGGCCGCCGGCGCCCCGGTGGCCGCGGGCCCTGCCGGGGCGAGTGCCGTCCGCGCTTTCACCCCGACGCCCGACGCCGCCTTCGAACCGGTCGTCCTGGCCTCTCCCGCGGACCGCGGCCTCGGGACGTCGTGCCACGGCGGCTCGACGCACACGGCTGCCGTCGTGATTCCGGCGTCCTCCGCCCCCGTCACCGTTCCCTCGCCCGTGACCTTCGTCCCCGCCACCCCGCTCACCGGCGCGGCGGCCATCCGGGGTCCCGCGCACGACGGTGTGCGTTCCGTCGATCAACTACGTCTTCAGGTCCAGCGGATCTAGAGGCCGGGTCCGCTCTCCCGCCGCGCCCCGGCGCCGGTCACCGGGAGCGGTTCTTCGCCTGCCCCGCACCCCTTCCCCTTCATGCATCGCCCGTATGCATCGGTTGAACGACGAGGACTCCCCATGGCTTCCGCCAAGAACCAGAACAACCCGGCCTCAGCGCGTCGCGCCAAGCTCGAGGAGGCGCGCCGCAAGGAGCGCGCCCGCGAGCGGCGGGTCCGCATCATCACCATCAGCGCGTCGGTGGCCGTGGTCGCCGCCCTGGTCGCCGGGGGCGGCTATCTGATGTCGCAGGCGAACGAGAAGGAGGAGAAGGAGAATCAGGCCAAGACCTCGCCGGTCACCGGCGAGCGCAGCTGGGACGACCTGGGGCGGGAGCACGTGACGACCAAGGTCGACTACGCGATGAACCCGCCCGTCGGCGGCGACCACAACCAGGTCTGGATGAACTGCAACGCCGACGTCTACACCGACGAGATACCGAAGGAGAACGCCGTGCACTCGCTGGAGCACGGCGCGGTCTGGGTCACGTACAACGACAAGGCCTCGGACTCCGACATCGAGGCGCTCACCAAGAAGGTCAAGTCGACTCCGTACTCCTTGATGAGTCCGGTCAAGGACCAGAAGGACCCGCTGATGCTCAGCGCGTGGGGCAAGCAGGTGACGATCAAGAACGCCACGGACGACCGGGTCGCACAGTTCTTCACCAAGTACGTGCAGGGCCCGCAGACCCCTGAGCCGGGGGCCGCCTGCACCGGCGGACTGGACAAGTGACCGCCCTGACCCCGTCCGGCTCCATGCGTCGGATGGTCCTCGCGGGGGCCGCCGTGCTGCTCCTGGCGCTGGGGCTGGTGGCGCTGATGGTCGTACGCCCCTCCGCGGCCTCCCCGTCCGGGGCGTCCTCGGCGGCACGGTCCGCTCCGGCGGAGGAATCCGTGGACGCGGGCTTCGCCCGGGACATGGCCATCCACCACCAGCAGGCGGTCGAGATGTCGTTCATCGTGCGGGACCGCACCGACGACGAGGACGTGCGACGTCTCGCGTACGACATCATCAACACCCAGGCGAACCAGCGCGGCATGATGCTGGGCTGGCTGGAGCTGTGGGGGCTGCCGAAGAGCGCGGCCGGGCCGCCGATGGAGTGGATGGGACACACCCTCACCCCGACCGACGACGGTTCGCTGATGCCGGGCATGGCCACCGACGCGGAGCTGGCCGCCCTCACGGCCGCGAAGGGCGAGAAGGCCGAGGTGCTGTTCCTGCGGCTGATGACCGTGCACCACCGCGCCGGTGCGGACATGGCGCAGGCGGCCGCCGGTGCGGCGAAGACGGACGCCATCCGGGATCTGGCGGCGGGCATGGTCAGCGGCCAGCAGTCGGAGATCGGCCTGATGGCGAACATGCTGAAGGACCGGGGCGCCAAGCCCTGAGCCGATCGGAGGGGGCGGTTCGGGCCGGACGGCCGGAACCGCCCCCTTCCGTGACGTCTCCCCCTCCGCTTCCGCGGCACCGCCCGTCCCCGTACCCCCCGCCGGGAGCCCCGCATCACATAGGCTCGGCGACGATATGAAGAGCATCCTCACTCCGCTGGGGCCCAAGGCCGACAAGGACACCGTGCGACGGCACAATCTGAGCCTGGTACTCCGCGCCGTACGGGACGAGGGCGAGCGGGGCGAGGCGACCCGGGCCGGAGTGGCGGCCCGGGTCGGGCTGACCCGGGCCGCCGTGTCCTCGCTCGTCGAGCAGCTGATGGACAGCGGGTTCCTCACCGAGTCGGGCAAGACGTTCAGCGGGCAGGCGGGCCGCCCCGGCACCGCGCTCAAGGTGGCCAGGACCGGACCGGCCGGGCTCGGCGTGGAGATCAACATCGATTACGTCTCGGTGTGCGTGGTCGACCTGGCGGGCACCGGCCGGGTCCGGCAGACCGAGCACCTCGACAACCGGGGCGCGCCCGCCGAGGAGGCCCTGGCCCGGGCGGCCCGGATCGCAGCGCGGACCCTGGAGTCGGCGTACGAGCAGGAGTTGCGTCCGGTGGGCGCGGCGCTTGCGCTGCCGGGTCTCGTCTCCGGCGGGTCGGTGCGGCAGGCCCCCAACCTCGGCTGGAACGAGGTCCCCGCGCAGGAGCTGTTCGCCGAGGCGCTGGCCGCCCTGCGCCCCGGCCACCCGGTGCTGCCGGTCGCCTCGGAGAACGAGGCCAATCTCGCGGCTCTGGCCGAGCTGTGGTTCGGCGGCCTGGGAGATGTGCGGAGCTTCCTCTATCTGACCGGGGAGATCGGGGTGGGCGGCGCACTCGTCCTGGGCGGCGAACTGCTGCGCGGTGCGCACGGTTTCGCCGGGGAGATCGGGCATGTCGTGGTGGATCCGGCGGGGCCGGAGTGCCGGTGCGGTTCGCGGGGATGCCTGGAGCAGTACGCCGGTCAGGCGGCGCTGCTGCGGGCGGCCGGGATCGAGGGGATCGGCGGCGCCTCCGGGGTGCTGGAGCTGGAGCGGCGCGCGGGCGCCGGGGACCCGCGGGCGGTGGCCGCGGTCGGTGAGGCGGGCCGGATGCTGGGCCGGGTGCTGTCGGGCGCGGTGAATCTGGTCGACCCGGACGCGGTGGTGCTCGGCGGGATCTACCGGGGGCTGATGCCGTGGCTGGCGCCGCCCGCCGACGAGGAGCTGACCGGCCGGGTGGTGTCGGGGCTCTGGTCCCGGGGCAGCGGCCGGCTCCGGGCGTCGTCGGTGGCGGGCGACGCGGCGCGGGGCGCGGCGGCGCTCGTGGTGCAGGACGTGCTGGACGACCCGGTGGCGTACGCGGAGCCGTCCGGCGGCTGAGCCGGGCCGTCCCACCGGCTGAGCCGGACGGCTCCGGCCCAGCCGGTGGGACGGGGCCGGCGGGACGGGGCCGGTGGGTGCGGCCGGTGGGCCGGACCCGGTGAGCCAGACCAGTGGGGCGGGCCCGGGTTCCGGGCCGGCGGGTCAGCCCGGCGGGTCAGCCCGGCGGGTCGGCCCGGCGGGTCAGCCCGGCGGGTCGGCCCGGCGGGTCAGCGCACGGCGAGCAGGTGGTCCATGGCGAGCTGGTCCAGTGCCTCGAAGGCCATGCCGCGTTCCGCGGCGGCGGCCACGTCGAAGTCCTCGTACGCGCTGCGGTCGGCGAGCAGGCCCGCCAGTCCCTCGCCGGCGGTGGGGCGCGCCAGTTCGTCCAGGCGGGACGCGCGCAGGGCCGCGCGCACCTCGGGGTCGGCGCGGAAGGCGGCGGCCCGCTCCTTGAGGATGAGGTAGTTGCGCATGCAGCCCGCGGCGGAGGCCCAGACACCGTCGTAGTCCTCGGTGCGCGGGGGCTTGAAGTCGAAGTGACGGGGGCCTTCGTAGCCGCTCTCCAGCAGGTCGACGAGCCAGAACGCCTGGCGCAGATCGCCCGCGCCGAAGCGCAGGTCCTGGTCGTACTTGATGCCGGACTGGCCGTTGAGGTCGATGTGGAAGAGCTTGTCCGCCCACATGGCCTGGGCGATGCCGTGCGGGAAGTTGAGCCCGGCCATCTGCTCGTGCCCGGTCTCCGGGTTGACGCCGACCAGCTCGGGGCGCTCCAGGCGCTCGATGAAGGCCAGGGCGTGGCCGATGGTGGGCAGCAGGATGTCGCCGCGCGGCTCGTTCGGCTTGGGCTCGATGGCGAAGCGGAGGTCGTAGCCCTGCTCGACGACGTACTCGCCCAGCAGGTCGAAGGCCTCCTTCATCCGGTGGAGGGCGAGGCGGACGTCCTTCGCCCCGCCTGACTCGGCCCCCTCACGGCCGCCCCACGCCACGAAGGTGCTCGCACCCAGCTCGACGGCGAGGTCGATGTTGCGCAGGGTCTTGCGGAGCGCGTAGCGGCGTACGCCACGGTCGTTGGCGGTGAATCCGCCGTCCTTGAAGACGGGATGGGTGAAGAGGTTCGTCGTCACCATGGGCACGACGAGCCCGCTGTCGTCGACCGCCGTGCGGAAGCGCTTGACGATCCTTTCGCGCTCGGTCTCCGGCGCCCCGAAGGGGATCAGGTCGTCGTCGTGGAAGGTCACCCCCCAGGCGCCCAGCTCCGCGAGCCGCCGCACCGACTCCACGGGGTCGATGGCCGCGCGGGTCGCGTCGCCGAAGGGGTCCCGGCCCTGCCAGCCCACGGTCCACAGGCCGAAACTGAACTTGTCCTCGGGGGTGGGGGTGAAGCGTTCCGTCATCGTCGTCCGACCGCCTTCGCCTGCCGTCGGGACGCCCGGCCACCAGCCCGGCACCCCTATTTGTTCAGTGTCATGACTAATCAAGCACACCACACCACGGCCAGGGAACCCCCCTGCCGGGCGAAGCCGGTCCCGCCCCCTGTGCAGAGCGGCAGCCATCCCGTAATTTGTTCGTGCCCCAGCCAAATGATCAGGCCGTTCCGTGCGAAAGAGGCTCCCCATGCCGTCACCCGCCGTCGTCATCGGCGTGGACAGCTCGACCCAGTCCACCAAGGCCGCCTTCATCGACGCGGCGACCGGCGAGCAGCTCGCCTTGGGGCGCGCCCCGCACGTGGTCACCGGCGAGGCCGGGGCCCGGGAGAGCGATCCGGAGATCTGGTGGCGGGCCCTGTGCGAGGCGGTGGCCGCCGGGCTGAAGGAGTCCGGCCTCCCCGCCCGCGCGGTCACCGGCATCGCGGTCGCCGGGCAGCAGCACGGACTCGTCGTCCTGGACGGGGCGGGCCGGCCGCTGCGCCCCGCGCTGCTGTGGAACGACACCCGTTCCGCGCCCCAGGCCGCCGCGCTCACGGACGCACTCGGCGGGCCGGGGGCCTGGGCGGAGCGGACCGGGTCCGTGCCGGTCGCCTCGATCACCGCGTCCAAGTGGCAGTGGCTGCGCGAGACGGACCCCGCGAGCGCCGCGAACGCGGCGGCGGTCCGGCTCCCCCACGACTTCCTGACCGAACGCCTCGCGGGCGTCGCCGCCACCGACCCTGGGGACGCCTCGGGCAGCGGCTGGTACTCCACCGCCACCGGCGCCTACGACCCCGATCTGCTGGAGCTGCTCGGTCTGGACGCGGCGCTGCTCCCGGAGGTCGCGCCCACCGGGGCATCCCGGATCGGCTCGCTCACCGATTCGGCGGCGCGAGCGCTCGGGCTGCGCGCGGGCATCGCGGTGGCGGCCGGCACCGGCGACAACATGAGCGCCGCCGTGGGCCTCGGCCTCGGCGGCGAGGGACTGCTGGACCACCCGGTCCTCAGTCTGGGCACCTCCGGCACGGTCTTCGCGGCCTCCCGCACCCGGCCCGACTCCACCGCGCTGAACGGGTTCGCCGCCGCCGACGGCACGTATCTCCCGCTGGCCTGCACCCTCAACTGCACGCTCGCCGTGGACAAGGTGGCCGCCCTGCTCGGCCTGGACCGCGAGGACGCGGCGCCCGGCGGCGAGGCCGTCCTGCTCCCCTATCTCGACGGCGAACGGACCCCCGACCTGCCGACCGCCTCCGGGCTGCTGACCGGCCTGCGCCACGACACGACCCGGCAGCAGCTGTTGGGCGCCGCCTACGAGGGCGCGGCCGTCACCGTGCTGCGGGCCATGGACGAACTGCTGTCGGCCTGCGGTCTCGACCCGCACGCACCCGAGGTCGCCGCGCGCCCGCTGCGCCTGATCGGCGGCGGGGCGCAGGGGCGGATGTGGGTGGAGTCGGTCCGCCGGCTCTCCGGCCGGCCGCTCGTCATCCCGGGCAGCGGCGAGCTGGTCGCCCTCGGTGCGGCGGCGCTCGCCGCCTCGGCGGCGGGCGGTGGCGATCCGGTGGCGCTGGCGACGGCCTGGCAGGAGTCCGGGACGGACCGCCGGCTGCCGCCGGTGGAACGGGACGTGGCGACCTGGGAGCGGGTCACCTCGGTCCTGGAGCGCGCCTCAGGGCCCCTGCTCACCGGTCCCTGACGCCTCCTGGGGCCGGGGCCACCATGTCCTCGATCAGGCCGACGGCGCGCGGGGTGCCGCCCTCGCGCCGGGCGGCGGCGCGCAACCGCGCGGACCGGCGGGCGGTTTCCGGGTCATTCACCAGGGCGTTCAGGGCCGCCCGCAGCGTCTCGGCCGTGGCGTCCGGGGTGTCGATGCGGCGGGCGACCCCCAGCTCCACCAGCCGGTCCGCGTTCATGAACTGTTCGGCGCCCTGCGGTACGGCGATCATCGGGACGCCCGCGAGGAGTCCGTCGCCGCAGCCGCCCATGCCGGCGTGGGTGACGAAGGCGTCCGCCTGTTCCAGGATCGCCCGCTGCGGGACCCACGGGTGCACTTCGACGCCTGGCGGGATGTCGCCGAGTTCACGCGGATCGGTGTGCCTGCCGATCTGGAGCACGACGTGCCAGCCGGGCAGGTTCCCGTACGCCGCGAGGCACTGGCGGTAGAACTCCGGCCGGTGCGTGTACGCCGAGCCGAGGGAGATCAGCAGGATGTTCTCCGCGTCGTCGGGCCGGGTCCACCGGCCGGTGTCGGCCTGCGCGTCGAAGCAGGGCCCGACGAAGGTCACTGTCTTGGTGTCGACTCTGTCGGCGCTGGGCTGCATGGCCTCGGGGATCAGCGCGAGGGCCCGCGAGGGAGGGCCGGAGAAAGCGTCCACATCGAGGGTGGACGCCCCGCAGCCGGCGAGCCAGCGGCCGAACCTCTCCCGGTACGCGGGGGCGCCGGGCAGCCCCCGCAGGTGCGCCGCGACCTCTTCCTCGTACCCCTCCCAGGCCACGAACGAGGGGGACAGCTGCATGAGGGGCCGTCCTTGTGATTCGGCGAGGGCGCGGGCGGCGTAGGCGCCGATGTCGTACAGGTACAGGTCGGCGGGATCGTCGTCGTAGGCGGCGTGCAGTTGGGGCAGTGCCTGCGTCGCCTCGTCGAGGAAGAGGTCCATCGCGGCTACGGGGTCGGTCGGCCAGTTGTTGTCGGCGACCGGCAACAGCGAAGTGCAGGGCACCAGTTCGGCGCCGGTGGCCTCGATCCGGTCCGCCACGAACGCGTCGTTCGCGTAGGTGACCCGGTGGCCGCGCGCCACCAGCTCACGGACGATGCCGAGGCCGGGCAGGACGTGGCTGACGATCGGGATGCCGATCATCGCGATGTGGGAGCGGCGCGGGAACAAGGGTGATCACTCGCTTCGGGTAGTAGGGGTACGGAGGCCGGCCCGGGCCTCCGTTTCGGGGAGGGTACGGAGGCCGGCGCGGGCCTCAGCCTTCGAGCGCGGGCATCCGGGCGGCCCGCAGGGCCAGCCGGGCGCCCCGCCAGCGGCTCCGGAACAGCCGGTCGTGGCTGACGAGGACGACCGTGCCGGCGAAACCGGCCAGGGCCCTCTCCAACTCCTCGGCGACGGCGGGAGAGAGGTGGTTGGTGGGCTCGTCGAGCAGCAGGACGTCGGCGGGCCGGCTGACCAGCCGCGCCAGGGCGAGCCGCTGCCGCTGGCCGGTGGAGAGCCGCGCGACGGGCACCGACAGGCGGTCACGGTCGAACAGCCCGAGGGCCAGGAGCCGTTCGGCGTGCTCGTCCGCCTCCCCGGTGAGCCCCCGGGCGTAGGCGGCCAGCAGGCTCTCGTGCGCCGAACCGGGTGCCGGGTCCTGCGGGAGGAAGCCGATCCGGCCGCGCCTGACGACGTTTCCCCGGTCGGGGGTCAGGTCTCCGGCGAGGACGCGCAGCAGGGTGGTCTTGCCCGCGCCGTTGTCGCCCGTGATCAGCAGGTGCTCGCCCGCCCGGACCGTCAGGTCGATCGGGTCGAGCCTGCCCGCGACCCGGACCCCGGAGGCGTCGAGCACGGTGCCGGACAGCTGTCCGGCGCGCAGCACGGGCGAGAAGCTCAAGGGCTCCGGCGGGGCCGGCACCGGGTCGGCCAGCAGGCGGTTCAGCCGTTCCTCGGCGTTGCGGACCCGGCCGGCCAGGGACTGCTGCACCCGGGCTCCGGCCTGGTTGTAGGAGAGTTTGTCGCCGTCCTTCATCGGCCGGCCCGGGGCGACCCGGCGGGCGGTGACAGCGGCCGACGCGCGCGTCCGGTCGACCTCCTCACGCCATCGGTCGTGGTGCCGGCCCCAGCGCTGTCGTGCCGCCGCCCTCTCCGCGAGGTAGCCGGTATAGCCGTTGCCGTACCGGACGACACCGTGCCGGTCCCCGTCCACCTCCAGGAGGCTCGTGGCGACGTGTTCGAGGAAGCGGCGGTCGTGGGAGACGGTCACGGTGGTGCCCCGGCGGCCGCGCAGGTGCTCCTCCAGCCAGCTCAGGGCGGCCTCGTCCAGATGGTTGGTCGGCTCGTCGAGGAGCAGCACCTCCGGGGCGGCCGCCAGCACCGCGGCCAGGCGGAGCCGGGCCCGTTCGCCGCCGGAGAGGGCGCCCAGCGTCGAGGCGCGGTCCACCTGTCTCAGGCCGAGGCCGTGCAGGGCGCGCTCCAGCCGGGCGTCGGCGTCGTAGCCGCCGCGCAGCTCGAAGGCGGAGACGGCCTCGCCGTACGCGTCGAGCGCCGACGTGTCGCCGTCGGCCATCGCCGCCTCCAGGCGTCGCATCCGTGCCTCGATCGCCCGAAGGTCGCCCAGCGCTCGGTCGATGACCTGCTGGGCCGTCAGATCGGCGGGCAGGGCCTCGTCCTGGGCGAGGTAGCCGACGCCTCCGTCGGCCCGCAGAATGACGCGTCCCCGGTCGGGGCTGACCCGCCCGGCGAGCAGCCGCAGCAGGGTCGTCTTGCCGGAGCCGTTCTCACCGACGATTCCGGTGCGCTCGCCGTGCGCGAGCGAGCAGCTCACCGAGTCGAGAACGGGCCTGCCGTCGAAGGCCTTGCTGACGGCGAGTGCGGTGATCTGTGTGGGCATACGGGCGACTCCGAAGCTGTCGTGGACGAAGCGGTGGCGGCGGACCGCGAGGCCGGGGGAAAGCTTCGGAAGAGCATCGACGACTCCACTAGTGCGACAACTGTTGCTTTAAGATGGTGCCATGACCCACACCGCCGGGCAACCGGATTCCCGATGACCGACGCACCGGCCGAACCGCCGGAATCCGCCCGCACCGCCCCGTCGCCGGGCCGCAGGCCGGGTGGCCGCACCGCACGCGTCCGCGCCCAGGTGCTCGACGCGGTGCGCGCCGAACTGGGCGAGCACGGTTACGAGGGGCTGACGATGGAGGGTGTCGCGGCCCGCGCCGGCGTCCACCGGACCACGGTCTACCGGCGCTGGGAGGACGTCGGGGGCCTGCTCGCCGATGTCCTCGACGCGGCGGGCGAGGACGACTGGGCGCCTGCGGACACGGGCTCGCTGCGTGGCGATCTGACGGCCCTCAACGACGAGATCCAGGAGTCGCTGGTCGTGCGGCCGTCGATCCCCCAGGCGCTGGTGGCCGCCTCTTTCCGCTCCGCGCGGGCGGCCGCCGCCCAGCGGCGGCTGTGGGAGGACCGGTACGCGCGCTGCGAGATCATCGTCGAGCGCGCCGTCGAACGCGGCGAACTCCCGGCGCACACCGACGCGCGGCGGCTGCTGATCGCCTCCACCGCACCGCTGTACCACCAGTTGGTGCTCCTGCGGACCGCTCCCGATCCGCGGCTGCCCGCCCATGCCGCGACCACGGCGACCCTGGCCGCCGCCGCCGGCGCGTTCGGCCGCCCCGCACCGGAGGGAGAGGCATCAAGTGACCCGGTTGGGAATACGAACTGATTTTCCATAAGATCCAGCGATGATCATGAGAAAACGGCTGACGACCGGGGTAGGCATAGCGCTCGCCACTCTGGCCGCCGGCCTCGGCACCGCGATCCCCGCCGCCGCCGACGAAGCCCCCGCCGCCCCCGCGCCCAAGGTCGAGCTGGTGCTCGACGTCAGCGGCTCGATGCGGACCCGCGACATCGACGGCCAGTCCCGGATGGCCGCCGCCAAGCAGGCGTTCAACGATGTCCTGGACGCGGCGCCCGAGGAGGTGCACCTCGGCATCCGGACGCTCGGGGCGGATTACCCGGGCGAGGACCGCAAGGTCGGCTGCAAGGACACCAAGCAGCTCTACCCGGTCGGCCCGCTGGACCGCACCGAGGCCAAGGCCGCGGTCGCCACCCTCGCTCCGACCGGCTTCACCCCGATCGGCCCGGCCCTGCTCGGCGCGGCCGACGACCTGGAGGGCGGGGACGGTTCGCGCCGGATCGTGCTCATCACGGACGGCGAGGACACCTGCGGGCCGCTCGACCCGTGCGAGGTGGCCCGGGAGATCGCCGCCCGCGGCACCCACCTGGTCGTGGACACGTTGGGCCTGGTGCCCAACGCCAAGATCCGCCAACAGCTGACCTGCATCGCGGAGGCCACCGGCGGCACGTACACCGCCGTCCAGCACAAGGACGAACTCTCCGGCCGGGTGAAGCAGTTGGTGGACCGGGCCGCCGAGCCCGTCGTCACCCCGGTGGCCACCGAGGGAGCCGGGAGCTGTTCCGCCGCGCCCGAGCTGAAGCCGGGGCTCTACACCGACCGCGCGGAGATCGCCCAGCACCGCTGGTACCGCGTCGACGTGCTGCCCGGTCAGGAGCTGCGCGCCTCGGCGAGCGTGGCGGCCGACCGCGCTGTGGACGACGACTACGGGGTGCTGCTGCGCGCGGTGACCGTGCACGGACGGGAGATCGTCCGGGGCTCCGAGGCCGGGACCGGCCGCACCGACGTGATCTCGTCCGGGCTGCGCTATCCGAAGCCCGAGGTGGATGACGGCGACGACGGCGACGGCAAGCCCGCCGCCGAGACCGTCTGCCTCCAGCTCGCCCACTCCTTCTCCGCGCCCGCCTCGGTGAAGCGGTCCCCCGGTCTGCCGGTCGAACTGACCGTGGACCTGGTGGACGGCCCGGACAGCGCCTCCGACGTGGCCGCCTTCGGGCTGGGCCGCGGCTGGTGGCTGCTCGGCGTGCTCGTCCTGACCGGACTGGTCGCGGGCCTGCTGACCGGCTGGATCTCGCGCTGGCGCGTCGCCGTATGGAGGACCAACTGATGCGCACGACACCTCGCCGTACCCACGGCGCCCGACGCGCGCTGACCGGAGCGCTGCTCGCCGGTCTGACCCTGCTCACCTCGGCGGGCGCGGCCGTGGCCGACGACCCGTCGGCGAGCGCGAGCCCCGCCGCCGGCGGGGCGGGCCCCACCGAGGCCGGGACCACGTTCCGTACGGCCACCGCACTGGAACAGGGGCAGACGGGCACCGCCCGGGCCTCGGCGGGCGACTACCTGTACTGGGTGTTCCCGGCCGACGCCGGTCAGCGGCCCACCGTCGAGGCCTCCGTGAAGCTGCCTACGAGCGCCCGTAGCTCCACGTCCACCTGGCAGATCGATGTGTACGACGGGCTGCGCCGCCGCCAGGCCTGCATGTACGGGCACCAGACCAGGAAGGCGGCGGCCGACGCGGCCTCCGTCGAGCTGTCCTGCGTGCTGCGGACCGTGCGGTCCTGGTCCGAGCCGTGGGCGAGCGACCCGCTGCCCGGCAGCTACTACATCCGCCTCACGGTGGTGGATCTGCCCGCCGCCGACCTCGGACTGCCGGTCGGCGTCGAGGTGAAGGCGGTCTCGAAGGAGCAGGGCGGGGCCCACGACGTGGACGGCACGCTCTCCGAGCCGCTGGTGCCGGGCGTATCGGTGGCCTCAGCGGGCGACGCGAGTGCCGCACCGCGGGTGCCGTCCGCCGGTGAGCCGGAGGACGGCTGGGCCTCGGGCTGGTGGACCGACCGCTGGCTGTGGACCGTGGGCGGCGGCGTGCTCGCCGCGCTGGCGGCCGTGTTCGGCTACTCGCTGACGCGGGGCCGGGGCCGGCCGGCCCACGTACCGCCCGGCGTCTGAGGGACGCCGCCGCCGCTCTCCGGTGGCGGCCTCCCCCGGCCTCGCGGATCCTGGCCCCGGACAGGGGCGGGATCTTCGAGGTCGGGGAGGCGCGGCCGGTGTGGCAGTTCTTCGCGGACAATCCGTGGGTGGCGGTGTTCGCCGTGATCACGCTCGGCTCGCTGCTCGGCATGGTGCGCTTCGGCCCGGTCCGGCTCGGCGCGGCCGGAGTCCTGTTCGTCGGCCTCCTCGTCGGGGCGCTCGACGAGGACATCGCCGCCGCCGTGCCGGCCGGGGTCTCGGCGCTGGGCCTGGCCCTGTACGTGTACACGGTCGGCCTGGAGTCGGGTCCCGCGTTCTTCCGTGAACTGCGCGGCCAGCTCCCGGTGATGGCCGGGGCCGTGGCGGCCCTGGCCCTCACCGCGGCGGTGGTCGGCTTCGTCGGACACCGCTGGTTCGGCATCGACGGACCGTTCCTCGCGGGCGGATACGCGGGCATCGGCACCACCACCCCGGGTCTCGCCGCCGCCCAGGACGCCTCGGAGGACCCGACGCAGCCCGCCGTGGGGTACGCCATCGGCTACCCGCTCGCCGTCGTGATCACGATCATGTTCGTCTCGGCGATCGCGGCCCGCCGACGGTGGACCGCCCGCCGGGACCCCGACTCGGGCCTGCCGGCCACCCTCGTCACCCGTACGGTCCAGGTGGCCCGAGACCTGCGCTGGGCGGACGTGCCCGGCGTCGCCGCGCACCGGGTGCTGGCCAGCGAGTACCGTCCCGCCGACGGTGTGACCCGGGTCGCCCGGGGGCTGGGCCGCCTCTCCCCCGGCGACCAGGTCGTCCTGGTCGGCGGCGAGGACGACGTGCGGGCGGCGACGGACGCGCTCGGGTCCCTCGCCCCGCGCCATCTGCTGGACGACCGCAGTGCGGTGGACTACCGGCGGGTCCTGCTCACCAACCCGGACCTGGCCGGGCGCACCGTCGGGGAGCTCGGGCTCGGCGAGAAGTACGGGGCGCTCGTCAGCCGGGTGAGGCGCGGCGACTTCGACATGCTCGCCCACGACGACCTGCTGCTCCAGCTCGACGACCGGGTGCGGGTGGTCATGCCGCGCGAGCGGACGGGCGAGGTCACCACGTATCTCGGGGACACCGAGGCGAAGGTCAGCGAGGTCAGCGCGGTCAGCCTGGGCCTCGGTCTCACCCTGGGCTTCCTCGTCGGCGTCCCCTCCCTCACGCTGGGCTCGACCACGCTCGCCCTGGGCACCGGGGCCGGACCGCTGGTGATGGGGATGATCCTCGGCTGGCGCCGGCGCACCGGCCCGCTGGTGTGGACCCTGCCGACCCGCGCCAACCTCACCCTGCGCCAGATCGGTCTGCTGCTCTTCCTCGCCGTCGTGGGGCTCACCTCCGGCTACTCGTTCCGGGAGAACGCCTTCTCCCTCTTCGGGCTGAAGCTGGCGGCCGTGCTGGCGATCGCCGCGGTCGTCAGCTACACCCTGATGGTGCTGGTCGCGAAGGCGCTGGGGCAGAGCCGGGAGCGGACCATGGGGCTGCTGTCGGGCTACGTCGGCAACCCGGCGATCGTGGCGTACGCCAACAGCCGGGCGAGCGACAGCCGGATCAACAACGGCTACTCGACGCTGTTCGCGCTCGCCATCCTGGTCAAGATCGTCTGCATCCAGCTGATCGTCGGTCTCTGAACCACGCCTTCGACCCAGGCCTACCCTGAACCCTTCACCGGCCGCGACGGAGGGAGACAGAATGGGCGGGACGACGACGTACGTACGGTTCCAGAGCACCGAACGGAGCCCCCGGGGCCACTTCCCCGGGATCTTCGCGCTGGCCAACGGCCTGGCCCGGGAAGGCCGTCTGACCGAGGCGCAGCACCGCTTCTGGCGGGCGGCGAACGACTGGTACGACGCCGCCTACACCGACCCCTCCCGGGTCGACCCGGCGGTGTACGACCCCGGGGTGAACCCGGGGGCGGTGGCCTGGTTCAAGGGGACGGCGGTCCACCTGATGGACCGGATCCCCGGCTATCTCGCGCTGCTGACCGCGCACGGAGTGCCGTGCGAGCGGCTGGAGTCGGCGGATCCCGGCCGGATCGTGTACGAGGACGAGCATCAGGTCGTCGTGGTGCCCCACTCCGGCCGAGCACACCCGACGGTGGCCCTCAACTCGCCTGCTCCGCACGGCACCTGATGGATTCCGGCCACGCCGGTCGTCGCTCTGGCGAAGCGCCGCCCCCATCCTGTTCGATGGGGCTCGAACAGTCGCGCGCCGGCAGTGGCGTGCCCCAGGGAGCGGAGTTCCTCGATGTCCACGCAGACCGGCCCGGCACGCGACACCCAGCCTCGCGGCCATGCGTTCGTGCCGGGGCCCAAGGGGCTGCCGCTCGTGGGGAATCTGCCGCAGTTCGGCAAGAACCCGCTCGCCTTCTTCGAACTCCTGCGCGGCCACGGGGACCTGGTGCGCTGGCGGTTCGGCCGCAACCGCTGCGTCTTCCTCGCCGACCCGGACCTGGTGGGCGAGTTGCTCACCGAGACGGAGCGCACCTTCGACCAGCCAAGGCTCGGCATCGCGTTCCGTACGGTGCTGGGCAACGGGATGCTCGTGGCGCGGGGCCGGGACTGGCGGCGCAAGCGCTCGCTGGTGCAGCCCTCCGTGCGGCCCAAGCAGGTCAAGTCCTACGCGACCACGATGGCGGACTGTGCGGTGGAGCTCGCGGACCGCCTGGCGGACGGCCAACGGGTGGACGTCAAGCGGGAGATGTCCGCGCTGACCCAGAAGATCGCGGTACGCACGATCTTCGGGGTGGACACCCCCGCGGACTCCGAGGCGATGGGCCGGGCGATGGACGTCGCCCAGATGGAGATCGGCAAGGAGTTCGCCGGGCTCGGCGCGCTGCTTCCGGACTGGGTGCCGACCCCGGGCCGGGCACGGATCAGGAAGGCCGCCGCCGTCATCGACGCCGAGGTGCGCCGGGTCGTCGCCCGGCACCGGGACGGCGAGGAGGAACGCCCCGATCTGCTCAGCCGGTTGCTCACCGCCGTCGACGAGAGCGGGACGCGCCTCAGCGACGAGGAGATCCGGGACGAGGCGGTCACGCTGTACATCGGCGGCCATGAGACGACGAGTACGACGCTGGTGTGGGCGTGGTATCTGCTCGCCCGCAACCCCCGCGTCCGCGACGCGCTCGCCGAGGAGCTGGACCGGGTGCTCGGCGACCGGGAGCCCGGCTTCGAGGACTACGCACAACTGCACTACGCCCAGGCCGTGGTGAAGGAGACGCTGCGGCTGTTCCCGGCGGTCTGGCTGATCACCGGGATCGCGAAGGAGGGGGCGACGATCGGCGGCCTGCCGGTGGAGGAGGGCACCCGGGTGTGGAGCAGTCAGTGGGCCACGCACCGCGACGCGCGGTGGTTCCCCGAGCCGGAGGAGTTCCGGCCCGAGCGCTGGGACGCCGAGGACGGGGACGAGATCCCGGAGTACGCGTGGTTCCCGTTCGGCGGGGGTCCCCGGGTCTGCATCGGCACGCGTTTCGCGATGGTGGAGTCCGTCCTCCTTCTCGCGGTGCTGGCCCGCCGTTTCACCCTGGACGTGGACCCGGGGGAGATCACACCGCTGACGGGACTGACGCTCCAGCCGGACCGGGACGTGCTGGCGACGGTCCGGGCGCGGTAGCGGGACGCGCGGTGCCCGGCCCTCTCAGGGAAAGCCGGGCACCAGGACCTCAGTCCTGCGGGAGCCACTTCTTCCAGACGTCCGGGTGGCGCTCGATCCAGCGCTTCGCCGCCTCCTGGGGGTCGAGCTTCTGCGAGGCGATCATCTCGGAGACCTCGTTCTGGTCCTTCTCCGACCAGTGGAACTTCTTCAGGAACGCGGACGCCTCGCCGCCGCGCTCGGCGAAGTCGGCGTTGAGGAACTTCTGCAGCGGTGTCGTCGGGTACGCGCAGTCGATGTCCGCCGGGTCCTTGGCGGCGCACGCGTCGGTGTACTCGGGGAGCTTCACCTCGACCATCGGCACCTCGTTGAACAGCCACTGCGGCTGGTACCAGTAGCTGAGGAAGGGCTTCTTCTCCTTGGCGAACTGCTGGATCTGGGTGATCTGGGCCGCCTCCGAGCCGGCGAAGACCACCTTGTAGTCCAGGTCCAGGTTCTTCACCAGGGCCACGTCGTTGGTGACGTAGGAGGGCGAGCCGTCCATCAGCTGACCCTTGCCGCCGCTCTCGGCGGTCTTCAGCTGATCCGCGTACTTGTCGAGGTTCCTCCAGTCCGTGACGTCGGGGTGCTGGTCCGCCCAGTACTTCGGCACGTACCAGCCGATGTGGCCGGTGACCCCGAGGTCGCCGCCCCGGACGATGGTCTTCTTCTCGTCGACGTACAGCTTCTCCTGGTCCGGGTGGCCCCAGTCCTCCAGGATCGCGTCGACGCGGCCCTGGCTGAGGGCGTCCCAGGCGGGGACCTCGTCGGTCTGGACGAGGTCGACGCGGTAGCCGAGCTTCTCCTTGAGGAGGTGCTCCGCCACGGCGACGTTCGCCTGGGCGCCGACCCAGGACTGGACGGAGAGCGTGACGGTTTTGACGCCGGCGGGGGCCGCGAAGGGGGAGGCCTGCTTGGTCATGTCGGCGGCGCCGCAGCCGGCCGTGGCCAGCAGGGCCCCGGCCGAGGCGAGCGCCACGAGCAGGCGGGTGCGGGAGCGGTTCATCTCAGCTCTCCTGTCGCTGGCGGCGGGCGGTGGGCTGGGTGACCCGGTCGAGCATCAGGCCGAGGCAGACGATCGCCGCTCCGGCGACGAGGCCGGTGGCCAGGTCGCCCTGGGCGAGGCCGAGGACCACCTCGTAACCGAGCGCGCCCGATCCGACGAGTCCGCCGATGATGACGACGGCGAGGACCAGCACGACCGCCTGGTTGACGGCGAGCAGCAGGGAGGGCCTGGCCAGGGGGATCTGGACCTGGCGCAGTTGCTGGCCGGGGGTCGCGCCGAGCGAGCGGGCGCACTCCATGGCCGCCGGGTCGACGCCCCGCAGGCCCTGGGTGGTGATGCGGATGACGGCGGGCAGCGCGTAGATCACCGCGGCAGCGGCGGCGGGGGCGCGGCCGACGCCGAAGAGGGCGACGACGGGGATCAGGTAGACGAACTGCGGCATGGTCTGGAAGACGTCCAGGACGGGTCGCAGCAGCCGCTCCAACCGTTCGCTGCGGGCCGCGCCGACGGCGACGCCGAAGCCGAGGACCAGGGTGACGGCGACGGCGGCGAGCACCTGGCTGAGGGTGTCCATCGAGGGTTCCCACACACCGAGTACGCCGATCGCGGCCATGGCGATGACGGCGGTGGCGGCGGTACGCCAGGTGCCGATGGTCCAGGCGAGGGCCGCGACGATCAGCAGCACCGACCACCACGGCAGGCCGGTGAGCCCGCCGCGCAGCGGGTTGAGGACGCCGCTGGTGAAGTGGGCGGCGAGGTCGGCGGTGCCGCCGACGACGGGCACCCCGGTGTAGAGGTGGTCGACCATCCAGTCCTTGGCGGTGTTGACCGGTCCGGCGATGGCCACGGTCACGTCCTCGGGCCAGACCCGGCCGTCGGTGGCCCGTCCGGCGACGGCGACGGCCGCGGTGACCACGGCGGCCAGGGACCAGCCGCGCCAACCGCGCAGCGGGGCCGGGCCGGTGGGCTCGGCGCCGACGCGGCGGCCGGCCGCCTCCGTCGTACGGTCCAGGACGACGGCCAGCAGCACGATCGGGATGCCGGCGGCGAGCGCGGCGCCGACGTCCACGGAGGACAGCGCCTGGTAGACGCGGTCGCCGAGGCCGCCCGCGCCGATCACGGAGGCGATGACGGCCATGGAGAGCGCCATCATGATGGTCTGGTTCAGGCCGAGAAGGAGCTCTTTGCGGGCCAGCGGGAGCCGGGCGCTCAGCAGCCGCTGCCGTCCGGTCGCGCCGAGCGAGGCGACGGCCTCCATCACGCCGGCGTCCGCGCCGCGCAGGCCGAGTGCGGTGAGCCGGGCCATCGGCGGAGCCGCGTAGACGACGGTGGCGAGGACGGCTCCGGGCACGCCGATGCCGAAGACCAGCACCACGGGGAGCAGATACGCGAAGGCGGGCAGCACCTGCATGGTGTCGAGCACCGGGCGCAGGACGCGGAACGTGCGGTCGGACAGGCCGGCCGCCAGTCCGAGGAGCAGCCCGAGCACGACGGAGGCGAGGACGGCGACGGCCATCAGCGCGAGCGTCTGCATGGTCGGCACCCACATGCCGAGCAGCCCGCAGACCAGGAACGAGACGGCCGCGGTGAGGGCGAGCCGGATCCCCGCGACGCGCCAGGCGACGGCGGCGGCGAAGACGGTGACGCCGGCCCAGCCGAGGGCCAGGAGGACCAGGTAGACCCCGCGTACGGAGAGCACGACGGCGTTGCTGATGTGGCCGAAGAAGTAGAGGAACAGCGGGTGGCTGTCGCGGTTGGAGACGATCCAGTCCGTCACGTCGCCGAGCGGCGCGGAGAGGTCGGCGGTCAGCGCGTCGGGCCAGACGCCGCCGCCCCAGCGGCCGTGCACGAGAGGGACGACGACGGCGGCGACGAGAGCGAGCAGCAGGAGCTTGGCCGCTGCCGGGCGGTCGCGGAGTACGGCCAGCGGTCCCCGGCGCGCGCCCGCCTGCGCGGGGCGGGCCGGGGTGGCCTGGGCGGTGGCCATCAGAGGGTCACCTCGCGGGAGCCGTCCGGCGCGTCGGGGCCGGCGGGGGTGTCCGGGGCGCCGGACGCGGAGGCGGCTCCGTGACCGGGTCCGGTCGTTCCCGCGACGACGTCGAGCAGGCACGCGTGGTCGACGACGCCGACGAGCCGGCCGCCGTCCATCACCCGGGCGGCGGGGTCGCCGGAGCGGGAGACCGCTTCGATGGCCTCGGAGACGGTGGCCCCGGGGCGTACGGCCGGGCCGCGCTCGCTCTCCCCGGCGAGCGCGGGCCGCATGGCCGTGGCGACGGTGAGGACCTGTTCGCGCGGCACGTCGCGGACGAACTCGCGCACGTAGTCGTCCGCGGGCGAGCCCACGATCTCCTCGGGGGTGCCGAGCTGGACGATGCCGCCGTCGCGCATCAGCGCGATCCGGGTGCCCAGGCGCAGTGCCTCGCTGAGGTCGTGGGTGATGAAGACCATGGTGCGGCCCTCCTCGCGGTGCAGCCGGACCACCTCGTCCTGCATCTCGCGGCGGATCAGCGGGTCCAGCGCGCTGAACGGCTCGTCGAAGAGGAGGACGGACGGGTCGACGGCGAGCGCGCGGGCGAGCCCGACGCGCTGCTGCTGGCCGCCGGAGAGCTGGGAGGGGCGGCGGTCCTCCAGTCCCGCGAGGCCGACCTTCGCCACCAACTCCGCCGCCTTGGAGCGGCGTTCGGCCTTGCTCAGGCCCTGGATCTCCAGACCGTAGGCGACGTTGTCCAACACCGTGCGGTGCGGCAGCAGTCCGAAGTGCTGGAAGACCATCGCGGCGCGGTGGCGGCGTAGTTCGCGCAGCCGGGAGCGGTCCATCGCGAGGACGTCCTCGCCGTCGATGGCGATGGTGCCGCTCGTGGGCTCGATCAGCCGGGTCAGGCAGCGTACGAGGGTCGACTTGCCGGAGCCCGACAGGCCCATGACGACGAAGACCTCGCCCTTGCGGACGTCGAAGGAGACGTCGCGTACGGCGGCGGTGCAGCCGGTGGCGGCACGCAGTTCGGCGGGCGGGAGCGCGGCGTGCTCGCCGCCGGGGATCCGGTCGGCCTTGGGGCCGAAGACCTTCCAGAGGTTACGTACCGAGAACACGGGGTTCTCGGCGTTCTTGGCGGGCCCGGTGGCCTTGAGGGTCTCGGTTCCGGTCATCGGGCATCGCCTCCGGTGCTGGTGCTGGTGGCCGGCGCGGTGTCACGCGCCCGGTCCGCGAGGAGTTCGGCGCACTTCTCGCCGACCATCAGGACCCCGATCATCGGGTTGACGGCCGGCATGGTCGGGAAGACGGAGGCGTCGGCGATCCGGATGCCTTCCAGGCCCCGGATACGCAACTGCGGGTCCACGACGGCCTGCTGGTCGTCGACCGCGCCGATCCGGCACGTGCCGGCGGGGTGGTAGACGGTGTGGGCGACCTTACGGGCGTACTCGCTGATGTCCTCGTCCGAGGTGACCTCGGGCCCGGGGCAGACCTCGCGCTTCAGCCAGCGGGCCAGCGGTTCGGTGGCCGCTATCTCACGGGCGAGCTTGATGCCGTCGACCAGGGTGCGCCCGTCGTGGTCGTCCTCGTCGGTGAAGTAGCGGAAGTCCAGGGCCGGCTTGACCTCGGGGTCGGCGCTCGTGAGGTAGAGGCGGCCCCGGCTGCGCGGCTTGGGGATGTTCGGGGTCATCGACACCCCGTGCTCGGGCTTCTCGTAGCCGAGCCGCTCCGGGTTGTCGGTGAACGGGATCTGGTAGAAGTGGAACATCAGGTCCGGGCCCCGGGATTCGGGGTCGCGGCGGACGAAGAGTCCCGCGTCGGAGTCCATCGCGGAGTTCTCCGGGATGGGCCCGTCGGTCTCCCAGACGATGACGGACTCGGGGTGGTCGAGCAGGTTCTCGCCGACGCCGGGGAGGTCGTGGCGTACGTCGATGCCCAGTGCGGCCAGATCCTCGCGCGGACCGATCCCGGAGTGCAGCAGCAGCCGGGGCGTGTCCACCGCGCCCGCGCAGACGATGACTTCGCGGGCGGCGCGCAGCAGGATCTCCTCGCCGTCCTTCGTCCGCACGTGTACGCCGGTGGCGCGGGTGCCCTCGAACTCCAGCCGGTACGCCCAGGTCTCCAGCAGAATGCGGAGGCCCGGGCGGTCGCCGGCCTCGATGTGCGGGTGGAGGTAGGCGACCGAGGCGGAGGAGCGCTTGTTGTTCTCGGGGTGGTAGGCGAGGTCGAAGAAGCCGACGCCCTCGTGGAACGGCTTGCTGTTGAAGCTGTCCACGCGCGGGACACCGGCCGCCTGCCGGGCGGCGTCGACGAAGTCGCGGGCGATGGCGTTGCGGTCCTTCTCGTCGACCGGGACGATGTTGTTGCGCAGCTTGGCGAAGTACGGGTCCATCGCGGCGGCGCCCCAGCCCTCGGCGCCCGCCTCGGCCCACTCGTCCCAGTCGCCGGGCAGCGGCTTGAAGCTGATGAGGGTGTTGTGCGAGGAGCAGCCGCCGAGGACCCGGGCCCGGCTGTGCCGGATGTGGGAGTTGCCGCGCGGCTGTTCGGTGGTGGGGTAGTCGTAGTCGAGGTCGCCGCCGAGCAGGCCGAGCCAACGGCGCAGGGTCAGCACGTCGTCGCGGTCGATGTCGGTGGGGCCGCCTTCGATGACCGTGACGGTGACGTCCGGGTCCTCGGTGAGCCGGGAGGCGATGACCGATCCGGCGGTGCCGCCGCCGACGATCACGTAGTCGGCAACGGGGCCGTCGGGAACCGCGGTGCTGCGGGGGGTGGAAGGCATCGGTCACTGCTCCTTCTGCAAGGTTCGTGCGTGTACGTGGTGCTGCGAACAGCCGGGCGGGGCACCGGGGTCGGGTGTTTCCGGGGCCCCCGCAGGCGTCAGCCGGCGAACCAGCGCTGGGGGCGCGGGTTCAGGTTCTGGTAGATGTGCTTGGACTCGCGGTACTCGGCGAGCCCCGTCGGGCCGAGCTCGCGCCCCGTGCCGGACTTCCCGAAGCCGCCCCACTCGGCCTGCGGCAGATACGGGTGGTAGTCGTTGATCCAGACGGTGCCGTGGCGCAGCCGTCCGGCGACCCGGCGGGCCCGGCCGGCGTCGGTCGTCCAGACGGCGCCCGCGAGGCCGTAGTCGGTGTCGTTGGCCAGCGTGATGGCCTCTTCCTCGGTGCGGAAGGTCTCGACGGTGAGGATCGGGCCGAAGGTCTCCTCACGGACCACCCGCATCTCGCGGTGGCAGCCGTCGAGGACGGTCGGCCGGTAGAAGTAGCCGCCCTCGGGCCGTACGTCGCTGGGGGCCGGGCGTTCGCCGCCGGCCCGGACGATCGCGCCCTCTTCCCGGGCGGAGGCGACGTACGCCTCGACCTTGGCGAGCTGCTGCGCGGAGACGAGGGGGCCGCACTCGACGCCGTCGAAGGTGCCCCGGCCGAGGCGGATGGCGTCGGCGCGGCGGGCCAGTTCGGTGACGAACCGCTCGCTGATCGAGTCCTGGACGATCAGTCGGGCCCCGGCGGAGCAGACCTGGCCGCTGTGGAAGAACGCGGCGTTCAGCGCCTGGTCGACGGCGGTGTCGAATCCCTCGTCGGTGGCGCAGGCGTCGGCGAAGACGACGTTGGGGTTCTTGCCGCCCAGCTCCAGGGCGACCTTCTTCACGGTCGGCGCGGCGGCCTGGGCCACCTTCGTACCGCTGGCGAGGCCGCCGGTGAAGGAGACCAGGTCGACGTCCGGGTGCTCGGAGAGACGCGCGCCCACCGGGTCGCCCGCGCCGGTGACGAGGTTGGCCGCACCGTCGGGAAGCCCGGCTTCGGAGAGCAGGCGGATCAGGTGGACGGTGGAGAGCGGGGTGACCTCGCTGGGCTTGAGCACGAAGGTGTTGCCGGCGGCGAGGGCCGGGGCGATCTTCCAGCTGGCCTGGAGGAGGGGGTAGTTCCAGGGGGCGATGAGGGCGCAGACGCCGACGGGCTCGTGGACGACGATGCTGTGGACGTCGGGGTCGCCCGCGTCGACGACCCGGCCGCCGCTCTCGTTCATCACGAGGTCGGCGAAGTAGCGGAAGGCATTGGTCACGTCGTCGACGTCGACCCGGCCCTCTTCGAGGGTCTTGCCGGTGTCGCGGCTCTCGGTGATCGCGATCTCCTCGCGGTCCCGCTGGAGCAGCTCGGCGACCCGGCGCAGCAGCCCGGCCCGCTCGGCGACCGGCTTGTGCGGCCAGGGGCCGTCGTCGAAGGCGCGTCGCGCCGCCGCGATCGCCGCGTCGGCGTCCTTCGCCCCGCCCTCCGCGACGACGGCCAGGACCGTGGCGTCGGCGGGGTCGATGACCTCGCGCGTCGCACCTGATCCGGCGGCCCGCCAGGTGCCGTCGATGTGGATGGTTTTGAGCGCCGACATGTCGATTTTTGCCTTCCGTGCCTGAAATGCCCCCTCCGGTTCGGCCGGGGCGTGCCGCGTGGTGAACCGGGGTACGGCCGCACCAGCGGCCTGGTCCCCTCCCCGGTCCGGCGGAATGTATGCCGAGAATTTCACGCAGAGTGACGCGCCTCACGCGCGCGGGGCTCCTCGACCCTCCGTGCGGGAGGCCCGGTGCTGGTCAGGCGGATGGTCGTGCGGCAGCCAGCCGGTGGGCCGCGTGCTCCCACACCTCCGGCTCCTCCCCCGCGACGGCGGCGGCGAACCGCTCCGGGCGGGCGAGGAGCCGCCGGTGGCCGGGGTGGAGCGCGGTGTGCGCCAGCAGCCAGCCCGCCAGCGGATGGGGGTCCCCCGGCGCCTCGGACCAGCGTTTCCGGTACGCCTCCCGTGCCGCGGCGGCCTCCCCCCGGACCAGCAGCACATCGGCGCGGAGCGGTGGCGTAGCCCGGGGGCGCACGCCGCGGGCGACGGTGACCGACGCGGCGTCCGGAGCGGCGACCGACGCGACGCCCGGCCCGGTGGCCGCGACGTTGACGTCCAGCGCGCTGTCCGGCGCGATGTCCGGGCGGAGGTACAGCGCGCCCCGCTCGTCCTGCCAGTGGGTACGTTCCGAGGCCGGGACGAGCAGGGGCTGTCCTACGGGCGGCGGCGGAGCCCCCGTGCGCAGCGCGGCGCCCAGGCCGGCGCGCTCCTCGTCCGCGCACCGCAGATTGCGCAGCCGCCACTCGACCCGGTGACCGGCCGCCGCCGCGCGGGCCCGCGCCACGGCCCGCCCGTCCACGGGTTCGCGGAGCCAGCCGTCGACGGTGCGGGTCAGTCCGGCGACGAGCCGGCGGCCGGGCCCGGTGAGCGCGGCGCGGGTCGCCAGGGTCCGCAGGACCGCACGGGTCTGGAGGCGCCGGAGCGCGAACCGGAAGGGTGCCAGGTCCAGCGGATCGGCCGCCCGGTCCCCGATCCGGTCCCGCCAGAATCCGGCGACGCCGACGAAGGCGTACGCGCCGTGGAGGAGCCCCGGCAGATGACGCGGGTCCGGGCGCCACGGGGCGTAGTGCTCCTCCTCGCGATCGTCGTCGAGCATCGCGAAGAGGTGCAGCAGCGCGCCGAGTTTGCTGTGCTGGAACTCGTGGACCATCGTCTCCGCGAGCGCCGCGCCGTCCGGGGGCCGGGCCACCACCATGGAGCCGAACGCGTCGGCGGTGGAGGCGCTGAGCCCAGCGACGGGGCCGTGTCGCAGCCGCCCGGGCCAGGGCACGATGCGCCCGATCTCCTCGGGGCGCACCGTGCCCGGTCCCGTACCGCCGGAACGCGGTTCAAGGCCGGAGGCGGGGTCGAGCAGCGCGACCGCCGCGGCGAACAGGCTCTGCCAGGAGTCGAGTTCACGCGGGGTGAGCCGCTGGGGCGGGATCGGGTGACCGAGGTCGCGGTACGGGTCGGTGTCGTCGAGGGCGACCTCGGGCCCGCCCGGCCGGACCGGCAGCCGGTGCGTCGGCCACCACAGGGCGCTCGGCGGCGCGGTGAGCGGTCGCACGGTCAGCGCCGTCGCCCCGGTGCCCCGTCCGGCCGGGACGAGCAGCAACTCGCCTTCCCGTACGCGCGCGTGGACCGGCTGGAAGCCCAGCAGCGGGGTGCCCGGCAGCCGGGCGAGACCGAGCGTCGGCAGGGCCACCGCGCCCTCCCTCGCGGGCACGACGAGCTCGGCGGCCGTCCCGGCCCTCACCGCGGCCACCAGGGCGACGGCGGCCAGGTGTCCGGCGTCCACCCACAGCGGAGAGCCGGCCGCGGTGCCGTGCAGGCGGCGCAGCGTGTGGGCGAGCCAGCTCCCCACCTCTGGGCTGAGCAGCAACTCCTCCACGCAGTCCGGCCTCCGGGCCTCGGCCCGTTCGACGGCCCGCCAGATGGCGCCCAGGCCGGCGGGGCCGAGCAGCGCGGGCCGCTCCTCCAGGCGGCTCAGCAACTCCCGCAGCAGGAGCAGGCGGCGGGCCCGTTCGCCCGCCACGAGGAAGCCGACGGCCTCCACCGAACCACCGCCCGCGGCGAGTTCGTCGAACCAGTGGCCGGGCATCCGCATCGGTTGCTGCACCCGCGCTCCTCTGTCGTGGTTCCGACGCGGCGCGCCGGGGGCCGTTTCCGGGAGGGCCGCACAGCGCTCAGTCGGCGAGACCGCCGGGAGGGCCGCCGCCGGACAGCGTGCTGGTGCGCGCTCTTCGGATCTCCTCCAGCAGACGCCGGCCGGGAGCGGGAGCGAGGGCGCGCACGGTGGCGACGCCCACCTCCGCGAGATCCGCCACATCGGACTCCAGGTAGTCGGCCGGATCACCGGCCGATGCCGTCTGCTGCAAGGTCTTCTCCCCCTTTTCGGTCCGGCGGCACACCATGCCACCCGTCCCTTCCCATCATGACGAACGGCTGGCCTTCCGGAAACCCGTGCGATCACGCCGTACGATCACGGGCCCGGCGGACCGGTCCGGCCCTCGGCCAGGAACTCCCGCAGGGCTTCCTCCAGTTCGGCGCCCCTGCCGGGGTCGTCGTCCAGCAGCGTGACGGCCCGGTAGAGGTCCCAGGGCCCCTCCGGGCGCCGCCGCAACGTCCGCAGAATGCCCAGGACGTCCGTACGGGGCACCGCGTGCCGCGGCATGCGCGCCACCAGGACCGGGTCCAGCTCCGCGACCATCGTCTGGCGTTCGTCCCGGTCGCTCATCAGCGGATAGGCGAGGAGCGCTTCGACCACCCGGAGCAGCCCGCCGCCCGTCCGCTCGGGTCCGGGGCGGACCCCGTCCGTCGGCGGCGGTGTCGCCGGACGGCCGGGCAGGTGCTCCGAGTGGCCGGGGCGGTGCAATTGGAGCGTGGGGAGCTGGGCGTGGCTCCCCTCGGCGCGCAGCCGGTCGAACCGGTTCCGGACGGCCGCGAAGAGCGCCTCCGGGTCGGGGGCCGGACCGCCGGGCAGGGCGGCCAGCTCGCGCAGGAGGATATCCGAGAATATGCCCAGGCCGCGCACGGGGTCGTTGGCCGCGCGCTGCCCCCGGTCGGCGGCCAGCAGCACGTTCTGCCGGTGCACGCGCAGTCGCTGCCCGGCGGGGAGGCTCCCGTCCGGGATCGTGACGGCCGGGCGGTGGCGCTCCTCGAAGGTCCGGCAGGCGTCCACGACCCAGTTCTGCTCCGCGAACCCGGGCAGGACGTCGCTGCTCAGGCGGCGGCGGGCGGACTCCAGGTCGATGTTGCGGCGGTCGGCGTCCGTGGCGTCGGCGCAGTAGAGCCGCAGGTGTTCGTCCCGGTCCAGGACACCGTGCCCGCCCCACCAGACCCAGAGCACGTCCCCCTGGCGGGCGGGCAGTTCGTGGACCAGGACCCGCCGCAGGGTCTCGTGGTCGGCGGCGCGATGGCCGGCGACCGCCGCCGTCCCCTCCGCCGGGGCGAGGTGCAGCAGGATGTTGGCGTCCGGCACGCCCGTGGACCGCAGCCAGTCCCGGAAGCGCAGTGCGTCGCTGACCGGCCCCGGCAGCGTCCAGCGCGGGCCCGCCGCATAGGCCTCGACGCCGACGACGAGCGCCACCACGCGTGCCGGGTCGACACCGCCCGCGCTCACGGCAGCCGCTCCGCGATGGCGCGGTAGACGACCGGATCGGTCCAGTAGGCGCTGTGGGCTGCGGGGAACGGCTGCCGGTTGTCGGTCGCGACGTCCACGGCCCGGCCGGGGAACAGCGGTGCGGCGGCGAAGCCGAGCAGGTCGCGGCGGTCGTGGATGTTCAGCCAGCCGGGGACATGGGCGGGCAGCGGCTCCGGGTAGTCGAGGTGGGGCAGCGCCCCCGTCTCGTACAGGAACGGCCCCTGCGAGCCCACCGTGACCAGCAGCCGGACGCCGGGCAGCGGGGCCTCGATCAGGGTGTCCAGGGCGATGATCCCGCCGAGGCTGTGTCCGAGCAGGACGACCGGGGGCTCCACGGCGGCGACCAGCTCCCGCAGGGCGGCGCGCAGGGGGCCGCCGCGGACGAGGAACGTCAGCACGTCGCCGGCCGCCGGGTGGGCGGCCCCAGTGAGGGCGCGACGGCGGCGCACCGCGTAGCGGGTGCCGAGCCGAGTCACGGGCCGGCCGAGCAGGCGGCCCACCGGCCCCCTGCCGGTGCCGGGCGCGGGGGCGCCGAGCTGCCGGGCGATCCGGTCCACGGCGGCGTCGCGGGTGGCGCCGTCGGGGATCACGGGCGCGTCCTCGGCCAGGGCCGCGCCGGTCACGGCGGCGGCCAGCGCACGGGCCAGCAGCGTCGCCAGGGTTTCGGGGCCGACGGTTTCGGCGGCCGGGGTGAGCAGGGGGCTGCGGGCCAGGGCGGCGGCGACCGCGCCGAGACCGGGGCCCAGCTCCGGGGCGGCCTGCTCGCCCCGGGCGGCCAGCGCCGCCAGTCGCTCCCGGATCTCCTCGTCGGGGAAGGCCGCGCCCGGCGGGATCTCGTCCGAGGGGCCGCGCGCGGCGGCGAGGGCCAGCTCCGCCTCCGGGTCGCGGTAGAGGCGCTCCCACGCGGCGGTCTCGTCGTCCTCCTCGCCCTGCGCGTCCCGTTCGGTGGCTCCGGCCCCGTCGTACGGGATGCTGGCCCCGCCCGCGGCGAGCCGGGCCCCGTACCGCCGGCCCCAGTCGAGCGGCACGACCCGCACGCCCGGGGCGGCCTCGGCGAGCGAGGCCGTGACCCGTGCGTACAGGGCCTCGGTGTGCGGCGGTCGCACGCCCGTGCCGTGGATGAATATGACCGTGGTCATGCGTCGCCCCCGTCCGTGGTCTCCCGGCCCTCCGGGCCGGGAGCGTGGTCCGTCCGGACCGGGCGTCGGAACCCCGGCCCGGTCCGTCGCCTCACAACGGAATCACCGTCACGTCGTACTCGATGCGCTGATGCAGCCGGGCCGAGGTCCGCCACGGATGCTGGTCCCCCAGGACCCGTGTCAGGCCCTCCACCGCTTCGGCGTTGAGCCGGTCCGCCTCCGCGGGGCGGCCGAGGCCACGCTGGTCCAGGGAGAGGTTCGCGACACAGACGAGGGTGCAGGGATGGTCCGCGCCGGCCACCTCGGTGAGCAGCGGCAGCGTGGCGCTGTCCACCTCCAGGGCGCCCGCGAAGTCCAGCCGGGCGTAGTGGTCGTTGGCCCGGCCCAGCGTGGCGGCCAGTGTGTAGACGTGGCGCTCCCCCAGGTCCGCCCGCAGCCGTGTCCCGGCGACCGTGTCCAGCCGCTCGGCCTCCTCCACCTCGCCCATGGCCCGAAGCGTGGCGGCCACGTTGACCTTGGCGCACAGGGTGTACGGGTGGTGCTCGCCGAAGATGTCCCGGTAGCGGTCGAGGATCTGCCGGCCGAGGCGCCGGGAGTCCTCCAGCCTGCCCGCGATCCTGCGGTCGACGACCGCCGCCAGGGCGGCCCCCAGGGTCTCCGGGTACTCGGCGCCGTACCGGGTGGTGAAGCGCTCCAGGATCTCCTCGACCAGCTCTGCCGCCCCCTCCAGGAATCCGGCCCTGCGTCGGCAGATGGCGAGATTCAGCGCGGCCCGGATCGTCGCCGCGTTGGTGGGACCGAAATGGGTCCGGTAGGTCTGGTACGTCGACTCCTGCAGGACCCGGGCCCCCAGGAAGTCGCCCGCCTCGCGGGTGTCCGCCGCCACGGCGCTCAGCGTGTTGAGGGTGAGACCGCTGGTCGGACCGTAGAGCAACTGGCGTTGCCTGGCGGTCTCTTCGTCGATCTCCTTCGCCAACCGGAAGTCGCCGTTCACGCGCAGCGAGACGCCGTAGTTGTGGGCCGCGTTCAGGGTCGTCGGGTCCTCCGGACCGTAGAGGTCGCTCGACCGCTCGAAGGCCTCGGCGCTCAGCTCGCGGGCGGCGTGGAAGTCGCCCCGGTAGCGCAGCGAACCGGCCATCTGAAGCATGGAGTCGATGAGCTCCTCCTCCGGGATCGGCGCGCTGCGCGAGACCTCCATGGCCTGTTCGCTCAACGCCGCGGCCTCCGGGATCCGGCCGAGGTGCTGGAGGTAGAAGCCGAGCATCTTGGTGATCCGGATGACATGCAGGTCGTCCTGGGCCGACTGCTCGCTCCAGGCCTCCCACGCCCGGCGGGTCAGGTCCGCGCCCGCCTCGTGGGCGCCCCAGTAGTAGAGGAAGGTGACCATGTCGAACACCAGGTCGCGCACCCAGCCGTCGGAGCTGTCGATGGCGTCGGAGGCGATCACGTGGGGCAGCAGTCCGAGGTAGGCGGGCCACTGTTCCGGTGAGGCGGGCAGCCCGGGTTTGGCGGTGGTCAGGAGCGCGTGGGCGGCGTTGCGCATCGTCTCCCGCTCCTCCGGATCCAGCCGGGCGACGATCACGTTCTGCATCAGCCGGTGCATCTGGAGCGTGCCGGCCTTGTGGTCGAGGCGCACCAGCGAGAGCTTGCTCAGGTCACGGGTGGCGCGGGCGAGCAGCAGCGGGTCGCGCAGCACGCGGTCCAGCTCCGGGGTGATCTGGACGTTGCGGCCGCCGCGGAGCATGTTGAGCGGAATGGGCTCGGGCGCCATGCAGGCGCAGATCTGCAGCAGTTGGCGGGCGGCCGGGTTCTCGGCGGACAGCCGGCCGAGCGAGATGTCCCAGACCGCGGCGACGGGCAGGGGGTAGTCCGGGGACGGGGCCAGTTCGAGGATCTCGGGGCGCCGTTCGTCCAGCAGCTGGAGGTACTCGTCGACCGGCATGCCGGTGGCCGCGTGCCAGGCGCCGGCCTGTTCGACGGCCAGGGGCAGATCGCCGAGCGCCTCGGCGAGGCGGCCGGCGTCATGGGTGCTCAGGCCCCGGGCCCGGCGCTGGAGCAGGGAGATGCTCTCCTCACGGTCGAAGACGTCGACACTGAGGGGGGTGGCGACGCGTTCCCACTCCCGGTTGCGCGAGGTGACGATGATCTTTCCCGGTCCGCCATGGGGGAAGTACGAGCGCACCGACTCGATGTCCTCGGCGTTGTCGAAGACCAGCAGCCAGTTGTCGAAGGGCTTGCCGGTGCGCAGGGCCTCGCGGACGGCGGGCACGGCGGTGTTCGCCTGCGGTCCGACCTCCAGGCCGAGGGCGGTCGCCAGCTCGGCGAGCGCGGCCAGGATCAGGCTCTCCTGCTCGGCGGGGATCCACCAGATGACGTTGTACTCGCCGCTGTGGCGGTAGACGTACTCCACCGCGATCTGTGATTTGCCCACGCCGCCGAGGCCGTGCAGTGCGTGCGGGAGGACCGCCGTCGTCTCGTCCTCGGTCAGCTGCCGTTCCACGGCGGCGAGAAGGGCCTCCCGGCCGGTGAAGTTGGGGTTCTTGGGCGGCACGTTGCCCAAGATCCTCGGCTGGCCCGAACGGACGACGCGTGCTTGCGGCGCTTTGACTTCCATCTCCTCGTGAGCCCTCCGGGCGGTGTCGTCAGCCGGTGCCGAGAGGCCAGCTGCTGGTGGTGTCGTGGGCGGCACGGGTCCTCCTGGTGAAACGACGCTGTCCGGTGGCAGCCTTGCCCATTTCGGGGCGGCTTTCAGCACATCCGCATCGATCTCACCCGGCCGGGCAGGGGGGTCGTCCGGCGAACGCACCAGGCGGGCGGCCACCCTGGCGGCCCGGCCGGCGTAGGGGCCCGACAGCGCCCGCAGCACCGCCAGCTCGATGCGGAGCCAGGGACGGACGCCGGGCTCCGCGCCGGGGAGGGCGGTACGCACCGGGTCGTGGAGGGCCGCGCGCAGTCGCGCACCGTGTCCCTGCCCCGTCCGCAGCTCCGCCAGCAGGCTCACGGTGCGGGCGAGTTGGGTCCTGGTGCTGGTGGCGAGCAGTGCCTCGCGCACATCGTCGGCGAAGTCCGGACCGCTTCCGGCGTCGGCGTCCCAGTCGATCAGCCCGCCCATCATGACCTCGGCGAGGTGCTCGGGCCCGGCGTCCGGCAGGGCCAGATCGCGCAGTTCGTCGACGACGGCGAAGTCCAAGGGGGCGAGGGCCAGCAGAACGGCGAGCTGCCGGGCCAACGGACTGGCGAGGGAGCGGAACCTGCGTACGGCGGCGGCCGCCGCCCGGGGACCGTCGACGACCGGGGTGCGCAGCCCGGGGGCGGAGGCGCCCTTGGCCATCGCGCCCGCCAGCACCACCGGCAGTGTCCGCCGCACGCCGCGTTCGCCGGTCACCAGGTCGGCCCAGGCGCGGAAGGACCCGGCGCGGGCGCTGAGCACCGGTACGGGCACGGTGTCGTCGTCCGGTTCGGGCAGCGGCCGGACGGGGTCGTGCGCCCCGAACGGCGGTCGGAAGCGGAAGCGGCGGTTCGGCGCGCCGAAGCCTCCGGCGTCCAGTTGGGCGCGGAAGGGGAAGAGCGAGGAACGGTGGCGCAGATAGGGCGGCAGGAGGTGGACCAGCGCGGTGGGCCCGCCGGAGGTGAGCCGCTCCAGCAGCCGGTCGGCTCCGGGGCCCGCCCAGCCGTGGGCGAGTCCGTCCGTCACGACGAGGAAGAGCCGCGCGCCGCGGCCGTCGAGCAGTTCGGCGGGGTCGCCGTCGCGTCCGCCGGGCCAGCGCAGCACGGGTTCGCCGGCCCCGGCGGGCAGGACCACCCCCACCGTGCGGACATCGCGGAAGGCCCCGCTGCGGGCGGCCTCTTCGGCGATCTGCCGGACGGTGGCGTCCCACGGCGGCATGGTGGGCGCCCGGTCGACGAGGAGCACCAGGTCGAAGGCCCGCTCGCGGTCGGGGAGGAAGTAGGGAACCCACAGCCCGTCGGTGAGCCCGTGCTCGGCCGTGCTCTCCTCGTCCAGCGCGCTCCGGCCCCCGGTGGGCACCCTGCGGCCCAGCCCGCGCAGCGACCTGGCCAGCCGCGGCGTCGCCGTCCGCGCGGCCCGGGGGCGGGGGCCCGGCAGCCGTTCGGGGCCGGTGCGGGTGCCTTCCTGGACGGTCCTGATCTCCCGTTCGTACGCCGGTGGTCCGGGCAGCCCGGAGACCCCGGGCACGGCGTGGGGCGCGGGGATGGACGCCGTGTCGGGGGCCGGGCCGAGCAGCGGTTCGGGCCCTTCGGCGGGCTGCGGGCCGGCGGCCGGGGACTGCCCGGAGCCGGACGTGCCGGGGCCGGGCGTGTCGGGGTGCCGTTCGGCGTGGGGCGGGTGGTCCGGGGCGGGCCCGGGGGTGCGCTGCGCGTCGAGGCGGGCGGCGGCGAGCCAGGCGGCGTCGGCGAGCTCCGTCCAGTCGGCCCCGCCCGGGTCGTACGGGCCGTCGTCCTCGTGCCGGTCGCCGGTGGTGGGATCGGGGGAGTCGGCCGGCACGGACACGGGGTCCGGAGCACGCTCCCTGGGCAAGCCGTTCATCAGCGGCCCTTCGAGAGGTCTCGGAGGAGCATCTCGACGAGTTTACGCCCGTCGGCATCCGCTTGAAAACCGCCCGCGGACGTCAGCTGAACGGCGTTGAGCAACTGGTCGATCGACTGGGTGCCGCCGCCGCGCAGACGCTTCACGAACTCGTCCACCAACGCCTCGACGCCTTCCGGGCGCTGCCGCAGATGGCTGACGACGATGCCTATCAGCTGCTCGCGGCCCGGCGGCAGCATCTCCAGCGGCAGGCAGCGGCGGCGGAACGCGGCGGGGAACTCCCGTTCGCCGTTGCTGGTGATGACCACGACGGGGAACTGCGCGCACTCCACCCGGCCGCCCTCGACCCTCGCCGAGCCACGCGGGTCGTCCGTGAACACCGTCGCCGACTCCTCGTTGCTGCGCACGAGTTCGGGGATCTCGTAGCTGCCGTTCTCCAGCACGTGCAGGAGGTCGTTGGGCAGGTCGATGTCGCTCTTGTCCAGCTCGTCGACAAGTAGCACCCGGGGGCGCGCGTAGGCGAGCAGGGCGGTGCCGAGCGGGCCGAGGGTGACGAAGTCCCCCAGCGCCGGGGGCTCTCCACCCGTCGGGCCGCGTCCGCCCGGATCTCCGCCGACGGCGTCGGGAGCGTTCCCGGCGGCGGGGCCGTGCGCGCTCGGGGCGTCGGCTGCCCGCCAGGCCGCGATCGCCTGGGCACGGCCGATCGCGTCGTACGCGTACAGGCCTCCCTTGAGCGTGCTGCGGCTGACGACGCTCCAGGGCAGGACCCGGCCGAGCCCCAGCTCGCGGGCGATCAGATAGGCGAGGGTGGACTTGCCGACGCCCGGCGGGCCGGTGATGAGCAGCGGGCGGCGCAGCAGCAGGGCGGCGTTGACCGCGTCGATCTCCTCGCGGCGCAGCTGGGGCCCGTCCTGGATCCGGCCGAGGCGGCGCTCCGCGGCACGGTCGTCCTCGGGCGGCGGCGGCTGGAGCGGGCCGCCGGGAAACGTACGCCAGGGCGGCGGCGTCGGCAGCTCCGGCGGCTCGCCCCCGGGCGCCCTTCCGGTCGCGTGGAAGACCCACCACGGGGGCGGCGGCGACGGTGGTACGGCAGCGGCCTCTCCGGTCATGCCGACAACAACTCCTCACGATCGACCAGTCGGTACGGGTCGTCCCAGAAGAACGCGATGTGCCTGCCCACCCACAGGGGGCCGTCCTCCTCGGTCTCCGCCCCCGCTCTCAACCTGTGGACCTTTTCCGGCAGTTGTGCGTACGTGTGCCCCAGAAGCAGCGTGAGCAGTTCGCTGGACCGGGAGGAGCCTTCGGCCCTGCGGTCCCAGGCGGCGACACCCACGCCCTCGACGACGGCGGCCTGCAACGCCTCCAGGCCGTGCCCCTGGACGGCGGGCGCGTCGAGGATGACCGCGGTGAGCGACTCGTCCCCGGCGAGGTGGGCACGCCAGCGTTCGAATCCTTCCCGGTCCGCGGCCTTCCAACGGTGGGGGGCCGGGGCGGTAGCGGCCCGGAGCTGATCCCAGCGGGCCTGCCAGCGGCGCAGCTGCCCGGCGTCGCCGCGCATCCGGTCCAGGCTGCGCAGATGGACCCGGTAGTGCATGCCGATCGGCCGGGGCCTCGGGTCCGCGGTACCCAGTTCCAGGCGGGCCATGTCGTGGTTCAGCAGGTCGAAGGGGAGCAGGAACTCGACGTGGACCGGCCCCCCACCGGCCCCCGCCTTCTCTGTGCGACCGCCCGGCTCCGGCTGCCCCGCATGCCCCTTCGGAGGGTCGGCCCACAGCGCCTCCCCCCGCTCGACGGCGCGCTCGACCGCTCCGGCCAGGGTGTTCAGGGTGACGGTCTCCATGGCGCCCTGCTCCGGCCGCCAGTAGCCGGAGGCCTTGTTGAGCCAGTGCCGGACGAAGACGTCCGGTGAACCGTCCCGGGCCGGTTCGACCATGACGACCAGACACCGGGGCACCGTCGGGTCGGGGGCGGCGGGCCGCTCCAGGCGCCGCCGGCAGACGGCGAGCGCTTCCCGCGCCCCGGCGACCGCCGCCCGGGCGTCGCCGGCCGGCCCGGCGGGGCCCTCCGCCTCCGCCCAGCGGTCCGCCCACCGGCGCAGCGCCACGCCCTGCTCGGCCGACAGGGCGGCGGCCGCTTCGACGAGGACGACGGCTGCGGGGAGACCGTCGGCGCGTGCGGTCATGTCCAGTGCGTGGTCGAAGAGTTCGGCCGGTGTTCCGTGGTCCGGCAGGTCCCCGGGCAGTTCGTCGCCGAGGAGGGCGGCGAGGCGGCCGCCGTCGATGTCCTTCGCCTCGACGAGCAGCCGGCGCGCCTGCCGGGCGATGTCCTCGGCGAAGACGGGCGCGGGCCAGGGCGCCGGCCGGCCGGTGCCGGTCCGGATGCCCGCCTCGGCGGCGATCCGCTCGGCTTCGTCCGGGCCGGAGACGGTGCGGACCGCGTAGACGAGCGCCTCGGGGCCGCCGGGCCGGTGGATCACCTTGCGGACCAGATGCGTCATGGCGACCCGGGGCGTGCTGTCCGGGTAGGTCAGTTCGACGCCGAGTCGGTACGCCACCGTCTCCACGAACTCGACGCGCTGAGTCCGGTCCTTGACACATTCGAGCAGGGTCAGCGCATCGACCAGGGTCTGCACCAGGTCCGGTCCCGGGCGCCCGTGCGGGACAGCATTCATCGCCGGCCATCCCCCCGCCGAGTCGGTCCAACTCACATGGCTGAACGCGAAGTTACCACGATCGAATCTTCGGTAACCAGGATCTTCACGTGCCCCTTCGGCCCCGTCCGGGGCGCCGCCCCAGCCCTTGGACGCGGGCTCGGTGGGGCGGGTCCCGCCGGAACGCCAGGTCCCGCTCGCGGACCAGGCCGCCGGGGCCCGCCGACCGGAGCACCACGTCCAGGGCGCGGTCGGGGTCGGCGGCGTACACGGTGCTGAACCAGGCCATGTTGGCCTCGACGACCGCCCAGTCGGCTTCCCGGCCGGGGAGGCGCATCCGTCCGACGTCCACGACGACGGCTCCGGGCAGGGTGTCCCCGCACTCCTCGGTGAGCCGGTCGGCGAAAGCGCGCACGGCGGCCTCCTGGGGGTGGCCGGCCAGTGGGGCCGCGTCGAGCCGACCGTGTACGGCGTAGCGCGATCCGGTGCGGACCTCGCCGTCGAGCAGGAAGAGCCTGAACTCGTCGTCCCAGCTGACGACTTCGCTGACCTGGACCAGCGGGTCGCCGGAGCCCGGCGGAGGCTGCGGGAGAGAGGAGCCGTCCGGGTGGACGGCGGCGGGGAAGCTCTTGTCGGTGGGAGGTTTGACGAAGAGCGGGCCGGTACGGCGGCGGGCCCGGGAGAGGGGCACCCGGCTGATGCTCCGGCCGGTGAAGGCGCCGGGCAGGACGTCCAGCCACCCGTCGTGCGGCTCCAGGAGCGCCACCCCGAGTGGACCCGCGACCCGGGCGCCGAAGCGCGGGCCGCCGTAGTAGTGCCCGTCCTCCCTCCCCCGGTACCGCTCGGGGACTCCGTCGGCGGGCAGCACGGTCACCTCCATGCCGCGTCGGCGTGCCGCGTCGGACAGGAGGGAGGCCGTGCCGGAGCGATGCGGCGGGAGCGCCAGGAAGCCCGGTCCGGACGGCATACGGCCCCTCCCGTCCCCGCTCCTGGCTTCGCCGTCAGCCCAGGAGGACCGGGAAGGCGGTCATGTCGTTCTGCGTCATCACCGGAAGCTTGGTGATCTCCTCGTCCGGGACGGCGAGGCGCAGTCCGGGGAAACGCGTGAACAGAGCGGGCAGCGCGATGCCCGCCTCGACGCGCGACAGGGCCGCGCCGGGACAGATGTGCGGGCCGTGGCCGAAGGTCATGTGGCGGTTCCGGGTGGGCCGGGTGATGTCGAAGGCGTCGGCGTCGGGGCCGTGTTGCTCGATGTCGCGCCCGATCGCCCGGTAGGAGACGACGACTCCCTCGCCCTTGCGGATCACCTCGTCGCCGACGGTGATGTCCTCGGTGGCGAAACGCATCAGCAGGTGGGTCGTGGGGGTGTCCCAGCGCAGCGTCTCCTCGATCACCGCGTCCCAGTCGGCCTCCCCGGCGAGCACCTTGCGCAGCTGGTCGGGGTGGGAGAGGAGGGCCCGTACGGCGTTGAGGACGAGTCCGATGGTGGTCTCGTGCCCGGCGGCGACCATGGCCTTGAGGTTGCCCACCACCTCCTCCTCGGTGAGCGGCTCGCCGCCCTCCTCGGCCAGGATCAGCGCGCTGGTGAGGTCGTCCGTGGGCCGGGCGGTCTTCTCCCGTACGAGGTCGGTGTAGAAGACGTCCAACTCGGCGAGCAGCGCGAGGCGTTCGTCCTGCGGGGTGAGCATGGAGAAGAACGCCTTGTACTGCCTGGTCAGCATGGCGTGCTGGGACTCGTCCACGCCCATGAGCATGCCCACCACCCGCATCGGCAGCGGCTGGGCGAAGACCGCCTTCAGGTCGACGACCCCGTCGTCCCCCCGCGCGGCGTCGAGGGCGTCCAGCAGCTCCTGGGTGAACTTCTCGATCTCCGGGCGGATCGCCTCCAGGCGGCGGGGGGTGAGCGCCTGCGAGGTCTTGGTGCGCAGCCGTCGGTGTTCGGCTCCGTCGACGGTGAACATGGAGCGCCCGGCGTCGATCATGCCGATCAGCGGCCACGCGTGGGTCACCGCGCCGCTCTGCCAGAGGCCCCAGGCGTCGATGTCCTTCACCAGCCGCGGGTCGAGGAGGAGCTGGCGTGCCTCGGCGTGCCGGGTGACCGTCCAGGCCGGTACGCCGAGCAGGTCGATCCGGGCGAGGGCCCCGGCCTCGCGCAGCCGGGCGGTCTCGCCGTCCAGGTCCTGGACCATGGGGTCGATGACGACGGTCCCGGCGCCCCGGTCGGCCGGCGCGGCGGCAGTGTGCGGGCAGTTCACAACGCGTCTCCTGTCGTGCGTACGGGAGTGAAGCGGACGGGCAGGGCGGTCGTCCCGCGCAGGAACGCGGACGGCCGGCGGACCAGGTCGGTGGCGGGGACGGCCAGTTCGAGGTCGGGCAGCCGGTCCAGCAGCACCTCGATGCCGGTACGGGCGATGATCTCGGCGATCTCCTGGGCGGGGAAGGGGCAGCGGTACTCGCCGTGGCTGAAGGCCAGGTGCGCGCTGTTGCCGCCCTGCCCGGAGCGGACGGCGGAGGCGGTGACCTGCTGCCGGATGTGCGGGTCGGCGTTGGCCGCGCCGAGGCCGAGGAGCAGCATGTCGCCGCGGGCGATGTTCCGTCCGCCGAGCCGGGCGTCGCGCGCGGCCCAGCGGCCGGCCAGGATCTGGGTGGGGCCGTCCTCCCACAGCACCTCGTTCATGGCCTCGGCGACACTGTGCCGGCCGCCGGACAGGGCGTCGGCGAACTGGTCCTCGGTGAGCATCAGCCGGGTGGAGTTGCTGATCCAGTCGGCGGTGGTCAGGTGGCCCGCAGCCGTGATGGCCATCAGGTCGAGCGCGTACTCCTCGTCCGTGAACGGTTCGGAGTGGGCGAGCATCCGGGAGGTCACGTCGTCACCGGGCCGGGCCCGCTTCACCGCCACGAGGCGCCGCATGTGCTCACCGAAGCTCAGATGCGCCTTCTGCGCGCCGGGGCCGCCGTCGGCGAGGTCCTTGAGCACCCGCGCGATGTCGGCGCCCTCGTCGTCGGGGAAGCCGACGAGCCGGGCGAGCACGAGGACGGGCAGCGGTTCGGCGAACTCGGCGACGAGGTCGGCGGTGCCCCGGGTGCAGACGGCGTCGATGAGGCGGTCGGCCAACTGCTCGCAGTGCTGCCGGATCTCGAAGGGGTCGGTCTCCTCGAGAGCCGGTACGACCATGTCGACGTGCCGGCGGTGCTCGGCTCCGGCGGTGAAGTAGATGGACGGCATGGGGGTGCCCACCATGGGCAGCAGCGGCCAGTCGGCGGGGACGTGTCCCCACTGGTTCCACAGGGAGACGTCCCGGGGGAACAGCTCCCCGTCGCTGGTGACCTGGTGGAGTTCCCGGTAGCCGATCACCAGCCAGGCGGGAAAGCCGCCGGGCAGCTCGACGGGGACGACGGGGCCGTGGTCGCGCCGCATGGACCGGTAGAGCTCCCGCGGCTCGGTGGGGAAGCCGGGCCCGCCGAGCGCGACGGCGCCCGTACCGGCACCCACGGGGCAGCCTCCTCCGGCGCCGGCCGTGGACGCGGGCGTGGCGGACGAGGGGTTCGTCATCGTACGGACTCCAGGGGCGGCGGCTTCGCGCGTTGCGACCATACGATCAACGCGGCACCACTATAAGGAGATTGCGTGAACCACCGGAGCTGTTCGCGCTCATTTTCGCCCTACCTCCGAACGATTCGACCTCATGTTCCGCCCGTTCTCCCATGACATCTGCGCACCTTTGATCACAAGGTCGGCATCATGCGCGGGGCTCGGCCGGGCGCCGACGGTCGGTACCGGTCGGGGTCCCGGCCGAAGTCGCGTCCGGGGCCGCGTCCGGGATGTGGACGGCGCGGGGGCCGCCCCGGGCGCGCACCGCTGTCCCACCGCTCTACGATCGGGGCGTGTGCGCTGACGTCATAGTTGCCGAGGACGACGAGAAGCAGGCCGAGCTCGTACGCCGCTATCTGGAACGGGAAGGACACGCCGTACGGATCGTGGGCGACGGCCTCGCCGCGCTCGACGCCGTCCGGCACCAGGAACCCGACCTGCTCGTTCTCGATGTGATGATGCCCCGGGCCGACGGCCTGGACGTGGTGCGGGTGCTGCGGTCCGAGAACCGCGAGCTGCCGGTGCTGATGCTGACCGCCCGCTCGACCGAGGACGACCTCCTGCTCGGTCTCGACCTCGGCGCCGACGACTACATGACCAAGCCCTACAGTCCGCGCGAGCTGATGGCCCGCGTCCGTACCCTGTTGCGGCGCACCCGGCGTACCGCCGCCCCGGAGCCGGTGGCCGAGGACCCGGTTCTTCGGGTCGGCGCCCTCGTGGTCGACCCGGCGCGGCACGAGGTGTCCGTGGGCGGCGGGGCGGTGGAGTGCACCCCGGGCGAGTTCCGGATCCTGGCGGCCCTGGCGGCGGGACCGGACCGGGTGTTCAGCCGTCAGCGGCTGCTGGAGGAGCTCCACGGGTTCGACCGCTACATCAGCGCCCGGACCGTCGACGTGCACGTCATGAACCTGCGCAAGAAGATCGAGCGGGCCCCGCGGCGACCGGAGCGCCTGCTCACCGTGTTCGGCGTCGGCTACAAGCTCACCGATCCGGCGAAGGCGGTCCGGCGTGCGTAGGGTGCGCGACGGGGACGACGGGGCGGTCGTGCGCGGGACGGGCGGGGATGGCAGGAGCGCCGGCCGACCCGGGCGGTGCGGCGGCCGGCGGGAGACGCCGGGCCGGGCGCGGCTGCCGCTGCGCCGGAGCCTGCTGGGGCGGCTGCTCGCCGTCTCGGCGCTGGTGGCCGCGTGTTCGGTGGCGGCCACCGCCTGGATCGCCGTGCAGACCACCTCGGGTGCGATCAAGCAGGAGCAGGGGCAGAACCTCACCGCGGACGCCCGGATCTACGACACCCTGCTGGAGTACGCCGCCCGCCATCCGACCTGGGACGGGGTCGGTGCGACGGTGCGGGAGCTGGCCCGGGAGTCGGGCCGCCGGGTCGCCCTGACCACGCAGGGCAGGCAGCCGCTCGCCGACTCGGCCACCACGGCGACCGCCCCGGCGCTCGGGCCGCAGGCGTCCGCCGTGGTCGACCCGTTGTCCGTGGACACCGTTCTGGCGGCGCGCGGGACCGCCGGGCAGGGCACGGCGGCCGACCGCATCGACCCCCGGGCGGTGGGGCCGTTCCGGCTGTCGGCGGCGGACGGCAAGGCGTTGCGGCGGACCGCCGACGACAAGGTGGAGTGCCTGAACCGGGCGGGCATCGCCTCGGACGTGGTGGTCGGCCCGAGCGGCCGCCCCCGGGTGCAGATCGTGGGCAACGACCCCGAACGCGCGCTGGGCACTCGCTGTGATCTCGCCGCTCTGGACACACCCACCCCTTCGGAACGCAAGGCGCTGGACGCGCTCACCGAGCTGGCCGACGCCTGTCTGAAGCGCCAGGGCCGCGAGGGCGTACGGCTGAACAGCGACCTGTCCTGGGGCGATCCGGCGCGGGTGTCCCTGGCGCCCGAGTCCGGTCCCCGGCCGGACGAACCCGGGCCGCTCGTGCCGGAGCCGGCGCCTGTGCCGACGCCGCGCGACGCCCCTTCGGAGGGGGCCGAGCCATCCGTCGTGACGCCGGAACGCACCGGGGAGAACGACCGGGCCATCGCGTCCTGTGTGGGCACGGCCCGGAGTGAACAGCTCAGCTCGTACGTGGCCTCCCCCGCCCTCCTCTTCATCGGCGACGAGGGCGGCGCGACGCTGCCCGGGTTCGACCTCTCCCCCGCGAACACGGCCAGGATCGCCGGGGCCGCGGCGCTCGTGCTGGCCCTCACCGTGGGCGCTTCGGTGTTCGCCGGAGCCCGGCTGGTGCGCCCGCTGCACGCACTGACCGGCGCCGCGCAGCGTATGCGCGACGGGGAGCGGCCGGAGTCGGTGCCCGTCTCGGGGGACGACGAGGTCGGCCGGCTCGCCGCGGCGTTCAACGACATGTCCGCGCACCGGGCGCGGCTGGAGGAGCAGCGCAAGGCCATGGTGAGCGACGTCGCCCATGAGCTGCGCACCCCGCTGAGCAACATCCGGGGCTGGCTGGAGGCCGCCCAGGACGGGCTCGCCGACCCCGACCCGGCGTTCGTCTCCTCACTGCTGGAGGAAGCGTTGCTGCTCCAGCACATCATCGACGACCTCCAGGACCTTGCCGCCGCCGACGCCGGGGTGCTGCGACTGCATCCCGAACCCGTCGAGGCCCGGGAGCTGCTGAGCCAGGCCGCCGCCGCCCACCAGGCGCGGGCGGAGAACGCGGGCGTCACCCTCGCCGTCACGGGCACCGCCCCGGGGCCGGCCCTGCGCGCCGATCCGGTCAGGCTCCGGCAGGTGGTGGGCAACCTGGTGTCCAACGCCGTACGGCACACTCCGGAGGGCGGCCGGGTGACGCTGCGCGCGTACGTCTCCGACGAGGGTGACGGGGCGGTGCTGGTCGAGGTGGCGGACACCGGTTCCGGCATCCCCTCCGAGGACCTTCCCCAGGTCTTCGACCGGTTCTGGCGCGCGGAGAAGTCCCGCAGCCGCCGTACGGGCGGCAGCGGCCTCGGCCTCGCCATCGTCCGCAAACTGGTCGAGGCGCACGGTGGCACGGTGGAGGCGACGAGCGTCGAGGGCAAGGGGTCGACGTTCGTCCTCCGGCTGCCCGGGACCACGCCGTCCGGCCCCTGATGGGATGACCACAGCGCTCTGACAGCTTCTTCATATCTCCACGCCAGCCTGGCGGCATGCCCCGTCCCCGGTGCGAACCGTCATCCGGGACCGTCACGGGGCCGACTATGGAATGGAGCTATCCGTATGACCGCTTTCACCTCTCGTCGTACCCTGCGTGCCGCCGTCCTGGCCGCCGTCGCGGCCGGCGCGGTGCTGGTCCCGTCCGCCGCCGCCTTCGCCGACTCCTCCCCGAAGCCGTCGGAGCCCGCCGTCGTCGACCTGTCCGAGAGCAAGCCCCCCGTGGTCGACCTGTCCGAGCGCAAGGCCGCCGATGACGCGGCGAAGGACGCCGCCCGGCCGGCGGTGACGCCGCGCGGCGGCGTCGCGGCGGGCGAGGGCCCCGCGCCCGCGCCCACACCGAAGGAGGCCGCCCCGGTGGTCACCCCGCGCGGCGGTGTCGCCGCGGGTGAGCGCCCCGCCGGAAGCGGTGACAACAGCACCGCGGTGCTGGCCGGTTCGGTGGCCGGGACCGCGCTGCTCGCCGGCGTGGGCACGATCGTGCTGCGCCGCCGCTCGGCGGCCGGCCTCAACGGCTGACCCGCACCGCTCACCACAGCTGACCGTGGCGCCGCCCCACACCGGGGCGGCGCCACGCCCGCGCACCGGCCCGCACCGGCCCGTCCCGCCACCCCGTCCCGCCCCCCGTCCCGCCGCCCTGTCCCGCCCCGATCCCGGAGTTCTCTGTGCCGTCCCGTACGCCCCACCGCTTCCGGCGGACCGCCGCCCTGCTGACCGCCGTCGTGGCCTGCGTCGCACTGGCGGGGTGCTCGTCCGCCGAGCCCTCCTCCTCGTCCTCCTCCGCCGCAGCGGGAGCGCCCTCCGCCTCGGCGTCTGCCGCACCGGGCGAGGTGGCATCCGGATCGAGCGGATCGACCGAACCGTCCAGGACGGGCGAGCCGGATCAGCCGGCTCCCGCCCACGTCTCCATCCCCTCGATCGGCATACAGAGCACCCTCATGGAGCTGGGGCTCAACCCGGACGGCACGGTCGAGGTCCCGCCCGCGGAGAAGGGCATGACGGCGGGCTGGTACAGCGGCGGTTCCGTGCCCGGCGCACCGGGGCCCGCCGTTCTGATCGGCCACAACGACACCCGCTTCGGCCGGGCCGTCTTCCACGACCTCAAGAACATCCGCGACGGGGCCGAGGTCCTGGTCCGCGACGGGGCGGGGAAGACCCTGCGCTACACGGTCACCGGAAAGGAAGCGGTCAGCAAGAAGACGTTCCCCACCGACAAGGTCTACGGCCCGACGAAGGACAGCACGCTGCGGCTCATCACCTGCGACGGCGAGTTCGACGCGGACGGTCATACGGTCGACAACCTCATCGTGTACGGCGCTCTCGCCTGAAACGGTCTGCCGCCACGGGAATCTCGCGAGCGACAGCCCACACATGGCGTCGACGCGACGGATGGCAGCCGGCCGGACAGACTCGGGCCACCCGATGTCTACCCGTGGGTAACTCCCGCTGCTTGGATGGGGTCGACCGGTACGCCCCCCACTCGACCCCAGGAGACCCCGTGCCGAACACCGCGTTCCGCCGCCTGACCGGTGTGGCCTTGTCCGCCACCCTCGCCGCCGTCACCCTCGCCGTGAACGCGCCGCAGGCGGCGGCTGCCGAGACCCCGTCGCTGCGGGTGCTCTCGTACAACGCGTTCATCTTCAGCAAGACCCTGTACCCCAACTGGGGCCAGGACCACCGGGCGGCCGAGATCCCGAAGACCTCGTTCTTCCGGGGCAATGACGTAGTGGTGATCCAGGAGGCCTTCGACAACGGGGCCTCCGACGCGCTGCTGCGGAACTCCGCGTCCCAGTACCCGTACCAGACCCCGGTGGTCGGCCGGAGCAAGACCGGCTGGGACGCGACGGGCGGCTCGTACGCGGCGACGACGCCGGAGGACGGCGGCGTCACGATCCTGAGCAAGTGGCCGATCGTGCGCAAGGAGCAGTTCGTCTTCAAGGACGCCTGTGGCGGCGACTGGTTCTCGAACAAGGGCTTCGCCTACACGGTGCTGAACGTCAACGGCGCCCGGGTCCACGTCGTCGGCACGCACGCCCAGTCGACCGACCCCGGCTGCTCGGCGGGCCAGGCGGCACAGACGCGCAGCCGGCAGTTCCAGCAGATGGACGCGTTCCTGGACGCGAAGAACATCCCGGCCTCGGAACAGGTCGTCGTGGCGGGCGACTTCAACGTCGACGGGCACTCGGCCGAGTACGCCTCGTTCCTCTCCGACGCGGGCCTGAGCGCACCGGAGACCCGGACGGGCCACCCGTACTCCTTCGACACCCGCGACAACTCCATAGCCTCCGAGCGCTACCCCGACGACCCGCGCGAGGACCTGGACCACGTCCTGCACCGCACGGGCCACGCCAAGCCGGCGGGCTGGAAGAACGACGTGATCAAGGAGGAGAGCGCCCCCTGGACGGTGTCCAGCTGGGGCAAGGACTACACGTACACGAACCTCTCCGACCACTACCCGGTGATCGGCTCCGGCCGGTGACCGCACCCTGACCTCGCCGTCCCCCTCCGCTCGCCGCGGGAGGGGGACGGCGCGTCGCCCGGATCCCGCCGATATATCGTGGCCAGCGCTTGTGTCCGGGAGCGCGAGAGGGCCGGTATGGACGAGGAGCGGGACCAGTGGATACGGGTGCCGGCCGGGGACGACGCGGCCCGCTGGGCCACGCGGGTGCGATGCCGTCGCGTACTGCTCGTCGTGCACAACGTCACCTCGGCGACCCGACTGCTCGACGTGCTGCCGCTGTTCCACGACGACCTCGGGGTGCAGCTCCTCGCCACTTGCACAGGGTCCTCGGCCTTCCGGTCGGGCGTCGCGGAACTGCTCGCGGACACGGGGGTGCCCGTACTGCCGTGGGAACAGGCCCTCGCGACACCGGTGGACCTTGCGATCTCGGCCAGCTTCGGCGGCGAACTCAGCGCGATCCAGGGGCCGTTGCTCATACTTTCGCACGGTATCGGCTACACTAAAAGGCTGGCGGCGCCGAGCGCCGAGCGCCGAGCGCCGAGCGCCGAGCGCCGAGCGCCGAGCGCCGAGCGCCGAGCGCCGATGCAGAAGCGGAGGCGGCCCCGCCTCAGGGTGCGCCTCCCCCGGTCTTCGGACTCGCGCCGGACTGGCTCCTCGCGGACGGTGTCCCTCTCGCCGACGCACTCGTCCTCTCCCACCCCGAGCAGTTCGACCGACTGGCCGCCGCCTGCCCTGAAGCACTGCCCACCGCCGTGCTCGGGGGCGACCCCTGCTTCGACCGGATGCTGGCGGCACGTCCCTACCGCGACCGGTTCCGCAGGGCGCTCGGCGTGGGGCGTGGGCAGCGGCTCGTACTGCTCAACTCCACCTGGGGCCCCCGGTCGCTGCTGGGCGACGGCGACGGGGAAGGAGCCGCCGGCGAAGGCGGGGGCGGTGACGACACACTGCCCGCGCTGCTTCCGCGGCTCGCGTCGGAGCTTCCCGCCGACGAGTACCGCATCGCCGCCGTCCTCCACCCCAACATCTGGCACGGTCACGGCCCCGGCCAGATCAGGGCCTGGCTGGACCGGGCCAGACGCGCCGGCCTGGCGCTGATCGACCCGCTGGAGGACTGGCGTCAGGCGCTGCTCGCGGCCGACGTCGTCATCGGGGACCACGGTTCCGTCACCTATTACGCCGCGGCTCTCGGCACCCCCGTACTCCTCGGAGCGGCACCCCTGGACAGCCTCGATCCCGACGCGCCCGTCGCCGACTTCATCCGGACCACGCCCGGACTCGACGCGCGGGCGCCCCTGCGCGGCCAACTGGACGCGCTGATCGAAAGCCACATCCCGCAGCCGGGTCCGATGCGCTTCACCTCCTCCGTGCCCGGCGAGGCGGCGGTACGGCTGAGGCGGGCCTTCTACGGGCTGATGGCCGCCCCCGAGCCGCCGGGCCCCGCCCTGCTCCTGCCCTTGCCGCTGCCGGACCCGGAACCCGCCCCTCGTACGGCTCCCCTGTACGTGCTGACGCGCTGCCTCGCGGGGCCGGAGGTCGTCGTGACCCGGTACGCCGACCCCGCCCGTGAGCCCGACGGGGCGGGGGACGCCCATCTGGCCGTCCATGAGGACACCCGCGATCCGGGGCAGCTCAGCCTGGCCGACGTCGTCTTCCGGGACGGGGCTCCGGACGACCCGCGGTTCGGCCCGCCCGGCCGATGGGCCGCCGAGGTACTGGACCGGCACGCGCACTGCGCACTCGCGGCGTACGTCACCGGGCCCTCGTCCTGCGTCGTCCGGACCCGTGGCGGGGCCCTGCTCCGGCTGACCGGAGGGCCGGAAGCCGACGCGGACCCGGCGTTGTACGCGTCGGCGGTGCACGCCTGGCTCGCGGCGGGCAGGACCCTGGCAGTCCTGGTCGCGGACGGTCTGACCGTCCGAACGGGCAGCACCGCCCACCACGTGGTGGTCACGGCCGAGGCGGACAGGCCGGCGGCGGGCGGAACGTGGCCGCGCCTCTCGCCTACTCCTGCGGACCGGAGCAGCGCTCACGGAGGCGACGCAGGTACTCCACGTGCTGGTCGGCGTTCTCCTCGGCCAGGATCCTGATCGCCTCGTCGGTCAACGGCAGCGCCGCTGTGGGCTCCTCACCGGCGAGCAGGATCTCGGCGAGGTCCGTGAGAGCCCGTGCGGTGTTGTACGCGTCGCCGTTCGCCCGGAAGACGGCCAGGGCGCGCCGCACGTGCTCCTGGGCCTCGTCCAGCCGCCCGAGGCCCCGCAGGGCCCGGCCCCTGTGGCGTTCCAGCAGAGCCCGCGCCCGGGGCACATCCGCCGCGCCCTCGTCGTCGGGCCCGATGCCGTCGAGGACGGCGTACGCCTCGTCGAAGCAGTCGTACGCGTCGGCGAAGCGCCACTGGCGCAGTCGCAGCAGCCCCAGGATCTCGATGGCGGAGGCCAGACCGCGGGTGTGCCCCGCCGCCCGCTCGTCGCGTGCGGCCGCCGCCGCTTCCGCACCGGCCTCGTCCCCGAGCTGCAACTCACCCAACGTGTGGGCGAGTTGTACGTGAAGGGCGCCTGCGGTCCGACTGCCGGGGGCCTGCGCGTCGGCGACGGCCGCCCCGATCCGCAGAGCCGGCAGCACCGCCTCGTGGTGGCCCGCTTTGAGCTGGAGCGGCCACAGGGCGCGGCAGAGCGTCAGCACCGTGTCCGGCTGTCCGAACTCCTCGGCCGTCGCGACGGCTTCGACGAGGTTGGGCAGTTCGGCGGCGAGACGCGCCACGGCGTCGCCGCGCCCGGCGTAGGCGCCGTCCGGCCCGTCCGCCAGGGCCTCCGGCACCCGCCAGCTCTCCGGGAGTGCGGCCCGCGCCGCCGTCACCGACAGCCGCAGGTAGTGCTCGACCGCGCGGGTCGTGGCCGCCGAGCAGCCTGCGATGCCCTCGTGGCGGAACGCCGCTTCCTCGGCGTGGGCGCGTACGGACGGCCGGTAGCGGTAGCGCCCGTTGTCCGCGTGCTCCAGCAGCAGTACGTCGGCCAGCCCACCGAGCAGTTCCTCGGCGGCGTCCACGTCGATGCCCGCGACCCGCGCCGCGGCCTCCGCGTCGAAGGCGGGCCACTGCCGCAGCCCCATCAGGCGGTACAGCCGGGCGGCGTCCGGCCGCAACAGCCGGTAGGCGTCCTCCGCGGCCGTGCGCACCGGGTCGCTGTCGCTCATGGTGAGGCCTCCCGTCGGTTCGTCGGTCGGTTCGTCCGTCGGTTCGCCCTGGGGCAGTGGGGGCGGCGGGGCCGCGGTGAGCGGCCCGGGGTCGAGGAGCCGGGGCGCTGCGGCGCGCAGGGCGTACGGCGATCCGCCGCACCGTGCCAGAACGGCGGGGAGAGCCGCACGGGCGGAGCGCATGACCTGCTTGCCCACGATCTTGGTGAGCAGGCGCGCAGCGTCCCGGTCGCTGAGGGGCCCCACGGGCACCGGAAAGGCGTCGAGACCGGAGAGCGGTCGCCGGGCCACGACCAGGGTGAGGACGGAAGGAGCGGAGGTGAGCAGCGGTGCGATCTGCGCGGCGGACCGGGCGTGGTCGAGGACGAGGAGCAGTGCGCGGTCCGCGACGACACGGTGGAAGGTGTCGATGCGCTCCGCCTCCGAGGGCGGGATCCGCTCGTCGCGCAGCCCGAGCCGGAGCAGCAGTTCCCGCAGGGCGCTCCCGGCGGTGCGGGCACTGCCCGTGCCCCGGCGGCCGAGGTCCACGTAGAGCTGCCCGTCCGGGAACAGACTTTCCGCCCGCCAGCCCCAGTGCACGGCGAGGGCGCTGGTGCCCATGGCGTCGTCTCCGTACAGAAGGGCGACCCGGGGGCGTCCGTCCGCCTTGCGGCCCGCCTCGCGGTCGAGCAGTCTCATCGCCCCCTTCCGGTCCGTGAAGAAGCGTACGGAGGAGGGCAGTCGGGGCCGCCCGACCGTTGCTCCCGTGGTCTGTACCGTGCGGGCGAAGGCGCTCCAGGTGCGGGCCAGTTCGGGGTCGCTCCGCACGCTGTCGTGGACGATCCGCGCCACGGCGTCCCGTTCCTCGGGCCGGGTCGGCGCGGCGACCTCGCGTCCGGCCATCCGCCGCACCAGCCCGCCCGCGGTCTCCCAGGCCCACTTGCCGGCCTCGCTCGCCACGCCCGAACCGACGGCGCCGAGGACTGCCGTGATGGCGGCCATCGATATGGGATCCAGCATGCGGTGCGCCCCCTGCTTCCCGCCGGTTCGCCCGGTGCGCCCCTCCCGGGCACCGCCACGACCGATCGCGAGGATCAACGGTAGCGGCTGGCGCGGCGCGCTGACGGCCTGCCAGAAGAACGGGGAGGCCCCCGATGCCTTCCGGGGGCGGTCCGGGATGCTGGTGCGGGAACGAACAAACACCTCGAAGGAGTCACCCGTGAGTGATCCGCAGCCGTTCACGCTCATCCCAGGAGCTGCCGACTCACCGGTCCTCCTGCACGTCCCGCACGGGTCGCGCCGCATCCCGCGAAAAGCACGCGAAGGGATCACGTTGGACGATGCCGCCCTGGAGCGCGAGCTCGACCACATCACCGACGCCCACACCGCCGAACTGGCGGCCGCGGCGACGGTGATCGGCCCGGCCGCCCCGTGGCGCTTCGTCAACAACCTGTCCCGGCTGGTCGTCGACCCGGAACGCTTCCCGGACGAGCGGGAGGAGATGCTCGCCGTCGGCATGGGCGCCGTCTACACCCGCACCACCCACCGCGAACCGCTCCGCCCGCCGGAGGCGGACCCAGATCCTTTGCTGGAGGCGTACTTCCACCCGTACGCCGCCGCGATGACGGCGGCGGTCGAGTCGCGCCTCGCGGCTGCGGGCCGCGCGGTGATCATCGACGTCCACTCGTACCCGACTGTGCCCCTCCCCTACGAACTCCACGGCGCCGGCCCCCGCCCGCCCGTCTGTCTGGGCACCGATCCGTTCCACACCCCGCCGGAGCTTCTCGCGGCGGCCGAGGCGGCGTTCGGGAGCCGAGTCGGCCACGACGGTCTCGGACACGACACCCCGTTCGCGGGTACGTATGTCCCTCTCCGGCACTACGGAACGGACCGCCGGGTCACCGCGCTGATGATCGAGATCCGCCGCGACACGTACATGAGCGAGCCGGGCGGCCCGGCGGGGCCGGGGCTCGACATGCTGGCCGGGGCGCTGGCGGAGCTGGTGGAGTCGGTCAGCCGGCCTTCTTCCAGTCCTGGCAACCGGTGGACTTGAAGATCTCCCCCCTTGTTGACGGTGCCCCGGCTGCTGTCGGCCAGATTGCCGCCGGAGGCGGGCGGCCCATCGAAGGCCGGCACGCCTACGCACGCGTCCGACGGTTCGGCCTGAATCGGCACCACGAAGTCACGTACCGGCCACACTTGTACGCACCCGTCCCGATAAGGCGGGGGTCCGAAAGGAAGCCGGGGAACCCCTTGAACAGCAGCAAGCACACTGAGCTGGCGAACCACGCACTGGTCCGTCGCAAGCACACGAAGCTCCTGGTGGGGCATGGTGGATCTTCGTCGTGACACCTTCTACCAGGAGCTTCATCGCGTTGCAGAGCCGCCCACCTGGCGGACGTTGCGGACAGGTTGGAAGCAGCTCGAGGATCTATGCTGGGGCGCAGCTGTGCCCGGCGCCAGGTGGTGAAGGACATGGCTTCCACGTGACACCCCGCCCAGGGTGACATCCCACGTCTAGCCGATCCAGGGAGGACATCCCTCATGGCCAAGACCACCCAGCTCCGCACCTATACCGTCCGCGACGGCCTGCTGGACGAGTGGGTGGCACGGTGGAAGACCGACATCGTTCCACTGCGGGTGGAGTTGGGGTTCACGATCGGTGGGGCCTGGGTCGACCGCGAGCGCAACCAGTTCGTATGGCTGGTCTCATACGACGGCCCGGAGACGTTCGCGGAGCGCAACGCGATGTACTGGGCCTCGCCCGCCCGCAAGGCGATGGGCCTCGATCCGGATGACTACCTCGTCAGCACCGACGACCGGACGGTGGAAGAGCGGTACTGAGTCGGCGGTCCGGCTACGCCCCCGCCATGGGCAGCAGGTGTCGTCGTCGTTCGTCCTCGTCGAGGGTACGGAAGACGCGCCCTCGGGCGTGGGCTTCGAGCTGGTCGTAGTCGGGGTCGGCGTGCCAGATGCGAGCGGTTCCGTCGAAGGATGCGGTGAGCAGCAAGGTGCTGTCGCGAGACCAGGCGACCGAGGACACCTTGTCCTGATGGACGCCTACGACTGCGACCTCCTCGAAGGTGTCGGCGCGCCAGACACGTACAGTCCGGTCGTCCGAGCCGCTGGCGATGAAGCGGCCGTCGGCAGACCAGGCCACGCAACGGACCCGTCCCTCGTGGCCCTTGAGCACATCGAGACGGCGGCCCGTGTTGGCCTCCCACACCGCCACCGTCCAGTCGCCGGAGGCGGTGGCGATCCGCTGTTCGTCCGGGGACCAGGTCACGTCGTCGACGTAATTGTCGTGGCCTCGCAGGACAGTGAGCTGCCGGCTCTCCGCGACGTCCCAGAGGCGGCAGGTACGGTCGTCCGATGCGCTGGCGAGGAATCGCCCGCCGGGCGACCATGCGATGCGTCCCACCCAGTCCTGGTGGCCGGTGAGCGTGGCGAGTTCGGTTCCGGTGTCCGCCTCTCGTACACGTACGGTGCTGTCGTGTCCGCCAGTGGCGATACGGCGGCCGTCCGGTGACCAAGCGCACGATTCGACGACCTCCCCCCGCTCTTCGACCAGCACCGAGCCGGCCTCGTCCAGGATGCGAAAGAGGCCGTCTTTCGTACTGAGCGCGAGCCTGCCGTCTCGGGGGATCGGGGACCATGCCACGCTCCAGACCCGGTCGTCAAACCTCAGCGGTTCCCCTGCGGGGGCCCCGTCGCGGGAGGACCAGTGGCGCACGGTCGCGTCGTCGCAGGCGGTGGCGATCCGTAGTTCGTCAGCGGACCAGGATGCCTGGTTCACCGGGCCGCGGTGGCCGTCGACCGCGACGACCTCCGCTCCTCGTGGCCGTAGGTCCCACACGATCGCCGAACCGTCGGTCGAACTCGTGGCGAGCTGGGTGCCGGAGGGCGACCAGGTCACGCCCCAGACCGTGTCACTGTGGCCCCGCAGCACGACCAGCACCCTCGCGTCATGGGCGCTGACAAGGCGCACGGTGTGGTCCGAGGACGCGGAGGCGAGGGCACTGCCGTCCGGGGACCAGGCCAGGTTCCACACGTAGTCGGTGTGGCCGCGCAGCAGAAGCCGCAGTGCACCGGTCCCGGCGTCCCAGATGCGGGCCGTGTGGTCACCCGACCCTGTGGCGATCGAAAGTCCGTCCGGTGACCAGGCGACACCTTCAACGAAGTCCGTGTGTCCTTCCAGGACCACGGCGGCCGTGCCTGCGGCAAGGTCCCACACGCGGGCCGTCTGGTCGTGCGATGCCGAGGCGAGTCGGGTGCTGTCGGGCGACCAGGTGACGCCCCAGACATCATTCCTGTGCCCCTCCAGGTCCTGCGCGAGGATCCCTGTCCCAGCCTCCCATACGCGTACAACACAGTCCTTCGAACTGGCTGCGACATACCGCCCATCGGGCGACCAGGCCACCTGTCTCACGATGTCTGTAGGGCCTGTCAGCAACCGAACCGGCTCGCCCGAAAGGGCGTCCCAGATGCGTACGACGCGTTCTCGCCCAGCGGTCGCGACGTATGCGGAATCCGGCGACCATGCGACCGACTCGACCATCGCCCCGTCGGACGGCAGGACGAGCAACGGCTGTCCGGACCGGGCGTCCAGCACGCGGGCGGTGCCGTCGCGCGACGCGGTGGCCAGTCGCCGGCCGTCCGGGGCCCAGGCGATGTGGCGGACGGTATCCGTGTGCACGTCCACTCGTGTACGCATATGGCTCGCCGCGAGCGCCGCCATGAGGCCGCGGCGGGCCGAAGGTGTGGGCGTGCATTCACCGAGGGCTGCCAGGGACAGGAGTACGGCCCGCTCAGGATGCGATTCGGCGCTGCCCATCGCGTACTGGCCGATGCTGTCCGACACGCGGCGGAGGAAGGCTAGATCGCGTAGTTGCGAGGACTGCACGAGCACGCGGACCGGTTCAGGGGCGATGCCGGATTCCTCCAGCGCGGTGAGCCTGCGCAGGGCCAGGGTGAGCCGATCCCCGGTGAGAAGGTAGTCGACGCTTCGGCCGGAACGTTCCCAGTCCTCGGCCCACCGCTCCAGCTCGGCGCGCTCACGCAGTTGTTCCGCGCGGGACTCGACCTCCTGGCGCAGCGGAGCCCACTGGCGAAACAGCGCCTCGTGCGTCACCTGCGCGTATGGCGGCTCCTGGCCGGTGGTTCCACCGCCAGCTACGTCTGACACCAGCAGACGCGCATCGACGAAGGCGTCGACGACGCGCCGTTCTTGCTCGGTGAGCGCGGACAGAGGGACACGCTTTCGGGCCACTTCCTGTCCCTGGACCGTGACGAACATGAGCAGGACCCGCAGGACGAATGCGGTGCCGCCGAACTGGTCCAGTTCGGACACCGTGTGGTCCGCCTGCCGTGCGAGGGCGCCCGCCACGCCTCCGAGGTCACGGTACAGCTCTTCGGTGACCATCCCGCCGGGGCCGGAGGCGAAGTAGATCTCCTGAAGAAGGTAGGCAAGCAGCGGCAGGGCGTCATCCGTGCCGACGTCGTCGACGATGGTGTCGACGACCCCCGGTGCGAAGGAGAGGTCCACCAGTGCGGCGGGGCGTTCAACGACCTGCGCGAACTGGGTCCTTCCGAGTGCGCCGACGGTAACGGGGTGCTGGCAGATCTCAGCGTGTCCCGTGGCCAGGATCCGGCCGAGGAAGTCGACCCGGAGGGTGGCCAGTACGCGGACACTCGAGTCCTGCTCCACGCAGAGGCGAAGTGCGTCGAGGAACTGGGCACGCTCCCGATCACCGGCCAGGGTGATGACCTCTTCGAACTGGTCCACCACCAGCAGCACACGCCGGAACCGACCGCCGCGCAGGCGGGTCAGTTCGGCACGCAGCGCGGCCGGGCCCTGCCGCAGCCGGCGTAGGACCGCACTCGCGGATTCTCGCTCTCCACCTGCGGACGCGATGGCCGCGGCCATCGCACCCAGCGGATTCGTCCCCGGAGAGAACGCGGGCACCAGCGTCCATCGGCGATCCCGTAACCGGGGCATCACTCCAGCTCTGACCAGTGAGGACTTCCCGCTTCCGGATGCGCCGACAAGCACCAGGAATCGATCGGTCGGACTGTCCGGCGAAGTGTGCAGTCTGCGCGTCAACTCGGTCGCCAGGACATCCCGGCCGAAGTATGCGGCAGCCTCGTCTTCCGCGAAGGCATCCAGGCCGGGGTAGGGAACTCGGTCACGCGGCCAGTCGACCCGCGGCAGCGCCGGATTCTCCAGCCGGTACACAACAACCTGGCCCACTACCATCGCGACGACCAGCAAACCGATGGCGGGGACGGACGCCTGCTGGATGGCCCGCAACAGCCACGGAGCTTCGTCGACGCCAGTAGCGTAATTCGTGACGATACCGAGCAGACTCGCGACCAGTACCAGCGTCACCTGAAGCGCGAGTTGCAGGCGCTGCCTCATGACGCACCGATGGTTGGTCCGTCATCGCTCCGCAGCACTGTGTGCCCCCCATTTGCTGGTGCCCCAACCATCTTGAGGCCCGCAGCAGTCGATCTCAACAATGCGTGACAGAACAAGCCATCCGCGCGGTCAAGGCTGCCCAATTCGAGCCGGAGGCACGCTGAGACTGCAGGGTGCGGCGGCGGCCGCCTTCGGCGATGAGACCAACTGCGGACTCGACAAGAGCTTCCGGTCCAGCCTGGACCGCTGACACCCGGCGGCGGGCCTGGCAGGTGATCCGCCGCGACGAGGGCATTGACGAGTAGTCGCCCTTACGCGGGAGGGCCCCACCGCACGCCGTACGGGCGTTGCGGTGGGGCCCTCGGGCTGTCTCTGTGCCTCAGACACCTGGCCGTCGAACGAACGCCGCCCATGCCTCAGGGCCAAGCGCCACTATGGGGCCCTGAACCAACTTCGAGTCGCGTACGAGCACGCGCGTGGGCATCGAGGCAACCTCCAGGCATTCGCCGCCTTCAGCACCGCTGTAGCTGCTCTTGAACCAAGTCAGCTCCTGTGCCGCACCAGCATCCATGGTCTTCATAGCTCTCCCAGCCGCTTCTCGACGAACCTCAGGGACTCTCGTGGTGTGAGAGCCTGCGACCGGATGATTCCACAGCGAGCTGCAACCGCACGCACCTCCTCACGGTCCGTCATGAGGATGCTGCGTCCTTGCACCTCCAGGTAGGCGACCTGCTCACCACCCTTGCGGGTGAGCAGAGTGAACGGCCCGTCCACCCCTGCGTTGTCCTCCTGGTCGATCGGCATGACCTGGATCTCCACGTTGCGCTTCTGCCCGATGAGGAGCACTTGTTCAAGTACACCGCGCAGAACGGGTACCCCGCCGAACGGCTTACGCAAAACCTGTTCCTCGATCACGAAACTCAACAGCGGGGCAGGCCAACGGCTGAAGATCTCCTGCCGTGCCAACCGAGCCGACACCCGCTGCTCAATGATGTCCTCACTGAGCAGCGGCCGACGCATGCTGAGGAGGGCTCGCGTGTACTCCTCCGTCTGGAGGAGACCCGGCACCGCGCTCACCGCGAAGACAAACAGCTCCAGCGCTTCGGCCTCCAACCGAGCCGCATCCCGGAAGAACGCCGGATACTGGGCCCGCGCCACCTCCTCCTTCAGCGCCAGCAGCAACCCCCCGGCGTCCAGCACCGGGTCCGCCTGGTCGATGAATCCCGGCTGCGGGATCCGTCGGCCCTGCTCGAAGGAGGCCACCGACTGGGCCGCGTAACCCACCCGGTTGCCGAACTCCGTCCGGTCCAGCCCCGCCCTCAGCCGCAGGAGCTTCAACTGCCGCCCGAACGCGACCATCACCCCGGACCCCGGCTCGTCCTCGGGCCGTGCTCCGGGCTCCGGGCCCGCCACGCTCGCCGTGCCGCCCGCCTCGTCGTCCTGCGCCATTCTCGCCACCGCCTGTCCCACGTGCGTACACCCCGCGCGTCGCCGCGTACAACCCACCTGCGACGGCGCGTCACCTCTGGTCACGCTACGCCACGAGTCGTCACCGTGGAGGCATGACCAGCAACCCTTCACCCCTCCCCGTACGTATCGCGCGGCCCATCCAACCCCGCTTCACCTGGCACCACTTCGCGATGCGGTTCAGCTCCACGCCTCGCGGCGCCCGCCTCGCCCGTCACCTGGCCGGCGAACGGCTCGACGCCTGGGGCATCCCGTACGGGAGTGACGCCCACGACGCGTTGACGCTGATCGTGGCGGAGCTCAGCGCCAACGCCGTCAGCCACGGCCTCGTACCGGGACGTGACTTCCGCCTCCGGCTCTCCGCCGAGGACGCGACCGTACGCGTGGAAGTCACCGACACCCGTAGCGAGCGCCTGCCCGTGCTGAACGACCCGCCGGCCGACGACCAGGAAGGTGGCCGAGGACTGCTCCTCGTAGCCGCCCTGACCAACAGCTGGGGATGGTTCCCCCGCACCGACGGTCCGGGAAAGACCGTCTGGGCCTCGCTATATGTACGACCGCTCTGACCCAGCACCGAACGTCCATACGTACACGGCCGGCAGAGCGAGCACCAGGTGGACGCCCTGGCGGCCGGCCGCACCACCGGTATCAGCCCGGTGACGCCTGTGGCGCGGACGTCCCATGGTCAGCGGGTGCGAGCCCTGCCTTGCGCAGCGCCGTGCGGGCGAGGGCTTGTGCCACCTCGGTGACTCGTTCCCGGTCCGCATGCTCCTCCGTGTAGCAAACGGTGATGACCACGTTGTCCTTGCGCACTTCCACCACAGCAGTCAGGAGGACCTGCCGTCCGACGTCGTCGACCAGGTGGCCTCCCGTGTGCAGGTGCGCCTCGTCGCCGAACCCTTCCAGGCTTCGCGAATCCGCCTCCGTGACCAGACCGAATCGGAAGGAGGAACTCCGCCAGGACGCGAACTGACGTGACGCAAGGGTCACCGCGCTCAGGTCGAAAAGGGGCTTGAATATGCGCGTGCCTGCCTCGATGCGTACCGTACGCGGAAACGACGGCTGCTCAGCGATGACGCAGCCCGGCTCCCACCGGCTCAGCACGGACGTCGGCGTCGTCGACGGGGATGTGTCCGTACCGCCGGTGAGTTCGGCGATGTGTTCCCCGTCGAGGAGACTGCACGCGGCGGGCAGTAAGCGTATCGGTCCGGTAGCGAGCGCGGCCTGTGCGGCGCCTTCGAGTGTCACGGCGTAGCTTCCCGCTATGAGCGTAAGGGCGAGCGCTCCGGATGCCAGTTGTCGCCCCCGGAACTGCCGTCGGACGTCCCTCCGCGTCTCCGGGGCCACTGCTTGCGCCAGACGATCGCGCAGTTCGATGTGGCGGAAGCTGTATGCGCCTCCGGACTGACGGAGCACACCGCGCTGGTGGGCGTCCTTCAGGAATGCCATGAGTCTCAGGGGCAGGCTGCCCGTCGCCGCAAGGTACAGCCGGGCCACCTGAAACCGCCCCCACGCCGAGGCGGCCGTCCCGTGCAGCAGCCAGCAGACCAGGGTTGCCAGAACGGTGAAGGTCCAGTCGCCGGTGGTGACGGTGCCCTGCGCCGCCGGGGTGACGGCGTACAGGGGCAGCATGATCAACGGCAGCACGAGAGTGAGCGGGACCAGGTGGTCGCGATAGGACCAGGCTCCGTTCAATATGGCGATCGCGACGATGAACGGAGACGCGGTCAGCACATCGACAAGGAACCCCACCGCGCTCTCGTCGGCGCTGAAGACTGCGGAAGCGCCTCCGGCCCTGGCCGCGAACCAGATACCCAGTAGGAGGAGAGGCACGGCGCAGAGGACGGTCAGAACCGGCGGCCCGGCGGTGTGGAGCCAGCCGAGGACGATCGTGGCGCGCCGGTCCGACCGCAGTAGTGCCCCCGGCGAGCGCGCCAGGAACGGGTCGTCGGCGACGAGGAGCAGCCGCCTGCCGCACCATCGCACGGTCACCCAGGTGATGGCCGTCATGGCCCACAGCCACAGTCCGGAGCGTGTGGAGACCGTTGTCGCCCAACCCGCTGCGAGACAGGCCGCGGTGAAGACCGCCAGGGTCCTCCCGCGCCGCCCCCTCACCGCCTCGCGCAGGCGCGTACCGGTGGGGCGGACGATCTGCTGGGGCGGGCTGAGTTCCTCGTCCGCCGCCGAGAGCGCCGTGTGAAGAAGGGCGAGCGCGCACACGATCGCGTACGCCTGCCACAGTGAGAGGCCGATGCCGGCCGGCCAGCCCCACGACCCCAGATCGAGTCGCACCATGAGCGTTACGCTCAAGGTGAAGGCCGGCACGAGAGCAAGGACGCGGACGTGCCGGGGCACGTGCTCGTCGAGGCGCCACCAGGCGAGGTTCTCCAGGTTGTCGGCTTTCATCCGTGCGGCCAGAAAGCCCGCCCACGCACGTGCCGCCGGTGGATCCCAGCCAGTGCGTTCCTCGTGGGACGGGCTGTAGATGGCATCGAGATAGGCGTCGTAGAGGCGACGCTCGATGGCGGTGGTATCGGCGAAGGCGCCCGGTACGAGCAGTTCACGGGGGTCTGTTCCCTCCTCACTGAACGCCTCGCGGGCCAGATTCGCCATCAGCGGCACCTGGAGCACACTCCGCAAACGGTCCTCGGGAGAACCGTCGGCGGCTCCCTCCAACCGGGAGAGCACCTCGGTCCAGCGTGACCTCGGCCGTCCACCGGGATTCAGATACGCGGCCACGGCGCTGTCCGCCAGGGGGCACAAGGTGATCTCCGAACGCGCGAACACGTTCTGCTCAGGAGCGTGGTCGCGGTATTCGTCCTGGCGGCTCGTGAGTACGAACGGGAAACCTCCCTTCGTGCCTTCTCTGAGTCGGCGCATGGCGCGTTTGCGCACGTCGGCAGGGATTTCGTCGAAGCCGTCCAGGATGGGCAGGACCCGCCTCGTCCGCAGGAGGACCAGGGCAACCGCCACCGGTGGGGCACCCGTCACCGGAGTGCAGGCGCGGGCGTGCTCGGCCGCCACCTGCCGTGCGATCCACGGGTACAGGCCCTCCCGGGGGTCCCAGGACGCGAGGGGAACGATGACCGGAACGGGCCCCAGCCCGTCGCGGGGGCCCTGCCCGTCGCGGGGCTGCCGCTCCTGGAGCAACTCGGCCGCCAGGCGCAGCGCCAGAACCGACTTTCCCGCACCCGGGCCGCCCATGATCACCAGTCGACGGGCGGGCATCGCGCGGAAGTATGCGGCGATCGAGCCGCCGCAGGGCTCGCCGGTGCCCCCTCCCTGCTCCTCCTCCCGCCACGGGACCTCGATGGGCTCCGGGTTGCGGATCAGCTCCCAACGCTCGTCCCCGCCGTAGCGGAGTGACAGGTCCTTGGTGAGATCCTCGACAGCGCGCGCCAGGTGGGGATCTGACAGCCACCGGCGCATGCGTCGGCCACGGGCTCGGAGGAGGACCCATCGGCCTGCGGACAGAGCGAGGATGCCTGTCAGGAGCAGCCGACCCGCTGCCTCGGGGCCGGGATCGAGCCCTCGCGGGAGCGGTAGGTCCGGCCGGGCGAAGAGCAGGATCACGGCGAGCGCGGCTCCCGCGAGCCCGGCGACCCAGCCGGACCAGGACTCCGCCCCGAGCCGGCGGTGCCCGTCGGACGGGCCACCCGTCACCGCCGCCAGTTCGAGCCGGTCGACGTGGGCGATCTGGATCACGTTCCGCTGACGCCCGCCCGAGACCTCGAAGCGGGGTCCGTCTCCGGCCGGATGACGGGGCGCCGGGTCTCCGCTCTCAGTTGAAGGTGATGTCACCGTGCACGTTCTGAGCCTGGACGACCGAGTGCTGGGTCCCTCCACTGATCTCGAAACTCGCGGCCCCCGGTGTGCGGTGCGCGCGTTCACCCTCTACCAGCAGGCGTGCGAGAGTGGTGGCGAAAGCAGGATCCTGCTCGGCCCGACCCCTCAGGGCCACTGCCAGAGAACGAGCCCGCTCGGTATCGTCCGGGCGCTGTTCGAGCAGCGTCAGCTCGCCCTCGACCGAGCTCTGTGACGGTTCACCCTCCTCTGTCGGTTCCCGCCGCCCGACCAGGCCGCGCAGCGAGTGCCAGATCTGCTGACCGGCGCTTCCCGCCGCTCCGCCGGCCATCGCCATCAGCAGTCCCTCCGAAATCGGGTCCACAGGTGCTCCTCCCGCGTCGACGACCGATGGCAGCAACTCCATCGGATACGTGTCCTCCATCGTGGCGGAAGACGACTGTCGCCGTCCCGCGGTTCGATGAGGCCGGGGCGCCCAGGTTTTCCGCCTGTCCTCGGACAGCGGGTGGCCCGTAGCCGCCCAGCGCTCGGCCGGGCACGGCTCACGCGTACCTGGACGGATTCCTGAACAACGCGCTCCACAGCAGCGCGCTACCCGATCTCCACCACCCGCGCCCACGCCGGCGGCAGGCGAGGGACGTAGTCCGGGTTGTCCTCGTCCCAGGAGCGGCGCCTGTGGTCCCTCGGGAACAGGCCGACGACCGTCCGGCAGGCCGGTTGCGCGGCCGGCCAGGGTGTCTGTCCGTCGGTCAGGATCACGATGGCGTCGGGGCGGGGGTGGGACCGGAGCGCCTTCGCAAAGCCCGTACGCAGATCCGTGCCGCCACCTCCCACCAGCGGGATGCCCTCGGCCTGGCACAGCGGGTGGACGACCCGGGTCGCCGCGTCGCAGGCGAGGACGGTGACCAGGTCGCGACGGCCGCCCACCGCGCGGGAGATGGCGGCGACCTCCAGGAGGGCGCTGCCCAGTTCGGCGTCGCTGACCGAACCGGAGGTGTCGATGACGACGGAGACCCGGGGCGGCCTGCGGCGCAGGCTCGGCAGGACGACGCCGGGCAGTCCGGTGGAGCGTCGCGACGGGCGGCCGTAGGTGTAGTCCTCCCCGGCACCGGACCCCGATGCGGCCGAACGTACGGCGGCGCCCAGCAGATCCCGCCAGGGCTGCGGCGGATGAAACGCCTCTTCCGCCCACCGCTTCCACCCTTTCGAGGCGTTTCCCGGCCGGCCCGTGATGCCCTGCGCCACTCGGAAGCGGACCGCGTCCTGTTCCTGCGCGCTCAGCCCGTTCGCGCCGTCGGGCCCGAGCTCCCATTCCCTCTCCAGTCCGTCGGCGCCGCTTCCGCAGTCCAGCCAGGCGAGGTTCTGGGTGCGGGATCCGAGGCGGAACTGGTAGAGGTAGTCCTCCATGAGCTCGCCGGGTTGCAGGTGCAGCGTCGACGGGTAGACCGCGCCCTTCGGCCGGGCCAGGCCGTCGCCGTACACGTCGTCGTTGATCTCGCAGTCGGCGGCGATGTTCATCCGCAGCCGCTCCCCCGGTCCGGTCAGTCCGCGCTGCCGGGCGACCCGGTCGCTGCGGCCGTGGTGGTCGCGCAACAGGTGCGACACCTCGTGGACCCACACCCCGGCCAACTCCTCGACGGGGGTACGGGCCACGAAGGACGGCGATACGTAGCACCGCCAGTACCGGTCGACCGCCATGGTCGGGACCTGCCGTGACTCCACGGTGTGCAGAGCGAACAGCGCGGTCGCCAGGTAGGGGCGGACCCGGGCTGCCTGGAGGCGGGCGGCGAAGAGTTTGTCCAGGTCGAGCACGCTCGACGCGTCCGTCGTCGTCATCGGCCCGCCTTCGCCGTCGCCGTGACCCGGGCCGCCGCGCGGTCCGCGCGCCCGGACAAAGACACGACTCCCGCGAGCTGTTCGATGGAGGCCGGTACGTCCCAGTCCTCCTGGCGCAGCGAGGCGAGGGTCGTCGCCGGGACGACCACCAGATCCGGGGCTCCGTCCTCCAGCGCCCGGACGAGCAGCGCCCACGCCGCGTCCCAGCGGGCCCGGTCCGGGCGGGTGCGGACCGCCACGACGACCCCGTCCAGGGCGGCCTGCCGGAGATCGCCGCGCTCGGGCAGCACGGCGCCCGCCGGGTCGGCGAGGAGGTCCTCGGGGTCCGGGAGGTCCATCCGGTCCAGGCTCGCCAGCAGTTCCAGACCCGGGCCGTCCCCCACCGTCCCCCTGACCAGCAAGGACAGCACGTCCCGGGAGGACCCGGCGGCGGTCGCGAAGGCGATCAGGCTCAGCGTCATGTCCCAGCTGCGCGGCGAGGGCCACGGGCCGCCCCGGCGAGTCTCCGTCGTGGGCAGCCGGTGGACGAGGGTGGGGCGGGCGGAGAGGAGCCCGCACACCGCGCGCCGGGCGAAGTTGACCGCCTCGGGCACCTTGTCGGGGTCGAGGCGGGGCAGGGTCGCGCGGGGCCAGGTGCCGGCGAGGCCGCGTACGACGACCTCGTGGTCGTGGGTCCACTGGAGGTGGACGAAGCGGTTGGCGAGCGGCGGGCTCAGCTCCCAGCCGTCGGCCGCCGAGGAGCGCGGGTTGGCGGCGGCCACGATCCGTACGCCGGGCGGGAGTTGCAGCGCTCCGATCCGCCGTTCCAGTACGAGGCGGAGGAGCGCGGCCTGAACGGCGGGCGGTGCGGTGGAGAGCTCGTCGAGGAACAGCAGCCCGCGCCCGGCCCGTACGAGGCGAACGGCCCAGTCCGGCGGGGCCATCGGCACGCCCTGTTCGGCGGGGTCGTCGCCGACGATGGGCAGTCCGGAGAAGTCGGACGGCTCGTGGACGCTGGCGATGACCGTGGTGAGCGGCAGGTCCAGGGAGGCGGCGAGCTGGGTGAGCGCCGCGGTCTTGCCGATCCCCGGCTCACCCCACAGCAGCACGGGCAGGTCGGCGGAGACCGCCAGGGTCAGCGCCTCCAGCTGGGCGTCGGGGCGCGGCTCGGTGGTGGTGTCGCGGAGCAGGCTCATCAGCGTGTCGGCGACGGCGAGTTGGGAGATGGGAGCAGAGTCCCTGGACACAGGTGCGGGCGCGGCGGACGGAGTGCTCGTGGGCATGAGTGATCACCTGAGGGTTGGAGAGAGGGCGAAGGAGCAGGGGTGGGTGCGCGGTTAGGCCAGGGCGGTCACGGCGCGGGAGCTGACAGGACCGGCAGCCCCGGGGTCAGCCGATGACTGTGTGGCGCGGGCGTCGGGCCCGACGAGGGCGGGGGTCGACGGGTTTGCGGGCGTCGGAGCGGTGGCGGACAGGTCCGGGACCGAGCAGGTCGGCCCGAAACAGCCCGTAGGTGATCCGCCGTTGCGCGGCGGCCTCCAGTTCGTCCCGCAGAGGACCGTCGCGCAGCAACGCCCCAGGGCCGAGCAGCCCCTCGACGACGGCCAGCGCACCGGCGATGTCGCCGTGGTCGAGGCGTTCGCGCACACCGGTGAGGCAGTCCGGCCGCCGGTGCGCCTCGTCGATGGCCTGGAGGCAGGGCAGCGGAGTACCGGTCAGGGCGACCAGCAGTTCTTCGCGGCGGACCTCGGCCGGGTCGTGGTCCAGCGGCGCGAGGACCCCTGCGACGAGGCCGATCCGGTGCTGCTCTCCCCGGCATTCCACGAGGCGCGACGCTCCCGCCCTGTCACCGCCACCCGCACGAGCCGATGTGAGAGCGGGCGGCGGCAGGCCCGGCACGAGGGCCCGCGCGACCAGCGGGTGCAGCTGACCGGCCTCGATCTCCCCGGTCCGGAGCAGGTCGAGGTCGGGCAGCACCCAGGTCGCCGCGTCCGGCAGCACCGGTGGTGTGGACGCGCCCGGGTCCGGGGCCGCCTCCGCGACCCGCGCGACAGGCGTCCCCCGACCGTCCGCGCCGACCTCCAGTCGCAGGAGAAGCCGGCGTCGGCCGCCCAGCCGCACGCTGACCGCCCTGCCCGGACCCTGCCCCTCGGCGCGGAGCAGGATCGCCGCCTCCGCCGCCCAACGGTCGACGGCACAGCGCCGGTCCGGCGGGACGGCGCCCCACGGTTCCGGGTCGACGGCTTCGGCGGCTTCGACGGCTGTGACGGACGGCAGGTCGTCGAGGCCGCAACGGACCCGTAGTTCATCGGCCCTGCGCGCATCCCACAGGTGGCGGTGCAGGTCGAGACGGAAGCGCCGGTTCGGACGCGGGTGAGGGTGACGGCGGGCGCCCGGTTCGGTGTGCGACCCGTCCCACAGTGCGAGGCTGATCCGCTGCCCGGCGTCCGCCCAGGCGGGCGGGGTCCGGACGACCAGGTGCAGGGGGCGCGGGCCGACGCGCTCCGGTGGGTCGTAGCGGGCCAGTTCGATCGTCAGCCCCGGGCGCAGCAGCCCGTGCGGGGCGATGCGCGGCATGTGCCAGCGCAGCAGGTCAGGAGCCAGATGGCGAAGGTCCGCCCGGATGTGGGCGGCGAGTTCCGGGCCGTGGCTGCGCACCACGGACCGGAGGCGGAAATCGATGTCGACGCCTGCTGCGGCGCACGCTCCTGCCCAGTCCCCGGCCTCACGGTGGGCGGTCGCAGTCTCGATCATCGGGGCCGGCACGGCGAACTCGCGCACGCGCGGCCAGAAGGACGGGGAGGAGAGAGGAGACGGGTAGGAATCCCGGTTCGCGGTCGAAGTGAGCATCAGCACTCACCTTGCGCGGACGGGTCCCCCAATCTGTTCAGGGAGAGAGTCATCGCGGGGAGCCTAGCTCCGGTCACCGAGATCTGCCAGAACTTTCTTCTCCGAGCGTGCGCCTTCCGCGGCCGACAGGGCGGCCGCACCGCCCTGAGTAGCACTAACGAGCCACTCCGTTGACCGGAACAAGACGGCTCGTCCCTCGCCCCGCGCCGCCGGTGGACCTGGCACACTCCCACCGGCGAGACTCGTCCCCAACCACGTCGTGGTCGGCCCCGCGCACGTCGACCGCATCCGCACAAGCCCGGGGGAACGGTGTCACAACAGGCGATCGCCGGTCGGTACGAACTGCTGGAGGGGCTCGACAGCGGCGGCATGGGGGATGTGTGGCGCGGCTACGACGCCGTGCTCGACCGGCCTGTCGCCGTGAAGCTGATCCGACAGCAGGCCGTCCTCGGCTCGCCGCAGTTGGCCGAGGAGTTCGCGAAGCGCTTCCGACGCGAGGCGCGCATCACCGCGAAGATCAGGCATCCCGGGGTGCCCCAGGTGTACGACGCGGTGCTGGACGACTCGTACGAGCGGCTGTACCTGGTCATGGAGCTGGTCGACGGGGTGGCACTGTCCTCGTACATCCACCCGGAACGTCCGCTGCCGGTCAGCTGGGCGGTCGCCGTCGCCGCGCAGGTCGCCACCGTGCTGTCGTACGCGCATGAGGTGCCGGTCATCCACCGCGACCTGAAGCCGGGCAACATTCTGGTCGCCCGGGACGGGACCGTGAAGGTCCTGGACTTCGGGATCGCGGCGATCCTGCGGAGCGACGTCACCAAGCTGACCGCCACCGGCTGCCGTGCGCAGGCGGCCCGGTGTCGGGGCGAGCTCGGACAGGTGACCGACGCGCTGGCCTCGCTGCGCGGTGTCCTGGAGGTCGTCCGCGCCGTGGACGGAGACGTGAGCGACGAGGCGGCCGAGCTCCGTCGCGACATCGGGATGCTGCTGCTCGCCCAGGGGCTGGCGTCCGAGGCCGCGCGGATCCTGGCTCCCCTGTACGACGATCTGTGTCTGGTGTTCGGCTCCGACGACGAGATGACGGAGGAGGTCGCCGAGGCGCTGGCTCTGATACGTCTCGACCTCGACGGCCCGACGGGCTGATTACCCGGTCTGCTGTCGTTCGCCCCTGCCCCACCCGTTCGCTCCGTTCCGCCCGCACCTCGGGAGAGTTCACCCATGCCCCACCTCGCGTTCGACATCGGCTTCTGTTCCCAGCTCGCCAAGCTTCAAGGGACGGTCAAACAAGGGGTGTTCGACGCCTGGGAGAAGTTCGAGCGACTCACGCTCGACCAGTTGTTCAAGGACCCGGGGCTGAAGCTGGAGTCGCTGAAGCGCGCCCGCGATCCGCACATCCGCACCATCCGCATCGACCAGGGGACGCGGGGTGTCGTGCTCGCGCCCGCCAGCGGTGACACGTACGTGCTGCTCCGGGTGATGCCGCACGACAAGGCGATCGACTGGGCGATCAAGCAGAAGGCGAGCATCAACACCGTCACCCGGGCGGTGGAGATCCGGGACATCGCCATGCTGGACGAACTCACGCCCGCCTACGAGCGGATCGCGCCGGCTGCCGATCAGCGGCTGTTCGCGAAGGTGTCCGACGGAGACCTCGCGGCCCTGGGCATCGACGCGACCACGCTGCGTCAGGCCCGTGCGCTGACCGATGCGGAGCAGCTGGAGGTCTTCGCCCCCTACTTCCCGCAGGACCAGCGAGAGGTGCTGGAGTACCTGGCGGCGGGGTTCAGTGTGGAGGAGGTGTGGCGGGACGTCGTCTCCGTCAGCCTCGCCCAGGTGGCGCCGGGTGACGCCCCGGTGGACACGGACGACTTCGCCACGGCCATCCACCGCACCCGAACCCGCATCGCGCTGGTGACCGCCTCCGAGGAGTTGCGGGACATCCTCGACAAGCCGTTCGCGGCCTGGCGGGTGTTTCTCCACCCCTCCCAGCACCGGATCGCCTACCGGGCTTCGTACTCCGGCCCCGCCCAGGTCACCGGTGGCCCGGGCACCGGGAAGACCGTCGTCGCGCTGCATCGGGTACGGCATCTGCTGGGGCACCTGCGCGACGGCGACCGCATCCTGCTGACCACGTACACGAACACGCTCGTGGCCGCCCTGCGCAACGGGCTGGCCGCCCTGGTGGAGGACGAGGCCCTGCGCGACCGCGTCGACATCATGACCGTCGACGCGTTCGCGGGGCGCGTGGTGTCCACGTCGCGACGGCCCCTGCGAGGCGGCGAGGAGGAGACGCGGTGGGGGCAGGCCGCGCGGGCGACCGGCTTCTAGGGGACCGGGCAGTTTTTGGCCCAGGAGCACAAACACGTCGTCCTGGCGCAGAATCTGCGCACCCTGGAGGAGTACGAGAGCGGCGGGGGCGCGGCAGCGCCCTGCCCATCACCTCGCGCGCGCTGGTGTGGCGCACGATCCAGGAGTTCACCGACCGGCTGACAGCCGACGGACGGCGCACCTATCTCGGTACCTGTGCGGAGGCGGCGGATCTGCTGGAGTCCGGTGGCCCGCGCTACCGGCACGTCGTCGTGGACGAGGCGCAGGATCTGCATCCCGTGCAGTGGCGGCTGCTGCGGGCCGCCGCCCCGCCCCGGCCGGACGACCTGTTCATCGCGGGCGATCCGCACCAACGGATCTACGACTCGAAGGTCTCGCTCAAGGCCGTCGGGGTGAGGGTCGCCGGGCGCTCGACGAAGATGCGCAAGAACTATCGCTCCACTCACGAGATCCTCAGCTGGTCGACGGCGCTGCTGGTCGGGCGGCCTTTCGAACAGCTGGCCGACGACGCGCGGAACGAGACCCTGCTGGGCTACCGCTCGTCCCTGCACGGCACACGGCCCGAGATGCTCGGAGCCGCGTCGGAGGCAGCGGAACTGGACGGACTCTTGGAGCGGGTGCGCGGCTGGCTCGACAGCGGAATCGCCGCAGGCGAGATCGGGGTCAGCGCCCGGTTCAACAAGAACGGCGACAAGGCGGTGGAGCGGCTCAGCCAGGCCGGTATTCCCGCGGCTCGTCTGCGGGGCGACACGGCCGCGGCGGCGGACGCCGTCCAGGTCGGCACCATGCACGCCTTCAAGGGGCTGGAGTTCCGTTGCGTCGCGGTCATCGGCGCGAGCGCCGGCGCCCTCCCGTTCGCCAAGGCGGTGACACCGGTCGAGGTCGACCGCCTCCAGCACGCCGCCGACCTGCTGGCGGAACGCTGCCTGCTCTTCGTGGCCTGCACGCGGGCACGGGACGACCTGTACGTGTCGTGGACCGGGGAACCCAGCGCCTTCCTGGTGGAGGCCGGGGTGTGAGCAGCGTCCGTCCCGCATCACATCACCGTCCCCTCAGTCCCGTCAGTCCCGATGGCCCCCTCAAACTCCTCGGTAACAGAGCGTCTTCCCCTGTGCACCATGCGTAGCTAGGCTCGTCTTACGCGACCCGGGGGGAATATGTCAGAAGGGCATTACGGTTGGCTTCTGGCCGCCGTAGCGGAGTTCGGCCGTCAGTCGAAGACCAAGTTGACCGGTGGCGGCAGCGAGGAAGCCGCGATCCGTGGACCGCTCGAGAATCTGCTGCGGGCGGTCGGCGAACGGCACGATCAGCACGAAGTCACCTGGCACGACGAGTACCGCATCGCCGACCTCGGTGTCCGCCCCGACTACGCCGTCCGGGCCGGCGGCGACCTGACGGGCTACATCGAGCTCAAGAAGCCCGGGCTGTCAGTGGATCCGGACACCTTCAACAAGGCGAACCGCGCACAGTGGGAGAAACTGCGGAACCTGCCCAACCTGCTCTACTCCAACGGAACGGAGTGGCGTCTGTTCCGCGACGGGCGCCAGCTGGGCGAGACCGTCCGCTTCACCGGCACGCTCCGGAACGCGGGAGACCGCCTGGCTCCCGGGGATCCAGCGGCTTTCGACGCCCTGTTGAGCATATTCCTCAACTGGAAGCCTCCCCGCATCTCCAACGTATCCCGTCTGGTGCAGCATCTCGCCCCGTTGTGCAGGCTCCTGCGCTCGGCCGTGCTGGAACAGCTGGCGGCCGAGGCCACGTCGTCGGCCCCCGACGACGACCTGCGCGCCAGGCCGTTCACCGGGCTCAAGAACGAGTGGCGGCGGCTGCTCTTCCCCTCCGCCGACAACGCCACCTTCGCCGACGGCTACGCCCAGGCGGTCACCTTCGCGCTGCTCCTCGCCCGCTCGGAGGACCTCCTCCTGGAAGACGTCGGGCTGCACGAGGTCGGCCGTGGCCTCAACGCGGATCACGCGCTCATGGGCCGGGCACTCCAACTCCTCACCGACAACGTCAACGAGCGTTTCAACGTGACGCTCGATCTCTTGCAGCGGACGATCGCCAACGTGGACTGGCCTGCGATCAGGGCCGGAAACCGGGACGCCTACCTCCATCTCTACGAACACTTCCTCACCGTGTACGACCCCGCACTGCGGCAGCGGAGCGGCTCGTACTACACACCGCATCAGGTGGTGGAGGAGATGGTTCGTCTCACGGAGGACGTCCTGCGCACCCGCCTCGCGCAGCACGCCGGTTTCGGTGAGGAAGACGTACGCGTCGTGGACCCGGCCATGGGCACGGGGACGTATCTGCACACCATCATCGACCGGGTGGCCGAGCAGGCCGCGGACCGCTCCGGCCCGGCCATGGCCGCTGACGCCATATCGCGCCTCGCCACACGACTCTGCGGCTTCGAGCTGCAGATGGGGCCCTACGCCGTGGCCGAGCTGCGCACGTCGGACCTGCTGAAACGCCACGGATCAGCGCTGCCCGAGGGCGGCCTCAGCCTCTTCGTCACCGACACCCTCGACAACCCCTTCATCGAGGAGGAGTACCTGTCCTACGACGCGTTGGCCGCATCCCGGCGCCACGCCAACAGGATCAAGGCCAGCACGCCGGTCAATGTGGTCATCGGCAATCCGCCCTACGACGACAAGGCCGAGAACCGCGGCGGCTGGGTGGAGAAGCATGATCACGGCCAGGACGCGCCGCTGCTGGACGGGTTCCGGCTGCCGGGCAACGGCCGCTACGAGCACGTGCTCAAGAACATGTACATCTACTTCTGGCGCTGGGCGACGTGGAAGGTTTTCGACGCGCACCAGGACGACCGGCATGGCGTCGTCTGCTTCATCACCCCGTCCGGATGGACCACGGGCCCGGGCGGGCGGGGCATGCGCAGCTATCTGCGCCGGACCTGCGACGAGGGCTGGGTCATCAACCTCTCGCCCGAAGGACACCGCGCCGATGTCGCCACCCGCGTCTTTCCGGGCGTCGCCCAGCCCCTCGCCATCTGCGTCTTCGTCCGGAGAGCCGCGGAGGCGGACGGGATGGGCAGCAGCCGTCGGACGCGGGTGCACTACCGTGCCGTGGCCGGCAGTCGCGACGAGAAGTTCCGGCAGCTGCGCGACATACGGCTGGACGACGACGGGTGGAGAGACACACACGCCGAGGGTGTGTTTCCGTTCACACCGCTGACGTCATCCGGCTGGCAGGACTTTCCCGCCCTCAATGACCTTCTGCCATGGGGCAGTCCCGGAATCAAGGCGAACCGCTCCTGGGTCAGCAGCCCCTCGGCGGAGACCCTGCGACGCCGGTGGGCGAGGCTGGTGCGCGAACCCGACCCGGCGGCCAAGTCCGTGCTGTTCAAGGAGACCCGCGACCGCGACCTGAACAGCAGACGCGAACCGCTGCCCGGATTACCCACCCGTGCCCGCACCGTCGGCAACGAGACCGACACCCGCCCCGCGCTGGCGCGCGTCTCCCTGCGCAGCTTCGACCGGCAGTGGCTGATCGCGGACAACCGTGCACTCGACCGCCCTCGGCCCGACCTCTGGGCCGCTGACCAGCCCGATCAGCTCTTCCTCAACCAGCAGTCGTCGCACGAGATCGACTCGGGCCCGGCGGTCGTGGCAACCCACCTCATCCCGGACACACACCACTTCAACGGCCGCGGCGGCCGCGTGACGCCGCTCCTGCACCCCGACGGTACGCCCAACGTCCCGACGGGCCTGCTGTCCCATCTCTCACGCAGTACGGGCGTGGGGCCGGTGAGTCCGGCAGACCTGGCCGCCTACATCGTCGCCGTCACCGCGCACAGCGCCTTCACCGAGCACTTCGCGGAGGAGCTGCTCACCCCGGGCGTACGTCTGCCACTGACCCGGGACGCGGAACTGTGGGGCCGGGCGACGGCGCTCGGGGCCGAGATCCTGTGGGCGTCGACGTACGGAGAACGGTACGCCGATCCGAGGTCCGGCCGGCCCTTCGGCGACGTACGGTTTCCCTCGGGGGATCCGCGGCAGGTCCGCTACGAGACCAACATCGGCCGCGACGTCCCGGACCGTCTCCGGCACGAGGCGGAGACCCGGGCACTGCACCTGGGCAACGGGACGTTCGCACCCGTGCCCGAAGCCGTCTGGACCTATCACGTGGGCGGCATGAGGATCGTGAACAAGTGGTTCGGCTACCGGAAGGCGAAGCCGACCAGCAAGAGGACGAGCCCGTTGGACGATCTGCACGTGGAGAACTGGCCGACCGAGTGGACGGAAGAGTTGCTCGACCTTCTCTCCGTACTGCGCCGTCTCACCGATCTGGCCCCGGCGCAGAGAGAGCTTCTCGCCGAGATCCTGGCGGGGCCCGTCTCCACCCGTGACGAACTGACCGGGGCTGGTGTCCTGCTCGGTCGGGAGAGCGACCGGAAGCCGCGCCATCCCCCTGCCGACAGCCTCTTCACGGACCTGGGCAGCGAGTAGTCCTGCCCCTGGCCCACACCGTGCGCCGGAACACCTTCATGGCGTCATGGCGTCCGCGAGCGACAGGGAGCCCTCGGCGAGACGACGAATGTTCCGCGCGAACCGCGGCGCCGCCGGCTCGTTGGCTGCCGCGTACCTGACCACCTCGCTCAACCGGAGCTCCAACAACTCCTGAAGGCGCCGGTAGTGAAGGGCGGCCCCGAGGTCGGTCGCCGTCAGTTGTTCGCCGCTGTGTGCGGCCAGCTTCATCCAGGTGAGGAGGGCGGCATCGGCCGTCAATAGTCCGGGGTCGAGGCCGCGCGCCGCCGCCGCGGCGGCCGTGCTGTCGACACTGCGGGACGGGTCGGGGAGGGCTGCGGAGACCAACTCGCCCAGGAGTTGCCACTGCGCGGCCGTGAGGTCCACGTGTGGCAGAGGGGCTGGAGAAGACATGCGGACATGCCTAGCACATGACGCGCCCCACGCGGGGGTGCGCCCGCTCTCGTACCGCCGTCAGATCGGCGGCCCGGACAGCGAGTGCTCGCTCAGAAGAAGACCCCGCACCGCAGTAGTACGTTCGCGTACGGCCGGGCCTCCCCCGTCCGTACGACCAGCCGGGCCGCCGCCGTGAGCGCCTTCAGTTCGTCGTGCGGGACCACTTCCAGCCAGGGGAAGTGCCCGTCCAGGAGCGCCGCGGCCTCCGGGTTGGCGTCACGGATCTCCTGGGCGGCCGTCGCACCCTCCACGACCAGCTCGTCGAGCAGGCCGTCCAGCACCTCGGCGAACGACGGGGTCCCGGCGCGGAAGGCCAGGTCGATCACGCGCCGGCCGGGTGGGATCGGCATGCCGGCGTCGCAGACCAGGACGGTGTCGCCGTGGCCGAGTTCGGCGATGGCGCCCGCCAGGTGGCGGTTGAGGATGCCCGACTTCTTCACAGCGCGTCGACCTCCTCCAGCGTCGGGAACGACTCCTGCGCCCCCCGCGCCGTGACCGCCGCCGCGCCCACCCTGACCGCGAAGGCCGCCGCCTCCCGCAGGTCGTCGCCACGGCCCAGACGCCAGGCCAGAGCAGCCGTGAAGGCGTCTCCGGCACCGGTCGTGTCGAGGGCCTCGACCTTCGGGCTGACCAGGTGGTCCAGGGATCCCGTCCGGCTGTCCGCCACCAGGGCCCCGGCCGCGCCGAGGGTGATGACGACCGAGCGCGGGCCGAGCACGAGCAGCGCCGGCGCCCAGTCGTGCGGGGACTCCCCCGCCCCGTCGCCGAGGATGTACCGCGCCTCGTGCTCGTTGACCACCAGCGGATCGCAGGCGGCGAGCACCTCATCGGGGATCGGGGCGGGCGGGGACGGGTTGAGGACGAGCCGGGTGTCCGGCCCCCGGCCGCGTACCGTCTCGGCCACCGTGGCGAGCGGGATCTCCAGCTGTACGGAGATGACCCGGGCGGCGGCCAGCAGCGGGGCCGCCGCCCGGACGTCCTCGGGGGTGAGGCGGCCGTTGGCTCCCGGGGAGACCACGATGCTGTTGTCGCCCGAGGGGTCGACGGTGATCAGGGCGACGCCGGTGGGGGCCCCGCCCACCAGGACGGCGTCCGTGTCCACGCCCGCCGCGCGCTGGGTCTCCAGCAGGAGGCGTCCGTGGTCGTCGTCGCCGACCCGGGCGAGGAGGGCGGTCCTGGCACCGAGGCGGGCGGCGGCCAGCGACTGGTTGGCGCCCTTGCCGCCGGGGTGGACGGCGAGGTCGGAGCCGAGGACCGTCTCGCCGGGCGCGGGCCGGCGCTCGACGCCGATCACCAGGTCGGCGTTGGCCGACCCGACGACCAGCAGGTCGTACCGGTGCCGGTCGTCGGGGGCGTTGTCGTGCATGTGCGTGCTTCCTGCTTTCGTCGGTCCGGGATCAACAGGCCGGTTCAAGGAGCGGGTTCAGGAGAAGTCGGCGACGTTCTCCCGGGTGACCACCTTGACCGGCACCTTCACCGTGCTCTCGACCTTCTCGTCCTTCGCGGCCTTCACGGCGTTCCGCACCGCGATCCTGCCCAGTTCGGCGGGCTGTTGGGCCACCGACGCGTAGAGCGTTCCGGCCTCGACCGCCTTCAGGCCGTCCGGGGTTCCGTCGAAGCCGACGACCGAGACGGACTTCCCGGCCTTGCCGCCGAGTGCCTTGGCCGCGCCGAGCGCCATCTCGTCGTTCTCGGCGAAGACGCCGGTGACGCCGGGGTGCGACTGGATGAGGTTGGTCATGACGTCGAGGCCCTTGGTGCGGTCGAAGTCGGCGGGCTGCTTGGCGACCACCTTGATGCCCGGATACGCCTTGAGTCCCTCGGCGAAACCGGCCCCGCGCTCACGGCTGGCGGAGGTGCCCGCCGTGCCCTGGAGGATGACGATGCTGCCCTTGCCGCCGAGCTTGTCGGCCAGCGCGTCGGCGGCGAGCTTGCCGCCCGCCACGTTGTCCGAGGCGACAAGCGTCGCGGTCTCCGCCTCGTTGACGCCGCGGTCGGCGGCGATCACGGGGATGTCCGCCTTGTTGGCGCTGCGGACACCCGGTCCTACGGCGTCCGAGTCCACCGGGTTGACGATGATCGAGGAGACGCCGGAACTGGTGAAGTTCTGGAGCTGGTTGGCCTGCTGGGAGGCGTCGTTCTGGGCGTCTGTGACGGTGAGGTCGATGCCCGCCTTCTCCGCCTCCGCCTGCGCGCCTTCCTTCATCTGCACGAAGAAGGGGTTGTTGAGCGTGGAGAGGGACATGCCGACCTTCGTCGTGCCGCCGGACGATCCGGAGTTGAAGAAGGAGACCGCGCCGACGACGACGGCGACGCAGAGTGCCGCGCCGGCCAGTTTGAGCGCTCCCTTGCGGCCTGCCCCGGGCGCGCCGGGGGCGGTGCCCGCGGAGGAGGCCGCTCCCGAACCGGCCTTGCGGCGCAGGGTGTCCAGCAGGACGGCGAGCGCGATGACGACGCCGATGACGACCTGCTGCCAGAACGCCGACACGGAGAGGAGGTTGAGACCGTTGCGGAGGACGGCGAGGATGAGCGCGCCGATCAGCGTTCCGGACGCCTTGCCGACACCGCCGGCCAGACTCGCCCCGCCGATGACGACCGCGGCGATGGCGTCGAGTTCGTACCCCTGGGCGGCCTGCGGCTGGGCGGAGACGAGGCGCGAGGCCAGGACGATGCCCGCGACGGCGGCGAAGAGGCCGGACAGCGCGTAGATGACGATCTTCTGGCGCTTGACGCGGAGCCCGGAGAGCCGGGCCGCTTCCTCGTTGCCGCCGATCGCGTACATCGAACGGCCGATGAACGTGCGGCCGAGGATCAGTGCGGTGACCAGGCCCATCGCGATCATCACGAGGACCGGTACGGGGAGCCACCCGCCGAGGGTGTCGCCGAGCACCGAGACGGAGTCGGGGAAGGCGATCGGGCTGCCCTGCGAGATGACGAGGGAGAGGCCGCGGGCGATCGAGAGCATCGCCAACGTCGCGATGAACGGCGGGAGTTTGCCGTACGAGACGAGGGCTCCGTTCACGAAGCCGCAGGCGATGCCCGTGACGATCGCGAGGACGACGGCCAGGACGACCGGCACGCCGGCCGATGTCGCCGACCAGGCGAGGACCGTCGCGGACAGGGCCGCCACCGAACCGACGGACAGGTCGATGCCCGCCGAGACGATGACGAAGGTGACGCCGAACGCGAGGATGGCGGTGACGGCCGCCTGGACGCCGACGTTCAGCAGGTTCTGGGTGGTCAGGAAGTCGCCGGAGAGCAGCGACATCGCCACCACCAGGACGACCAGGGCGCTGAGCGCGCCGTTGTCGAGCAGGACGCGGCGTATCACGGAGACTCCGCCGCCCGTGCCCGCGTCACTCTTGGCTGTCTCAGTGGCCACGGGGGCCCTCCTCTTCCTTCTTCGGTGCGGGGTGTTCGGTAAGTGTCGGTACGTCGCTGGGGGCGTGGCCCTGGGCCGCGGCCGGGGTGCCGACGGCGAGAGCCATGACGGAGTCCTGGGTGGCCTCGTCGGCGGGGAGTTCACCGGCGATCCGGCCCTGGGCCATGACGAGCACCCGGTCGCTCATGCCGAGGACCTCCGGCAGATCGCTGGAGATCATCAGGACGGCGTGCCCGGAGGCGGTCAGCTCGTTGATGAGCTGGTAGATCTCGACCTTGGCGCCGACGTCGATGCCCCGGGTGGGTTCGTCGAGGATGAGGACGCGGGTGTCGGCCAGCAGCCACTTGCCGATGACGACCTTCTGCTGGTTGCCGCCGGAGAGGGTGCGCACGTGCTGGCCAAGGCCGGACATGCGGACGCCGAGCTGCTGGGCGATGCGGGCGGCGGCCGTGCGCTGCCCCTTGAGGTCCACGAGCCCGGAGCGGGTCGCGGAGCGCAGGGTGACCAGGCCCAGGTTCTCCTGCACGGAGGCGTCGAGGACCAGGCCCTGGCCCTTGCGGTCCTCCGGTACGAGTCCGATGCCGGCGCCCATCGCGGCGGGCACGTCGTGCCGGACCAGGCGCTCGCCGCGTACGTCGACGGTGCCCGCGTCGTACGGGTCGGCCCCGAAGACGGCGCGCGCCACCTCGGTACGCCCGGCGCCGACGAGTCCGGCGAGGCCGACGACCTCGCCCGCGTGCACGTCGAAGCTGACGTCGTGGAAGACGCCGTGGCGGGTGAGTCCGCGCACCGACAGCAACGCGTCTGCGGAGTCGGGGCGTTCGGGGCGTTCACGCGGATACTGCTGTTCGATGCTGCGGCCGACCATGAGCTGGACGAGTTCGTCCTCGGGGGTCGACGCCGGAACCTGGCCGATGCTGCGGCCGTCGCGGAGGACGGTCACACGGTCGCCGAGTGCGGCGATCTCCTCCAGGTGGTGGGTGATGAAGACGATCCCGACGCCGTCCTCGCGCAGTTGGCGGACGATCGCGAAGAGCTTGTCGACCTCCTCGGAGGTGAGCACGGCGGTCGGCTCGTCCATGATCAGGACGCGGGCCTCCAGGCTGAGCGCCTTGGCGATCTCCACCATCTGGAGCCGGGCGATGCCCAGTTCACGGACCTTGGCGTCGGGTCGCACGTTGACGCCGACCCGGCGCAGCAGCTCTGCCGCGTCCTCGCGCATCCGGCGGTGGTCGACGAGCCCGTAGCGGCGCGGCTGGCGGCCCAGGAAGATGTTCTCGGCGACGGTGAGGTCGGGTACGAGGTTGAACTCCTGGTAGATGGTGGCGATCCCGAGCCGTTCGGCGTCCTGCGCGCCGTCGATGCGGACCTCACGGCCTTCGGCCAGGATGCGGCCGCGGTCGGGGCGGTAGGCGCCGGAGAGCATCTTGATGAGGGTGCTCTTCCCCGCGCCGTTCTCGCCGAGCAGGACATGCACCTCGCCTCTGCGGAGGTCGAAGTCGACGTTGTCGAGCGCCACCACGCCGGGGAAGGTCTTGCGCAGACCCTCGATGCGCAGCAACTCGTCCGGTGCGGTCACCCGTGGCTTTTCCGGTGCGGTCACCGGTCGCTCCTCTGGTTCGATGCGGCCCCGCCGCACGAGCGGCGTACGACGAGGCGGGCGGGCAGGGTGACGGACTGCGGGGTCCGTCCTTCGATCCGGTCGGCCAGCGCGCGCACGGCGGCCCGCGCGAGGTCGGCGGTCGGCTGGGCGATGGCGGTGATCGGCGGGTCCGTGTGGACGAACCACGGGATGTCGTCGAAGGCGGCGAGCCCGATGTCGTCGGGGACCCGCAGCCCTCGGGCCCGGATCGCGTCCAGCGCGCCGAGCGCCATCAGGTTGTCGGCTGCGAACACGACCTCGGGCGGCTCGGCCAGGGCGAGGAAGCGCTCGGTGGCCCGGCGGCCGCTGGCCGCCTGGAAGTCGCCCTGGCCGATATGGGTGTCGGGCAGGGCGAGCCCGAGCTCGCCCATCGCGTCCCGGAAGGCCTGGACACGCTCGTTGCCGGTGGTGGTGGCGGCGGGCCCGGCGATGATGGCGAGCCGACGGTGACCGAGGCCGTGCAGATGCGCGACGAGATCCTTGACCGCCCCCGTACCGTCGGCCCGGACGACGGGGACGTCGATGCCGGGGATCCAGCGGTCGACGAAGACCATCGGCGTGCCGCTCAGGGCGACATCCCGCAGGAGCGGGGAGCCCCCGTCGGCGGGCGAGACGAGGAGACCGTCGATCCTGCGGTCGACGAGCGTGCGGATGTGGTGGTCCTGGAGCTCGGGCCGCTCGTCGGCGTTGCCGATGATGACGCTGTAGCCGAGCGCGCGGGCCTCCTCCTCGACGAAGCGGGCCAGCTCGGTGAAGTACGGGTTGAGCACATCGCTGATGACCAGGCCGAACGTGCGGGTCTGCGCCGTGCGCAATGAGCGGGCTACCGCGTTGGGCCGGTAGCCGAGGGCCTCGACGGCGGCGAGGACGCGGGTACGCGCCTCTTCGCTGACAGACGGATGGCTGTTCAGCACGCGCGACACCGTGGCGGCGGACACACCCGCCTCGGCCGCGACATCCTTGATGCCCGCCATGTCCGGACCACCTCCTTGTGGTTTCCGTACACCTCGAAATCCTTGCGCCGACCGGTGGCGGACCAGCCGCTCGATGCCATGGAATCGATTACACGGATGATTGGAATCGATTACACAACCAAAAACAAGCCCCCCTCCCACGTCCGAGACCGGATCGTGACGGGAAAGGCGGAGGCGCAGGGCCGTCAGCTGGGCTCCTCACTGACCGGCCGGGAGCGGTCCAATGCTCGTCGGGGATATCCACCCCTCCGTCGAGGAAATGGCTCATCGCGCTCAGGTCGGCAGCACGTACCCGCAGTCCTGGACTCGCTTGCGGAAGGCGGGCAGGTCGTCGGGGCGTACGGCGAGGTGGAGTTCGCCCAGCGGCGTGCACAGGGTGCGGAGTCTGCGGTCTCCGGCAAGGAGCAGGCTCAGCGCGCGGTCCGTGCATTCGATCAGGTGGACAGGGCCCTGGTCGGTGAGCCTGCCGGAGCGCGCCTCGACATCGGCGAGGAGAGTGGACACCGTGTCGGGCAGAACGTGGTCACTGCGGTCGGTGAGGAATTCGCGCAGCTCCCGCAGAGTGCGCCCGGTGCCGAGAGCGGCGAGCAAGGAGCGGGAGCTGAGCTGCCAGACCCGGTCGGCGGTCTGCGCGGCGTAGGCGCGAAGCAACAAAGTGTCGGCGGTCGTCAGGCCGTCGGGGGCGACGATGTCGAAATTGCCGAGGACCTTGACACGTCGGACGTCGGCGGCGTCCTGAGTGCGCGCTGAGGGGAGGTAGGCGTCTGCGGCGCCGGTGGCGTAGACGCCGAGGGGGTTGAGGCGCACGGCGAGCAGACCGTCGTAGCGGGTGAGGCAGTCGAGATGGTCGGCGCCCCACTGGTGGTGGTAGTCGGTGCGGGCCCCGGCGGGCGCGGTGTGCCGGATATCGATCAGGCCGAGGGTGGCGGCGTACTCGAAGAGGACGACCAAGGTGTAACGGCCCTGGAGGAGGGGCCAGTCGCCGTATCCGGCGTAGCCCATGCTGCCGTACTCGGGATCCACCAGGTACAGCCGCCACCGGGCGCGCTCGCTGCGGGCGACGGTGAAGTCGTTCCGCCCGGCGCGCACCCGGTCGAAGAAGTCGTCCACGTCCTCCCAGGCATCCGCTGTCGAGGCGGCCAAGGTCACGGCGACGGCCTGTCGACGCGGCCTGACAGCGGTCAGGACGTTCGTCGCGCGCTGCCCCTTGATCTCCTCGCAGCGGGAGAACTCGTCGATGACACCCCGTGCGATCCATTTCTGCCATAGGTGGCGGATGGTGTCATGGGCGGGCCGGGTGAGCGCGGACCGGCCGCGCGCGGTGAGCTGGAGCTTGCTGCCGGACAGTTCGGCGAGCCCGCCGGCCTGCAGCAGCAACGGCCAGGCGTGCGCGGCGATCGGCTCGTCGGGGTGGAAGTCGCCGCCGGTCAGGGTCTCGGCCAGAAGGGCGACCGTCGCCGCGGACGGACGCAGGGTCTTGGCGCTGCACCGCAGCTTGCCCGCCGCGCACAACTGAAGGACGGCCCTGAGGTCCACCTGCGCGTGGTGCTCGGTGGCATGCTCGCCGACGTCGGGTGTGTCTTCGGTCGTACGGTCGGTCATGTCGGTGAATGTCCTCGGGATTCGTGGTGGGCTCGGTAGGTATGGACACTGCGGCGTCAGTCCGGCGGCCAGGTCCAGTCTGGGCGGGACGCGGCGGGAAACGGGTCGAGGCCGAGGAAACGTCGGTACGCGGCATGCGGCCAGGCCGCCTCGGACGACGGTGGGAAGACCAGATCGGCTACGGCGATCTCACCGCTGACGCCCTGTGCGGTCCGGCAGTCCGCTGTCACTTCCGGTCGGCCGCCGATGACGCTGATCTTCGTGACCGTGACCGGCTGCCCCAGGAGGACGGCTTCGACGGGCACCCCGATCGTCTCTTCCAGGACGACCTCCCAAGCGGTGAGCTGCTCCTCGTCCCCGTAGGTATCGACCAGCACCGTGTCGATCACCTCGTCGAGCAGGGCTTCGACGTCGCTGTTGCTCACCTCAGTCCTTCCAGGGTGGGGCTGCCGGCATTCCGACGACGTACTCGCGCCGGATCGGTCGCGTGGAAGCAAAGAGTACGAAAGGGCAGGAAGGGGCGGCGGCAGCTGATACGAGGGGGACGGCCGGGAAGGCGAATCGATCGTCCGTGCTGCCCCGCCCGGGCCGGACGCCCCGGGAAACGCCTCGCCCGCCGGATGTCACAGAGCCCCCGCCGGGCTGCCGTGGCACTTCTTGTACTTGCGGCCGTCCCCGCACCAGCAGGGACCGTTCCGGGGCGGGGGCCACGACTGCCCCAGACCTCGCGCGGCGAGATCGGCGGCGTATCCGGCGCGGGTGGACGACTCCGCCAGGTCCTCAGCCTCGGTGCGGGCACACTCGATGCGGTCCGCCACCCGGCCCGGGGCCGTACCGAGGTGGGGCTCGCCCTCCTCGGAGTACGAACGCAGCAGCGACTCCACCTGCCGCAGATGATCGGCATGATCGTCCCCGTAGTACTCCTGGAGGTCCGGCCTGCGCTGCAGCAGGGCATCGAACTCACCCTGGGGCCAGTACAGCGCGCACAGCATGCTCGGTCGCAGCCGCGTCGCACGACGCTGCGCGATCTCCTCCGCCAGCCTGTCGTGCTCCTCCGCGAGTGCCGCGCTCTGTGCGCGCAGCGCTTCCAGCTCCGCCCGCGCGGGCAACACGGGGGCAGGGGCGTGCAGTTCGTCCAGGCTCTTCGTGCCTCCGAACAGCGGGGCGTGCCGCGCGTGCGCCTGGTCGGCGGCCTCGTCCCAGTCGTCGTGCGGCCGACCAAGGCGTCGGCGTACCCGGTGCCGGGACATCAACAGCGTGTCCAGACCGGAAGTCCCGCGGTCCACGGCGTCCGCGTCCAGCGGACCGGCCCCGACCAGGTGCGCGAAACCCGCGGTGAACCACTCGGCGGCCGGCTCGGGATCGCTCCCCGCCTCGAAGCTCTCCCCGACGTAGTGCCACACGTCGCCGTCGCGCGGGTGCGTGGCCCGCAGGCCTTCCGCCGCTTCCCGTGCGTCCGTCATCCGCCCGGCATCGCACAGGGTCCCGATCCGGTACGCGACCACCATCTGCGGATCGTCCAACGGACCCGCCGGCAAGCGGTCGTACAACGCGAGCGCCTGCTCCACCTCACCGGCCCGCGCCCACACCTCGGCGGCCTCCGTCAGGATCTCCTCCCGCTCCTGCGGATACCGTCCGGCGAGCACCTCCAACTCCCGCACCTTTGCAGCGGACGAGGATGGGCCGGGAGCTGAACGCGGGCCGGAAAACGGGGGCGGAGCAGCGGGAGAGGACGTGACCGACGTACGGCGGCGCTTGGCAGACATACCGCCCATGCTAGGAGCGGCCCGGCGACACCTGGATCCGCTTCACCCAAATCACCCCGCCCCTCCCGCAGGGCCCTACACCGCCGTCACGCCGGGGTCGTGGCCGGTGACAGCGGTTTCAGTACCTGACGGCGCTGGAGTTCGCGGATGTGGTCGGCGGCCCGCCGAGGGACGGAACCGCCGCGGATCAGGACTCCGGCTTCGAGGTTCATGTGGACGCCGGACTGGGTGAGGTTCGCGCTTCCGAGGAACAAGGTGTGGCGGTCGGCGACGGCGAGTTTGGCGTGTTGGCGGGCGTGGGGCGACTCCCGGACAGCCGGATCCCAGTGCCACAGGCGCAGGCCCGTGGTGCCAGTGAAGGCCTCTGCGGGTTCCGGGCCGCTCAGGAGTCCGCCGGCGCCCTGGCGCGTCTCCACCACGATATGGACGTCGACTCCGCGTGCCACGGCGGCGGTGAGCGCGGCGGTCAGTGGTGGGTAGTGGCGGGCGGAATAGGTCATGGCGAGGAGTTCGGTGCGTGCGGAGGTGACCACTTCGACCAGGACCTGGGCGGTCGAGCGGACCGGGACACCGGGGGTGGCCGGGCCGCTCCAGACCGTGCGGACGTCAATCTCGTCGCGTCGCCGGGTCCAGCCCGCTATGTATCCGCGGAGGTACGCGGCGGCTTCCGCGTACGGCAGGGCGGCCCGGTCCGCCGCGCGGTAGAGGGTCGTGACCAGTTCGCCGGAACCGGCGCCCTGGACGCGGGTCAGGGCGTGTTCAAGGCCCCGGCCCCGGGCGAGGGCCCCGGCCACGTCCTTGGTGCGGGACGGGCCGAGGGTGTCGGCGAGGGCGTGGGCCGCGGCCTCGAACGCGCGCCGGCTCATGTCCGAAGCTCCACCGGTGTCAGTACGTGGTCGATTCCTTCCCCCGTCGAGTCGCCGAGGGGAACGAGGAAGCGCCGGTCCAGGAAGCGGTTGCCGCGTTCGCAGGTCGTCTCGGAGACGAACAGGCAGACGTGGCAGGCGGCTCCGTGCAGGAAGTCCGCCGGGTGCTGGGGAAGTCGTTCAGCGCACAGCGGGTCGGAGGAGCAGTGCGAGGCATCGGTGAGCGCGCGACGCACGATGCGCTGGAAGGGGTCCGGTTCGGCGAGGGAGACCAGGCCCCCGAGGGTGCCCTCGGAGTCGGGGACGGCGGTGTAGATGAGGATGCCGGTGCGCGGGTCGTCCGCGTCGCCGGCGTAGATACGTTCGCCGAGGGAGGCGGAGTTGTAGCCGCACTCCAGGGCGATGGTGCGGATCAGCAGGTGGGAGAGGGTGTGGAGGGCAATATAGCGCTCGCCCGGCCAGCCGTACATGTAGTCGAACTCGCTGGTGATGCGGTCGGACTTGCGGTTCCCGCGAAAGCGTTTGTACGCCTCGCGGTGCGCGTTCATGGCCGCAGACTTGGCGATCCGCTCCTCCCAGTTCGCCATCAAATCCTCGCGGACGCGCAGGAAGATGCCTTCGCCGCGTACCTCGCTGGCGGGCACCCAGTGCTGTGCGGCGCGTGCGAGCCGGACGGGCGTGGCGATCTCGGGGGATTCCGGATCGGGGGCGTCGAGGCGGGTGAACCCCGTCAAGGCGCGGGCCTCCCGGAGCCGTTCGACCTGGCGCAGGTCGGAGAGGAATCCGCCGAGGGCGCTGGGGACGGGGACGGACGCGAGTGCGAAGTCATCTGTTGGAGTGGGGAGTTGCGGGGCAGCGAGGACTGCCCACTCCGGTCCGAGAAGGTCGGCTACGACTGCGGCGGCGGGCTGCTCGGAGGTGGAGTCGTCGTGGTCGAGCAGGCGGTGGCGGGCCTCGACCGCGGCAATGACCTCGGCCGGGGCGTAGTCCTTGAGATAGCCGTAGGCCGGGGTCGCGGCGAGCGCGTCATACACCACGGTGGAGGTGATGCCCCGCAGTTCGGGCCAGCGCTCCTCGACGAGTTCGGCGACGCGTTCGGTGTCGCCCGGCGGGAGGGCGAGGGTGCTGAGGGTGATGGGGAACCACTGGTTGGAGGCGCCGGCGACCATGAGGGTAGCCTCCTCGCCGCAGCCATCGCGCTCGAAAGTGCCCAGGTGGGGGTGGCGGCCGCGGCAAGCGGGGAGGTTACCGCGGCCTCGTTCGCCCATGGCGTCGCGGATGTTGCGCGGGGCGCCGCAGGCGAGGCATTCGATGGTGACGTTGGCGGCTTGGTTGCCGCCATGATCCCTCATGCGCAGCCGGGGGCGCGGCGCCTTGGTGCACTCGCTGCCGTGGTGGACGAACGGGATGTAGGGGAATTCGTCGAGGTGACCCGCCGTGCAGACCAGGGTGAAGCGGGCGGCCACGGCCAGCGGCTTCTTGCCCTTGGTTCGGCAGTCGTGGACGAACTTCGCCTCGTGCGGGGAGCGCGGGTTGTTGTTGACGAAGGTGAACGCCTCCGTGTCGATGGGCGCCAGTTCGTTGCAGGCGGTGCAGCGCATCCACTGCGGGAAAGGGCTCACCGGCACGCCGACGCCTTGGGCGGCCAGGCCCTTGGGGTCGTTGTCACCGCCTTCGAGCCAGGGCGCGGAACGCAGTTCGGTGATCTGGTTCTCGCCGTAGAGCTGGAGGGAGCGGTTGACGGCGGCGCGCAGCCGGGGCTCGTCGATGACGTAGTCGGCGAGCCCGGTGTGGCTCCAGGAGTCGAGCCCCTTGACCAGGACGGAGAAGTTCGGCAGGTCGATGAGTGCTCCCACCCCAGCCGTGAACATCAGGTGACTGGGCCGGGCCGAGCCGACCTTCCGGAAGTAGCCGCCGCTCATCGATTTCCCCGTCCGTTTCCGTTGCGCTTGCCTCGCGCCGTGGTGCCGGTGTCCGGCTGCCGTCCGTACTCGTCGCTGCCGACCGGGCTGTCCGCCTGATCGCCGCCGCCGTCATCAATGTCGCCGCCGGATCGCCCACTCGCCCCGAAGTGCCATCCGGGGCCGCCGTGCGAGGGCTGTTCCATGAAGATCCCGCCGTTACCGCCCCCGGGGAGCAGGAGGTTGAGTTCGTTCTCCGTCTCCCGCATGGACATCGGTACCGTCAGGACGTCCCAGCGTGCCCCGTCGGCGCGCCGCAGGAGAGGGGTGAAGCGTGCGTCCTTCTTCTTCTCCTTGCGGTAGCCGAGTGCGCCGCCGGCCGAACGCCGGTTCCGCCACTCGTCCTTGAGGGCGGCGATCCGGTCGGCGAGATATTCCCGGGCCCGCTCGCCGCCGACCCGGTCCGCGCGTTCGAGGAGCCGCTGCTCGACCCGTGCGGCGATCTCGCCGTCAAGATCGAGAGTGGCGGCGTCGCCGTTACGGGAGTGTTCGTAGGCGGCCTGCCGCAGCGCCGCGATGTAGGTGGGGGCGGTGCCCCGGTCGAGGGCGCGGCGGGTGAACGGGGTCACCGAAAGAGCCTCGACCTGGCGGTAGAAGGTGGCGTGGTAGTGCCCGAAGTCCTCGAAGTGGGCCAGGTCTCGAGGGCGTGACCAGTTGTAGAGGGTGACGACGAGTCCCGGACGTTCGGTGTCACGGCCGACGCGGGAGGACGCCTGGATGTACTCGGCGGTGTTCTTGGGCTGGCCGACCACCAGCATCAGCCCGAACCGGGAGACGTCCACGCCGACCTGGAGCATGGAGGTGGCGAGCACGACGTCCACCGCCCGCTTGTGCGGGGGCGTGGGCAGCGCTCGCGGGTCGCGCTTGCTGGTCCCGGCTTCGACGGCCTCGGCGATGAGGGCGCGACGCCGTGCGGACGTTTCGAAGTCCGGGTCGAAACCGGACTCGAGCCGTTTGAGGGTGGCGCCGATCTCGGCGGAGGAGATACGGGAGGTCAGCTCCTGGATCTCCAGCATTCCGGAGCGGGTGACGATGCGGTCGGCGATCGTGTCGTGGCCCTTGCGGCTGCCGTTCCTGCGCACCCGGGTGGTGATGTCGTCGTCCAGATAGCGGCGCATGCCGGCCAGTTCGCGGGTGGCGTTGAAGTAGCCGACGAGGGTCATGTACGGGTCGGCCGGGGTGCCATGGTCATCGAAGAGCTGCTGGGCGCCGAGCAACAGGATCTCGGCGACGCGGATCTCGGCGGCCTTGAGGCGGGTGCCGTGGGCGCAGATGCCGAGGTAGCGGCGGCCTGGGTGCTCGCGGCTCAGCTCGACCTGCCGGGAGAAGAACGTGTCACCGACGTCCACCACTTGCGGCGGGAAGACGGCGACCTGCCGTCCGAAGACGCCGCGCACCTGGTCGGCGGCGCGTTTAGTGGTGGCTGTCGAAGCGACGATCTTCGGGCCGGTCTCGACGCGCCGTCCGTCGGGGGTGGTGTGGCTCCAGGTGCACAGCTGGTCGACGGCGGCCTCGAAGAGTCCGACGGTGGTGCCGAGCGCCCCGGAGATCAGGTGCAGCTCGTCCTGGATGATCAGGTCCGGTGGCCGGAGCCGGGTGACCGGCCGGGCCGTAGTGGCGCGCAGGTCGCCGCGGGTGGTGTGGCGGCTGCGGCAGCCGGTCTGTTCGTCGAGGTCGTCGTGGCGATAGCCGTGGCGCTCGCACCAAGTGGTGACCCGGCCGAAGAGCAGCCCGGAGTAGCCGTTCCAGGGAAGCTGGGCGAGCTTGTCGACGGTGGCGATGACCATGGCCGGGGCGAGGCGATAGATCTCCTCGTCCACGGTGAGGACGGGGATGCCCTCGTACGGGGAGCTCAGCCGGGAGAACGGGCAGCGGGTGTCCTCCGCGCCCTCCCCGCGCGGGCAGTAGAGCAGTACGCGGCGGCGGTCGTCGTCCTCCCGCATGTCCCGGTGTGCCTTGAGGCCCTGCCCGCACCACGGGCAGCTGAGGACCTGGATCACCCGCGCGTGTTTGTCGCTGGCGCTCTCCCTGGAGCCCGCGATCTGCTCGCGCGCCTCGCTGTACCAGTTCGGCGAGACCGAAGTCCCCACCCAGAGTCCGATCCGGAACGGCGTCTTCCCCCACCGCTTGGGGTGCTCGCACGCCCCGCGCGCCGCGCACTCGGCCCGCTCGCAGCACACCTTCCCGTACTCCTCGCGGCGCAGCTTCTCGGCCGCGCACACCAGGGCCGCCGCGCGCTGGAACTGCTGGGCGGTCAGCAGCCGCAGCGTGTAGCGCATCAGCACGCCGACGCCCGCCTCGCCGCTGTACGCCCCGGCGCCGGAACCGAGTACACCCTGGAGGCGGCGCAGCGCGAAGGTGTAGGCCGCGAGACCCAGATACGCCTCCGTCTTGCCGCCGCCGGTCGGAAAGAACAGCAGGTCGACGAGGGCGTCCCGGCCCGTGCCCCGGTGCGGGTGGGCGGGATCAGTCAGCGAGTCGAGGTTGAGCAGGACGAAGGCCAGCTGGAAGGGACGCCAGCTCGCGCCCCCCGCCCCCTTGCCGTACACGGCCGTGTGGACAGCGGCGTACGAGGCGGGGTCGTCCTCGGTGCCGAGGCGGGCCCGCTCGGCGGCGATGGCGGTGTTGCGGCGCTGAAGCGCCATGGTGCGGTTGGCGAAGCGGAACGCCTCCAGGGCGGTGTCGCCGAGAGTGCCGTCGGAGCGGAGCCGATCGATGCCCGCGCCGATACGCCGACAGATGTCCTCGGCCTGGCCGATCGCGGTGAGCGCGGCCTGCCGCAGGTCCTCGGGGAGCGAGGCGGCAGTCGCCCGCTGCTCGTCCAGCCAGCCGCGGTAGCCCTCGGCGAGCGGGGCCAGTGCGGCGGTCAGTTCGGCGCGGCGGTGGGGGACGGCGAGAGCGGCCAGTGCGTCCATGGAGAGTTCGAGGCCGGTGAGCCGGTCCTCGGCGGTGATGTCGGGGGCGGTGGTGTCCCGTACGTCGTACTCGGGGAGCCAGGTGGTCTCGATGCGGTACGCGCGCCGTTCGCCGCGCCGCACCGAGGCCCGGACGGCGACGTTGCGGCCCACGGCGTGCCGCAGGCTGTCGCGGTAGAGCAGCCGCAGACGGCGCTCTTCGACGTCCTCGGCCGCCGCGCCCGCGCCGAGGCCCGCGGTGAGCGGGTCGTCGACGGGCAGGAAGACGGCGACGGTGTCGTCGGAGAAGGCGGTGGCGGTGAGCCCGGCCTGGAACAGCCAGGCGGTGTCCCGGTGTTCGGTGAGCTCTTCGAGGAGGTTGACGAGGGAAACCTCCACTACGCGCAGGTCCTCTGTCCCAGGGGCGCCGGCCCTTTCCCGCACCTTCACGTCGAGGACGATCCCGTTGTCGAGCTCGCCTTCGAGGGGATCAACAGCGTGGTTCCCCGGCTGGGTGACGTCGATGTCACGGGTGTGGGTGACCTGTTCGCGCCCCCACACGCGACCGGTGCGGCGGCGGGTGGGCGCCTGCCTGTGCTCGTCCTCGCTCTCGTCCTCGTTCTGGCCGCGGGCGTGGGCCAGTGCGTACCGCCCCCAGGAGGCGGTCAGGGTGAGCGTGCCGACAGAGGCGGGCACGACAAAGGACATCCCCATCGAGGAGGCCCAGATCCGCCCCGCCGCCTGCGGGGTCAGCCGCTCGGGCAGCTCGCCGTCGTCCCCTTCCCCGTCCCCGCCCGGCTCCATGCCCCCCTGCTGCGCGGCGTCCCTGGCGATCCGCTTCCTGGTGTCGTCACCGGGCCGGGGCCCGAGCATCCCTACCAGATAGCGGTCGCGCGGCCCGGCTGAGTGCTGCGGCAGCTGCTCGGCCTCGCCGTCCCAGGGGCCCAGCAGATCGCGACGGATGTACGCGCCGAGCCCGTCCCGTACGTCAAAGGAGTAGCCGGGACGGAAGGTGTGCGGCACCTCGGTGAGCGGGTGCGGGACCGTGGGGGCGGGAGGAGGCGTGGACTGTGCGGGCATGGAGTGGATCACGGCCCTTTCCGTACGGCTGAGACAACATCACGAGACTATCCGGGGCCACTGACAATCGACCCCGGAACAGGATTGCGGATCATTGACTCAGTTCACAAGTAGCGAAGACCACTGTTCCGCTTACCACCGCTGGGCCACGTCGGTCCGGACGGTCTTGGTGCAGCTGTCGCGGATGCACCAGCCCCTGCGGTAGGCAGTCACGGCGACCAGGAGGAGGCCGCGACCGGACGCCGCGCACCGGGAAGGCCGTCCGGGAGCCCCGTCGACAGCAATGCACGGCCGGCGCCCGGGCCGGGTGCCGGCGACCGCGACGCGCATCACGTCGACGGAGAGGCAGAGGCCGGCCTCGAAGTCGCGGCCCTGGGTGCGACCGTCGGGACGCCGTGGTCAGCGAGGTGCTGGACGACCAGCAGGCGGGCAAGGCGAGCATCACGCGAGGTGGAACTGAACTGTGCACGCGCGAACCGGGCAGTGCCGGGAGGAAGTAAGGGGCGGGTACGGAAGCTTGCGGCTCCATAGGATAACCGCTTCATTACGCAAATGGCCTGACCGGGTCATCCTGGCGTACCGAATCGGCGGGTACGGGTTCGGGGTTAGCTTGTACGGGGCGCGGGCCGTAACCACGGGCTGGGCGGAAGCCTGACGACGACCGACCGGCGATCCGGATCGGCTACGGCAAGCATCTGAAACTGTTCCGCGAGAAGGCAGACTCGGGCCAGGAAGCCCTGGCCGATGCCGTGCGGTACTCGTACGAGCAGACCGCGTCGATCGAGCAGGGCCGGCGGCCGGCGAAGGCGCCGCTCACCGAGCAGGCGGAGGACCTGCTGGGGCGGCCGGGTGTTGGCGGCGTTGCAGGAGCAAGTGGACCTGGCGCGGCTGCCCATGTTCTTCCGCGACTACGCGACGCTTGAGGCGGAGGCGCTCAGCTTCTTCTGGTACGGCGGGTATGTGGTGCCGGGGCTGTTGCAGTCCGAGGAGTACGCGCGGGCCGTCCTCGAGGGGCACTTCCCGCCAGTGGGCAAAGAGCTGCTCGAAGAGAGCCTCTCGGCTCGGATGGACAGGCAGAAACTACTTGATCGGCAGAACCCTCCGGTCGTGGCGGCCTTCCTGATCGAGGAGGCGGTGCTGTATCGACCGGTGGGCGGAGCAGCCGTCAAGAAGCAACAGCTCCAGCTGTTGCTGGAGCGAGGCCGTGAGTGCAACATCCAGATTCAGATCGTGCCTACCGCTCTGGGGATGCATCCGGGCCTGGACGGTTCGATGGTTCTCCTGGAGACGGCTGAGCGAGAGCAGGTGGCCTATGTCGAGTCGCAGGACATCGGGCTGGTGGTGTCTCAGAGCCCGACAAGTTCAGTGACCTCTGGCTGCGCTTGGGACACTGCGGTCGCAAACCCTCAACGTCGAGGAACCTACGCGACTGATCGAACGCATCATGGGAGAGCTATGGGTGACAGTCAGTCCCCGCGTGGCACTTCGGACCTGAAGTGGTTCAAGAGCAGCTACAGCAGCAGCGGAGGAGGCGCGTGCGCGGAGGTGGCGTCGGCCGACAGCGCAGCGTATGTCCGCGACTCGAAGCGTGAGCGGGGCGGGTGCTGAGCGTTACGGCCGTCGAGTGGGCGGAGTTCGTGACGTTCGCAAGTGGCCGAGGTGCGCGGGCTGTCTGAATCGGACGGTTTCCCTGGGCGTGCCCTCCGTTGGATGATCTCGGCGGATGGCACACCCATGGTGCGCTCGGGTCAGAAAAGAGCGCCGTCAGGGGCGAAGAGGCCGTCATCGTTGAAGCCCTGGACGGCGGCCGGTCGCTCAGCGCGCTGAGCACGAGCGTTGGCGGAGGGACGCGGCATGTCCGGGTGCTGCTTCGGCTTCTTGTGCTTGCCGAGGAAGACCTCGTCCGCGTACGCCTGGTGATTCAGCTGGCGGAGGCGGTCGATGATCTCGGTACGGGCGAGCAGGCCGATGGTGTAGCGGGTGCCCTGATCGGTCTCGTGGAATCCGTGGTCGAGCGGCACGGTGAGGTGGGTGGGGTCGGCCGGGGGCGTCTGGCCGGTCGGGTCGAGGAGGTCGTGCCAGCCGTAGGCGGCGATGGTGGCACGGTCGATCTCCTCGTGGATGGCGCGAAGTTCAATGATGTCGGGGTCGTCGCATTCACGGTCGTGGAGAAGGTTGTAGGTACCGGTTAGACCGATGTTACGGCGCAACATAAGTTCGCGTCGGAAGGTGTAGAGCTTGGTTCCCGCTGAGCGCAGGCTTCCTGATGGTGCAGGCCGGACAAGCGTTTCAAAGACGTCCGATGGCGCGTAACGAAGGTCCCCCTTCATGGTCGACGCTCGATCGATGGTCCACCAGTAATGAGGCGAACTACTGAGGAGGCCGAGGAGGTCGGCATCGTCGGATGCGAACACGATTACTTGCTCACTGAAAACTCGCCCTGTGGGCATGATGGTCGGCATGACGGACTTACTCACTCGTGCGATGACGATGCACTTCTTGAGTGAGCTGATGGCTTCGCGCATCTCTGTGGCTGGACGAGTGAAGCGCCACCAGATTTCCCGGCGACTCTTGTTCGCATTTATGGCACGTTCCGGCTTTACATCCCGAACGATCTTCTCGTACGCCCGGCGATATTGCTCAGCCTGAGCGAGCGGCCAGGTCTGAAAATCGATAATCCATCGATCACTACTGTGAGTCGGGCTCTGATTCAGGTCCTCCCCGTTGATGTATGGAAAAAGCACATCTCGATAGCGTTCGTCTTCGGAAATCCACGCCTGAGCTTCAGCTCTTGGAAGCGTAAACCCGAGTCCATGGACATACGAACCGACGTATGAAAGCTCGTTGTTTGCATGTAGAGGCTCAGCCCAAAAAGCCTTACGGGAACCAGGGTTGAGCGACGTAGTGATCCCGAGCGGCACCACCAGGTCCCCCAGCACCCGCTCCGCGTCCGCCGTGACCTCCCCCCGGCTCGTCCACACCGCGCAGTACTCCAGCACCGCCGAAGCCGAAGGCCACGGCTTGCTCTTGATCGCGCGCCGGATCTCGATCCCCCGCGCCGCGAGCTGGTCGAGCCCGACCTCCCGGGTGTCCCCCTGTGCCAGGGTGTTGGTGGCGATCAGCCCCGTCTGCCCGCCCCCGTTCAACAGCGCGTGCGCCCGCAGCTCGAAGTACGCCACCAGATCCGCGCTGCCCCGCTTCCCGCCCGCCAGGTAGTCCACCAGGTACTCGCGGTACGCCTCCCCCATCGCGCCGGTGAGCTTCTGACCGCCCAGGAACGGCGGGTTCCCCACCACCGCGTCGAACCCGCCGCGGTCCATGAACACCTCCGGGAACACCAACGGCCAGTGCACCGGATCCCGTTCGATCCCGCCCTCCGGCAGCTCGCTCGCCAGCCACTCCAGCGCCTGCTCCCGCGCGGCCTCCACAAATCCCCCGAGCCCGCTTTCCTCGCCCGCGCCCGCCTCCCCCAGCTTGGCCGCGACCTCGGCCGCCGTCGGGAACAGGTCCCGCAGCCGCTCACCGCCCTCGTACCACTCGGTCCGCCCCGAGGCGCACGTGGCGAGTGCCGCGCCCGACAGCAGGTCGCCGATCAGCCGCAGCCGGGCTGTGTGCCGCATGACCTCGCCCAGCAGCTTCCGCTTCTTGCTGAGGGCGTCGATGCCGTCGCCAGCGATCTCTATGATGGCCCTGCGTTCGCGGGCGACAGCCTGGACACGTTGATCCGCGTCGGCCATCGAAGCGATCAAGTCCCCCTTCGCCACGTCGAGATGGACCGCCTTCAGCTGCTCCACGCTGGTCACCCCGAGCAGCGAGTCCCCCGCGATCAGGCGGTCGTCGAGGAACGTGAACGGCCGGGTGGGGTCCATGGAGACCAGCCACAGCGACAGTTTGGCCATCTCGACGGCCATCGGGTTGATGTCCACCCCGTACAGGCAGTGCTCGATGATCTGGCGGCGGGCCTCGATGACGACGGGGTCGGACTCCGCGTCCACGGCCGTGCGCGCGTCGACCTGGCGGCCGGCCCGGTAGTGGATCGCGGCCTCGTGGCGTTCGTGGTCCTCGTCGCGCTCCCAGGCCTCGATGAGGCGGTCGGCGAGGTAGCGGCAGGCGGCGACCAGGAAGGCGGCCGAGCCCATCGCGATGTCGGCGACCTTCAGCTCCAGGATCTCGGAGGGGCGCTTGGGCCGCCACTCGCTGCGCTCGGCGGTCTGGAGCGGGCCCACCTCGTAGACCAGGGGCTCCAGGGCGTGCGTCACGACGTTCTCGGCGAGCTTGCGCGGCGTGTAGTGGGTGCCGGTGTTCTTGCGGAGCGCGGACTCCGTGACGTACAGCCGGCCGGCCGGAATGACCAGGGGCAGCCCGCGCAGGTCCTGGCGCAGCAGGCGGAAGAACGGCAGCAGGCGTTCGGTCAGGGCGCGGTCCTTGCAGGCCGCGAAGAGCTTGTGGTCGGCGGCGTCTCGTTCGACCCCGGTCAGCGGGGCGACCAGCTTCTCGATTTTGCCGGGCGTGCCGATGCCGGGCTTCGGCTCCTTGTACGCCTCGCAGATCAGCCCGGCGAGCTTCTTCACGTCGCCGCGGCTCCGCTCGGCCATCGCCTCCAGGTCGCGCAGCGGCACCTCGTGTTCCCGGCCGACCGGGCCGATGAGGCCGACGACCTCTTCGGTGGCGCGCTCGCCGCCGTAGGACAGGAGGCCCTCGTAGACGTAACCGATCTGCTCGACGCTCAGGGCCCGGAAGCTCAGCGTGCGGGTCTCGCGGCTCTTTCCCGTGCCGACCTGGACCTCCTGGACGGCCTGGAGCATGTGCAGGACGGTGAGGTCGTCGATGGGCAGCGGGTCGGTGTCGGATTCGAGCCAGGGGTAGGTGGCGGGGTCGAAGATTGAGCCGTCGTAGGCGGGGAGGGAGAGTTCGGGGTGGTCGACGCCGCCGTGCACGGCGTGGAACAGGGCGATCAGCCGGTGCCAGGCGGACGTGGTGTGCTCCAGGGAGCCCTCTCCCTCGGCGTCAGCGCGGGCCTTGAGCTCGGTGCGCAGGAAGCGGGCCGAGTAGGAGTGGGCGTAGACCTCGTTGTCGGCGGGGAGCAGGCCGCACTCCTCGGCGAAGAGGAGGAAGACGACGCGCATCATGACCGCAACCGAGCCGCGGTAGACCTGCCCGGCCTGTACACCGTCGGCGTGCAGGCCGGGCGCTCCCTGCTCCATGGCGCGGGCGTCGGCTCGGCCGATGGCGTCCACGAGGAGCTCGACGGCTTGGCGGACCTGCACGCCGAGCGCGTTGGTGACTTCCTCCCCCGCTTCCAGGCTCTGGCGGAGCAGGCCGATCAGGGTTTCGGACTCGGCGTACTGGAAGAAGCGGGAGCGGCGCAGGAGCGAGACCCAGGCGCGTACGAGATTACGGTCGGCGGCCTCGTTCCAGGTGACGGAGTCGAAGACGGCGGTGGTGGTGACGCCGCCGACCGGGGCCCAGACCAGGCACCACCAGCGGCCGTCGGTGGCCAGGCCCAGCGGGACGCCGTGTTGGCGGCACAGCCGGGCGAGCCGGTCGGCCGGTGTCGCCGCCCAGGCGCCACCGCCGGCCAGACCGCCCGTGCCGCCGTCGCGGACGGTGGGCGGGGTACCGGCGGGCAGGACCATGCCGAGCAGCCGTACGTGCTTGGCGGCGGTCGCCGTGTCCGGCTCGGTGAGCGGGTCGGTGCCGGGGTCGGTGAGGCAGAAGTCGGCGCGCAGGGTCGTGTCGTGCTCGGGGACGTGGAGGGTGAAGCGGTCCAGGAGCGGTTCGTCCGCGTCGCAGGACGGGCCGGACCGCAGGGTCAGCGCGTCGCCCCATTCGAGGAGGTCGCGCAGGAGGTGTGCGATCCAGGCGCCCTGCCCCGCCCCGGGGTCGGTCCGCCAGTCGGCGTGGTGCGCCCGGAGGCGGTCGAACCGCTCCCGCTCGGGGGTATCGAGCTGGGGCCAGGTCTTCAGGAGTACGGGGAGGGTGAGGAAGGGGCCGGAGACGTCGGTGAGGTCCAGCCATTCCTGGTGCTGGCCCGTGCCGTCGAGGGCCTTCGCACGGGCGGCGGCCAGGCCGCGGGCGGCGCGGTCGACGGGGTGTCCGGACGTACGACCGTTAGCGGATACGGAGGCCGGTGCGGGTGAGGCGGGACGGCGGCTCACTTGCGGGCCTCCTTGGCGGGGACAACGAAGACGACGGCGACGGGGAAGAGATGCGGGGACGGGTCACGGTAACGCGCGGCGATAGCGGACAGCTCGCGGGCGCGCTCCGCTTCGAGGGACCGGAGGCGGGCCTCCCAGCGCTCCTTGTCGTCGGCGTACTGGCGTCGTTCCACCTCGGTGACCTCGCGGTCCTGGAAGAGCGCGATCTGCTCGCCGATCTCGTCGCCCTCCTCGGCGAGCTTGGCTCGCAGTCCGGCATCGAAACGGTCCAGGGTGGCGTTGATGCGGCGTTCCTCCTCGGCACGGCGGTCGGCGAGGCGACGTTCCAGGCTTCTGCCGAGCTCTCCGGCGCGGGCGTCCAGGGACCGGCGCAGCGGGTCGCGGAGGGTGCCGAAGTCGGCGGCGAGCCGCCGCTTGAGGTGGGGGGCCGCCTCGGAGCCGTGGGAGAGAGCGCGGGCGAGGACCTCGCGCTGGGTGTTCACCGACTCCCAGCGGCGGAAGCGGCCGGTGTCGCCGAACCAGCCGCCCGCGTAGAGAATCTCCTCGTGCAGCCGGGTGCCGTCGGTGCCGGTGAGGACGTAGCGGGCGTAGGCGCTGACCAGGGTGGTCTCCAGTGCCGGGTCGTCGCTGACGACGGCGGTCGTGCGGTGCAGGCCTATGTGGCCGGCGTTCCAGACCGCTGCGGTGAGCAGCCTGGTGGAGAGGGCGACAAGAGGGTGCTTGAGGTGGGCGAGGACGACGTCGTCGCGGCCCTCGGCGGCGACGGAAGCGTCGAAGGTGACCGGGCGGCGCTCGGCGGTGCGCAGCGGGTGCGGCAGGCCCCGGGTGGCGCGCTCCCAGGTGCCGGTGAGTTGCGGCACCTCGTAGAGGCCGTCCTCGAAGTCCTCGTGGCCGGTGGGGACGAGGAGCGGCTGGTGGTCGAGGGCGAGCGCGGTGTCGACGACGCGGCGGATGTTGCGGGGCGTCAGACCGAGGGCGTCGCGGGTGTCGTCGTACTGCTTCTTCAGCCTCACGGCCTGGGCGGTGACGTTCTGCTCGTCGGTGATCCTCCCGGCGGGGCGGCGGCCCGAGGCGGGGCGGGGTGTGGCGTTGTCCAGGTCGACGGGGGTGGTGTCGCCGGCCATGCGGCGCTGTACGGCGTCGGCGATGACGGCGTTGACCTCGCCGAGGTCAGCCTCCATGCGGGCGACCTTCTTCGCGACGCGGGAGAGGAACTCCAGGTCGGCCTCGTAGGAGCCGGCCTTGGCCTGCTGCCAGCCGGCGCCGACGAAGTGGTGGATCTCGGGGTCCACGCGCTGGCCCCAGCGGTCGATGCGGCCAATGCGCTGTTCGAGCTTGTTGGGGTTGAAGGGGATGTCGTAGTTGATCAGCCGGTGACAGTGGCGCTGGAGGTCGATACCCTCGCCTGCCGCGTCGGTGGCGATGAGGATGCGGACCCGGCCCTCGGCGGACGCGTCGTTCTCGGTACTGGGTTCGGACTGGAAGCCGAGGCGGATGCGTTCGCGCTCGTCCTTGTCGACGCCGCCATGCAGCAGCGCGACCCGGCCGCCGTCGGTGAGCTGCTCCTGGCGCAGCAGGCCGAGGAGCCACTTCTGCGTGTCGCGGTATTCGGTGAAGACCACTACGCGGTTGTTGGTCCAGTGCGCGCCGTCGGGACGGCAGACCGCCTTGAGGTACGAGATCAGGCGTGCCGCCTTGGAGTCGGCGGTGGCCTCGTGGGTGAGGGCCCAGCGCTGCATATCGCGCAGCAGGGTCAGCTCGCCCTCGTCCTCGTCGGGGGTGAGGCGGGTGGAAAGAGTCAGGGCGGAGTCCTCGGCGCCGGCCAGTTCCTCGTCGTCGAGCTCGGCGGCCAGGTCGGCGTAGTCCTCCAGCCAGTCGGGGACGTGCGCGGCGCCGCCGCTCGGGCGGGCGGCGGCGTCCTCCAGGTGGCCCAGGTAGACCTTCACGGTGCGCTGGAAGGCGGCGGGGGACGAGAAGAGCCTCTTCTTGAGGAGGAGCGTGACCAGGTCGGCGGCGCGGCGACCGCCGCGGGCGGTGGAGGTGATGCGCTGCTTGCGCAGAGCGGCGAAGCCAGCGAGGAGAGTGTGGATCTCCCGCTCGCGGTCGGTGTACTCGACCTCCAGCTCCTTGGTGCGGCGGGTGCGGAACTGGGGGTCGCCGTTGGGCTTGGTGACCTTGGACTTGAGGCGGCGGACGACCGTCTCGTCGCGGGCCGCCCGGTCCGGCTCGACGCCGCGGACGAACTTCTGGTTATCGATGAGTTCGAGAAGAGCAGTGTACGACTCGGGGTAGCCGTTGTGCGGGGTGGCGGAGAGGAAGAGCCGGTGTTCGAAGTGGGGTGCGAGGCGGCGGATCAGCTTGGTCTGCTGGGAGTCGACCGCATACACCTGCTTGGGGGCGGCCGGGGCCACGTGGTGGGCCTCGTCGAGGACGAGCAGGTCGAAGAAGCGGTGGTTTGGGCCGGTTTCGGCGCCCTGCTCAGGCGTGTCGGGCGGCAGCACCTCGTTGAGGAGGCGCTGGGCCTTCGGGCGGCGCAGCCAGGGCAGCGAAACGATGGTCAGCGGGTGGACACGAAAGGGGTTGGCGGCCGTGCCGTGGGTGCGGCGGAGAGTGGCGCAGTGCTGGGAGTCGACGATGGTGAAGTCCAGGCCGAACTTCTCGGTCATCTCGTCACGCCACTTCAGGGTCAGACCGGCCGGGCAGACCACCATGACGCGGCGGGCCCTGCCGCGCAAAATCAGCTCCTGGAGGACGAGGCCGGCCTCGATGGTCTTGCCGAGGCCGACATCGTCGGCGAGGAGGAGATTCACACGAGGGGCTCCGACGGCGCGGGAGACCGGCTCCAGCTGGTAGGGCTCCACGGCGACGCCGGAACGGAAAGGGGCCCGAAGGGTCTTGGCGTCGGCCGAGGCAACCGCCGACCAGCGGACCGCGTCGAGGAAGGCCGCGAGCCGGGAGGGCGGGTCGAAGCGGCCGGTGGAGGCGTCGGGGAGGGAACCGGCGGGCAGAACGCGGCGGCCCGGTTCGACCTCCCAGATCACCGAGAGGGTGTCGCCGAAGCGGCCGTCGGCGACGGACTGGAGGTGGACCAAGGTGGCAGGGGTTCGGGTACCAGAGGACGGGGACGTGGGCGGGGACGGGTCGACGCTCACGACGGCCCAGCTCTGGCCACGGACCTCGACGAGGGCTCCGGGCTGCGGGAGCGCCTCGCCGGCCGAGGGAACGGCGTCGGTGCGGCGGGGCGTCGGGACGGTCTGCGTCATCGGTGAGCGGCCTTCTCTGGGACCTCGGCGTAGGGCGTCAACTCTATGCAATGCGGCGAAAGCGTGCGTAAGGGGTCGGCGGGAGGGCTGACCAGGAGGCGTAAGGAGTGATTCAAGGGGTCTTCTGTCGTCGGTGCCGCGCTGCGGCACGGAGTTGGTGCAGGCGGACGATGAAGCCATCAAGCTCGGCGATCCGGGGATCGTCGGGCCGATGTGCCTGGATATCGACGCGCAGAAGATTGGCCTCCTCGTACGCCTCGGCATAGCGGCCGCACTGACCGAGGAGCGAGGCGAACTTGAAGCGCGCCTCCTGAGTTGCCGCATCCGCCGGACCGAAGGCTTCCAGCCTCAGGGGGACCAGCGACTCGTACTCCTTGAGCGCCTCGGCCGTGCGCCCCAGCTTGGCCAGACAGAGCGCGAGGAGCGACCAGCACGACAGTCGCAGTTCGTCCGTCGCGACCGGGGTGACCGAGAGCTTCTCGGTAAGGTCGCGGTAGCCCTCGTACGCCCGGGTGTAGTCCTGGGCGAAGAAGAGCTCCTGGCACTCGGCCACCCGGTCCTGCATCTCTTCCGGGCCCGAGAAGGGGCCGTAGTCGGCCCGCGCGGCCTGCCGGGGCGGCTCGACCGTCGCGGTGCGGGCGGACGACTCGGCCGCCGCGGCCAGTGCCCCGACGGCGGCGCCCATCTCCTCGGCCGACGGACGCGCCTCCGGCTCCTTGGCTAGCAGCCGCATGACCAGGTCCGCGAAAGCGTCCGAGAGCTCCGGCCTCAACTCGGCAACGGGCCGCGGAACTTCGTACACATGCTGGTAGGCGACCGCCACCGGGGTGCCGGCGACGAACGGCGGGCGGCCTGTGAGGATCTCGTACAGGACGCAGCCCAGTGCATACAGGTCACTGCGGTCAGTGACCGGCTTTCCGAGGACTTGCTCGGGAGAGATGAACCCGGGGGTGCCGACGACGCCGCCGGTTCCTGTCAGGCGCGGTTCCTGCGGGGAGGAAGCGAGGGCGGCAGCGATGCCGAAATCGAGGACCTTGACCTGGCCGGATGGGGTGAGCATGACGTTGGCGGGCTTGAGGTCGCGGTGGACGAGGCCGGTGCGGTGGGCGTCCGCGAGCACGGCGGCGATCTGTCCGGCGACGGAGAGTGCCTGGTCGACGGGGCAGCTGCCGTGCTCCTTGAGGAGCTCGGTGAGGGTGTGTCCCGCGACCAGCTCCATGACCAGGTACAGCCTGCCGTCGGGGAGCTTGCCGACGTCGTGGATCTCGGGTACGCCGGAGTGCCGGAGGCGGGCGGTGTAGCGGGCTTCGCGGCGGAAGCGTTCCTCCAGGAGCGCGGGAGTGCTCTGCTGACCGGCGGGCAGCATGAGCTTCAGTGCGATCTGCCGGTCGAGGCTGTGGTCACGGGCGGACCACACCTCGCCCATGCCGCCGCGGCCGAGCCGACGGGTCAGTTCGTAGCGCCCCAGGATCATCGTGCCTATGCCCTCGCCCCCCGTGTACCCCATGTCACGCGCATCCCTTCGCCCGGCGTGTTCGTTTCGCGGCGCGGGTCGCCGTCCTAGCGTTCCGCGCCCCCGCGATCCTGACCCATGCCATTCTTCCACCCCATCGACGACGTCATCCGAGGTGTGGCCCCTGTGGCAGCGCGAACGGCCGACACGGGTCCTCGGGGCCGTAGGCGGCGAGCGCCCGCGCGTCGCCGCACCGGGAAACGGGGAGGTGGGGGCCGAGCCCGGCGTACACCTCACGCGCCGAGGCCGGGCGGTCCGCCGGATCGGGGGCCAGGAGTGCGGTGAGCAGTTCCTGGAGGCCGGGCCGGACCTGGACGCCAAGGGCGGCGAGGGAGGGCGGAGGGCCGGCCAGGCGGCTCCGCAGCTGGATGACGGGGGGCTCCGCCCCGAAGGGCGGCGATCCGGAAAGAAGGTGGTGGAGAAGGCAGCCGACGCTGTACAGGTCACTGCGCGCGTCAAACTCCGAGGAGCCGCTGAGCAGCTCCGGGGAGGCGTAGCGGAAGTTGCCCGGGGACTCCCCGCTCGCGGTGAGCCGAGCCCCCTGTTGCGTCATATGTTTGACGAGGCCGAAGTCGAGGATCTTCACCACTCCGTCGCGCCGGACCATGACGTTCTCCGGCTTCAGGTCACGGTGCACCAGCCCGGCCGCGTGGGCCGCGGAGAGGCCGGAACAGATCTGGGCGGTGACCGACGAGGCCGCTTCAGGGTCGAGGCGCTGTCGTTCGCCGAGGATGACGCCCAGGGTGGCGCCTTCGATCAACTGCATGACCAGCCAGCACAGTTCACTGGTAATGTCGGCGTCGTACACCGTGGCGACGTTGGCGTGGTCGAGCGCCGCCGCGGCCTTCGCCTCTCGCTCGAAACGGAGCTTGAGGCGCCCACGGTCGGCGGGATCATCGAAGACGCCGGAGGCGAGGGTCTTCACCGCTACGCGGCGTTGCAGATGCTGGTCGAGGCCGCGCCAGACCTGACCCATGGAGCCGCGGCCGAGCGGCTCCTCAAGGCGGTAGCGCTCGCCGAGGACGGCTCCGCGCCCGATGCTTTCCACGATCCCCCTCCCGATCCGCCAGTATAGGGCGACCACGGCCAAAGAGGCGCGATCGAGGAACCCGCTGTGAACTCTGTCAACGATTGACTGGGGGCGGGGTGGCTGGGCTACGGTAAGGGCTGCTGGTGTCAGGCCTGTCCGGAACTCGCCCCCTCCTTCGGAGAACCACATGTCAGACCCCATCGACGCGCCCGTCACTCTGGCGGAAATCGCACGTATCGCGGGAGTCGGCCGAGCCGCGGTGAGCAACTGGCGGCGGCGCCACAACTCCTTCCCGCCACCGGTCGGCGGGACGGACGCCAGCCCTCAGTTCTCCCTGGTCGATATCGAACGGTGGCTCCACGCCAACGGGAAGATCGACCGGATCGGACTGCGCGAGCGGCTGTGGCCACACTATGAGGCGTTGGGCGATCGATCGGTCATGGGCGCGGCACTGGCCGAAGCCGGCGGACGGCTCATCGCGACGGAGGAGCTGGGAGCCGCGGGTCGGGTCGCGCCCGGGCAGTCCGGCCTTACGTCAGCGGCCGCCCGTGTGGTGGACGAAACGGTCGAGGCCGCGCGCCACGAAGGAGGCCGGGAGACCTTCGACTTCCTGCTGTCGCGCTGGCTCGATGCCCATGTCCGGCAGGTCAGCACCACCCCGGTGCCACTCGCCCGGCTGATGGCGGACGTCGCTGTGGCCGTCAGGGCCGGAGGGCTGGCAGGAGGCGCGCTGGGAGGAGTGACCGTCCTCGACCCCGCGTGCGGCGCCGGCGGACTGCTCCTGGCCGCCGGCGAACGCATGGGCGATCGGGGAACGGGGACCGGTGCCCCGGCTCCCACACTCCTCGGGACCGACATCGACCCGGTGCTCGCCGCGCTGGCGGCGGTCAGGCTGGGCTTCGCGGGTATGGCCGGTGCGGGGGCGCTCGCGGAGACAAGGGCTGGGGACTCACTCCGCGCCGACCCGCAGGCCGGCGCAAGGGCCGACGTCGTCCTGTGCAATCCACCGTTCAACGCACGCGACTGGGGATACGAGGAACTGGCCACCGACCCCCGCTGGCTCTACGGCCTCCCACCAAGGACCGAGCCCGAGCTCGCCTGGGTCGAGCACGCGTTGGCGCGACTCGCACCCGGCGGTGTGGCCGTGGTCCTGCTTCCGCCGGCAGTGGCTTCCCGGCGTGCCGGCAGGCGCATCCGAGGGGCGCTGCTGCGTACGGGCGTGCTGCGGGGGGTCGTCGCGCTGCCGGCCGGGGCCGCTCAACCACACAGCGTCTCACTTCAGTTGTGGATCCTCCGGGCACCGGCGGCCGACGGCGTGGCCGCGCCGGGCGATCGCCTGTTCCTGTTCGACGCTGTCGATCGACAGGGGGCGGCGAAGGGCGCGCAGAACATCGACTGGCCACGGTTGAGCGCTCGCGTGCTCGAGGCGGTCCACTCCCATGCGTGGTCCGGGGACCTGGAGGCGGGAGCGGAGGAGCCGCCGCCCGAGCGGTGTGTCACCGTCCCCGTCATGGATCTGCTCGACGAGGAGACGGACCTCACCCCGGCCCGTCACGTACCGGAGACGGCGAGGGAGGCCCAAGCCGTACTCGGGGAAGTCTGGGGGCATTTGGACGGGCTGCTCGACGAGGTACGCGGGCATTCCCGCCATCTCGCGGAGATCGACCTCTCGGGGGGCGTGGACGCCGCGTCCACCGTCACGGTCTCGGACCTGGACCGCGCCCGTGCGCTCAAGGCGCGGCAGGGGCAGACGCCCACTGGTGAACTACTGCACGGCGACGCACTGCCGGACGGCGCGGTGCCGGTGATGACGGTTCCCGACCTGATCATGGGCGGACTGCCGGCCGGTTGGCTGGCCGCGGACGAGGTGAAGGCGGGTGCCGTCAGTGGCTCGCTCACCGTCGCGGAACCTGGGGACATCGTCGTGGTGGGTGTCGAGCGGGCGTTTCGCGTATGGGTGCAGACAAACACCCCCCTGGTACTCGGGCCACAGCTCCATGCCCTGCGCCCGGACCCAGAACTTCTCGACCCCTGGTTCCTCGCCGGCTGTCTGCGGGCACCAGCGAACGCTCGGCAGGCCGGTTCCCACACCTCGAGTTCGGCCCGTATCGACGTGCGCAAACTGCAGGTGCTCCAGCTCTCCCTCGCCGAACAGGGGCCATACGCGCTGGCCTTCAAGGAGCTTCTGGCGCTCGAGGAGGCCCTCCGATCGGTCGTGGCGGTCGGTGAGGATCTCGTTCGGGTCCTCGGTGACGGGCTCGCGGCGGGGAGGCTGCGGCGGCGGCCGGGCCGGTAAACTCGGGCATCCCCCGCCCGGCCCGCGACACCGGGGCGGGGCGGGTGCCCACGCCGGTGTCGCGGGCCGGGGCGGGCCCTGGGACGACCACGCCGAATCATCGGCGCGGGACCGGTGAGGTCGCCTACGCCGGGTTGCCCTCCTTCGCTCCGAAGCGCAGCTCCTCGAGCTCGGCGTCGACTTCACGGCACCGCTCAGCAAGCAGTTGAGCGCGCGCGGCGCCGACACGCGGAAGCGCTTCACGCACCATGGTCCGTGCGGCCGCCGCGGGCAGCAGGTCACCGAAGGGGATGCGGCACTCCGCCGCGCCGAGAACGCCTTCCAGGTGATCAGCCAGATCGTCCGGATCCACGCTGCCCTCCGGCCGTACGGCCAAAGCCTCGTAGAGTGTGATCGCCTCCTTACAACGCCCTGCGACGCGCATGCCGTTCGCGGCCACGCGCAGGGCCGCCCGGACCCGTGGGTCGAAGGCGCCCCAGCTGCGTCGGGCGGTGGGCAGGAGCTCCGCCAGCCCGTCCACAGCGCCGGCGGGCTCACCGGAATCGGTCTCCGCCTCAGCCTTGGCCGTGAGCTCCTCGAACATCCTGCGACTGAGGAACCCGGAACCTCGGTGCCTCCTGTTCGTCGTCGTCACGGGCGTGGGTTTCGTGGCCGGGACGGGCGGGGCGCACTCGTCCGGGAGTCGCAACGGACGCGTGGGATCCGGCTCCAGGCGGGGAGAAGGTGCGACATCTCCCGGGCGCGGCGCGAACCGCCGCAGCACCGCCGCGACCGCGCGGGCGCTCGCAGGCCGGTCCTGGGGCTCCTTCGCGAGCAGCCCCAGGACCAGCGCTTCCAGCTCCGCCGGGATGTGTGCGATGTGGCAGGTCAGCGGGATCGGCACATCGTGCACATGCTGGTCCCTCAGTCGGTCCCCGGAGAACGGCGGGTGTCCGGTGAACAGGTGGTAAAGAACGCAGCCCAGCGCGTACAGGTCGGTCTTGGGCGTGATCTGCCGCTCCAGGATCTGCTCCGGGGCTTCGTACCCTCTGCTTCCCACGGTGGAGCCGCTCTGCGTGTAGTCCGTGACTCCGGGCCAGAGCGGCTTGGCGATCCCGAAGTCGATGAGGACGACGACGCCGCCCCGATCGATGATCAAGTTGTACGGCTTGAGGTCGCGGTGCACCACCGGCAGATCGTGGGCATGGGCGAGCGCCTCGGCGATCTGGACTCCGATGGACGCGGCGACCTCGACGGTGGGTGTGTACCGGTCCAGAAAGGTGTGCAGTGCCATGCCGTCGACCAGGCGCATGACGAGGTAGGGCTCGGAGCCGAAGGTTCCCTGGCCGTACAGCTCGGGGATGCTCCGGTGTCGCAACTGCCCGAGCAGCGACCCCTCACGCCGGAAGCGTCCGCGGATGCGGGTCAGCTCGGCGTGCGCGTCGTCGTCGTCCAACGAGGCCAGGAGGTCGCCCTCCGCGCGCAGGCACTTGACCGCCACCGCCCGCCCGTCGTCGCGGAGGTCCTGCGCCTGCCAGACCACGCCCATGCCGCCGCTGCCCAGACGGTCGAGCAGCTTGTACCGGCCGCCCAGCACGTCGTCCTTCTTCATGCCCGCCCCTTGCCTGTGAAGCGTCCCGCGGGCGCCAACGCCGCAAAGGCGTGACGCCGTCGGGCTTCCGCATCCGCCGGCCCGTTGCGCGACGGATACGCTCAGTGTAAAGCGGACGGCGAAGATTTCATGCATGGACTGAGTTCACATGCAATATGTGTCATGCTGGGGTTCTCCGGAGCTCGGCGCCTCCCTCTGCGAGGTCGCATCGGGCCGTCCTGCCGTACCGCTTGGAGGAGACCATGAGCAGCTGGCCACGCCCCGCCGGGACCAGTGGGGACATCAAGCTGGTACGCACGAACCTCGGCACCGCCCGGCTCGACCCCCGGGACTGTCCGTCGAAGCGGAGCAGTGACGCCCGCCCGATGCTCACGGCGTACCCCGCCCCGGCCGAACACGCCGAAACATTGCAGGACTTCACGCTCAAGGTCTTCATGGACGCGCTCGACCTGATTGAACATGATTGCAGGGACCCGGAGGAGGTCATCGAGGAACTCCGGCGCACAAACGGAACTTTCGGGCTCTACCGGCGACGGGAAGCACACCCGCTGCTGCTGTCCTGGTCGGCCGCGGCGGTCCGGCGCTTCGTGACGGCGCGTTTGTCGGACCAACGCGCGCGTCGGGCCGCCGGGCTCCCCCTCACCGTTCCGGTCCGCGACGCCTGGGCCCTCCGCGCGGGCCCCCGACCGGTCGATGCGCGAGGAGCGGACACCTACGAGACGACGGCCTGGGGGCGCCGCTTCGCCGCTCTCGACGGGTCCACCAGGGAGTTGTGGCTGCTGAGCTTCGGTGCGGCGAAGGACGGCCGCCCTGAAGCGGAAGCGGCCGTGGCCGCATACGTCGCGGCCCGGGGGCGACCGGTGAGCGGAGGATGGAAGAAGCGGTACGCCGTCGTTCCGGCCGAACGGCTGGAACCGCACCGCACCGCTTTTCCGGGGCGGGTCCGAGTCATCGAATTCGGCTGCGGAGACGGGGCGTACAAGGAACTGCTCGACTGGAACCAGCAGGAGGTCAGACAGCACTTCACGGCGGACGGATGGCCCGCGCTGAGCGAGGCCATCGACGGCACCGGGACCCGCCCCGGAAGCAGCTGCGTCGACTGCAAGACACTGGCGAGTTGCGACGCGATCGCGCGTACTCCGGATCTGCTGACGATCGCGCCGCCGGAGCCCCGGCGACCCCGGCGCAGTCTCTCGGTCACTGACCTGCGCGCTTACCGGGACTGCCCGGCAAAATTCCATGCGACCCGGCAGCTCAAACTGCGTTCCGCGAAGCCCGAGAGCCCGGAGGTGCGGCGCGGCCGCGTGGTGGACGACGTCCTGAACCTCCGGCACGGCGGCACGCCCTACCGGAGCTGTGCAAAATTTCCCGGGCCGGCGGACCCTGCGTCCTGGGGCTCGGGCGCATTGCAGCTGAGCGGCAAGGAAGCACGCGACGGCGCGGCCATGCTCGAACAGCACGGCTTCTACTGTCCGCTGGACGGGCTGGACGCGGCGGAAGAAGTGCGCGTCCAGTACCAAGTGGCCTGCTACGACCCCGGGCTCGATCTCGTTCTGATCGCCACGCCCGATCTGCTCCACACCCGCAACGGAGGATGGGTCTGGCGGGAGACGAAGACGGCGAGCAGGTACCTCTACGAGGGCGAGTCGTTGATGAAACGCTATCCGCAACTCGCTCTCGGCGTGCTGATGCTGGCCGCCGGGGTCCTGGGCGGAGACGCGAAGCGCTCCCGGGTGGAGCTCGAACTGCTGCACACCGACGACGTGACCTTCGAGGAGCTGGACCCCTCACGCCCGAGGGCCGTCGACGAAGCGCGGGAGGTCATCGCGGAACTCGCCCGCCCCTGGATCGGCGACCGGAACTACCCGGCCGCACCGGGTCGGCACTGCAACAGCTGCGAAGCCCTCGAATGGTGCCGGCCGGGCAACGAACATCTCGTCACGACGGAGAACAGGACGCGCAACACGGCGGAAGCGGAGAGGGAGTTCTGATGAACACTGCCCCGCACGCTCTCAACGGCCCGCGCGGAGACTGGCTCGGCTTCCCCGACGTCGGCCTCGTCCGTACGCTGGCCGGCGCAGTGATCCAGCTCGCCGATCTCGGGCCCCTTTCCGCCTTCGCCCTGCCCTACCCGGCCGAGGCGCAGCGGGCCCTGGACCGGACCGTCCTCGCCTGCCTACTCAGGGGCGTCGAGGAAATCCCTCGCAGCCTCCCGGAGCTGCTCTTCTGGTGCCACAGCCGCCCCCTGGAGGACTGGCCCCTCGACCTGCCGCCGGACGCCTTCGGACCGGACGACTACCTGGTGGACCCCGAGGCGCTGGTCCCCTCCCAGCTGTGCCACGAGTGGTGGATCAGGGGAAAGGACGGCGGTGCCGCGCAGTTCGACCGGGAAGTCGTCCACACCGCGATGCGTCTGTGCCGCAAGGCGTCGTCGCCCGAGTCCTACGTGGCATTCCGCAGACTCCTGGTCGAGCGTCCGGTGCTCACCGGGGTGGAACGGTTCGAGACCGACACCGACCTGTTCCTCGCCCCCGTACAAGAACTTCTCGACCAGTGCTACGCGGCGGTCCCGGCCTCCTACGAACGCGAGGGAGCCTACGTGACCTGCGGACGCTGCCTGACCCTGCTGACTCCCGTCGCCGGAGGCGCCTGGTGGTGCGAGCGTGACCGGTGCCGCCGTCGGGGCTCGCCCCCGCACGGGCGGACCCTGGAGGGATCGGACGCGGCCGGATTGCTGCAACTGGTGCGGCCGCTGAGACAGTTCGTCACCAGCCCGGGCCGTGCCGAGGTTGAACTGGAGGCCCGGCTGAGCGCCCTCGGGCTCCAGGTCCAGCTCTGGCCCGGCTTCGACGCCTACGACCTGCGCATCACGTTCCCGGACGAACACGTCTGGGCCGTCGACGTCAAGGACTGGAAGCACCCCGGACTGCTCGGCCGATCCGCCCATCCTGTGCGCCCGGAGCCGCCCTACGACGAGTCGTGCTGGGTGATCCCCCGGGAACAGACCGGAGCCCACCGCGACTACCTCGGCACGTACCGGCGCAATCGCCCCGCTGCTGCCGGGGGCCTGCCCCTGTTCACCGACGACCAGCTCGTCGCACTCGCCGCCGACCGACTCGACGGGGCGGGGGGCCCTCACCTGACGGAATCCGCACCGAAGACGCCATCCACACCGCAGAACGGATCAGCCCGTGCGTGACAGCAGCGAGTGGTACCTGCCACTGGTCAAAGCCCTGGAGCCGGTCTGGCCCCAGGAGAACCAGGACGTGAAACCCTCCCTGCTCTGTCAGGTGGAACTCGGCCTCTATCTGATGGAGAGCCTCGATCCGTCCCGTGACGCCCGCGGGGTCTACACGCTGCTGGGCGGCTACCCCTTCGCCGTGGCCGCGGGCCTCGCGGCCTCGTCGGCGCAGCGCGCCAGGCTCGACGTGGCCCGCCACCTGTTGTGGAAGCTGCGTCGCCGCCGCATGTGGCACCAGTGCCTGGAGGCGTACGTCCAGCTGCCCGAACGGCTCCGGGGATATCGGTTGCCCGACGGAGGTGGCCCGGTGCGGCGGGTGGAGCCCACGGTCGCGGGCGACCGTTTCGCCAGGTTCGAGCGTGCGCTGTCCCGCCTCCCGGACTTCGACCGGCGTCAGCTGGTGCTCGCCCCGGCAGGCCAGGCACGGTTCAGCGAGCGGCACGTTCCGGCCTCCGTGACCATCCCCGAGCAGCTGTGCTTTCCGGCGGCGACCGGCCACGACCTGAACCTCGTGCCGGGCACAGCCGGCCGCCCCATGGACATCCCGCTGGCCGAACTAGCGGATACCGCTCGCTGGATGGAGGAGGCCGAGGCCGCCCAAGGGGTTCCGTCCGGAAACTGGGTTCAGCGCCTGGCCGATCTACAGCTCGATGTCCTGTCCGCCGACGGGGTGCGTTTCGAGGGGGCAACCGGGCTGCGCCTGGAAGGGCTGCTCCACCTCGTCGGCATGGTGGGGGCGGGGAAGAGCACCCTGATGAACCTCGTCGCCGCCTGGGGCGCGCGTCAGGGGCTGCGTACCACTCTGGTCGTCGGAGACGTCGCCGAGCAGCTCAACCTGGTCGGCATGTTCCAGGACCTCGGGTTGAAGGCGGCGCCAGTCATCGGCACCACCACCCGCGAGCAACACGCCTCGCGGCTGCACCGACGGCTGGCCGCTCGCGGCCAGAGCTCCCTGCTGCAGCACGATGATCCGGCCTTCGACCTGCTGAGCACGGTGTGTGTCCTCGACGCCCAGCGCGGACTGGAAGCCGCCGAGCCCCTTCGTTACGTCGACGCCCCGTGTACGGAGCTGCACCTTGTGAAGAAGGCCGGCGCGACGACCGTCGGCGACATCGCGATGCCCGTGTACCGGCACGACGCGGCCTCGGGGCGGGTGGACGGCGGAACACGAGGAGAGGAAACGGTGGCCGCCCGGTACGACCACGGCTGCCCGGTGTGGAGCGCCTGCCCACGGCACGCCACCGACCGCGATCTGGTCGACGCGCTGATCTGGGTGGCCAACCCAGCGAGCCTCCTGCAGAGCGCCGTACCCAAGCACCTCAACGCCGAGCGACTACGGCACCTCGAACTGGCCTGCCTGCGCAGCGATATCGTCATCGTCGACGAGGCCGACCGCGTACAGATGCAGCTCGACACCGCCTTCGCTCCGTCCGCCACACTGATCGTGCGCGGCCCGGAATCCTGGCTCGACCGACTCGGCATTCACAAGATCGACGAACTGGCCCGGCAGGGTCGCCTTCCCCTCTCGGCGCGCGACGTCGAACGCTGGTCGGCCTCCCTGGACGTCGTCCACATCGCGGCCAATCGCCTCTACCGCAGGCTGATCACCGAGGACGACATCCTTACGTGGGCAGACATCGAGTACTTCAGTGCCTGGACCCTCCAGGAGAAGCTCGTCAACGAGTGGTACCCCCGGCTGCGCGCCGACGGCACCCTTCCCGACGGTGTCTCCTCCGACTCCGAGGTGTATGAGGCAGAGGAGGAGTCCGCCGGTGTCGCCTCCCTCCCGCGTACCGCGGGGACGGAGCCGTGGGACCTCCGCCGAAACGAGGTGATCGAGGTCCTCGACGCCTTCCGCGACGACCCTCTCGGTGATCGCGGCCCGCACAGCGCTCTCACCGACACCCTGGTCCACAGGGCTGGGGACCTCCTGCACAACCTCGACCAGACGACCACCAGGCAGCGTGTCCGCTCCGTACTCGACACCCTGCTCGCCGGTTCTCCCCTCCTCGACGGCTCACTGCGTCAAGAAGACCCCGCCCCGGGACAGCCCGACCGGGACCCTGTGGACACCTGGGGGAGCGAGTCCTGGCTGGAACGGGAGGCACGGCGTCTTGAGTTCACTCTGGTGCTTGCCGCGCTGCACCAGCGCCTCGAACGCGTCACCTTCCTGTGGCCGCAGGCCGAGGCGGCTCTCCACCTGGACACCGCCGACAACGAACTGTCCCGCCGGCCTCCCCTGGACTACGCACCGGTCGTGCCCGAAGCCCCCATGGGCAACGTCCTCGGATTCCAGTACCTGCCCGAGGACCCGGAACGAGGACCGGACGGCAATGATCACCGCAGCGGCACCCTCCGCTTCTTCCGGTGCGCCGGCGTAGGCCGGGAGCTCCTGCTCAACCTCCCCGCGCTCGGAGCCGACCCCGCCGCAGGGCGGCCCGGGCCACACGTGCTGCTCATGTCAGGCACCAGCTGGGCCGGGACATCGACCCGCGCACACGTCATGGCACCGGTCGGAGCGATCCTCAAACCCCACCGCGCCGCCGTCGACTCCATCCGGCAGACCCGCTTCAGTACCCTGTTCCTCTACGACGGCGAAGGAGCACCACTCACCCTGTCCGGAGCCAGCCTCGACACGCGTGGACGGGTCCTGGCCCAGTTGGTCACCCAGCTCGGGAAGTCGTCACCCGGCTCCACATCGCTCCTCGACCGGGAACTGCGAAAGATCGAGGATGGCGAACGACGCCGGGCACTCCTCCTGGTCGGCAGCTACCACGACGCCAGAATCGCTGCCGACCTCCTGGAACGCATGCCACGTTGGCGCGGCAAAGTCCGTGTCCTGGCCTCCGACAAGGCGGAGCTGGACCACACCGGTCCCGGTGACACGGCCACGGCCGATGTCACCAGCGCTTCTGCCGTACGCCGCGGTGACCTGGCGGCCTTCGCCAAGGACGAGGACGCCGAAGTCCTGGTCGCCCCGCTGATGGCCATCGAGCGGGGACACAACATCCTCAACCAGAGCCACAAGGCCGCCTTCGGGACCGTGCTCTTCCTCGCCCGGCCCCACCCGCGCCCCGATGATCTCTCGCTGGCCGTCTTCGCTGTCAACGACTGGGTCACCCGGTTCGTCCGCGACCAGCCTGGCCCCGAAGCGGGCACCTTCGGCGAACTGGTGGCCGACGCGACGGATCTGGACGCCGCCGGACTCGCCTTCCGACTCGCGGCCCGCAAGGAATGGCGCCGGCTTCTGTCCCGGCGCTACATCTACTCCCGGCTCAGCGACGCGGAGAAGACCTCGTTCGCCTGGGACCAGCTCGTCACCATCTGGCAGGTCATCGGCCGTCTCGTACGAGGCGGAGTACCCGCGCGCGTGGTGTTCGTCGACGCGGCTTTCGCCCCGGCGCTCGCCGAGTCCGGGGCCCCGCCCGCCGCAGCAACCAGAAGCGGTCGCCGCCGCAACGACGACGGTCTGCTCATCAAGCTCCGTGACGTCCTCGCCCCCTATTTCGACGACCTGGCCGCCCCCGGATCGTTCGCCGACCCCGCCGACCCCGCCCTGGTACGCACGCTCTACCACCCGCTCTACGACGCCCTGTGCGGGCTGAGCGCCGAAAACTGATTCTCGATCAACAGAAGGAGAGCGTGAACGCCCATGGCCGCCAAGTACCGTGACACCAGCCGGGCCGCCTACCTGCTCAAGCCTGACGCCGCCCCCTGGACCGCCCGCTACCGGGCGCTACCGGCTCCCGAGCAGTGGCACGCGAGCATCCTGGATCTCTGCAACATCGGCCGCGGTCCCGAGAGCGAGCCGTATCGCACCGCTCCCGTCGCCGGCTTCAACGGGGTCCTGCAGAGCCTCGCCCCGGATCTCGTCGTACGGGGACGCCCCCGCGACGCGCTCCAGCAGGCCGAGGACTTCTGGCTCTACGCCCCGTACGACCTCCCCCACCCCCTGCCCGGCGACACCCTGGACCGGCTCACCGGCCCCTGGCTCCAGGATCTCCGCCCCGGACCCGAACACCACCGTGCCGTTCTGGATACCCACAGGGCACTGCGCGCATGCCCGCCGCAGTGGCAGGACGTCACTGTCGACCTGCTCGGCTGCCCCACGAGCGACGGCGGGACCGCCACCCCGCTCGACCGCCAGTACCAACTCGCGACCGATGCACTGGCCCGACGCATCCTTACGCTCGGCCCCTTCGAACACAGCGCCGGCAGCCTGCGCTTCCGCGCCGTCCCGCGCGGCCCACGCCAGCAGGGGGCGGAGCTGCTCTCACAGCCCCTCTCGCATCCGGTCAAGGGACGCGAGTGGTGGTTCTCCATCGTGATCAACATCTCGCTGCACACCGTCCCCTTCGACCCCAGGCCACGTCTCCACCTCCACACCGGGGTACGTCGCTGGGCAACCCGCCTCGACGCGAAGCAGCAGCGCCTGCGGCTGCCGTACGGCCGCGACACCTCCGTCTGCCTGCTGCCCGGCATCCCCTGGCTTCCCGGCACGCCCACCAGCGACCGGTACGCGGTGGCGCGTCTGAACTGGAACCGCCATACCCGAAGCCATGCCTGGAAGAACTACGGCCCCGCCCAGATCCTCGGCAGACTGGCTCTGGCCCGGCCCTTCCCCGACCCGGACACCCTTCTCACCGCACCCGAGGAGTGGATCGGCGACGGACCTGGCACCCGCGCCTCGGTCGTTCACAGCACCCACATGGGTGCGCACGGCATCGGCACGGGACTCATGTCGCACCAGCGCTCGCAGATCGTCGAGTGGGCCGAGCAGGCGCTGCCCGAGTCAATGCGCCGGGTTCCCTCCCTCAGCCGGGCGAGCGCCGGAAGCACCGCCCCCGCCAATGTCCGGCCCAAGCCCAAGGCGTCGGAGAAGGCACTCGAAGCGGAACGTGAGGCCCTTGCCCGTCGGACGGCGCTCGCGGTATCCGCCCGGATCAATGAAGGGCAGGACCCTGCTGACGCGGTCGCGGGGAACACCATACTCGTCGAGGCCCGACTGCTGTGGCAGTCCCCTTCCTTCCGGGAGGCGGCCATCGATGCCCTCATCGCCGTCCTCGGACTTGAGGGAGACGGCAGCCGACCGGACCCCGCCACCGCCGAGGAACTGTACGAACTGGCCACGCCCGGGAGCCCGGTCGTCGTCGAATGGAAGTCTCCGGAGCTCGTTTTCCGTCTCCGCTGCCTCCGCACCACCGGGGGCGTCACCGAAACCCTGGGTATCGATCCCGGGGCCCGGCCGAAGGGCAAGGCCCTCGAAGCAGGGATCAGCGGACGACGGAAGGCGGTAGAAGCGTTCCTCACCGACGACGGAGCCGACGCGCTCCGCCCCGGCTTCGCGCTCGTGGAGATCGACCGCCGACAGGACTTCGCCCACCGCCTGGACGACCCCAAGTACGCGCTGCGCCTCGGCTGCGCGGACGCGGGGGTGCTCACACAGTTCGCTCTCGTCCCCAAGAAAGCCAAAGGCCACAACTCCGAGAAGAACCTCGCCCACCGGGTCCGTTCGGGTTGGGAGGACGCTCTGCGCCAGTTCGGTGTCCGCGTGCTGCCCGAACACACACTCGGCGACGCTCTTCCCGAGAACCTGCGGTACGTCGCCACGTACATGGTCAAACGACGCAAGGACGGTCCCACAGGCCTGCCCCGTCATACGCCGGTGTCCGTCATGGTCACGCCGCTCGCTCCCGGCAGTGGCCTGGCAGCCGTCACGGGCTGGGACGAGCAGACGGCAAAGTGGATCCCCTACCCCCGGTTCCTGCTCGGTCTGGTCAAGACCGCCGAGATTCCGGAGGTGACCGAGTCCGTCGAAGACTGCATGATCACGGGGACCGAACCCGTCGCCCTCCCCCGGCAGCGCTCGAAGTACCGCGTCTGGCACCAGAACATGGACGAGCAGCGCAAGGCCACGGCCCGCTATCTCCAGAAGATGATCCGCTCCCTCAGGGGCCGGCCGACCGTCCTGCTGACCCATTCCCAGAACAGCCGGCTGCACTGGCCCTGGCTCCAGGACGGCCGGACCGAACAGGACCTGATCAAGCCGGGACACGGGCAACCGGTGGGGCTCGATCAGGACCTGCGCGTGATCCGCGTGCGTACCGCGGCGGGCCGGGAGACTCCCCAGTGGTGGGGCAACGCCGCTCCCGGCGAGGTCAACGGCCTGCCCCAGGGGCTGTGGGTGGAGGACGAGGACGCGGTCCGGTCCTCAGGCCGGGTCTTCTACAGCACCACACCCAAGGCAAGCACCTTCCGGGACTCCGCCGTCGAGGCCGACAAGATCGCTCCCCGCCCCCTGCGACAGGGACCGAACAAGGGCAAACCGACGATCGACACGCATATCCCCGCCTGGAACCCCGGCATGGTGGAGATCGCGGTCCTGGGCTGCCACCCGGACGACGGCGACTCACCCGAAGCCCTCGCCCTGGCGGTGCACCAGCTCCGCCAAGCCCCCGACTACCTGGACGCGCTCTCACTGCCTCTCCCGCTGCATCTGGCCGGCCTCGCGCAGCACTACGTACTGCCGACGGTCGCTGAGAGCGAGGCCGAGAGCTCTTCCCTGGTCGAGACGGCCGACGTCGGAGCCAAGAGCAGCGGAGAGGGGAAACGTGTGGTGGCGGCGCTGGGCGTGCTCGCGGAAACCACGGACACCGAACCGGCTGATGTGGACCCGGAGTGCGCAGAGGAGCCCGGCCTCAGCCAGGCGCCGGAAGACGAGCAGCTTGCGCTGTTCCCCTGAGTGAACGGAAGAGGAACAGCGAAGGACGACCATATCCACCCAATCCACCCAGGAAAGTTACTGAGAGTTACTTTCCTGGGGGTGGGTCGAGGACTTCACAGAGTGCATAGCTGGTCTTGGCAAGCGTTTAGCGACCCCTCCTTCGGCGGCCCATCGGCTGAATGTCAGGGGCCCGGTAGATCAGGAATCGCTTGGCCCTCGGGCTTGGACAGACGCCTGGGAGGGATGGCGGAGCCGAACCGCTGGGCAACGCTCAGCGGCAGGCCGTCTGTCCCTCCGCCCGGAACCATTGGATTGGCCCCGGGCGCTCCGGCCCAGCCCTCCAGGCGGCCTCACCCCTGCCCAGCAGCGGTCAACTCGGGGCGCACCTCCGATCGGGCCCGCAGGCTTCGCCAAACGGGCCTTCCAGCCGGTCCGGCAGACGGCGCGGCCCCGGTGTCCGCTTTCCCGTCGCGGCACGGAGGACAAACGCAATGGAGCGATATGTGTCGGCGACGGGTGAATCGTGGGTGGCGGTCCGCGCCGCCGCGAAGAGGATCAGCGACAGCACCGGCACGACGGGCCTCGTCCACGAGTCCAAGGACAACTAGGGCGGCTGGCAGCTGACGATGCTGTCGTACGCCTTCGGGGGCGAGCTGGAGAAGGAGCAGGGCGGCATCATGGGCGAGCTGCTCATGGAGAACCAGTTCCGCAACCCGGACGGGAACCCCTACTGCTGGGACGCCGTGGTCCTGGACGCCGTACGCGCCGAGCCCGGCATCACGCTCTACCTCAACACCGACGTCCGCGAGGTCGACGCCGAGGGCCCGGACGAGGCGCGGCGGATCACCGCGGTCACCGGCTGGATGATGGGATCGGAGCGGCGCATACGTTTCGAGAGCGCCCTCTTCCTCGATTGCACGGGCGACGGTCTCATCGGCCACCTGGCGGGCGCCCACCACCGCATCGGCCGGGAGTCGCGCTCCGAGTACGACGAGGCATGGGCTCCGGAGACGGCCGACGACATCACCCTGGGCTCCACCCTCCTCTTCTATACGAAGGACGCCGGTCACCCGGTCAAGTTCGTGCCGCCGGACTTCGCCAAGGACATCACCCAAACCTCGATCCCGCAGCGCCGCATCATCAAGGCGGGCGACAACGGTTGCGCGTACTGGTGGATCGAGTTCGGCGGCGAACTCGACACCGTTCACGACAACGAACGCATCCGCGACGAGCTGTGGTCGGTGATTTACGGCATCTGGGACCACATCAAGAACTCCGGGGAGTTCGACGCGGCGAACATGACGCTGGAGTGGGTGGGCTCGATCCCCGGCAAGCGGGAGTACCGGCGCTTCCTCGGCGACTACGTCCTGCACCAGGGCGACATCCTCGGCCAGACCGAGTTCGCCGACCGGGTCGCCTTCGGCGGCTGGTCGATCGACCTGCATCCGGCGCAGGGCGTGTACGCCACCGAGGCGGGCGCCAAACAGCTCTACGCGGACGGCATTTACCACATTCCTTACCGCAGCCTCTACTAGGTGAACACCGAGAACCTGCTGTTCGCCGGGCGCAACATCTCCGCCAGCCACGTGGCCTTCGGCTCGACCCGCGTCATGGCGACCTGCGCCACGATCGGCCAGGCGGCCGGCACGGCGGCGGCCCTCTGCGCCACCGGGGACGTCACCCCGCGCGCACTGCCCGTACCCGAGCTGCACCGGGCGCTGCTGCGCCAGGACGCCTCGGTCATCGGGCTCGCCTCGACCGACCCGGCGGACCTGGCGCTGCGGGCGACGGCCACGGCTTCGTCCACCCTGCGCGGCCTGGCGGTCGAGGACTCCGACGGGCCCTGGCCGCTCGCGGCGGACGCCGGACTCGTCCTCCCCGCGGACCCGGGTCTCTCGGGGGTGGAACTGCTCGTCGACGCCGACCGCGACACCGAGCTCGTGATCGATCTGTACGACCCGGAACTCGGCCAGAACTACGTCCCGCGCCGGCTCGTCGCCTCCACCACCGTGCCCGTCCCCGCCGGCGCCCGGCACTGGCTCAAGACCCGCCTGGGCTGGTCCCCCGGGACCCCGCGCAACGCCTTCCTGGTCGTCCGCGCCAACGACGCCGTCGCCCTGCACCGCTCCGACCGCCCGACCCCCGGCGTCCTGTGCTTCACGCGCGTCCCGCTGCGCCCGACGGACGAATCGCCGCAGCCGCTGCGGGAGTGGACGGACAGCGGGCTGCTGCGCCGCACCTTCTGCGTCCGTACGGGAGAGACCGCGGCCTACTCCCCCGCCAAGGCCGTCGACGGCTACGCCCGCCCGTACGCCGGACCGCACATGTGGGTCTCCGCGCCACTGGCGGACGACCCGGCCCCCTGGCTGGAGCTGGCCTGGCCCGAACCGGTCACCCTGGGCCGGATCGAGGTCATCGCCGACGACGATGTCAACGAGGACCTGATCAACCTGCACCACCACCGCACGCCCTTCGACACGCTCCCCACCCTCCTTCGCGACTACCGCGTCGAGGCGCGGGAGCCCGACGGCGCCTGGCGTGTCATCGCCCGTGCGGCGGGGAACCGTCGGCGTCGTGAGGCGCACACGCCGGCCGGGCCCGTCACCACGGCGGCGATCCGGGTCGTCGTCGAAGCCACCAACGGGGCGGCGGCAGCGCATATCGTCGCCGTGCGCGCCCACCCGTAGAAGCACCGGCTCAGGCAGTGGAAGCACCGACTCAGGAGAGTGTCCGCATGGTCGCAAGAGCGCTGGTCAGCGGGGCCGCCGGGCGGATCGGGCGCGCGGTCCTCGCGCTGCTCGCCGAGCGCGGGATCGAGGCGAACGCCCTGGTGCTCGACGATCCCGGTGATCTCGCGGCCCGCCTCGTCGTGACCGGTGACGCGACGGACGCGACGACCGTGCGGGCGGCGCTGGAGGGCGCCGACGCGGTCATCCACCTGGCGGCGATCCCGACCCCCGAGCGCAACACCGCGTACGAGGTCTTCGCGGGCAACAGCCTCGCCACCTTCACCGTCCTGGAGGAGGCCGGACGGGCCGGGATCCGGCATGCGGCGGTGGCGAGCTCCTGGGGCGTCACCGGCCTGCCCTGGACGGACGCCGACGATCCGCATCCGCCGTACGCACCGGTCGACGAGGCGATGACCTCCCAGGTCGCCGACGCGTACGGCCTCTCCAAACAGGTCGACGAGCTGACCGCGCGGATGATGGCGCGGCGGCACGGGATGAGCGTGGTGTGCCTGCGCTATCCGTACGTGGGCGGCTTCGAGGAACGGCTGCGCGCGCACGCCGCCCGGCTCACGGCCGACCCGGCGGCGAGGGCGCGGGATCTGTGGACGTATCTGGAGGTCCGTGACGCGGCGAGGGCCGCGCTGCTGGCCCTGGACGTACCCGGCCGCGCGGCGCACGCGGTCCACCTCTGCGCCCCCGAGATCATCGTGCCCTACCCGACCGAGGAGCTGCTGCGCCGCTACCATCCCACCACCGTGCTGCGGAGCCCGCTGCCGGGCCGAGCGGCGCCCGTCGACACCTCGGCGGCGCGCAGGCTGCTGGGGTTCACGGCGGAGAACCTCCTCGATCACGGGGCGGTTCCGCCGAACTGAGACCCGATGAAGCCGTCCGGACCTCGATCCACGGACGGCAGGCGCCCCGGCCTGCGCCCCGGCCTTCAGTCGAAGAGCCATATCCGCCTGCCGCGGACCGGGGGGTTACTTCACGGTGCGATCACGAACTCGCCGCAGGCGAACGGGCCTGCGGCGGCGCTTTCGGCCCGCGGCCGCGGTGAGCGGGAGGTTTGGCGTCCGCCATGTACACGATCGGAGTAACCCGGCCGAAGCTCTCTTGTTGTCGCGTCCGCCAGGCGGGCACAGTGAAGCTGTTCGCCCTTGCCGACCGACACCCGCTTGGGGGGATGTGGCCACCCGAACCCCAGGCGGCCTGACCGACGAGGCGATCGAGCAGACCGCCTAGCCGTCGACGCGGTCGCCCTGCTGCCCGCACAGCAACTGCTTCGGAACAGGGCCATCGGAGTCGTCAGGGGGCGGGTGCCGCACCAGCGAGGAGTGATCGCCAGTACGGCACTGAGTCAAGGGACAGCCTGTATGCAGGCCGCGGGACGCTCGACGCGATATTCGAGGAAAAGTGTGTCCATGACGGAAGAGACCAACACCGAACCGACCACAGCTCCCGGGCAGGGCAAGGCCGCCAGAGCCGCCGCACCCGCGCGTGACGCCGATGCCGGCACGCGTTTCGCGGCCGAGACGATCGACCTGCTTGATCCGCAACTGATGCGCGATCCGGTCCGCGCGTTCTCCCCGGTGCGCGAACGGGCGCCGCTGGTCCGCGGTGTGATGCCCGGGGTGGAGCCGATGTGGGTGGCGACCCGTTACGCCGATGTGCGCCGGGTGCTGTCCGATCCCCGCTTCGTCGCCGATCCCGCCCGCGTGCCCGGCGCCGAACCAGGCCACCGCATCGAGCAGCTGTGGTGCGCCCGCGGTGCTCGCCCCGAGGACGCGAAGTACCTGCGCACCTCCCTGTTCGGTACCGACGGGCCCGAACATCATCGCCTGCGCCGCAGGGTCGTCCGGGCCTTCACCGCGGGCCGCGTCAACCGACTGCGTCCCCACATCGAAGACGTCACCCACGCCCTCCTCGACGCCCTCCCCGCCCACACCGGCCCGGAAGGCGTCGTCGACCTGATCCCCCACCTCGCCCACCCCCTGCCGCTCACCGTCATCTGCGAGCTCGTCGGCGTCCCCGAATCCGAGCGCCCGAACTGGTCCGCCTGGGGCGGCGTGATCACCGACGGAACCACCGGCACCGCCCTGGGCGATGCCCTGCACGCCCTGATCACCTCCGCGCACAAGCTCGTCGACCACCACCGTGCCTGCCCCGGCGACGACCTCGTCTCCGCCCTGCTCGCCCCCCACGACGACCCTCTCACCCCCACCGAGAACGTCGCGCTGATCCTCAACATCGTCTTCGCCGGACACATCACCACCGCCAGCCTCATCGCCAACGGCATCGCCGCCCTGCTCACCCACCCCGGCCAGCTCGCCCTGCTGCGCGCCGACGCCACCCTGGCACCCGCCGCCGCCAACGAACTCATGCGCTGGAGCGGCCCCGGCCCCCGCGCCCTGCCCCGCTACGCAACCGAAGACCTCCGCCTGAGGCAATGCCCGATCCGTCGAGGCGAGGCGGTCCTGCCGGTCCTGGCCGCCGCCGACCGCGACCCCCGCGCCCACCTCGATCCCGACCGCCTCGACATCACCCGGCACAGCTCGCCGCACGTCGGCTTCGGCCACGGCCCCCACCGCTGCATCGGCGACCACCTCGCCCTCCTGGAGGCTCAAGTCGCCTGGACCGCGCTGTGGGACCGCTTCCCCGGTCTCGCTCTGGCCGTCACCCCGAACGAACTGGCCCGTGAAGCGACCCCCAACTCCTGGAAACTGGCCAGACTGCCCGTCCGCCTCCACCCGTGATGAACCAGCGTCCCGCCCGCACCCGCACCCAGAACCTGGTCGGGCACCGGATGCACTGGCTCCCGTCCGCTCAACAAGCCTGTTCATGTCCTCGACGCCTCTGACCGCGGCGCCGGTCGTACCGACTTGGGTTGGCAGGCCACTGTTCACGTCTGGGTCGGAGTCGGATGGCTGTCGCGTTCGCTCCCTCGCCTACATTCTCGGGCGGAAGTGTAGAACGACTGAATAGAGGCTCCTGATGTCCCTGCGTCGTGTTCTGCTGAGCCTGGTGCTGGTGCCGTTGCTCGCCGCTCCGGTCACCGCCCGCGCGGCAACGGCCGACAGTCCCGAGAAGGCGTCGCACCAGAAGAAGCACTTCGACCTTCAGGCGCACCGGGGTGGGCTCGGTATGACGACGGAGGGGTCCCTGGAGGGCTTCGGCAAGGCGCTGCACCTCGGTGTCAGCACCCTGGAACTGGATACCCAGGTCACCAAGGACTCCAAGGTCGTCGTCACCCACGACCGCAAGGTGAGCGCCCAGAAGTGCCGTGACACCGCACCGGTCACGCCGGGCGACGCCCTGTACCCCTATGTCGGCAAGCTCATCAAGGACCTCACGCTGCGGCAGGTCAAGACCCTGGACTGCGGATTCCAGCAACTCCCCGGACACCCGGACCAGGAGGCCGTCAAGGACTTCCGGATGGTCGAGCTCAGGGACGTCCTGCACCTCGTCAAGCGCTACAAGGCCCACAAGGTCACCCTCAACGTGGAGACCAAGATCGAGGCCGGTGCGCCTGAGGAAACCGCACCGCGCGAGCTGTTCGTCCGCCGCGTGTTCGAGGAGATCAAGCGCTCGGGGATGGCGAAGCAGGTGACGATCCAGTCCTTCGACTGGGGTTCCCTGCGGGCGATGCACCGGCTCGCTCCCCGCTGGCCGCTGGTGGCCCTGACCAACTACGACTTCCTCCAGGTGGGCAAGCCCGGTGCCTCCCCGTGGCTCGGTGGCATCGACGTCGACGACTTCGGCGGCGACTTCGTGGACGCGGCTGCTTCCATCGAGGGCGTCAAGGCACTGTCACCCAACTACGGCTTCCCGCAGAACGGGAAGATCGGCGACCCCGGTTTCCGCTTCTACCCCGACAAGGCCATGATCGCCAAGGCTCACGCGCGGGGCTTGAAGGTCGTTCCGTGGACCTGCAACGACCCGGACACCATCGCAGCGCTCATGGACATGGGCGTCGACGGCATCATCTCCGACTACCCGAACCGGGTCCGCCGGATCATGACCGACCGCGGCATGCATCTGCCGAAGGCTTACGAGCCCCGCTGAGGACGAGCCCGGACGTTCCGGCGCACAGCGACGGCGGAAGCGAACCGCGGGCACCCGGACTCGTTCTCGGTGAACCCCCAGAGGGCCGGATCACATCACATCCACCACAACAAAGCCGGTCAAAGCGACAAAGTGTCGCTTTGACCGGCTCTATTTGGTCGGTTGACCCTGGTGTCCGAGGGGGGACTTGAACCCCCACGCCCGATAAAGGGCACTAGCACCTCAAGCTAGCGCGTCTGCCATTCCGCCACCCGGACAAGGTGTCTGTCGTTCGCAGTGTGTTCCCCGCGGCGACATGGAAAACAATACCAGGGGTTCGGCGCGCCCTTCACCCGCATATCCGGTGGTCAGTGCGGTGCGCGTGCCGGTGGGAGCCCGGCCTCCCCGGTCCTCGGAGGTCCCGGGGCTACCTTCGCGTCCATGAGTGATCGCGGCTACCGCCGGCCCCGCCCGCTGTCCCCTCTGCGCGAGCATCTGCGCGACACGTTCTGGTCCGCCCCGATCATGGGGTTCGTCTGCGTGTCCGTGCTGTGGTTGATCGCCACCGAACTGGACGACGCGATCGTCACGCTGCTCCAGCGGGAGGAGGCGTACGAGGAGCTGGGCGAGCTGATGGCGTTCTCCCAGGACGCGAAGACGATCGTCACCACGATCAGCTCGGCGATGATGACCTTCATCGGCGTCGTGTTCAGCATCTCGCTGGTGGCGGTGCAGATGGCGAGCGGCCAGCTGACGCCCCGGGTGGTGCGGATCTTCGTCAGGAGCCGGATCAGCAAGCTCACGCTGACGGTGTTCCTGGCGACGTTCCTCTTCTCACTGCTGGTGCTCTCCTCGTACGAGAGCGAGAGCGATCCGCGCCGGGTGGTCTCGGTCCCGTTGGTGCAGAGCCTGCTCGTCCTGGTGATGCTCGGGCTGAGCCTGCTGCTCTTCGTCGTCTACGTGAGCGCGACGCTGCGGCTGATGCAGGTGGGGCCGGTCGTGGACAGGATCGCGCGCGACTCGTTCCGGGTGCTGGGCCGGATGCCGAGGGGGCCGCGGGGCGATGACGAGCCGGGGCCGGAGACCGCGCGGGTGCTGCACGAGGGGCGGGCCGGGGTGCTGCGGGACGTGAACACGGCGCGGCTGGTCCGGGCCGCGCGGCGGCAGGACGTCGTGCTGCGGCTCATTCCCCGCGTCGGGGACTTCGTGGTGCCGGGGACGCCGGTGCTCGCCGTCCACGGCGGGTCCGTGCCGCCGCCGCGACGGCTGCGGTACGCGGTCTCCGTCGCGGTGGAGCGGACCCTGCACCAGGATCTGGCGTTCGGGCTGCGTCAGCTCGCGGACATCGCGCTGCGGGCCCTGTCGACGTCCGTGAACGATCCGACCACCGCCGTGCAGTGCCTGGACCGGATCGTGCAGTTCCTCGCGGCCGTGGCGCACCTGCCGCTCGGCGCCGTCCACCACCGGGACCGGGACGGGCGGGTACGACTGGTGCAGGACGGTCCGGAGTGGGACGACCTGGTCGACCTCGCGTTCGAGGAGATCCGGTGGTGTGTCGCCGGCAGTCCCCAGGTGACGCGCCGGCTCATGGCGGGGCTGGACGACCTGCTGCTGCTCGCCCCCGAGGAACGGAAGAAGCCGCTGGTCAGGCATCGTGCGCTGCTCGTCCAGACCGTGGAGCGCACGGTGGCGGTGGCCGCCGACCGGGAGTTCGCCCTGCTGCCCGACCGGCAGGGCATCGGGTAGCGCCGGACCGTGGTGAGCGGTGCGAGCGGACCGCCGGAGAGGCTCCGGCGGTCCGCGCTTCACGCGTCAGTCGGCGCAGCGGCCCTCGCGGAGCGAGTGCAGGTGCTCGCTCGACTTGCGGGCGAACGCGAGCGACGCGACCGGGTTGTCGTGCTCCGCCTGCCAGTGGTGGTAGATCCGGCCGCGGTGGGTGCGCCCGGTGACCTTGGACAGGAAGGTCTTGTAGTCGATGTCTCCGTCGCCCACGTCCGACATGCGGTAGCCGTCGCGGGTCGTCTCGTCGCGGACGCCGTCCTTGACATGGAAGAGCGGGTAGCGGTCCGGGTGCTTCAGGACGTACTTCAGCGGGTCGAGCGGGGCCGGGCTGCCGTCCACGCGCTTGCTGAAGCGGAACTGCGCGCAGTAGGCCCAGTAGATGTCCAGCTCCAGGTAGACGAGGTCCGGGTCGGTCTCGGCGAGCAGGACGTCGTAGAGGCGCACGTTCGGCTTGTCGGTCGCGAAGGAGAACTCCTCGGCGTGGTTGTGCTGGTAAAACTTCATGCCGCGCTTGCGGGCGGCCGCCCCGTAGGTGTTGAAGTCCTCGGCCGCCCGCTTCCAGCCGTCGACCGTGGAGCCGTAGCGGAACGGGCCCGAGGCCGTGCCGATGTGCTTGAGGCCGAGCGCCTGGGCGTCGTCGAGGACCTTCTCCAGGTTCTGGGCGAAGGTGTACGCGCCGGGGTTGTTGTCGTCGTGATAGCCGACGTGGCTGCCGATCGGGTTGAGGCCATGGTCCCGGGCCAGCCGCTTGAGCTGGGCCAGGGTGATAGGACCGGCCGAGCCCTGGGTGTAGCCCGCGAGTTCGATCTCGTCGTAGCCGTACTTCTCCAGTTCGGCGAAGACCGGCGCGAAGCCCAGCGTGGAGATCTGGTCGCGGAGGCTGTAGAGCTGGATGCCGAGGCGGCCGGGCGGCAGGACGGGCTTGCCCTTGCCGTGGCCGTGGCCGTGGTCATGGCCGTGCCCGTGGTCGTGGCCGTTGCCGTGTCCCTGGCCTCGGTCGCGGCTGTCGGCCTGGGCACTCGCCGTGCCGATGATGGTGGCGGCGGTGGCTCCGGCGGCGACACCGAGGATGTTGCGGCGGCTCAGTCTGCGGGCGAGTTCGGTGTCCTTGGAGGTGCGGCTCATGTTCGGGTGTCTCCCTTGCTGACCTGACGGGGTGAGTGGTGCGGTGCCGGGCGCGTGACGGGGAATGTCAGTGCAGTCCGGCAAGCTGGAGGAGCAGGGACTTCACTTCGGTGGCCCTGACCCGGTCGGTGAGAGTGTGGGGGGTGGAGCAGAGGATGAGCGGACCTTCGTCGTCGCTCTCGGGGAGGCGGCCGTGGCTGCCGCGAATAGGTGAGGGGTCCAGGGGGACGACCGCCATGCGGTAGCGCATGCCGAGCTTCTTGCGGGCGACCGCCGAGACGGCCTTGACCCGGACGTAGGGGTCCTGGGGGTCCATGAAGAGCTCGACGGGGTCGTAGCCGGGTTTGCGGTGGATCTCGACGAGCTGGGCGAAGTCGGGGGCGCGGGCGTCGTCGAGCCAGTAGTAGTACGTGAACCAGGCGTCCTTCTCCGCGACGGCGACCAGTTCGCCGGAGCGGGGGTGGTCCAGGTGGTGCGCCTTCTTGCCCTGGTCGTCGAGGAGTTGCTCGATGCCGGGCAGGTCCGCGAGGGCCGCCCGGGTCGCTTCCAGGTCCTCGGGGCGGCGTACGTAGACGTGGGCCAGCTGGTGGTCGGCGACGGCGAAGGCCCGGGAGGTCATCGGGTCCAGGTATTCCATGCCGTCCTGGGTGTGGACCTCCAGGAGGCCCGCCCGGCGCAGGGCGCGGTTGATGTCGACGGGGCGGTCGACGCGGGTGATGCCGTATTCGGAGAGGGCGACGACGGTACGTCCCTCGGCGCGGGCGTCGGCCAGGAGCGGGGCGATGGCCCGGTCGAGGTCGGTGGCGGCCCGGTGGGAGCGGGGGTCGTCGGGGCCGTGGCGCTGGAGGTCGTAGTCGAGGTGGGGCAGGTAGCAGAGGGCGAGGTCGGGGGTGCGGGTGGCGATGATGTGGCGGGTGGCGTCGATGATCCACTGGGAGGAGACGAGGTCGGCGCCGGGGCCCCAGAAGTGGAAGAGGGGGAACGTGCCGAGCTTGTCGGTGAGTTCGTCGTGCAGGGCGGGGGGCCGGGTGTAGCAGTCGGGTTCCTTGCGGCCGTCGGCGTAGTAGACGGGGCGCGGGGTGACCGTCCAGTCGGTGTCGGCGCCCATGGCGTACCACCAGCAGATGTTGGCGACGGTGTAGCCGGGGTGGGCGCGGCGGGCCGCGTCCCACAGTTTGTCGCCCTCGACGAGCCCGTTGTGCTGGCGCCAGAGCAGGACGTCGCCGAGCTCGCGGAAGTACCAGCCGTTGGCGACGATGCCGTGTTCTGCGGGCGTCGTGCCGGTGAGGAAGGTCGACTGGGCGGCGCAGGTGACGGCCGGCAGGACGGTGGAGAGCGGCGCTCTCGCGCCCTGCTCCCCCATGGCCCGGAGGTTCGGCATGTGGGCCAGGAGCTGCGGGGTGAGGCCGACGACGTCGAGGACCAGGAGGGGGGTGGGGCCGCCGTTCTCCTGTGCGGTTTCCGTGCCGGGTTCGGGAGCGCTCATGGCAGTTCCTTGAGGCCGAGGTCGACCAGGAGGTCGCGGGCGAGGGTGAGTTCGGCGGCGATACCGTCGGCGAGCTGGGTGCGGGTGCGGGGGCGCAGTTCGGCGGGCAGCGCCTGCCAGGTGTACGTCTCCACCTCCAGGTGCGGGGTCAGGGGCACGCGTCCGCCGACGAGCCGGGCGAGCGTGTCGCGGAGCACGGGCAGCGTCGAGGTCAGCGGGGGCGCCGGGGGTGCGTGGAGCGGTACGTGGAAGTGGGCGCGCCAGGGGGTGGAGTCGGGGAGCGCCCGGCCGGTGACGGCTTCGTCCAGGTCGTCGGTGCCGCGCAGTCCGGCAGCCGTGCGGGTGCGGGTCTGGTGCAGGAAGCGGGGTTCGGCGAACGCGGCGAGCGCGGTGCGGACCTCGGGCAGGTGGGGGTGGTCGGCGTGCAGGGCGGCGGAGAGCTGGGACTTGACGACGCGGATGCCGGCGGCGGCCAGGGCGTCGAGTGCGGTGCCGGGGTCCTCGAAGGAGGTGGCGAGGTGGCAGGTGTCGACGCAGATCCCGATCCGGTCGTGGGCCACGTCGGTGAGCGGGGCGATGGCGTCGGCGGTCGTCTCGACCGTGCAGCCCGGTTCCGGTTCCAGGCCGACGCGGATGGACTTGCCGGTCATCTCGGCCAGGGCGTCGAGGCGCTGGGCGAGTGTGGTGAGGGCGGCGCGTGCGGTGCGGGCCGCCTCGGGGTCGCCGTCGTAGGGGGTGCGCCAGGCGAGCGGCAGGGTGGAGATGGTGCCTTCGGTGACGTCGTCCGGGAGGAGGGCGGCCAGGAGGCGGGCGAGGTCGGTGGTGTGGGCCAGGCGGTCCGGTTCGGTCCAGTCCGGCCGGTAGACCCGGTACTTGACCTCGTCGGCGCCGAATCCTTCGTAGGGGAAGCCGTTGAGGGTGACCACTTCCAGGCCGCGGCTGTCGAGTTCGGCGCGCAGGGCCCGGAGTTCGGCGGGGTCGTTGATCAGGGCGCGGGCCGCGTCCCGGGCGAGCCAGAGGCCGATGCCGAGCCGGTCCCGGCCGAGCCGGCGGCGGACGGGTTCGCAGTGGTCCCGGAGCTGGGCGCGGACGCCGTCCAGGGTTTCGGCGGGGTGGACGTTGGTGCAGTAGGCGAGGTGGACCGTCGAGCCGTCCGGGTGGCGGAAGCGCATGGCCGCCTCACTCCCCGCCGCGCAGGATGGAGTTGCCCTCGTGGAGTGGATCGGGGGCCGGGACGTCGAGGTGGAGGCGGCCGCTCTGTCCGTAGAAGGCGACCGGGTTGCGCCACAGCACCTGGTCGACGTCGTCCTCGGTGAAGCCGGCCTTCAGCATGGCGTCGGCGACCTTGCGGGTCTTGAGGGGATCACTCTTCCCCCAGTCGGCGGCCGAGTTGACGATCATCTTCTCGGTGCCGTGGTTCTGGAGGATGGTGACCATCCGGTCCTCGTCCATCTTGGTGTCCGGGTAGATGGAGAAGCCGGCCCAGCAGCCGCTGTCAGTGGCGGCCTTTACCGTTGTCTCATTGAGGTGATCGAGCAGGACGCGTTCCGGGGGGAGGTTCGATTCGCGGATGACGTCGATGGTGCGGTGCAGACCGGCGAGCTTGTCGCGGTGCGGGGTGTGGACGAGGGCGGGCAGCCCGTGGTCGGCGGCGAGCTGGAGCTGGGCAGCCAGGGCGTGGTCCTCGGCCGGGGTCATGGAGTCGTAGCCGATCTCGCCGACGGCGACGACGCCGTCCTTCACGAGGTAGCGGGGCAGCGCGTCCAGGACGGGGGTGCAGCGGGGGTCGTTCGCCTCCTTGGGGTTGAGGGCGAGCGTGCAGTGGTGCGCGATGCCGTACTGGGAGGCGCGGAAGGGCTCCCAGCCGAGGAGCGCGTCGAAGTAGTCGAAGAAGCTGGCGGGCGAGGTGCGGGGCTGGCCGAGCCAGAAGGAGGGTTCGACGAGCGCGCGGACGCCCGCGTCGTACATCGCCTGATAGTCGTCGGTGGTGCGGGAGGTCATGTGGATGTGGGGGTCGAAGATGCGCATCAGGACTCCTCCGTGGGGGCGGGGGCTGTGGGAGCCGCGGTCGGCGGGGCCCGGTGGGTGCCTTCGTCGGCCGGGGCGGTGAGGTCGAGGACCGTGCGCAGGTCTTCGGGGACGGCGCGGCCGGCGGCGGTGCGTTCGGCGGCGAAGTCACCGAGCATGCGGGCGAGTTCGGCGTCCCCCCGGGCCCGGTCGCCGAGCCGGGCGACCGCCGCGACCGGCACCTCGGTGAACAGGCACTTCAGTACGGCGTGCCGCCAGGCGTGGGTGTCCAGGTGGTCGGCGGCGTAGGGGCCGACGGCCGCGGCGACCAGCCGGGTGTCGTTGGCGCGCAGGGCGTCCTCGACGAGCGGGAGCGCGGTGGAGCCGAGGTCGAGGCGGTGCAGGGTGAGCAGGACGGCGCGGCGTTCGGCGGCGGTGCCCTGTTCGTAGAGCCGGGTGACGGAGGGCAGCGTGGCGCGTGCCTCGATGAGCAGGAGGGAGCGTACGGAGTCGGCGTGCTCAAGGCCGCAGTGTCGGCCGGCTGCGGCGTAGCGCAGCTCCCAGGGCGGCGAGGTGTACGGGCCGGCCGCCTCCCGGCCGGGGGCGTCGGGCGTGGCCGCGAAGTGGGCGGCCTCGGCCAGCGCCTCGTCGAGCCAGGCCCGCGCGGCTCCGCCGAGACGGGCGTCGAGTTCCTCGCGGGACTTCAGCACGGGGCGGCCCCCTGGGGCGCGGTGCCGTGTGCCATGGCGTCGCGCAGGAAGTCGATCGAGGTGCGGGCCAGCTCGGGGCCCGCGTGGGAGTGGCGGGGCAGCTCGACGACAGTGAGGCCCCGGTAGTCCGACGCGGCCAGGGCGGCGAGCACGGGCGGGAAGTCGATCTCCCCCTCGCCGAACGGGAGGTGTTCGTGGACTCCGCGCCGCATGTCCTCGATCTGGACGTGCCGGAGCCAGGGGGCGGACTCCTCGACGCACTCCAGGGGCGTCGCCTCCTCCAGACACTGGCAGTGGCCGATGTCGAGGGTGAGGCCGAGCGGGCCCGGGTCGCCGAGCAGTCCGCGCAGGTGGTGGAAGTCGGCGAGGGTGGCGAGGAGGTGACCGGGTTCGGGCTCGATGGCGAGGGGAACGCCGGACCGGTCGGCGGCTTCGAGGACGGGGGCGAGCGCTTCGGTGAGCCGTTTCCACGCGGTGTCGGTCGAGGCGCCGGGCGGGGTGACGCCGCTGAAGCAGTGGACGGCGTGCGCGCCGAGTTCGGCGGCCACGTCGACGGCGCGGACCAGCAGCGCGGTCCGGGCGGCCCGGGCGTCGGGGTCCGGGTCGAGGAGGGAGGGGCCGTGCTTGCGGCGCGGGTCGAGGACGTAGCGGGCGCCGGTCTCCACGGTGACCCGGAGGCCGAGGGAGGTGAGCCTGCGGCGGACCTGGCGGGTGCGCTCGGTGAGGTCCGGGGCCATGGGGTCCAGGTGCATGTGGTCGAGGGTCAGTCCGACGCCTTCGTAGCCGAGGTCGGCGAGGAGGCCTAGGGCGTCGTCGAGGCGGAGGTCGGTGAGCCCGTTGGTGCCGTATCCGAGGTGGAGGGTCATGTGGGGCTCACCTTCCGGGAGAGGCTGCGGGCGAGGGGGACGAGGCCCATGACGGCGAGAGCGGTGACGGGCGCCCCGGCGCGGGCGGCGAGCGCGGCCTGGAGCGGGATCATGGCCCGGATGCCTCCGCCGACGGCGCGCTGGGTCAGGGGCGGGGACGGGTTGAGCGCGGCGTGCAGGAGGGGTGGCCCGGCGGTACGGAGGTAGGCGCCGCTGAGCGCGATGACCAGGAGCCGGACGGGGTCGGTGACCTTTCCGAGCGGACCAGCATCGAGACGCCGCGCGACGGCGACGGCGTAGGACTTGACGTCGGCGACGGCGTAGGACTTGACGTCGGCGTCAGCGTCGGCGTTCGCCTTGGCGTTCGCGGTGGTGCCGGCCCTCGTCGCACCGGGCCGGTCGGGGACCTGTCCCCTGGACTCCCGCAGCACCGCCGCAGCGATTGCCGTCGTCGTGGCCAGCACCGCGAGCGGGGTGCCCGTGGAACCGCCCTGCGCCTCGTGGCGCGATACGGCGGTGACGCCGTAGGTGTGGGCCCCGAGCGCCAGGGCGGCGGGCAGGGCGGGCAGGCATGCGGCCAGGCCGCCGCGCGCCGGAGCCGATGTCGCCGCGTCGCGCGCCGCTGCCGGGGCGGCGCCCGCCGACGTGGCCCCTGCCGGGGCCGTCGCTCCGGCAACGTTGTCGGGCCGGCCTCCCCCGCCCGGCGTGCCGGGCCCGGTCACGGGCGCCGTCGCCTTGGTCGTCGCCGTCGCCGTGGCCGTCGCACCCAGCAGCAGGTCCAGTGAGCGGGCCGCCGCCATGGCCGCCGGGCCCGCCTTCGTGTGCTTCAGGTGCAGGTCGTAGGCCCAGACGGTGGCGGCCAGGCCCGTGGCGACGGTCAGCGCGGGGCGGCCGGCCCGGGCCGCCAGGGCGAGGCCCGCCGCGGTCAGCGCGCCGGCCGCGCCCAGCGCCGCCGCCGGGCTGATCCGGCCCGAGGGGATCGGGCGGTGCGGGCGGTCCACGGCGTCCTCGTCGCGGTCGGCCCAGTCGTTGAGGGCCATCCCTGCCTCGTACAGGCACAGGGACGCGCCCATCGCCAGGACGGTGGCCCGGCCGGGCCGGCGGCCCACCGCCGCCGCGCCCGCCAGGGCGTCCCCGGGAACGGAGAACAGTGCGGAGACCCGCAGCAGTTCCGCCCAGGCCCGCAGGCGCTCCCACGGCGCGCCCCGGTCGGCTGTCCGGTCGGGCCGGCCCGGGCCGGCGTCCGCGGCCCGTTCCCCGTTCCGGCCCGTGGTGGGAGGTTCGGGCCTGTCCGGTGCGGGCGCAGTCCCGCCGGCACCGGACAGACGATCATCGGTCACAGCGGTCGTTGCCACGCCGTGTGCGACACCGTTCGCGCGCCCGGCCGGGAGTACCGGCAGGGCCGGGGCGAGAGCGGCCCGGAGGGCGTTCCGTCGCCACCTCACGCCTGGTCCCGCAGTCGCTCGGCGAAGGTGAGCAACGTGGCGTACTGCTCGGCGAGCGCCGCCGACGTGCCGCCCTCCGGGTCCTTGAAGTAGAAGCCGAGCTCCGGCAGGGGGCCGCTGATCCCCTTCTCGTGGGCGCGGGCGAGCAGTCGTGCCAGGTCCAGGACCAGGGGGGCCGCGAGCGCCGAGTCGCAGCCCTGCCAGATGGTCTGGAGGATCATGCGGGAGCCGAGGAAGCCGTCGAAGGCGATGTGGTCCCAGGCGGTCTTCCAGTCCCCCATCGCGGGGACGTCGTCGATGTGCACCTCGCCCTCGGGGGCGGTGCCGAAGGTGTCGGCGAGGACGCGCTCCTTGCCGGCGTTCTTGGCCGCGGCGGCCGCCGGATCGGCCAGCGCCGCTCCGTCGCCGCCGCCCAGGAGGTTCGATCCGGACCACGCCCGTACGGTGAGGGCGCGCTGGAGGAACATCGGGGCGAGTACGGAGCGGAGCAGCGTCTGGCCGGTCTTGCCGTCGCGTCCGGCGTGGGGAAGTCCGCTGGAGGCGACGGTGTCGGTGAGCGCGGGGGTGCGCAGGCCGGTGGACGGGGTGAAGTTGGCGTAGGAGCAGCCGGCCCGCAGGGCGGCGGCCGCGTAGAGCGAGCTGGCGGGCAGCCGGGTGTCGCCGGGTCCTGGTGCGGGCTCGGTGGAGGCGACGTTGACGACGACGGTACGGGCCAGAGCGTGGCGGTGGGCGAAGTCGGTGAGGTCGGCGGCGAACGCGGCGATGAGCTCCTGGTCGGTGCGGGTGTCGCCGGGGAGCGGTCCGCCGGGGCGGATCTCCGCGTCGGCGGCGCCGAGTTCGGCGCGTACGGCGGAGGGCAGTCCGTACGGCAGTACCCCGCCGTCGGCGAGGGCCTCGGCCCGCTTGGCGAGCGGGCAGTCGAGGGTGTCGTGGCCGCCGAAGACCAGGCTGGTCAGTTCGGGCAGGCCGCTGTCGGCGAAGGGGGGCGTCTCGGTGACCATGCCGGTCGGAGGGTGCAGGCCCGCGGCGATGGCGGCGCAGCCCGCGGTGGCGGTGGTCGCCACGGAGCCGCGTGCTCCGATGAACCAGACGCCGGTGCGGCCCGCGGCTGCGTCGGGGCCGGTGGCCTCCGAGGGGTTCGGGGCGTTGCTGCGGTCCGGGGCTTCGGTTCGGCCTTGACGATCGGCGCGTGCGGTCACGGGCTGCCTCCCTGGGGGATGTCGGGGGTGGAGGACGACGGGCGGGGGAAGGTGTGTGCTTCCCCCGCCCGTCGTCGGCAGAGGCGGCCGCCCTACTTCGAGGGCAGCTCCTTCAGTTGGATGTTGCGGAAGGACACCTGGTCGTCGGCTCCGTGGTTCTGGAGGCCGATGTAGCCGTCCTTCAGACTGCGGGCCGGGTCGGTGTTGGTGAAGTCGTTGATCTTCGCTCCGTTGAGGAAGATCTGCAGACGTTCGCCCTGCACCTTGACCTCGTAGCTGTTCCACTGTCCCGGCGGCCGCAGGACGCGGTCACGGGCCTTGATGTTGGCGGATTTGAAGGTGTAGACGGCGCCGGTGGTGCGGTCGGCGGCGTCGGTGGCGTCGACCTGTATCTCATACCCGTTGTTGACCGCCGACCACGGGTCGTCGGACTCCGGGAAGCCCACGAAGATGCCGGAGTTGTCGTCGCCGGTCATCTTCCAGTCGAGCTTCAGCGAGTACGACTTCAGCTCCTTGGCCTGGTAGGTGAGCAGACCCATGCCGCCCTCGGAGTGCAGGGCGCCGTCGCTGACGGAGAACTTCCCCGGGCCCGCCTGCTTCCAGCCTTCCAGCGTCTTGCCGTTGAAGATCGGCCGGTAGTCCTTGTCCGGCTTGCAGTCGGCCTTGACCTGGCCGGTGGCGTAGCGCAGGCCGCCCAGCACGTGGCTGCGGAAGGCCGGCTCGGCGTAGGACTCCTTGGTATGGCCGAGGCCGGTGTAGAAGGAGCGGCCGCCCTCGTAGGTCTGGCACCAGGAGATCGGGTGATCGCCCTTCATGTTCCCGCCGGTGTAGGTGGTCTCGTCGAGTGTGGCGAGGACCTTGGCCTTGTCCCGGGGGTTGGTGCCGTAGTTGTACCACTCGTCGGTGCGCTGCCACTCCTCGTCCAGGTGGGCGGTGGCGGGGTGGTCGTGGTCCTCGACGCGGACGGTGGCGGGCTGGATCTGCGGGTGGGAGTCGAAGTAGGCGCCGACGAGGCCGCCGTAGAACTCCCAGTCGTACTCGGTGTCGGCGGCGGCGTGGATGCCGACGTAACCGCCGCCGGTGGCGACGTAGTTCTCGAACGCCTTCTGCTGCTCGGCGTTGAGGACGTCACCGGTGGTGGAGAGGAACGCGACGGCGTCGTAGCGGGCCAGGTTGCTGGTGGTGAACTGGGCGGCGGACTCGGTGGAGTCGACCGTGATGTTGGTGTCCTTGCCGATCTCCTTCAGGGCCGCGATGCCCGTGGGGATCGAGTCGTGGCGGAAGCCGGCGGTCTTGGAGAAGACCAGGACACGCTTGGCGGTCTTGTCGACGGGGGTGTTGGACAGTTCGAAGTCGTCGACGTCGTAGAGCGCTCCGTCGCCGCCCTTGAAGACCAGGAAGAGTTCGGTCTGCTTCTTGGGCGCACCGCGCAGCGGGATGTCGATGTCCTGGAAGGTGTCCCAGCTGCCGGTCACCGGGACGGGTCCCGAGCCGAGGATCTTGCCGGTGGGCGATCCGGTGCGTACTTCCAGGAAGCCGCCCGAACCGGCCGACGAGACGCGGGCGGTGAGCTTGGTGGTGCCGCCCAGGACGTACGTCTTGAAGGAGATCCAGTCGTCGTTGTGGATGTCGCCGACGGTCTTGCCGCCGTGCGCGCTCGACTTGGCCGGGGTGGTGACGCCGGAGGAGGCGTCGAAGTGCTCGGCCTGGCGGTGCTTGGGCTGGAGCCGGGCGGCGTCCTTGCCGGTCAGCTTGGCCTGGCCGCCACCGCCGTTGTCGGTGTAGGAGGCCGAGATGCCGCCGTAGATGTTGGCGTTGGGGTCGTGGCCGCCTTCCATGGCGGTCTTGATGGTGCCCTCGCAGCCGTGCTCGGTGGTGATGTCGTGGCCGTGGCTGTCGTGGCCCAGGGTGAACTTGACCTCGACCTTGGTGCAGTCGATGGCCCCGTCCTCCGGGTCGCTGACGTTCACCTTGAACGGCACGGCGTCACCGAACTCGAAGAGCTGCCCGTCCTCGGGGAGTTCCAGCTCCACGGTCGGGGCGGTGTTGCCGACGGTGACATGGACGCTGGCGGAGCCGGTGCGGCCGGTCGGGTCCTTGGCGGTGAGGGTGGCGGTGTAGGTGCCGTTCTTCTTGTACGTGTACGTCGGGTTGGCGGCGGTGGACGTTCCGCCGTCCCCGAAGTCCCAGGCGTAGGTGAGCGGGTCGTCGTCGCCGTCGGCCGTGCCGGCGGAGGAGAACCTCACCTTCAGGGGTGCGGTGCCGGAGGTCTTGTTCGCCGAGGCCTCGGCGATGGGTGAGCGGCCTCCGGTGGCGTTCTCGATGCGGTAGAGCGCGGAGTTCTCGTCGCCGCCGAACCAGGCGAGGCCGTAGTCGAGGACGTACAGGGCCCCGTCGGGCCCGAAGGCCATGTCCATGATCTGCGTGCCGGACCACGGGACGTCGTTGATGGACTGGACGCCGCCGTCGGCGTCCTGCTCGATGCGCTTGATCCACTGGCGGCCGAACTCACCGGCGAAGAAGTCGCCGTCGTAGGCCTCGGGGAACTTCACCGGGGAGTCCAGGTCAGCGTCGTAGCGGTAGACGGGTCCGCCCATCGGGGACTCGGAGCCGGTGCCGAACTCGGGCAGGGAGCCACCGTCGTACGGGATCCACGCGGCCTCGGCCGGCGGCAGGTCGACGAGCCCGGTGTTGTGCGGGGAGTCGTTCTTCGGGGCGGCGCAGTCGAAGGCGGCGCCCGATGCCTTGGTGGAGAAGTCGTAGTCGATGTAGGGCTCGTTGTCGCCCACGCAGAAGGGCCAGCCGAAGTTGGCGGCCTTCGTCACCCGGGCGAACTCGACCTTCCCGGCGGGTCCGCGCTTGGGGTCGGCCGCGCCGGCGTCGGGGCCGTAGTCGCCGACGTACACGGTGCCGGTGGCCTGGTCGACGGAGAAGCGGAAGGGGTTGCGGAAGCCCATCGCGTAGATCTCGGGGCGCGTCTTGTCCGTCCCGGGCGCGAAGAGGTTCCCCTCCGGAATGGTGTACGAGCCGTCCTCGGCGACCTTGATGCGCAGGATCTTGCCGCGCAGGTCGTTGGTGTTGCCCGAGGTGCGGCGGGCGTCGAACGCCGGGTTGCGGTCGGGGCGTTCGTCGATCGGGGTGAAGCCGTCGGAGGCGAAGGGGTTGGTGTCGTCGCCGGTGGAGAGGTAGAGATTGCCCTCGGCGTCGAAGTCGATGTCGCCGCCGACGTGGCAGCAGGTGCCGCGCGAGGTGGCGACGTCCAGGACCTTCTTCTCGCTGGCGGTGTCGAGGGTGCCGTCCTCGTTGAGGACGAAGCGGGAGAGCCGGTTGACGCCCTCGAACTTCGCGAAGTCGGCCGCGGTGCCGGTCTCCGGGGCGTCGCCCGCGGGGGTGTCCATCGGCGGTGCGTAGAAGAGGTAGATCGCGCGGTTCTCGGCGAAGCCGGGGTCGACGCCGACGCCTTGGAGGCCTTCCTCGTCGTGCGTGTACACGGGGAGGGTGCCGGAGATCTTGGTGTTGCCGGCGCTGTCGGTGATCCGCAGCTCGCCGCTGCGCGAGGTGTGCAGCACGCTGCGGTCGGGGAGCACGGCGAGCGACATGGGCTCGCCGGTCTCCTCGGCACCCTTGGCCAGGGTGACCTGCTGGAAGTCCTCCGCCACGGACTCGTCGTGCCCGGGGTGTCCGGGGTGGGCGGTGGCGCCGGGGGCGGAGCCCAGGGTCAGGGTTGCGGCGGCGAGCAGGCCGCCGGTGAGCAGCGCGAGCGATTTGCGGACGCGGGTCCGGGCCAGGAGCCGCTTTCTGGTTCTGTGCACGTAGGTCCTCCGGAGAGTGCCGGTTGTACGGGCGGGTGTAGCCGTGCCGTGCCGCGCGGGGACTGCCGCGCATGCGTCACCGGGGACGGGAGCGACCCCGGTGACGCGAGTCATGTCGTGTACACGAAATGGACGGTAGACCTGTTCGTCCTCGACGGAAAGCCCTTGTGCAACAGGTAAGTCGAACTTCTGCTTCCGCCAGGACAAAGGAGTTTTCGGGCAGCGCGAGGCAGCCCCGGGGGCGGAGAACCGTGAACCGGATCGCGCCCCGGGGCTTGGCCTGGCGCCCTACTCCCGGCCGCCGAAGGCCGCGTCGAAGGAGGCCGACGGCGGGTCGAAGTCGAACCGCTTGAGGCTGGCGAGCGCTTCGGGCGCGCCGTGCAGCCGGTCCATGCCGGCGTCCTCCCACTCGACCGAGACCGGTCCCTCGTAGCCGATGGACCGGAGCATCCGGAAGACGTCCTCCCAGGGAACGTCACCGTGGCCGACGGAGACGAAGTCCCAGCCGCGCCGGGGGTCGCCCCACGGCAGATGCGAGCCGAGGCGGCCGTTGCGGCCGTCGAGGCGCTTGCGGGCCTCCTTGCAGTCCACGTGGTAGATCCGGTCGCGGAAGTCGTAGAGGAAGCCCACCGGGTCCAGGTCCTGCCAGACGAAGTGGCTCGGGTCGAAGTTCAGCCCGAACGCGGGCCGGTGGTCCACCGCTTCCAGGGCGCGCTGGGTGGTCCAGTAGTCGTACGCGATCTCGCTCGGGTGCACCTCGTGGGCGAAGCGCACCCCCTCGGCGTCGAAGACGTCCAGGATCGGGTTCCAGCGCTCGGCGAAGTCCTCGTACCCCCGCTCGATCATGTGCGGCGGAACGGGCGGGAACATCGCGACGAGGTGCCAGATGGAGGAGCCGGTGAACCCGATGACCGTGTCCACCCCGAAGGCGGCGGCGGCCCGGGCGGTGTCCGCGATCTCGGCCGCGGCCCGCTGCCGTACGCCTTCAGGCTCGCCGTCGCCCCAGATGCGGGCGGGCAGGATGCCCTGGTGGCGTTCGTCGATCGGGTGGTCGCAGACGGCCTGGCCGACCAGATGGTTGGAGATCGCGAAGCACTTCAGCCCGTACTTGTCGAGCAGCTGGTGCCTGCTGTCCAGGTACCCGGGGTCGGAGAGCGCCTTGTCGACCTCGAAGTGGTCTCCCCAGCAGGCGAGTTCGAGGCCGTCGTAGCCGAAGTCCCGGGCGTGCTTGCAGACCTCCTCCAGCGGGAGGTCGGCCCACTGGCCGGTGAACAGGGTGAAGGGGCGGGGCATGGGCGGCTACCTCCTGAGGTCCGAGGACGGGACCGGGGTGTGTACGGAGTTCTTGGCGGCGCTCTCCTCCACGGCGGCGAGCACCCGCTGCACCTGGAGCCCGTCCGCGAACGACGGTACGGGAGGGACGCCCTGGGCGATCGTGTTCACCACGTCGCGGGCCTGGTGGACGAAGGTGTGCTCGTAGCCGAGGCCGTGGCCCGGCGGCCACCAGGCCTCCAGGTAGGGGTGCTCGGGTTCGGTGACGAGGATGCGGCGGAAGCCCGCGGTGGCGGCGGGTTCGGTGTGGTCGTGGAAGGACAGCTCGTTGAGCCGTTCCAGGTCGAAGGCGAGGGAGCCCAGCTCCCCGTTGATCTCCAGACGCAGGGCGTTCTTGCGTCCCGCCGCCATCCGGGTCGCCTCGAAGGAGGCCAGTGCGCCGGAGGTGAGGCGGCCGGTGAAGATCGCCGCGTCATCGACGGTCACCTCGCCCCGCTCCGCCGTGCCGGCGCTGCCGGAGAGCCCGGCGGACGCCCCGGCGAGCAGGGGCCTCTCCCGGACGAAGGTCTCGGCCACGGCGGACACGCCGGTGAGCAGTTCGCCCGAAAGATACTGGGCGAGGTCGACGATGTGGGCGCCGAGGTCCCCGAGCGCGCCGGACCCGGCGTGCTCGCGCTTGAGCCGCCAGGTGAGCGGTGAGGCCGGGTCGACCAGCCAGTCCTGGAGGTAGGTGGCGCGCACATGGCGCAGGGGGCCGAGCCGGCCCTCGGCGATGAGCTGCCGGGCGAAGGTGATCGCGGGCACCTTGCGGTAGTTGAAGCCCACCATCGCCACCTGCCCGCGGGCGGAGGCGGCCTCGGCGGCGCGGACCATCGCCTCCGCCTCGGCGACGGTGTTGGCGAGCGGCTTCTCGCACAGGACGTGTTTGCCCGCCTCCAGAGCGGCGATGGCGATCTCCGCATGGCTGTCGCCGGGGGTGCAGATGTCGATCAGCTGGACATCGTCCCGGGCGATCAGTGCCCGCCAGTCGGTCTCCGCGGCCGCCCAGCCGTGCCGGGCCGCTGCGGCGTCGACCGCCGCGCGGTCGCGTCCGCAGATCGCGGCGAGAGCGGGTCGCAGGGGCAGGTCGAAGACGTGTCCGGCGGTGCGCCAGCCCTGCGAGTGGGCGGCGCCCATGAACGCGTATCCGACCATGCCGACCCCGAGCGTTCCCGGCGCCTCCTGCGGCGAAGGGGCTGGGGCTTGCGTTTCCGTCTCTTGACTACGGGCCATGCGGACTTCCTCCTCATCGGTGTGCGGTAACGGGCCGGGGGATGCGCTCCGAGCACCCCCCGGAGTCCCGGTCAGTTGAAGCCCGTCGGCAGGTACTGGTCGATGTTGTCCTTGGTCACGACCGCGGAGTACAGGGTCAGGGAGGTCGGGATCTCCATCTCGGAGAGACCGCTGACGCCCTTGCCCTGGCCCAGGGCCCGTGCCAGGTCGATCGCGGACGCGGCCATCGTCGGCGGGTAGAGGACGGTGGCCTTGATCACCGAGTCGTCGGCCTTGATGGCGTCCATCGCGGACTTGGCGCCGGCGCCGCCGACCATGATGAACTCGTCGCGGCCCGCCTGCTGGATGGCGCGGAGCGCGCCGACGCCCTGGTCGTCGTCGTGGTTCCAGAGGGCGTCGAACTGCTTCTGCGCCTGGAGGAGTTGGGCCATCTTGGCCTGGCCGGACTCGACGGTGAAGTCGGCCGCCTGACGGGCCACCAGCTTGATGTTGGAGTAGTTCTTCAGGGCGTCGGCGAAACCCTGGCTGCGCTGCTTGGTCAGCTCCAGGTTGTCGATCCCGGCGAGCTCGACGACCTTGGCGTTCGGCTTGTCCTTGAGCCGTTCGCCGATGTAGTGCCCGGCGTTGAGTCCCATGCCGTAGTTGTCGCCGCCGACCCAGCAGCGGTACGCCTGCGGGGAGGCGAAGATGCGGTCCAGGTTGACGACGGGGATGCCCGCCCTCATGGCCTCCAGACCGACCTGGGTGAGGGCCTTGCCGTCGGCGGGGAGGATGACGAGAACATCGACCTTCTTGTTGATGAGGGTCTTGATCTGGCCGATCTGGGTGGCGGTGTCGTTGGAGCCCTCGGTGGTCTCCAGGGTCACGTCGGAGTACGTCTCCGCCCGGGACTTGGCGTTCACGTTGATGGCGTTGGCCCAGCCGTGGTCGGCCTGCGGTCCGGAGAAGCCGATGGTGACGGCCTTGCCGGGCTTGTCGTCGGCGGGGGCGCTGTTGCCGGCGGGCTCGGTCTTCTTGGGCTCGTTGCTGGTACAGGCGGTGAGGAGCGCGCCCGCGGAGACGGCGGCGGTTCCGAACAGCAGCCCTCTGCGGCTGGTTTCTGGCATGACGGTCTGACCCTTCATCCGGTGGGTGCGTAGGAAGTGCGGGTGCTGGGGTGCGTTGTGGGGCGCTCGGCGCCGGGTACTCGGTGCCGGGTACTCGGTGCCGGATGCTCGGTCGCTCAGGTTTCCCTGCCGCGCATGGTGCGGCGCTGGACGAGGACGGCGGCGACGATGATGGCGCCCTTGGCGATCTGCTGGACGTCGCTCTGGAGGTTGTTGAGAGCGAAGATGTTGGTGATCGTGGTGAAGATCAGGACGCCGAGGACGGAGCCGACGATGGTGCCCCGGCCGCCGCTGAGCAGGGTCCCGCCGATGATCGCGGCGGCGATGGCGTCGAGCTCGTACAGGTTGCCGTTGGTGTTCTGGCCGGAGCCGGCGAGCACGATCAGCATGAAGGCGGCGATGCCGCAGCACAGCCCGGACAGCAGGTAGAGGTAGAGGCGCTGGCGGCGGACGTCGATCCCGGCGAGCCGGGCGGCCTCCGCGTTTCCGCCGACGGCGACGGTGCGGCGGCCGAAGGTGGTCCGGTTCAGGATCAGCCAGCCGACCACGGTGACCACGGCGAACATGATGACCAGCGGCGGGATGCCCAGGATGTAGGAGTCGGGCAGGCCGAGGTCCAGTACCGAGTCCACGGTGACGATCTGGGTCTTGCCGTCGGTGATCTGGAGGGCGAGGCCTCGCGCCGAGGCGAGCATGGCCAGCGTCGCGATGAACGGGACCATCCCCCCGTACGCGATGAGGACGCCGTTCACGAGTCCGGCGGCGAGGCCGACGACGACCGCGGTGAACGCGATGCCGGCGAAGCCGTACTCCTGGGTGGCCAGGGTCGTCGCCCACACGGAGGCGAGGGCGACCATGGCGCCGACGGAGAGGTCTATGCCGCCGCTGATGATGACGAAGGTCATGCCGACGGTGACGACACCGATGACGGACGCCTGGGTCAGGATCAGTTGGAGGTTCCCGGTGTCCAGGAAGGCGTCCGGTTCGGTGATGCCGCCGACCAGGATCAGGGCGGCCAGGACGCCGAGCAGGGACAGGATCCGGACGTCCAGCCGAAGTCCGAGGGCCGGCATGCCACCGCCCGGCTTCTGGGGCGGCGCGTCGGAGGGGCCGGTGAGGGCCCCCTTGTCCGGCCCGTTGTGCTGCGCCGACGGGGCGGGCTGTGTCATGGCGTCGGGCTCCCTTCCATCACGAGGTCGAGTACGCGGTGCTCGTCGAGCTCCTGGGCGGGGGCCGTGTGGACCACTTGGCCTTCGCGGAGCACCAGCACCCGGTCGGCGAGGCCCAGGACTTCGGGCACTTCGCTGGAGACGAGCAGTACGGCGAGGCCTTCGTCGGCCAGCCGGCGGATCACGGCGTAGAGCTCGGCGCGCGCGCCGACGTCGACGCCACGGGTGGGTTCGTCCAGCAGCAGGACCCGGCAGCCGCGCAGCAGCCAGCGGGCGAGGACGGCTTTCTGCTGGTTGCCGCCGGAGAGGGTGCGGACGGCGGCGTCCGGGTTGTCGGGCCGCATCTGCAGTTCGCGGGTGGCGCTCCGCGCGGCCTTCCGCTCCCCGCCCCGGTCGATCCAGCCGATCCGGGCGAAGCGGGAGAGGGAGGAGACCGAGACGTTGCGGGTGACCGACTCGGTCATGAGCAGGGCCTGCGCCTTGCGTTCCTCGGGCGCGAGGCCGATGCCCGCGGCGACGGCGGCGCGGACGCTGCCGGGGCGGAGCTGTTCTCCGGCGACGGTGACGGTCCCGGTGGACGCCTTACGGGCTCCGTAGATGGTCTCCAGGATCTCGGAGCGTCCCGAGCCGACGAGTCCGGCGAGGCCGACGATCTCGCCGGGCCGCAGCTCCAGGTCGACGGGGGCGAACTCGCCCTTGCGGGACAGACCTTGGACGCGGAGTACGGGTTCGGTGGTGGCGGGGGCCGACTCTTCCGAGCGCGGCGGGAAGACATAGGCGACGTCCCGGCCGGTCATCATGGCAACGATGTCGCGGGTGGGTGTGTCGGCGGCGGGCAGCCCGACGGCCACGGTCCTGCCGTCCTTGATGACGGTGACCCGGTCGCCGATGCGTCGGATCTCCTCCAGCCGGTGCGAGATGTAGACGACGGCCACCCCGTCGGCGGTGAGGCCGTCGACGATCCGGAAGAGGTTGTCGACCTCGTCGGGGTCGAGGGCGGCGGAGGGCTCGTCCATCACGATGAGCCGGACGTCGTGGGAGAGCGCCCTGGCCATGGAGACGATCTGCTGCTGGGCGGCGGAGAGGTCCCCGACGTGCCGGGCGGGGTCGATCTCCGGGTGCCCGAGACGCGCCAGGAGCGCCTGCGCGGCGGAACGCCCCTCCCCCGTGCGGACGATGAAGCCGGCGCTGGTCGGCTCGTGGCCGAGGAAGACGTTCTCGGCGACCGACAGGCCCTCGACCAGGTCGAGTTCCTGGTAGATGGTCGCGATGCCCAGGCGCATGGCCGCGATCGGCGACTTGAGCTGGACGGTTTCGCCGCGCCAGGTGATCTCGCCGTCATTGGGCTGGTGGGCTCCGGCGAGCACCTTGATGAGGGTGGACTTGCCCGCACCGTTCTGGCCGAGGAGGCAGTGGACCTCGCCGGCCTGGACCTCCAGGTCGACGCCGTCCAGGGCGCGGACGCCCGGGAAGAGCTTGGTGATGCCGGACATGGTGAGCAGGGGTGGTTCTGGTGCCATGACGAATCCCCTCGGCGAATGGGGTCTCCCCTGCTCGGGCGGTGCCGAGGGGCCGGGGAGGGCCGGTGAGCGGACAGGGCGCAGGGCTGGAGGTGCCGTGGAGCCGGCGGCACCGCGAACGGCTGCTGACTGGTACCTGACGTGCGAGTACGGACGAGTACCTGACTAGTACCTGGCTGATGCCGGGTACCTGACCAATGCGGTGGTGCGTTGTGGCCCTGTGGTCAGGCCGGTGAGAAGAGGTGGTCGCTGATGAGCCGGGCCGCGCCGATCACTCCGGCGGTGGGCCCCAACTCGCCCAGCACGATGGGGAGGTTGCCGGTGGCCAGGGGCAGGGACTGCTTGTAGACCTGGGTGCGGACACTGGCGAGGAGGTTGTGACCGAGGCCGGTGACCCCGCCGCCGATCACCACCAGACCGGGATTGAAGAAGCTGACCAGGCTCGCGATCACCTGGCCCAGTCGATTGCCGCCTTCGCGGATCAGGTCGAGCGCGGCGGCGTCACCGGCAGCGGCGGCGGCCGCCACGTCGGCGGCGCTGAGGCGGCCCGCCGCCGCCAGCCGGGCGGCGAGCTCGGGCGAGCGGCCCTCACGGGCCGCGTCCTCCGCGTCCCGGGCGAGGGCGGCGCCGCTGAAGTGCGCCTCCAGGCAGCCCTTGTTGCCGCAGGCGCAGGCCCGGCCGTCAGGGTCCACCTGGATGTGCCCGATGTCCCCTGCGCTGCCGGTCGTACCGCGGTAGACCTCGCCGCCGACGACGATGCCGCAGCCGATGCCCGTACCGATCTTGACGCAGAGGAAGTCGCCCACGGAGCGGGCCACGCCCGCGTGCTGCTCCCCCATCGCCATGAGGTTCACGTCGTTGTCGACCATGACGGGGCAGCCCAGCTCCTGGCTGAGCGCCTCGCGGACCGGGAAACCGTCCCAGCCCGGCATGATCGGCGGCGCGACCGGCACGCCCTCGGGGAAGCGGACGGGGCCGGGGACCCCGATGCCCGCGCCGTCGAAGCCCTCGGCGAGTCCGGAGGCCCGCAGCTTGGCGGCCAGCGACAGCACCTGTTCGAAGACGGCGACGGGGCCCTCGCGCACATCCATCGGGTGATTGAGGTGTCCCAGGACCTCCAGCTCCGCGTTGGTGACGGCCACGTCGATCGAGGTGGCGCCGATGTCGACCCCGAGGAACCGCAGTTCGGGAGCGAGCCGGATGTTGTGCGAGCGGCGCCCGCCGCGTGATGCGGCGAGTCCGTCGGCCACCACCAGGCCGGTCTCCAGCAGCCGGTCCACCTCGACGGCGAGCTTCGAGCGCGACAGCTCGACCTGATCACCCAGTTGCGCACGGGAGTTGGGGCCCCCGTCGCGCAGCAGTCGGAGCAGCCGCGCCTGATGCGCGTTCGCGGGTCGTGCCGTCATGCGTCTCACGCGTCCCTCCCCGCCACATCGGCCAGTCCGTCGGGCTTTCGAGGGGAACGTAGCAGCGCTTTCCCGGGGTGGGAAGAAGTTGCGCAGGAATCCGCTCCAACTTTCTCCACACTCAGGACAAAGGTTCTGGGTCGGAGCTCACGCAGGCGCCGTGGAAGGAGGCAAGCGCTGTGCGAGGAGTCAAGGGCGGCGGAGGGTCAGGGGCAGCGGATGACCTGGCCCGCGTAGGAGAGGTTTCCGCCGAAGCCGAAGAGGAGGACGGGCGCGCCGGAGGCGACCTCGCCGCGCTCGACCAGCTTGGACAGCGCCATCGGGATGGAGGCGGCCGAGGTGTTGCCGGAGTCCACCACGTCCCGGGCGATGACGGCGTTGACCGCGCCGATCTTGCGGGCGACCGGCTCGATGATCCGCAGATTGGCCTGGTGCAGGACGACGGCCCCCAGATCCTCCGGGGCGACGCCGGCCTTCTCGCAGACCCGGCGGGCGATCGGGGGGAGCTGGGTGGTGGCCCAGCGGTAGACCGACTGGCCCTCCTGCGCGAAGCGCGGCGGCGTCCCCTCGATCCGGACCGCGTTGCCCATCTCCGGCACGGAGCCCCACAGCACCGGTCCGATGCCGGGCCCCTCCGGGGTGTCGGGGGCCGTCGGGTCGGCGGTGACGACCGCCGCGCCCGCCCCGTCGCCGAGCAGGACGCAGGTGGAGCGGTCGGTCCAGTCCGCGATGTCGGCCATCTTGTCGGCGCCGATGACCAGCGCCCGGGTCGCCGCACCGGCCCGGATCGCGTGGTCGGCGGTGGCCAGCGCGTGCGTGAAGCCGGAGCACACCACGTTGATGTCCATCACCGCGGGCGAGCCCATGCCCAGCCGCGCCGCGACCCGCGCCGCCATGCTCGGGGACCGGTCGATCGCCGTGGAGGTGGCGACGAGGACCAGATCGACGTCCGAGGGCGTCAGCCCGGCCGTGGCCAGCGCCTTGGCTCCCGCGTGCGCGGCCATCTCGTCCACCGGCTCGTCGGGGCCACCCACATGGCGGGTCTTGATACCGACCCGGCTGGTGATCCACTCGTCGCTCGTGTCGACCATGGCCGCCAGATCGTCGTTCGTGAGCACCTTGGCGGGCTGGTAGTGGCCGAGCGCCACGACACGTGAGCCGGTCATACGGGTTCCCATCGTCGGGTAGGGCAGGAAACGTCCAGTCTTGGTCGCTACCGCCGGGTACAGGGGCACGTGTTCCCACAGGAATCCGGCCCACACGTTGGAGCGTTGACAACAGCCTGGTCAGCGTGCTTAAGCCGTGGCTGCGACACGCCCGGTGCGGGTACCGGACAATGACGGGGTCGGGTTCCGGCTTCGCCCATCCGGACCGAAGCCATCGCACACAGACAGAATCGGGGTTCACACCCATGGGACGGGCCACCGAACGCCGCCGCACCCTCCGCATCCGGGACGGTGCCGTCTCCTCCCGCGCGGACACCCTGGTGGCGGAGGAACCTCTGGAGATCCGCCTGAACGGCCGACCGCTGGCCATCACCATGCGTACGCCGGGCGACGATTTCGCGCTGGCGGCCGGCTTCCTCGTCAGCGAGGGGGTGATCGCCGAGGGGGACGAGGTGCAGTCGATCGTCTACTGCGCCGGGGCGACCGCGGACGGGGTGAACAGCTACAACGTGGTGGACGTGAAGCTCGCGCCCGGCGTCCGCGTCCCCGACATCACACTGGAGCGGAACGTCTACACCACCTCCTCGTGCGGCCTGTGCGGCAAGGCCAGCCTGGACGCGGTGCGCACCACGACCCGGCACCCCGTGGCCGACGCTCCCCCGGTGCGGGTCACCCCGGAGCTGCTGTCCGCCCTCCCGGACCGGCTGCGGGCCGCGCAGCGGGTGTTCGACCGGACGGGGGGCCTGCATGGTGCCGCGCTCTTCTCCGAGGAGGGCGAACTGCTGGACGTACGCGAGGACGTCGGCCGGCACAACGCGGTCGACAAGTTGGTGGGCCGGGCGCTGACGGACCACCGGCTGCCCCTGTCCCGGGCCGTTCTGCTGGTGTCGGGGCGGGCCTCGTTCGAGCTGGCGCAGAAGGCCGTGATGGCGGGGATCCCGGTGCTCGCCGCGGTTTCGGCGCCGTCGTCACTGGCCGTGGACCTGGCGGCGGAGAGCGGACTGACGCTGGTCGGCTTCCTGCGCGGCCCGTCGATGAACGTGTACGCCGGTGAGCACCGGATCGTGTTGGAGGCGGCGGTACGCCAGGGCTGAGGCGCGGAGGGGGCGGAGCCCCGGTGCGGGGAGCCCTGGGACGGGGAGGCGCGGTGCGGGGAGCCCTGGGGCGGGGAGGCCCGGTGCGGGGAGGCCCGGGGCGTACGGGGCCTCACTCCCCCGCGAAGGACAGGCCCTCGGCGGCCAGCGCCTCGCGCAGGACCCTGATCGCCTTCGGGCCGACCCCGTGCAGCGCGAGCACCTCCGCCGCGGTCACGGTCGTGAGGTGGGCGAGGCGGGTGTGGCCCGCCGCCCGCAGGGCACGCCGGGCCGGATTGCCCGCCCCGTGCGGAAAGTCGTCGGCGGGCGTACCGGACTCGTCACTCATGGCGCTTCCTCGCTGTCGGCTACCGGCTACCGGCTACCGGCTACCGGCTACCGGCTACCGGCTACCGGCTCACCGTAACCGGCGGGTCCGACAACGCCTCGGAAGGGGAATCCGAATCCGCCGGGTCCTTGGGCGGCTTGGGATCGCGGGAGCGGCGCTTGGCGATCACCGCGCAGACCATCAGCTGCAGCTGGTGGAAGAGCATCAGTGGCAGTACCGCGAGGCTCGCATGGGCCCCGAAGAGCACGGTCGCCATCGGCAGCCCGGCCGCCAGGCTCTTCTTCGACCCGGCGAACTGGATGGCGATCCGGTCCGCCCGGCCGAACCCGAGCCGCCGCGCCCCGTACCAACTCAGGGTGAGCATCAGCGCCAGCAGGACCGCCTCGGCGGCGAGCAGCGCGCCGAGCCGGGTCGGGGTGATCTGGCGCCAGACGCCGGCGACCATCCCCTCGCTGAACGCGGTATAGACGACGAGCAGGATCGACCCCCGGTCGACCAGGCCGAGAACCTTCTTGTGCCGGGTGAGGAGACCCCCGACCCAGCGGCGCAGCACCTGTCCGGCGAGGAACGGGACGAACAGCTGGAGCACGATCTTCAGCAGGGAGTCCGCCGAGAACCCGCCCCCGGCCGAACCGAGGAGCAGGGCGGCGAGCAGCGGGGTCACGAGGATCCCGGCGAGGCTGGAGAAGGACCCGGCGCAGATCGCGGCGGGCACATTGCCCCGGGCGATCGAGGTGAAGGCGATGGACGACTGGATCGTCGAGGGGACCAGGCACAGGAAGAGGAAGCCCGCCTGGAGCTCGGGCGTCAGCACGTACGGCACCAGTCCGCCGCTCGCCAGCCCCAGCAGGGGGAAGACCACGAAGGTGCAGGCCAGAACGGTGAGGTGGAGGCGCCAGTGCTTGAGCCCGTCGAGCGCCTCGGCCGCGGAGAGCCGCGCCCCGTAGAGGAAGAACAGCAGGGAGACCGCGCCGGTGGAGGCCCCGCCCGCCACGTCGGCGGCGGTTCCCCGGGCGGGCAGCAGCGCCGCGAGGGCCACGGTCGCGGCCAGCGCCAGTATGTAGGCGTCGACCGGCAGCCAGGACGGCGGTCTCGGGATGCGGCGGGTCATCTGTCGAGGTCTCCAGGGGTCGGTCCGCCGTGCCGGGCGGACAGCCGTGCGTGCCGCTGCCGCGGGCGGCCCTACGCGTACATGCGGTCTCCGTACATACGGGCGTCGCGCGGGCGATCCTGCGTGCCGGCGGTCCCGCGTGCCGGCGGCGGGCCGTTTCGGCGGGTCCATCCTGCTCCCGATCCTCCCCATCGGGAATCACTCATACCGCTCTGACTGTCATCACGGATCCCGATAACGTGGATCCATGGACGCCACGTACGACCCCACCCAGCTGCGTACCTTCCTCGCCGTGGCCCAGACCCTGAGCTTCACCCAGGCCGCGCGCAGGCTCGGCATCCGCCAGTCCACCGTCAGCCAGCACGTGCGGCGGCTGGAGAGGGCGGCCGGGCGGCAGCTGTTCGCCCGGGACACCCATCGCGTCGACCTCACCGAGGACGGCGAGGCGATGCTCGGCTTCGCCCGGACGATCCTGTCCGCGCACGAGCGGGCCGCCGCCTTCTTCGCGGGCACCCGGCTGCGCGGCCGACTGCGGTTCGGGGCGTCCGAGGACTTCGTGCTGACCCGGCTCCCCGAGATCCTGGAGTCCTTCCGCCGCGACCATCCGGAGGTCGAGCTCCAGCTCACCGTGGAGCTGTCCGGGACGCTGCACCGTCAGCTCGCGGCGGGCCGGCTGGACCTGGTGCTGGCCAAGCGGCCGACCGGTGATACCCATGGTGAGCTGATGTGGCAGGACGCGCTGGACTGGATCGGCGCGCCGCAGCTGCGGGTCGATCCGGAGCACCCCGTGCCGCTGGTCGTCTTCCCGCCGCCGGCCATCACCCGTGCCCGCGCCCTGGAGGTGCTGGAGGAGCACGGGCGGGCCTGGCGGATCGCCTGCACGAGTACGAGCCTGAGCGGCCTGGTCGCGGCGGCGCGGGCGGGCCTGGGAGTGATGGCGCACTCCCGGGGGATGATCCCGCCGGGGCTGGTGCCGGTTCCGGCCAGGGCAGGGTTGCCGGAGCTCGGCGGCGTCGACTTCGTCCTGCTGTACGCGAACCGCCGGGGCGCGGCCCAGGAGGCGGCCGACGCGCTGGCCTCCGCGATCCTGGCGGGCGGCGACCGGCTGCACCGCGGGACCGGTGGCGGGGAGGGACCGTAGCGCGCCCCCGCGGACTCGCGGTGATCGCCGTCTGCGCGGTCTTCGCGGTGGTCGCCGTCTTCGCGGGGGTGGCGGTGATCGCCGTCTTCGCGGGGGTGGCGGTGATCGCCGTCCTTCACGGTGGTCGCGGTGGTCGCCGTCTTCGCTGTGGTCGGTGGTCACCGTGGTCGCCGCGGTCGGATTCGGTGGAGATTCCGGCGCGAGCCGCTTACCCCTCCGTCAGAACTGGGCAGGACGGACGCCCGAGCCTTGCCCATCTGGCCGGATTTCGACGGTTGACCTGGGCGGACGACACGGTGTCCGAAGGGTCCGGGCCCCTCCCGCCGGGCCCCCGCTTGGGGTAGCGTCGCGGCGCTGTGCGGAGCGCCACGAGGAGCATGTCATTGCACGATTTCACTGTCCCACCCATGCCGGCGGCACCTCAGGTCGGCGGTCTGGCCGATGTGGTCTTCGACTACGCGGAGGACGATCCGCACCGCGTCGCGCTCGGCCGCAAGGACGCCGGGGGCCAGTGGCGTGATGTGACCTCTGCGGGCTTCCGCGATCAGGTGCTGGCCCTGGCCAAGGGACTGATCGCGCATGGGGTGCGCTTCGGCGACCGGGTCGCGCTGATGTCCCGTACGCGCTTCGAGTGGACGCTCTTCGACTTCGCGCTCTGGACCGTCGGGGCCCAGTCGGTGCCGATCTACCCGACCTCCTCCGCCGAGCAGGTCCTGTGGATGCTGCACGACGCCGAGGTGGTGGCGGTGATGGTCGAGCACGAGGACCACGCGATGACCGTCGGCTCGGTGATCGACCGGCTGCCGCGACTTAAGCGGCTGTGGCAGCTGGACGCCGGAGCGGTGGACGAGCTGTTCGGGGCGGGTGCGGACATCGACGACGAGGTGGTGCAGCGGCACCGGCGCGCGGTGACGCCCGACTCCGTGGCGACCGTCATCTACACCTCGGGGACGACGGGCCGCCCCAAGGGGTGCGTGATCACCCACGCGAGCTTCATGTTCGAGAGCGACACGATGGTCACGCGCTGGGAGCCGGTGTTCCACTCCAAGCCCGGCGACGAGGCGGCCACCCTCCTCTTCCTGCCGCTGGCCCACGTCTTCGGGCGGATGGTCGAGATCGCCGCGGTCCGCGGCCGGGTCAAGCTCGGCCACCAGCCGGAGCTGTCCGCGAACGCGCTGATGCCGGACCTGGTGACGTTCCGGCCGACGTTCATCCTGGCGGTGCCGTACATCTTCGAGAAGGTGTTCAACGGGGCCCGCCGCAAGGCCGAGGCGGAGGGCAGGGCCGGGCCGTTCGACAAGGCCGTCGACATCGCGGTGAAGTACGCCGAGGCCATGGAGCAGAAGGCGTTCGGGGACGGTCCCGGTCCCTCGGCCGGGCTGCGGATGCAGCACCAGTTCTTCGACAAGGTCGTCTACAAGAAGGTCCGCGACGCGATGGGCGGCCGGGTACGCCACGCGATGTCGGGCGGCTCGGGCATGGACCGCAGGCTCGGGCTGTTCTTCGCGGGCGCCGGGGTGAGCGTCTTCGAGGGGTACGGGCTGACCGAGTCGACCGCCGCGGCGACGGCGAACCCTCCCGAGCGCACCCGGTACGGCACGGTCGGGCAGCCGATTCCGGGGACGTCGGTGCACATCGCGGACGACGGCGAGGTGTGGGTGCACGGGCCGAACGTGTTCTCCGGCTATCTGGGCAACCCCGGGGCCACCCGGGCGGTGCTGCGGGACGGCTGGCTCGCCACCGGGGATCTCGGTGCGCTGGACGAGGACGGCTATCTGACGATCACCGGGCGGAAGAAGGAGATCCTGGTGACATCCGGCGGCAAGAGCGTCTCCCCGGCCGGTCTGGAGGAACGCGTACGAGCGCATCCGCTGGTGGCGCAGTGCATCGTCGTCGGCAACGACCGCCCGTACATCGCGGCGCTCGTCACCGTCGACCAGGAATCCGTGGACCACTGGCTGTCGATGCAGGGCCGCACCCCGCTCGGCCCGGCCGACCTGGTGCGCGACCCGGACCTGGAGATGGAGGTCCGCCGGGCGGTGGTGGCCGCCAACACGGCGGTGTCCCAGGCCGAGTCGATCCGTACGTTCCGGATCCTGGCCCATCCGTTCACCGAGGAGACGGGGCTGCTGACGCCCTCGCTGAAGCTGAAGCGCAAGGCGATCGAGACGGCGTACGCGGTCGAGGTCGACGCGCTGTACCACTGATCCGGCGGCGGCACGGCGGCACGATCGAGGCTGCCGGAGGGGGCCGGGAATGCTGTGGCCTGCCCGGTCGTTGTCGTGGGGAGTTATCAACCGACGACGTTAGGATCGATCGCTCGTGAGCCAGGTCCCCTCCATCACCCTCAACAACGGCCTCGACATGCCGCAGCTCGGTTTCGGCGTCTGGCAGGTGCCGGACGACGAGGCGGAGAAGGCGGTCGCCACGGCCGTCGAGACCGGGTACCGGAGCATCGACACCGCCGCGATCTACGAGAACGAGACCGGCACCGGCAAGGCCATCGCCGCCTCCGGCATCGCCCGTGACGAGCTCTTCGTCACCACGAAGCTGTGGAACAGCGAACAGGGCCACGACCGCACCCTGCGCGCCTTCGATGCCTCGCTGGACAAGCTCGGCCTGGACTACGTCGACCTGTACCTGATCCACTGGCCGGTCCCGGCGAAGGACGCGTACACCGACACGTACAAGGCGTTCGAGAAGATCCTCGCCGACGGCCGCGCGAAGGCCATCGGCGTGTCGAACTTCCCTCCCGAGCACCTGAAGCGGCTGCTCGCCGAGACCTCCGTGGTGCCGGCCGTCAACCAGATCGAGCTGCACCCGCAGCTCCAGCAGGCCGAGCTCCGCGCCTTCCACGCCGAGCACGGCATCGCCACCGAGGCGTGGTCGCCGCTGGGCCAGGGCAAGGGCCTGCTGGAGGTGCCGACGGTCGTCGCCATCGCCCAGAAGCACGGCCGTACACCCGCCCAGGCGGTGCTGCGCTGGCATCTGCAGACCGGCAACATCGTGATCCCGAAGTCCGTGACCCCGTCGCGGATCAAGGAGAACCTCGACGTGTTCGGCTTCGAGCTGGACGCCGACGATCTCGCCGCCTTCGCGGCCCTGGACGAGGGCAAGCGGCTCGGCCCCGACCCGGCGGAGTTCAACGTCGGCGCCTGAGCGTCCGGCCGACGGCGCCCCCACCGGTCCCGGTGGGGGCGCCGTCGTCAGCCGGTGCGCCGGCGGCAGCACAGCGGTACACAGGTCGAACCGGGGAGACAGGGAAACATGAGCGGCGAACTCGCGCCCGTCGTCGAGGCGGGTCCGTACCGCCTGCGCAACGTCGGCAGCAAGCTGGTGCTGGAGGTGTACGGCGCGGCCAAGGGCAGTGGGGCCCGGGTCCAGCAGGGCGCGGACGACGGGACGGCCGCGCAGGTGTGGCGGCTGGCCCCGGTGCACGAGGGCGCGGCCCTCTTCCACCTGGTCAACGAGCACAGCGGGAAGCGGCTCGACGTGGCCAATGCCGATACGTCGAACGGCACCCGCGTCCAGCAGTGGAAGGCCAACAACTTCGGCGCCCAGGAGTGGCTGATCGAGCAGCACGCGGAGGCGCCCGGGACGGTGACCCTGGTGAGTTTCATCAGCGGGCTCGTCATGGAGGTCGCGGACCGTTCCACCGAGGCCGGCGGCACGATTCAGCAGTGGGAGGACACCGACTCCCCCTTCCAGTGGTGGCGGTTGGAGCCGGTGTCGTAGGGCAGCGGGGCAGCCGGGCAGCGTCGCCGGTTCAGCCGCGGCGGCCGAGGTGGACCGTGCGGGCGGTGAGCAGGTGGACATCGGGGCGGTGGTGAAGGCCTTCGGGGTCCTCGGGGTCCAGGAGCCGGTCCAGTACCGCGCTGTCCTCGGCCGACAGCAGTTCGCCCAGTACCTCGCGCTCGCGGGTGATGCTCGCGACGACATGGTCGCGGGCGGGACCCGAGAGCGGGGCGGGCAGGTCGAGGAGGAAGCTCCGGGTGCCCTGCGGGACGAGGCCGACCGCGGCGAAGAGCGCGCTCCAGTCCTCGGTCTCCCGCTTCGCTCCCGGAAGTTCGGACCGCATGTGCTGGAAGCGCGTGGCGGCGGCCGCGCCCATACGGGCCTCCAGGCCGGGCTGTCCGATGCCGATGTCGCGGGGCAGCCGCCGGGTGGGCAGGCCACCCTCGACGAGCGCGACCGTGCCGCCGGACCGCAGGAGCCCGGCGAAGCCTGCCAGAGCGGCGCGCTGGTCACCCAGGTGGTGCAGGGAGTTGCCCGCCCAGATCAGATCGGCCTCGCCCAACCTGTCGAAGTCCGCGGGGAGTTCGGCTTCCAGGGTCTGGAAGCGGTCAACCACGCCGAGGCGCCGCGCGCGGTTCTTCGCGCGTTCCAGGAGAGCCGGCGTCGCGTCCACCGCCACCACTTCGGCCTCGGGGAAGACCTCGGCCAACAGGCAGGAGACGACGCCGGGGCCGCTGCCGATGTCCAGGACCCGGCGGACCTTCGGCGCGGTGGGCAGGGCGGCGATCCAGCGGGCCGCCTCCTCGTACTGTGCGCCGTTGAGTGCGGCCTCCTGCTCCAGCAGGGGCCCGAGGACGTCCCAGTCGATGTCCGTCGCAGGGTCGCCGCCCGGCCCGTGCACATGGGCGTGGGCAGGGGCGTGGGCGTGGGCGGGCGTGGCGGGTGCGTGCGCGTCGTGGTGGCCGTGACCGGCGTGGCTGCTCATGGGATCAGCCTCTCCGAGGGACGGTCGCCCGGCAATCTTCTTTGCCGGTCCGGCAAATCGAGGTGGCCGCCGGCAGGGTTCGAGGGGGCCGGCCCGGAGGCGGAGTTCCTGGCCGAACGGTTCGCGACGCCGCTGGACGGCCACCACACGGCGGCGACGGACGGCGTGGAGCGGGTCCTGGGACGGGAGCCGACGCACTTCTCCGACATCGTCTCCGAGCCGCCGGGGACGGTGCCTGGCAGGGCTGAACCGGAACGCCGCACCCCGCCGACCGGGCCGGCGGAGTACACCCCGTGTACACCGACCGAACGGTAGGCGGAGCGCACATATTGCCGGGGTGCTCCTGGGCCCATAACTTGCCCTTATGGAGCTCGAGTTGCGCCATCTGCGAACGGTCCGTGCCATTGCCGACACGGGCAGCCTCACCAAGGCCGCCGCCACCCTGGGGCTTGCCCAGCCTGCCCTCAGCGCTCAGTTGCGGCGGATCGAGAAGGCCCTGGGCGGCTCTCTGTTCGACCGCGACCACACCGGGGCGCGGGCCACCCCCCTCGGCGAACTGGTGCTGGGGCGGGCCCGGGTGGTGCTGCCCGCAGTCAGTGAACTCCAGGCGGAGGCGGTGCGGTTCGCCAATGCCACGGGGTCGCTGGACCGGTTCCGGCTGGGCGGCACGCACGGTCCGCTGCTCGGCGGCCTGGTGGACCGGATGGCCGCCGCCCACCCGTCGGTGCCGGTGTCGACGCACACCTCGTGGTCGGTCGGCGAGATCGCCTCGCTGGTGATCGACGGCCGGCTGGACTTCGCGCTGATCGGAACGTGCGGTGAGAGCCCGCCGCCGCTGGCGGACCGGCTGGTCTGGGAGGTCGTGGGTGTGGACCCGGTCTTCGTGATGCTGCCGGAGGATCACGCCCTGGCCGGTGAGACGGAGCTGGAGCTGGCGGCCCTCGCGGACGAGTGCTGGGCGGACGTGCCCGGCGAAGGCTGCTTCGCCGACTGCTTCACCGCGGCCTGCGCGCGGTCGGGCTTCACCCCGGTGTCGGTGTACGAGACGGACACCTCGTCCGTCGTCCATCTGGTGCAGGTGGGGCGGGCGATCGGGCTGTGCCGGGCGACGTTCCCGCCGGCGCCCGGCCTGGTGACCAGACCGCTGGTCGGCGCACCGCTCAGCTGGCGTCATCTGGTGGGCTGGCACCCGCACTCCCCCGCCGCGGACGCCGCGGCGGGGACGGTGGCCGGAGCGACCCGCGCGGCCTACGCCGAGGCGGTGTCGCGCAGCCCGAGCTACGCGCGGTGGCTCGGCGCGCACCCGAGGTTCGGCACGGTGGCCTGAGCTCCCGGTCCCGGTCCGGTGGGTCCGATCAGCTTCCACCGCGGCGCGGCCCGGGGCCGGGGGCTGATCGCACCCGCCGGACCATCCGCCCCGCCGGACCATTCGGCCCCACCGCCCCCCTCCCCGTGGGCCTATTCGGCCCCGTGGGCCGGGGCGGCGCCGGCCCACGGGCGGCGAGCGCGAAGTCCTTCTCGGTGACCGCGCCTCCCGCGTCGTGCGTGTGGACGGAGAGGGCCACCGTGTCGTATCCGAGCGTCAGGTCCGAGTGATGGTTCAGCTCGTCCTGGATCCGTGCGATGTGGACCGTCAGCGCGGCGGCGGCGAAGTGGGAGGGCAACCGGAAGGTCCGGGTGATCCGGTCACCTTCCAGCGCCCAGCCGGGCAGTCCCTCCAGCCGGCGGTCGATCTCGGTCGGCGACAGCGGCTCTGCGCTCATGGAACGGCTCCCGTGGGTCTCGGTGGATCGGCGCCTGCGTCACAGCGGGCCGGGGCGGCCCGTACCGGCCCCGGCCCGCCGGTGACGTTACGGTCTTGGCATGACGACTGTCTTGCCCGACACGGGAGTAGGGCCACTGCTGCGGGACTGGCGGGAACAGCGGCGCATCAGCCAGCTGGAGCTGGCCCTTCGCGCCGACTCCTCGGCCCGCCACATCTCGTTCATCGAGACGGGCCGCTCCCGGCCCAGCGAGGACATGGTCCTGCGGCTGGCCGAGGAGCTGAACGTACCCGTCCGTGAACGCAACGCCCTTCTGGTGGTGGCCGGTTACGCGCCACGCTACGCGCAGACGCCGCTCGACGACCCCGCGATGGCCGCCCTCCGCGAAAGCCTCGACCAGCTGCTCGCGGCGTACGAGCCGTATCCGGCGCTCGTGGTGGACGGCATCTACGGGGTGGTGGCGGCCAATCGGGGGATCGCCCTGCTCCTCGAAGGGGTGCCGGAGAAGCTGCTGGCCCCGCCGGTGAACGCCATGCGGCTCACCCTCCACCCGGAGGGGCTCGCCCCGCGCATCGTGAACTTCCCGGAGTGGCGGGCGGACCTGCTGGCACAGATGGGCCGCCAGATCGCCCTCGTACGCTCACCGGAGCTGCGTGCGCTGTACGACGAGGTGGCCGCCTATCCGGTCCCCGCGCGGGCGGCCGCGGCGGGCCGTCGCGCCGACGGTACGGGCGGTACGGGCGGTACGGGGCGGGAGCGCTCCGTCGCGTTCGCGCTGCCGATGCTGCTCGAACACGGGGGCCGGGTCCTGTCGTTCGTGTCGTCGATCGCGACGTTCAACACTCCGATGGACGTGACGGTGGCCGAGCTGGCCATCGAGACGTTCCTCCCCGCCGACCGGGAGACCGCCGCCTATCTGCACGCGCACGTACCGTCCTGACCCCTCAAGGCCGCCCTCCGGGCGACGACGGGAGTTTGACGCGGGACCTAGCGCCACGACCGGCCGGGGCGGCCGGTCGTGGCGGCCGGTCGTGGCGCCGGAGCGCGGGATCACCTCAGACGCGCGCTCCGTTGTCGAGCGGATCGCGCCGGGACGCGCCCGCGCGCCCGCCTGCCGAGCCCTTCCCCTTCCCCTTCCCGGGGGCGGGCGGCGGGGCCTTGGCGTTCCGCTCCAGGAGGATGGCCCCGGGTACGGCGGCGAACACCGACGACCACGTGCCTACGACGATGCCGATGAGCAGGGCGAGCGCGAAGTCGGCGAGTGAATCGCCGCCCAGCACCGCGAGGGCGGCCAGGATGAACAGGGCGCCCACCCCGGTGTTCACCGTGCGCGGAACGGTCTGGAGGACGGCCCGGCGGGCGATGACGTCCAGCGGTGTCCGCCGGTTCGCCCCCCACGTCTCCCGTACCCGGTCGAAGACCACCACCGAGTCGTTGACCGAGTAGCCGATCACGGTGAGCAGGGCGGCCAGGAAGATGCCGTCCACCGGCCGTCCCAGCCAGGCGAAGGCCCCCACCACGAGGATCACATCGTGCACCATGGCCCCGACGGAGGCCACGGCGAACGTCCAGCGGAACCGGACCGCCAAGTAGGCCAGCTGAACGGCGACGGCCACCCCCAGGGCGATCAGGGCGTTACGCCGCAGTTCATCGCCGAGGCTGGGGCCGATCAGCTCGTCCCGTACCTTCGTCGTCTCGCCGCCCTCCTCGGCGAGGGCTGTCCGCAGAGCGTGTTCGCCGTCGTTGTCGAGCTTCCCTGTGCGTACGGACAGGTCGCCCTCCCCGGCCGTGGTGACCTCGGCGTCCCCGAACCCGGCGGCGGCGATCGTGTCCCGGGCCGTCTCGACGTCGACCGGGCGGCCACGGAGCCCCGGGGACACGGCTGCCCGCCCGACCGGGTCCGAGCCACGGCCATCACGCCCTACGGCACGTTGAAGCGGACGAGCGCCTCGGC